>NZ_CP113097.1:2550000-3187500 GCF_026625125.1 Pseudomonas putida | reverse complement strand
CGTGACCACCGTCATGGACCTTGGCATCGTGTTGGGTGCGCTGCTGGCGGCTGGCCTGGCAGGGCGTTTTGCGCCGAGCCTGAACATCCCGCTGCGCTCGCTGATCGCCGCAGTGCTCGGTGGCCTGCTGCTCGGCTACGGTTCGCGTCTGGCCTACGGCTGCAACATTGGCGCGTACTTCAGCGGCATCGCCTCGGGTAGCGTGCATGGCTGGCTGTGGCTGGTCGCGGCCTACACCGGGAACATGATTGGCGTGCGCCTGCGCCCGTTCTTCTTTGCCGGTGAGCGCCGGCCAGCGGCGCTGACGGGTTGTTGAAAACAGTGTGGCCCTGGTCGCCGGCATTTGGCGGCCGGGATCTGTCTGGTTCGACCTTCATCGTGTGGGAACACTGCAGTCAAGAGGCGTGCAAGGTGGGGCCGCCTGAGCTTGAATTGTCTCAGGTTCTTTATGAGATTAATTGTTCAACTATCTGATTAATAAACCTTTAACGTTTTGCGACTGCGTGGTGTACGCATTGTTCGTAGTAGGTTTGCTTGATGGCTGCCGGCTTTAACCGCGAGCGGCTGTTGTAGGTCTGTTCGGTGATGCCAAAGGCGGTCATGCGCATCCACGGCTTGGCGAACCGGCGTACCTGCAGTTTCTTGCGCGTGGCATACAAGGTCACGCCGGAAAGCTTGGCCCGCTGGGCCTCGGCGGCGATCTGCGAGCCCCAGCTACACACATGGCGGTCGTTCTGGCTCAGCGCTCTGGCCTGGGCGCCGAAGGCAGTGGTGGCCAGCAGGCAGCCGGCTACCGTTGCTAGAAATACTCGCATGTTGCTGTCCTAAGCATCTGAAGAAGAACGGAGTTTGCCCTCGCTTCAAATGCCTGGGGGCCAGTACGTTTAGGGTCAAGTGGTGGCGATGCGCAGGCGATTTGCCAGTGTGGGCCGCAGGCTATACAGCGCAAGCCCGGCGACCCAGATCACCGAGGCGCCATAGTTCAGCCTTTGGTACAGGCCGAACAACTGCCCGTCCTGCGCCGCTTTGGCCATCAGGGCGGCAGTGGCGATCGCAATTACCACACAAACCAGTGAAAAGACCCCCAGCGCGGGTGAGCCGGCCACGCGTTTCCCGGCCCATGCCCACAGCGCACTGGCCAGGGTCAACGAGAGAAACATGATCAAGCCGAAGAGGTTGTGCAGTTGCTGCGACAGGGAAGGTTGCGCAGGCGCACAACCCTGATCGCATGCAAACCAACCGGTGCCGGCGCTAGCGAGCCCATGCAGCAGTACCAGTGCAGCGCTGGCCAGGGCGAGCTTCGAGCCACGCCAGCGCCGCGCCAGGCCCCAGGCGAACAGGGTAAACAGCACCGCGAGGGGGAAGTTGTTGAGCAGGGGTGACCAGCGTTGGGTTGGGGCGCCCACTGCGCCCAGCTGGCTCATGGCCTGCTGCAGATGGTCGTAGCCGGGGTAGGCCTGGGCGGTGAACCAAACGCCAAGCAGCAGCCAGGACGGAATGATCAGCCCGCAGCAGAGCAGGCAGCGATCGAAGGTTTTCATCAGCGGTTTTCCTTCCATGGAGTGACCAATCGATGCCTATACAGTACCGGGATGTGTGCCGTCTGTCCTGGCTCCTTCGCGGTTAGGTCCGTTGCTGCGCTGCTAAATTCCGACGCCCTTTGTGCAGGGGGCATTGCGTCCATAAATACCGCGTCGGATGGATGTGATCGTACAACTGCTTGCGCTATCATGGCGGCTGTCTTTCAAGGTGAAAAACAGGGCATGACAGAGCAACAGGTACAGGCAAAGACCCGGCGCAAGCCGCGCAGTCTGGCTCAGGAACTGGTCACGGTGCTGACCGAGCGTATCCGTAGCGGCCAGCTAAAGCGTGGCGACAAGCTGCCGACCGAGTCGCAGATCATGGCCGAGGAGGGCGTGAGCCGCACCGTGGTGCGTGAGGCGATCTCGCGGCTGCAGGCGGCCGGGCAGGTCGAGACCCGCCATGGCATCGGCACCTTCGTGCTGGATACGCCTGCCACGGGCGGCTTCCGCATCGACCCGGCCACCGTGGTCACGCTGCGTGAGGTGCTGGCGGTACTGGAGCTGCGCATCGCCCTGGAGATCGAGTCGGCAGGCCTGGCGGCGCAACGGCGCAGCGAAGAAGAGCTGGCAAGTATGCGCGCGGCGCTGGACGAACTCAACGAGGGCGCGGCCCATGCCACGGATGCCGTGTCGGCGGACTTCCAGTTCCATCTGCGTATCGCCCAGGCCAGCGGCAACCACTACTTCGCCGATATCATCAACCACCTCGGTACCAGCATCATCCCGCGCACCCGGCTCAACTCGGCGCGACTGGCGCATGATGACCAGGCCCACTACATGAGCCGGTTGATGCACGAGCATGAGGCGATCTACGAAGCTATCGCCCGAAGCGACAGTGAAGGGGCCAAGATGGCCATGCGCATGCACCTGAGCAACAGCCGGGAGCGGTTGCGTCAGGCGCATGCGGAAGCTGAAGCGCAAGGGGTTTGATAGCGCGGCTGGCTGTGCGGGCCCCATCGCCGGCAAGCCGGCTCCCACAGGGATTGCGTCAGCTTTTAGCAGTTGAGCAAGGCAGGTACTTCCACAGGTAAAGCACAGACCTGAAGAGCGACGCGGTCGCGGTGGGCCGGCAAGCCAGCTCACAGGGATTTGCGTCAGCTTTTAGCAGTTGAGCAAGCCAGATGCTTCCACGGGTAAGCGCAGGCCTGAAGATCTGCGCGGTCGCGGTGGGAGCCGGCTTGCCGGCGATAGGGCCGGTAAATCCAATGCAAGCGTTAAAAGAAAGCCCCGTAAATACGGGGCTTTTAATCGCATCAGAGCATTCAGAGCGCGCCGTCACTCCATTGCCCATTCACCAGGCGGCGCAGGCCCAGCGGGTTGTTGTCACGCAGTGCCTCGGGCAGTAGCGACTGCGGATAGTTCTGGTAGCACACCGGGCGCAGGAAGCGGTCGATGGCCAGGGTGCCGACTGACGTACCGCGGGCATCGGAGGTGGCTGGGTACGGCCCGCCGTGGACCATGGCATCGCACACTTCCACGCCGGTCGGGTAGCCATTGATCAGGATGCGGCCAACCTTTTCTTCCAGCAGCGGTACCAGCCAGGCAAATGCTTCGAAGTCTTCAGGCTCACCGATCAGCGTAGCGGTCAGCTGACCACGCAAGCCGAGCAGGGCGGCGCGCAACTGCGCGGTGTCCTGGGCTTCAACGGCAACGGTGGTCGGGCCAAACACTTCTTCCTGCAGCAGCGGGTCGGCGTCCACCAGCAAGCGGGCGTCAGCCTTGAACAGCTGTGCACGCGCCTGGCTGCCTTCCTGAGGCTGGCCTGCCAGGTGTTCGATGCCGGCGTGGGCCTGCAGGTGCTCCAGGCCGCTCACGTAGCTGCGCAAGCCACCGGCATTGAGCAGGGTCTGGCCGGCTTGCTGGTCCAGGTGCTGGCCGAGGTCGGTGAGCAACTGGCTGAACTGTGGCGATTGCAGGCCGATGACCAGGCCCGGGTTGGTGCAGAACTGGCCAGCACCCAGGCACACGGAGCCGGCCAGCTCGCGGGCAATGGCGTCGCCACGTTTGGCCAGCGCGCCCGGGAGGATGATCACCGGGTTGATGCTCGACATTTCGGCGAATACCGGGATGGGTTGCGGGCGCTCTGCGGCCATGCGGCACAGTGCGTCCCCGCCCTTGAGCGAACCGGTGAAGCCGACCGCCTGGATGGCCGGGTGCTTGACCAGCCACTCACCCACGCCACCGCCAAACACCATGTTGAATACACCCTTGGGCATGCCGGTGCGTTCGGCAGCGCGAACGATGGCCGCCGCGACCAGGTCGGCAGTGGCCATGTGGCCGCTGTGTGCCTTGAACACCACCGGGCAACCGGCGGCGAAGGCTGCAGCGGTATCACCGCCCGCGGTGGAGAAGGCCAGTGGGAAGTTGCTGGCGCCGAACACGGCGACCGGGCCGACGCCGATGCGCATCTGGCGCAGGTCTACGCGGGGCAGCGGCTGGCGTTCAGGCAGGGCCAGGTCAATGCGTGCACCAAGGTAGTCGCCACGGCGCAGTACCTGGGCGAACAGGCGCATCTGGCCGCTGGTGCGGCCTCGCTCACCTTGGATGCGCCCGGCGGGCAGGGCGGTTTCACGGCAGACTACGGCGACGAATGCGTCGTCCAGCTCGTCCAGTTCGGCAGCGATGGCATCGAGGAACTCGGCACGACGTGCCGGGGCCAGCTGGCGGAATTCGGCAAAGGCCGCTGCCGCCGCTTGGGCCGCCTGGTCCACCTCGGCCTCGGTGGCTTGGGCGAAGCTGTAGGGCAGGGCCTCGCCCGTGGTGGCGTCCAGGCTCTGCAGGCGTTGCGCGCCAGCGGCGCTGCGCTGGCCGGCGATGAAGTTGTGGCCAAGAATCTCAGGCATGGTGTGCTCCTGTGTTTGGAAGGGTTGATCAGTAAAGGGCGCCTGACCTGTGCGAGCCGGCGTACCGGTGATCACTGGCCAAGCCCGTGCCCTGCACCGCACAGCCTGCATCGCCGGCAAGCCGGCTCCCACAGGCGAGCGCGCGCCATTTGCATACCGGGCAAGGCCGAACCATCAGGTGATTGGCGCCGGGTTGAACAGGGTGATGTCGTTGTGCAGCCGGTGTTGTTCTGCCCAGGTCTGCTTGCGGCCACTGGCCACGTCCAGGTAGTAGTGGAACAACTCCCAGCCCAGTTCCTCGATGCTTGAACGACCACTGGCAATGCGCCCGGCGTCAATGTCGATCAGGTCCGGCCAGCGTTGGGCCAGTTCGGTGCGGGTGCACACCTTGACCACCGGCGCCATGGCCAGGCCGTAGGGGGTACCGCGACCCGTAGTGAATACGTGCAGGTTCATCCCGGCCGCCAACTGCAGCGTGCCGCAGACAAAGTCGCTGGCGGGCGTTGCGCAGAAGATCAGGCCTTTGCGGTTCACCCGCTCGCCTGGGCCGAGCACGCCCTGAATGGCGCCGCTGCCGGACTTGACGATCGAGCCCAGGGATTTTTCGACGATATTGGACAGGCCGCCTTTCTTGTTGCCTGGCGTCGTGTTGGCGCTGCGGTCGGCAGCACCTTGCTGCAGGTAACGGTCGTACCAGTCCATCTCGCGCACCAGTGCGTCGGCGACCGCCTGGTTTTCCGCGCGGGAGGTGAGCATGTAGATGGCGTCGCGCACCTCGGTAACCTCCGAGAACAGTACGGTGGCGCCGGCCCGCACCAGCAGGTCGGCGGCATAGCCCAGCGCCGGGTTGGCGGTGATGCCGGAGAATGCATCGCTGCCGCCGCACTGCATGCCCAGGATCAGCTCACTGGCCGGCACGGTCTGGCGGCGGCGCTTGTCGAGCTTTTGCAAGCGCGTCTCGGCCAGGCCCATGATCTGTTCGATCATTTCGCTAAAGCCAAGGCTGGCGTCCTGCAGGCGATACAGCCACGGCTCGCTGAGGTCCACCGAGGGGTCGTTGTCGTGCATCACCTGGCCGGCCTGCAGCTTCTCGCAGCCCAGGCTGATGACCAGCGCTTCGCCACCCAGGTTGGGGTTGCGTGCCAGGTTGCGCACGGTGCGGATCGGGATGTAGGCATCACGGGCGTTGATCGCCACGCCGCAGCCATAGCTGTGGGTGAGGGCGACCACGTCATCGACATTGGGGTATTTGGGCAGCAATTCACTGCGGATGCGCTTGACCGCATGCTCCAGCACACCGGTCACACATTGCACGGTGGTGGTGATGCCCAGGATGTTGCGGGTGCCGACGGTGCCGTCAGCGTTGCGGTAGCCTTCGAAGGTAAAGCCATCCAGCGCAGGCAGAGGCGCCGGTACTGCATCGCAGCGCGGCAGGCTGTCCAGTTCGGGGGCGGACGGCATGGCCAGTTGGCTTTCCTGCACCCAACTGCCTTGGCGCAGGTCTTCCAGGGCGTAACCAATGATCTGCCCATAGCGCTTGACTGGCTCGCCTTTGGCGATCAGCACGGTGGCCACTTTGTGGCTCTGCGGGACGGCTTCTACAAGGGTCAGGCCATCGGGGAAGCGCGCGCCTTCACCCAAGCCACCGTCGTTGACCACTACCACGACGTTATCGTCGTCGTGCAGCCGGACGTAGCGGGGCGAGTCGGAATGTTCGATCAACTGCATGTTCGGGCCCTGTTCGTGATGTTCTCAGGCTTTGTACATCCGCCCGCACCGGCATTGCCGGCCGCAGGCGTGCTCACTCAGTGACGTGCGTCAGCCAGTTCGCCCGGGGCGGCAGGCTCAGCGTCTGGCTTTGCACCTTCACGCAACTCGATACGCTTGATCGGCCCGACGATGACCAGGTAGCTGAAGATCGCTACCAGGGCGTTGGCGCCAACATACACCAGCGCCCACTTGAACGAGCCGGTGGCGCTGATGATGTAGCCAATGACGATCGGGGTGGTGATGGACGCAATGTTGCCGAAGGTGTTGAACAGGCCGCCGGACAGCCCTGCGATCTGCTTGGGCGAGGTATCGGCGACCACGGCCCAGCCCAGTGCGCCGATGCCTTTGCCGAAGAAGGCCAGGGTCATGAAGCCGACCACCATCCATTCCGCTTCGACATAGTTGCAGAAGACCATGGTGGTCGACAGCAGCAGGCCACAGACGATCGGCAGCTTGCGCGAGAAGGTCAGTGAGTTGCCGCGGCGCAGCAGCCAGTCAGACAGCACACCACCGAGCACGCCGCCGATGAAGCCACAGATTGCCGGCAGCGAGGCGATGATGCCCGCCTTGAGGATGGTCATGCCACGCTCCTGCACCAGGTACACCGGGAACCAGGTCAGGAAGAAGTAGGTGATGGCATTGATGCAGTACTGGCCCAGGTACACACCCAGCAGCATGCGGCTGGTCAGCAATTGCTTGATGTAGCCCCATTTCGGGCCGTCGTTGCCACGCTTCTGGTCCATGTCCACCAGGCCGCCGTTCTGCTCGATGTGCTCGAGTTCTTGCGGGCTGATGCGCGGGTGTTGGCGCGGGTTGTAGATGGTTTTCAGCCAAACGGCGGAGAACACGATGCCCAGTGCACCCATCACCACGAACACGTGCTCCCAGCCGAAGCTGAACACGATCCAGCCCATGATCGGGGCGAACAGCGCGGTGGCGAAGTATTGCGCTGAGTTGAAGATCGCCGACGCCGTGCCGCGTTCTGCGGTGGGGAACCAAGCCGCGACGATACGGGCGTTGCCCGGGAACGACGGCGCTTCGGCGAAGCCGACCAGAAAGCGCAGGGTGAACAGGGTGACCACTGCCCAGGCGACCGGCAGACCACCGACAAAACCCTGCAACAGGGTGAACAGTGACCAGGTGAAGATGCTGAAGGCATAGACATTCTTGGAGCCGAAGCGGTCCAGCAACCAGCCACCAGGAATCTGGCCGGCAACGTAAGCCCATCCGAAGGCGGAGAAGATATAACCAAGGGTTACGGCGTCAATGCCGAGGTCTTTCTGCAGGCTGGAGCCTGCAATGGCGATGGTGGCTCGGTCGGCATAGTTGATCGTGGTCACCAGAAACAGCATGAACAGGATCAGGTAGCGCACATGCGTCTTTTTAGTCGCTTGCATGCTGGCAATACTCCCACTAGTTATTTTTGTGCGGGCTCACAAGTTTTAGTCGGAGTGGGGGTAGCCCACTCCGGGTGCGGCATTGGCAGGCCGCGGGGTGCGCTTATTGCGGACCCATCTTGTCCATCAGAGCTGCGAGCATTTCGTATTCTTCAGCGGTCAGGTCGGTCAGCGGCGTGCGCACCGGGCCTGCGTCGTAACCGGCGATCTTCGCGCCTGCCTTGACGATGCTCACGGCATAGCCAGCCTTGCGGTTGCGGATGTCCAGGTACGGCAGGAAGAAGTCGTCGATCAGCTTGCCAACGGTGGCGTGATCGTCGCGGGCGATGGCGTGGTAGAAGTCCATCGCGGTCTTCGGGATGAAGTTGAACACCGCCGAGGAGTACACCGGCACGCCCAGGGCTTTGTAAGCGGCAGCATACACCTCGGCGGTCGGCAGGCCACCCAGGTAGCTGAACCGGTCACCCAGGCGACGACGGATCGACACCATCAGCTCGATGTCACCCAGGCCGTCTTTGTAACCGATCAGGTTCGGGCAGCGTTCGGCAAGCTTTTCCAGCAGGTCGGCGTTCAGGCGGCAGACGTTGCGGTTGTACACCACCACGCCGATGTTGACCGACTTGCACACCGCTTCGACGTGGGCAGCGACACCGTCCTGGCTGGCTTCGGTCAGGTAGTGCGGCAGCAGCAGCAGGCCCTTGGCCCCCAAGCGCTCGGCTTCCTGTGCATACTCGATGGCCTGGCGGGTAGAGCCACCGACGCCGGCGAGGATCGGTACAGAGGTGGCGCAGGTGTCGACGGCGGTCTTGATCACCTGGCTGTACTCGCTGGCGGCCAGGGAGAAGAACTCACCGGTGCCACCGGCGGCGAACAGGGCACTGGCGCCGTACGGGGCAAGCCATTCCAGGCGCTTGATGTAACCCGCCTGGTTGAAGTCGCCCTGGGCATTGAAATCGGTGACCGGGAAAGACAGCAGGCCGTGGGAGAGGATGGATTTCAGTTCTTGTGGAGTCATTGTTATTGGCATCCTGTGGCGCTTGGGTGAAGGGTGTTGTTTTGCGTTGGAGGTAAGTTATCGTACAACCTGTTCGATGACTAGTCCCTCTGCACAAAATTTTTCCGAGCATGAGGGGCGCTGGAGGGATGGTAGGTATAGAGACGGAGGTCCGTGTGGGGCGTTGCGAGTCCCGCCACGCGGGCTGCACTGGAGGCGAGGGTGCGGGAAGTCTGACGACGACTATCTAAACAGTCATCGTATCTCTAGGTTGGCGGGGTAAAAAGGATCGCGGAGACAGGCGCAAGCCCGCCGCCCGCAGCCACGGGAAGTGTTCTGGGACCAGCAGAGGGTGACCGGGGAAGCGGGGGCGGCCTTGCGCCGCCCCGCGATCAAAACTAACGAAGCTGAGGGTCAGGCGGCCTGTTGGCGCTTGATCTGGGACTTGCGCACCTGTGCGCGGCAGGCGTCGCCGAAGGCCTGGAAGATCTTGATCGAATCAGGATTCTTCGCCGCTTGCCACTCCGGGTGCCACTGGACGGCGAACAGGAAGGGCGAAATGCTCGGACCGTGAATCGCTTCGACCAGGCCATCTTCGGCATGGGCGATCGGCTCGATGCCGGTACCCAGGTTACGCAGGCCTTGGCCGTGCAGCGAGTTGACGCGGATCTCGTCGGTGCCAAGGGCGTCGTGCAGCCAGCTGCCCGCCTTGATCTTCACACCATGCACCTGAGCGTATTGCACCTCGACCGGGTCTTCCGGGTTTTCCCGGTGGTCGTTGAAGCCGGGTTCAGCGTAAACCTTCTGGTAAATGTCGCCGCCCAGGGCGACGTTGATTTCCTGCATGCCACGGCAGATACCGAAGATGGGCAGGCCGCGCTTGAGCGCTGCCTTGACCAGCGGAATATCGAACAGGTCGCGGTTGACGTCCTGGCCTTTGCCTGGGGTCTGGTTTTCCTGGCCATACAGGCTCGGCTCGATGTTGCTGCCGGCACCGGTCAGGTAGACGCCGTCGACCATGTCCAGATAGGTCTCCAGGTCATCGACGCCACAGCAGGTGGGCACCAACACCGGGACGCAATCGGCGAAATCGACCAGCGGGGTGATGTATTTGTGGGTCATGACCTGGTAGTCATGGCCTTTGCGCTCTTGGCTGCCCATGGTCATCAGGACGACGGGTTTGCGCAGGGAAGGTTGCTTGTTGCCAATGTTGCTGTTGGACATATGTCACCTTATGACAGGTTCGACCTGCCGTTGTTTTGCAGGTGCACGGCGCGGGGCCTGGTGTGCTACCTGAAGCCCCGAGCACTGCCGGCTCGTCAGAGGCGACGATGCCGGTCGGGGCTTGTAGATAGCTTGCCAGAGCCGTTCGATATGTCAAACGACTGAAATGGGCTAAAGCGCCTGAATTCGGGGGCTAAAAGCCTTGCGAGCCTCAGGCGGCAAGGGTTTGACAGGGGGTTAGGTCAATTATATTTAACGACGCAGTTGGGTCATTGCAGCCGTGCAATAAAGGGGCTTTGTGCCGGGTTTGCTGGCCTAATCGCCGGCAAGCCGACTCCCACAGGTAGGGCGCTGATCTTGAAAGCGCTCATTTCCACAGTGGGGGCCGGCTTGCCGGCGAAAGGGCCAGTGGCCTCAATGAAGGATCTGTGCCAGAAAACTGTTGGCCCGTGCCGTGCGCGGCTGGTTGAAGAAGACCTGAGGCGGGCTGTCTTCGATGATCTGCCCCCCTTCAAGGAACAGCACCCGCTCGGCAACCTGCCTGGCAAAGCCCATTTCATGGGTGACACAGAGCATGGTCATGCCGGTACCCGCCAGTTGTACCAACACATCCAGCACTTCAGCGACCATTTCCGGGTCCAGCGCCGAGGTTGGCTCGTCGAACAGCATGATCCGCGGTTTCATGCACAAGGCACGGGCGATGGCCACTCGTTGCTGCTGGCCGCCGGACAGTTGGCTGGGGTATTTGTGTGCCTGGTTTTCGATGCCGACCTTGCGCAGATACATCCGTGCACGCTCCTCGGCGTCCTTGCGGGACAGGCCGCGCACGCTGGTGGGGGCCAGCAGCCAGTTGTCGAGCACGCTCATGTGCGCAAACAGGTTGAAGTGCTGGAACACCATGCCGATGTCGCTGCGTACCTGGGCGGCCTGGCGCGTGTTGGCGGCCAGATCGGTGCCGGCTACCTGAATGCTGCCTTGTTCGGCAATCTCCAGGCGGTTGATGCACCGGATCAAGGTGGACTTGCCGGAGCCGGAAGGGCCGCACAGCACGATGCGCTCACCTTCGCGCACCTGCAGGTCGATGTCGCGCAGCACATGGAACGCGCCATAGTGCTTGTTCAGGCCCTCTATGCGGATCAGCACCGGGCGTGGGTCGTGTTCAGGGGCAAGGCTGGCAACGCTCAAAGGGGCGGTCATGTTGTTGTTCTCCCGCGTGGTGTCAGTCGAAACGTGCCGCGCTGTAAGGCGCAGGGTCGGTGAAAGGGCGCTCGCCCGTGAGTAGTTCAGCCACCAAGCGGCCAGTGACGGGGCCCAGCGTCAGGCCGTGGTGGGCGTGGCCGAAGTTGAACCACAGGCCCTTGTGCCGCGGCGCCGGGCCGATCACCGGGCGCATGTCCGGCAGGCAGGGCCGACGGCCCAGCCACGGGGTGTCATCCAGACGCTCACCCAGTGCCGGGAACAACGCGCGCGCGAGCGCTTCGCAGCGCTTGAGCTGAATTTCGTTTCCCGGGGCGCTGCTGGCAGCGAACTCGATGCCGGTGGTCAGGCGTATGCCGGCGGCCATCGGTGCCAGCACGTAGCCGCCCTGGGTGTCGCAGATCGCGTGGTGCAACTGGGCGCCGTTACGGGTGCTGTAATGCATGTGGTAGCCGCGCTTGATACCCATCGGGATCGTATAGCCCAGGCGCTCATAAAGGTCTGCCGACTGTGGCCCAAGGCACGCCACCACTTCGTCGGCCGTGACCGGCCCACGCTGGCTTTCGACCCGCCATTGGCTGCCGACCTGGCGCAGGCTGCGCGCATCGCCATGCAAGAACTGCCCGCCACGCTGAACGAATAGCGCAGCATAACCACGGGTGAGGGCGCCGGGGTTGTTCACGGTCTTTGGGTCGAGCCAATGGATGCCGCCAACGACGGCGCTGTCGAGCTGGTGCTCGCGTGCCTGCAGTTGATCACGTTCAAGCAGTTCATAATGCAGGCCGTAGCGTGCAAGGCCCTTGACCTCGGCCTTGGCCTGCTCGAACAGTGCCGGGTCGCGGTACACCTCGATCCAGCCCTTGGTCTGAACCAGGCTTTCGAGCCCCGCGGCGGCAATCAGGGCGTCATGTTCTTCGACGCAGCGTTGGACCAGCGGCAGCATGTCGGCTGCGGCCTCGGCCAGCCGCCCCGGTGCCGACTGCCGCCAATAGCGCAGCAACCAGGGCGCGGCTTCGGGCAGGTGCAGCAGGCTGTAGCGCACGTCCGGCTGGCGGTTCAGGCCATAGCGCAGCAGGGCTGCGAATTGGCGGGGGAAGGCATAGGGGATGACGCTGGAGCGTTCGATCAGCCCGGCGTTGCCATGGCTGGTGCCGCATCCGGGTTCATCGCGGTCGATCAGGACCACCTGGCGCCCGCGGGCCTGCAGGTGCAGCGCGGTGCTGACGCCGACGATACCGGCGCCCAGGACAAGGGTCTGGCAATGCATGATTGTATCCTTCGGTCAATTCAGGTGGCGGCCCAGGCGGGCCTCCAGGTGTTTGAGCAGGCGCCGCACCAGTTCGACGATCACCAGATAGAGGACGGCGGCCCACAGGTAGATCTGGAAGTCGAAGCTGCGCGAAAACGCCAATTTGGTCACGCCCATCAGGTCGTAGATAGTCACCAGCGAGGCGATGGCGCTGGCCTTGATCATCAGAATCAGTTCGTTGCCCAGCGGGCCGATGGCCACCAGCAAGGATTGCGGCAAGATGACCTTGAAGAAGGTGGTGGCGCGTTTGAGGTTCAAAGCCCTGGCCGCTTCGTACTGCCCCGGGGCCACTGCCATCAGGCTGCCGCGGAAGATTTCGGCCTGGTAGGCGGCAGTGTTCAGGGTGAAGGCCAGCAGGGTGCAGAACCAGGCTTCGCGGAAGAACCACCAGAGGCCAAGGTCCTGCCAGAAGCCCTTCAGCGAACCAAGCCCGTAGTACAGCAGAAACAGCTGGGCCAGCAGGGGGGAGCCACGGAAGAAATAGATGTAGCCGGCCGCCAGGCGTTGCAGCAGCAGTTTGCGCGACATCCGGGCCAAGGCCAGCAGCAGGCCGAGCACGGCGCCGAGGGTAAAGGAAATCGCCACCAGTTTGGCCGTTACCAGCAGCCCGTCGATGAACCGTGGGCCGTAGCGCTCCAGCAGGTCAGGGTCCAGTACCAGGCTCAGCCATTGTTCGGCACTCATGCGCGTGCTCCTTGCAGGTGGCGGTTGCTGCGCCGTTCGATGTAGGCGAATACCCGTCCCGACAGCGCCGAGAACAGCAGGTAACCCAGGCAGGCGACCCCGTAGAAGAACATCGGTTCTTTGGTCACGCTGACCGCAAGGTTGGTCTGGCGCATCAGGTCGACCAGCGAGATGGTCGAGACCAGCGAGGTATCCTTGAGCAACGACAGCCAGTTGTTGGAGAGCCCCGGCAGGGCAATGCGCGTCAGTTGTGGCAGTACCACCTTGAAGAATGCGGTGCGCTTGCCCAGGCCCAGGGCCGCACAGGCTTCAAGCTGGCCCTTGGGCAGGGTCTTGAAAGCGGCCAGCCAGATTTCGCTGGAAAAGGCGGCGAACACCAGGCTGAAAGCGATCATCGCTGCCAGGAAGGTATTGATCAGGAACTCACCTTGATAGCCCATGGCGGCCAGCAGTTGTTGGGCGGCGATCTGGCAACCGTAATAGATGATCAGCAGGGTCAGCAGTTCGGGCAGGCCGCGGAACACGGTGGAGAACGTGGTGGACCAGGCGCGCACCAGGCGCTTGCGTGAGCGCGCCGCCAGGGCTACGGCAAGCCCTAGAGGCAAGCCGATGGGCAGGCAGGCGAGGGCCAGTGACACGGTCACCAGAGCGCCGGCCAGCAGCGCCTGGCCCCAGCCACCACTGGCGAAGGACAGCAAGGACAATTGTTCGAGCATGGCATATCCCTTGTGTTCACTAGCCGGGCCCCATCGCCGGCAAGCCGGCTCCCACCGATACCGCATCGCCCTTGGGGCTGCTGGCAAGCCTGCCTCACCGATACCTTGCAGGCCTTGAGGCGGTGGTAAGCCGGGTGCCAGCGATGGTCCACAGCCTGGAAAATCTGCGGCGGCTTGCCAGCGATGGGGCCCTGACAGTCAGTTGTAGATATCGAAGTCGAAGTACTTGCTGGCGATTTTCTGGTAGGTACCGTTGGCGACGATTTGCGCCAATGCGGTATTCAGGCGCTGGCGCAGTGCTTCATCGTCCTTGCGCACGGCGATGGCGGCATCGGCCTTGGTCCCGGCTACGTCACCCAACACCTTGCAGCAATCCTGACCGTTCTTGTTCATCCACTCATGCAGCGGAAACTTGTCGGCGATCACCCCGTCCAGGCGGCCGGCGGCGAGGTCGGCATTGGCCTCGTCCATGGTGGGGTAGAGCTTCACGTCAGCCCCCGCCTTGCCATACACATCTTCGGCGTAGATCGCCTGGGTCGAGGACGACTGGGCACCCACGGTGTAGCCTTCGAAGGTGGTCTGCGCATCACTGATCTTGCTGTCCTTGGCCACGGCAACGGTCAGCGGGGTACGGTAGTAGTGGTCGGTGAAGGCGATTTTCTTGCGCCGCTCCTGGGTATCGATCATCGAGGCCACCACCGCATCGTACTTGCGTGCCATCAAGGCCGGGATGATGCCTTCCCAGTCCTGAGCCACCAGGGTGCATTCGACTTTCATCTGCTCGCACAGGGCGTGGGTGATGTCGATGTCGAAACCATGCAATTGGTTGTCGGCATCCACATAGTTGAAGGGCGGGTAGGCCCCCTCGGTGGCGAAGCGCAGGGTTTCGGCGCTGGCGTTAGCCGCCAGCAGTAGGGCACATGCACCCACCATAGCCATGGTCTTGTTCATCTCGCACCTCTTGCACTCTTGCTATTGTTGTTTTCCCGTCGTGTAGCCGACGAATTCGTTATGTAGAGCGGCAGTTGCTTCCAAGCGTTTTTCAACATCAGGCCCGAGCTTCTTGCAGACCTCGTTGACCATGAGGTGCACCCACGACAGCATGGCCGAGGTGGACTCCCAGAACAGGTTGAATTCGGTGGGGATGCGGAAGACCTCGTCGGCATTGGCGTCGGCCCAGTCGCAGAAGGTGTCGGTCACCAGCGTGACCGGTATGCCCGCCTGGCGGGCCTTCTGGCACAACAGCAGGGCATGGCGGGAATAGCGGCGCGCCTCGAACACCACCAACGCGCTGTTTTCCGGGCGCCCGAGCAGCACCTCGCCAAAGTGCCCGGCGCTGCCGTCGACCACCTGAACGCCGTCGCGCAGGTAGTGCAGCAGGTGGGCCATGCACTGGGCCACACCACGCTCGGTCTGGAAACCGGCGATGAATACCCGCGGCCTGTCTGCCAAGCGCTGCGCGGCTGTGTGCCAGGGTTCGCTGCGGCTGTATTCATGCACCCGTACCAGCGCGGCAATTTCCAGTTCAAGGCTGCCTGCGCGGGTGTTGTCGTCGTGCTGCTGGCGGTATTCCTGCAGGCGGTCGCCCACCAGCCATGGGCCATCACCCAGGTCGCTCTGAAGGTCTTGCTTGAGCGCCTTGAGATGGGCATAACCGAGGGAGCGGCAGAAACGCCCGACACTGGATTCGCTGACGCCGAGCTTGGCGGCAATGCTGGCCGAGGTCTGGAACGGCAGCTCATGGAGATTGGCGAGCATGTAGCTGGCGATCTTGTGGCCAGAAGCAGTCGCGGCTTGCAGGCTGTGTTCCAGGCGTTGTCTGATCGGTTGGCTCATGCTGTTGCTCCCGGCGAGGCGTGAGCAGAAGATGGATGTTTTCTGTCATGCCGTCAACATTTGACAGATAGCTGTCACATGCCGGAAAGTTTTTGTCGCTGCCCACGCTGTCGCCATTCCAATTCCAAGAAAGGAGCTTCAGATGTCTGCACCTTCCACCCACCCCGCCGTGCGCATGCCATTCGCCGAACTGCGGGGGTTGTTGCAAGCGATCTTCCAGCGTCACGGCTGCAGTGCGGCAGTGGCCGACGTCCTTGCCCACAATTGCGCCAGCGCACAGCGCGATGGTGCCCACAGTCACGGGGTGTTTCGTGTGCCTGGCTATGTCTCGACCCTGGCCAGCGGCTGGGTGAATGGCGGTGCGATACCCCAGGTGGTCGACGTTGCGGCAGGTTTCGTTCGGGTCGACGCTGGCGGTGGTTTTGCCCAGCCGGCCCTGGCCGCGGCGCGTGCACTGCTGGTCGAAAAGGCTCGCAGCGCCGGTATCGCGGTACTGGCGATTCACAACTCACACCATTTCGCAGCGCTGTGGCCCGATGTGGAGCCGTTTGCCGATGAGGGGCTGGTGGCACTGAGCGTGGTCAACAGCATGACCTGTGTGGTGCCACACGGTGCCCACAAGCCGTTGTTCGGCACCAACCCGATTGCCTTTGCCGCGCCGTGCGCGGGGCATGACCCTATCGTCTTTGACATGGCCACCAGCGCCATGGCCCACGGGGACGTGCAGATCGCTGCGCGGGCCGGCCAGCCGTTGCCGGAGGGCATGGGCGTGGACGCCGACGGCCAGCCGACCACCGACCCCACGGCCATTCTGGAGGGCGGTGCGCTGCTGCCCTTCGGCGGGCACAAGGGCTCTGCATTGTCGATGATGGTCGAGCTACTGGCGGCGGCGCTGACTGGGGGGCATTTCTCCTGGGAATTCGACTGGGCGAGCCACCCTGGGGCGAAAACACCGTGGACCGGGCAGCTGATCATCGTCATCGACCCGAGCAAGGCCGAAGGCGAGCGGTTTGCGCAACGCAGCCGGGCGCTGGTCGAGCAGATGCAGGCCGTGGGGGTGTCGCGCATGCCGGGCGAGCGGCGCTACCGGGAGCGGGAAATTGCCCAGCGTGAAGGGGTGGCGGTGACTGAGCTTGAGCTGCAGGCGCTCAAGACGCTGGCGGGCTGACATGCCGCAAATGAGCGCTGTGCAATCTTGCATAGACAACCTTGCACAATAGGTGATGTTCCTGCCCGCCGACTCCGGGTATCCTCACCTGAGCCTTTCCGAACTGTCCTGATCCAAGGAGCTGCACGCTGTGTTCAAACATGTCGATGCCTATGCCGGCGACCCGATCCTCTCGTTGATGGAAACCTTCAAGGCCGACCCGCGCGCCGACAAGGTCAACCTGAGTATCGGCCTTTATTACGATGAGGCCGGCGTGGTGCCGCAGCTCGAAGCAGTGGATGCCGTTGAAAAACGCATCGCCGGCGTGGCCCACGAGGCCTCGCTGTACCTGCCGATGGAAGGCCTGGCCAGTTACCGCCAGGCGATCCAGGCGCTGCTGTTCGGTGCCGACCACCCAGCCGTGACCGGCAAGCGCGTGGCGACCGTGCAGACCGTCGGCGGCTCCGGCGCGCTCAAGGTCGGCGCCGATTTCCTCAAGCGTTACTTCCCGGCCTCCGAAGTCTGGGTCAGCAACCCGACCTGGGACAACCACCGCGCCATCTTCGAAGGTGCAGGGTTCAAGGTGCACAGCTATCCGTACTTCGACCAGGCCAGCCGTGGCGTGGACTTCGATGGCATGCTGGCGACTTTGCAGACATTGCCAGGCAACAGTGTCGTGCTGCTGCATCCGTGCTGCCATAACCCCACCGGTGCCGATCTTACCCAGCACCAGTGGCAGCAAGTGGTGGAAGTGGTCAAGGCGCGCCAGTTGATCCCGTTCCTCGACATCGCCTACCAGGGCTTCGGCGAGGGGTTGGTGGAAGACGCGTACGCCATCCGCGAAATGGCCCGGGCCGGCGTACCTTGCCTGGTCAGCAACTCGTTCTCGAAGATCTTCTCGCTGTACGGTGAGCGGGTAGGGGGCCTGTCGGTCGTCTGCGACGATGAAGACACCACCCAAAGCGTGCTTGGCCAGCTCAAGGCGACTGTACGGCGCAACTACTCCAGCCCGCCCAACTTCGGCGCTCAGCTGGTGGCTGGCGTGCTCGGCGATGCAGCGCTGAATGCGAAGTGGGCCGCTGAAGTCGAGGTGATGCGCAAGCGTATCCTCGATATGCGCCAGGCCCTGGTCGATGCGCTGGCCGTGCTGCTGCCAGGCCAGGACTTCCAGTTCTTCCTGCGCCAACGTGGCATGTTCAGCTACACCGGTTTCAGCGTCGAGCAGGTCCGTCGCCTGCGCGACGAGTTCGGGGTGTACCTGATCGACAGCGGCCGGGTGTGCATGTCCGGCCTGCGCCCTGCCAACCTGCAACGGGTGGCCGAAGCGTTCGCTGCCGTCCAGAAGTAACACTGCGCCATACCGCTCCTGCAAGGCCTCGCGAGCGCCCGCAGGAGCGGCCTTGTGGCGCGACAGCGCCCCAAGGTGACCTCATAGTGCAACCCGCTTGTAAAGACAAGTGCAACCGTCCCTCGGGCGGGGCTTCGCATCCGCACGGTTTCAGTGCACAATCGCGCCCCTCTTTTCTGGTTGGGGTGTGCGAGGCCTCTGTTTCGCCATTCCCAGCCCTGTTGCAGTCTTGCGAGTGGAGTTGCACCCGGAATGAACGAGCAGGCCCCAAGCGTTGATCAACGCTTCGAATCGACCCCGGCTGCCCTTGGCAGCTGGTCCCGTCATGACACTACCTGGATGCTGGGGCTGTTTGGCACCGCCATCGGCGCAGGCACCTTGTTCCTGCCGATCAATGCGGGCCTCGGTGGTTTCTGGCCGCTGCTGATTCTCGCCGCACTGGCGTTCCCGATGACCTATTTCGCCCACCGCGGCCTGACCCGGTTCGTACTGTCCGGGCGTGGTGACGGCGACATCACGGACGTGGTGCAAGAGCATTTCGGCATCAAGGCCGGTGCATTGATCACCGTGCTGTACTTTTTCGCCATCTTCCCGATCCTGCTCATCTACAGCGTGGCGCTGACCAACACCGTCGCCAGCTTCATGGAGCATCAGTTGCACATGACCCCGCCGCCGCGGGCGTTATTGTCGTTCGTGCTGATCCTCGGTCTTCTGGCCATCGTACGCTGCGGTGAGCAGGCCACGGTGAAAGTCATGAGCCTGCTGGTGTACCCGTTCATCGTCGCCCTGGCGCTGCTGGGCCTTTACCTGGTTCCGCACTGGACCGGGGGGATCCTCGATAGCGCTTCTCAGTTGCCATCGGGCTCGGCTTTCCTGCACACCGTGTGGCTGGCGATCCCGGTGATGGTGTTCTCGTTCAACCACTCGCCGATCATCTCGGCCTTTGCCGTGGACCAGAAGCGCCGGTATGGCGACCACGCTGACGAGCGCAGCGGCCAGATCCTGGCCCGCGCGCACCTGCTGATGGTGGCCATGGTGCTGTTCTTCGTGTTCAGCTGCGTACTGACCCTCGACAGCGCTCAATTGGCTGAAGCCAAGGCGCAGAACCTGTCGATCCTGTCTTACCTGGCCAACCACTTCAGTAACCCGACGATCGCTTTCGCCGCGCCGCTGATCGCCTTCGTCGCCATCGCCAAGTCGTTCCTGGGGCACTACATCGGTGCCAGCGAGGGCCTGAAGGGCATCATCGCCAAGACCGGCGCACGCCCGGGCGCCAAGGCGCTGGACCGTGTGGTCGCCGCGCTGATGCTGGTGGTGTGCTGGATCGTCGCCACCCTGAACCCGAGCATCCTGGGCATGATCGAGTCGCTGGGTGGCCCGATCATCGCCGTGTTGCTGTTCCTGATGCCGATGTACGCGATCCGCCGCGTGCCATCGATGCGCAAGTACAGTGGCGCGCTGTCCAACGTTTTCGTTGTGGTGGTTGGCCTGGTCGCGCTGACGTCCGTGGTGTACGGCCTGCTGGGCTGACCCGTCCTTCGCGCTGATCAATGTCCGGGCTGCCTGGTGCAACCCGGACATTTTTTTGTCCACAAAAACTGTCAGGCAATAGAACAATTTCATTTAACCCCATAGGCACCCGGGCGCCTTCATGCTTAACTCAGTGTCCTTTTCAAACCCCGCATAAGGATTTCGTCCATGGCTCAAGTGACTCTCAAAGGCAACCCGGTTCAGGTCAACGGCGAGCTGCCGCAGGCCGGTGCCCAGGCTCCCGCCTTTTCCTTGGTAGGTGAAGGCCTGGCCGACAAGTCGCTGAAGGACTTCGCCGGCAAGCGCAAGGTGCTGAACATCTTCCCAAGCGTCGACACCCCGACCTGCGCCACCTCGGTGCGCAAGTTCAACGCCCAGGCCAACGATGTGGCCAACACCGTGGTGCTGTGCATTTCCGCCGACCTGCCGTTCGCCCAGGCGCGCTTCTGCGGCGCTGAAGGCCTGGAGAACGTGAAGAACCTGTCGACCCTGCGTGGTCGCGAGTTCCTCGAAAACTACGGTGTGGCCATCGCTGACGGCCCGCTGGCTGGCCTGGCTGCCCGTGCCGTGGTGGTGCTGGACGAAAACGACAAGGTGCTGCACAGCGAGCTGGTTGGCGAAATCGCTGACGAGCCGAACTACGACGCGGCCCTGGCGGTATTGAAGTAAGGAGCGTATAGGGCTGATGCCAGTCAGCGGGGCTAGTCAGGGATGCTGACGCGGCCCGTCGCTGCCTGGCATTGAGCCTGGGGCAGGCTATGTTCCCGGCTCCGGCTGCGGAACTCTCCAGCGCCTTGCCTTTCCAAGCAACACCCTGTAACGGCCCGGAACACACTCCGGGCCGTTTTCATTTAAAGTTCAAACTCTTGGCAACGTCAGGCAAAGGTAAACCTCTGGTAAAGGGCCTTTGCTAAAAGAGTGCCAGTGCTTATCGTTCACCTTCCCCAGTCGTCATTCCGAACAAGGTTCGTTCAACCCATGCAAGTTTCCGTCTCCCGATCCCCTCGTCGCTGGCTGGTTGGCCTGCTGATCCTGCTGCTGGTGGCCTTGCTGGCCTGGTGGTTGTGGCCCGCTGCAACGCCTGGCCAACATGAACCGGGCGGCGGGCGGCCGGGCAAAGGGATGGGCATCGGCATGGGGCGCCCCGGTTTCGGGGGCTCCACAGAGGCAGTGCCCGTGCGCGTAGAACCCGCACGGCTGGGCGACTTCCCGCTCTACTACAAGGCGCTTGGCACGGTCACCGCCACCAACACCGTCAACGTACGTAGCCGCGTTGCCGGTGAGCTGGTGAAAATCCACTTCAAGGAGGGCCAGCAGGTCAAGGCTGGCGACTTGCTCGCCGAGATCGACCCGCGCTCCTACCGCATCGCGCTGCAGCAGGCCGAAGGTACGCTGGCGCAGAACCAGGCACAGCTCAAGAACGCCCAGGTCGACCTGGCGCGGTATAAAGGCCTGTACGCCGAGGACAGCATCGCCAAGCAGACACTCGATACGGCCCAAGCTCAGGTGGCGCAGTTCCAGGGGCTTGTCAAAACCAACCAGGCTCAGGTCAACGATGCCCGCCTGAACCTCGAATTCACCCAGATCCGCTCGCCGATCAGTGGCCGGGTGGGCCTGCGTCAGCTCGACCTGGGCAACCTGGTGGCGGCCAATGACACCACCGCACTGGTGGTCATCACCCAGACCGAACCGATCAGCGTCGCGTTCACCTTGCCGGAAACCGAGCTGACCACGGTTCTGGAGCGCTATCGCAGCGGTGCAAGCCTGCCGGTCGAGGCCTGGGACCGTGGCGACAGCAAACTGCAGTCCACGGGTGTGCTGGCCAGCATCGACAACCAGATAGACATCACCACCGGTACCCTGAAGTTCAAAGGCCGCTTCGAGAACAAGGACATGGCGCTGTTCCCCAACCAGTTCGTCAACGTGCGCCTGTTGGCCGACACCCTCAAGCAGGTCGTCATGGCCCCGGCGGCGGCCATCCAGTTCGGCAACGACGGCACCTTCGCCTATGTCGTCACTGCCGACAACACGGTGAATGTGCGCAAGCTCAAGGTTGGCCCCAGTGACGGTGAGAACAGTGTCATCCTCGAAGGCCTGAAGGCGGGTGACCGCCTGGTGCTCGAGGGCACCGACCGTCTGCGCGAGGGCTCCAAGGTCGACGTGGTTGAGGACAGCTCGCAGGTACCGGCCACGCCTGGCCAGCACCTGCAGGGGCAGGACAGCAAAGGCTCGGCCCAGACCAGCGAAGCGGCAGGCAAGGCGGGCGCATGAACCTGTCGCGTCTGTTCATCCTTCGCCCGGTCGCCACCACGCTGAGCATGCTGGCCATCGTGCTGGCCGGCCTGATCGCGTACACGCTGCTGCCGGTTTCGGCTTTGCCGCAGGTCGATTACCCGACCATCCGGGTCATGACCCTGTATCCGGGCGCCAGCCCGCAGGTGATGACCAGTGCCGTCACGGCGCCGCTCGAGCGCCAGTTCGGCCAGATGCCGGGCCTGACCCAGATGGCATCGACCAGTTCTGGCGGTGCCTCGGTGCTGACCCTGCGCTTCAGCCTGGACATGAACATGGACGTCGCCGAGCAACAGGTACAGGCTGCGATCAACGCCGCCAGCAACCTGTTGCCCAGCGACCTGCCGGCCCCTCCGGTGTACAACAAGGTCAACCCTGCCGATACTCCGGTGTTGACCCTGGCCATTTCCAGCAAGACCATGCCGTTGCCCAAGCTCAACGACCTGGTCGATACCCGTGTAGCGCAGAAGCTGGCGCAGATCAGCGGCGTGGGCATGGTCAGCATCGCCGGTGGCCAGCGCCAGGCCGTGCGCATCAAGGTCAACGTCGATGCGTTGGCCGCCAATGGCCTGAACCTTGAAGACGTGCGTACCCTGGTCGGTGCCTCCAACGTCAATCAGCCCAAAGGCAACTTCGATGGCCCGACCCGGGTGTCGATGCTCGATGCCAATGACCAGCTGCGCTCGCCCGAGGAGTACGCCAACCTGATCCTGGCGTACAACAACGGTGCGCCGCTGCGCCTCAAGGACGTCGCCGAAATCGTCGACGGGGCCGAGAACGAACGCCTCGCAGCATGGGCCAACCAGAGCCAGGCGGTACTGCTGAACATCCAGCGCCAGCCCGGTGCGAATGTCATCGAGGTGGTCGATCGCATCAAGGACCTGCTGCCGTCGATCACCGACAACCTGCCAGCCGGCCTCGAGGTGGCGGTGCTGACCGACCGCACCCAGACCATCCGCGCCGCGGTCAAGGATGTGCAGCATGAACTGCTGATCGCCATCGTCCTGGTGGTGATGGTGACGTTTGTCTTCCTGCGCCGCGTCAGTGCCACCATCATCCCGTCGATTGCCGTGCCGCTGTCATTGATCGGCACCTTCGGCGTGATGTACCTGGCCGGCTTCTCGATCAACAACCTGACCCTGATGGCCTTGACCATCGCCACCGGTTTCGTGGTCGATGACGCCATCGTCATGCTGGAGAACATCTCGCGGCACATCGAGGAGGGCGAGACGCCCATGCAGGCTGCGCTCAAGGGCGCGCGGCAGATCGGTTTCACCCTGATCTCCCTGACCTTTTCGCTGATTGCCGTGCTCATCCCGCTGCTGTTCATGGCCGATGTAGTGGGCCGGCTGTTCCGCGAATTCGCCATCACGCTGGCGGTGGCTATCCTGATTTCCCTGGTGGTCTCGCTGACCCTGACACCCATGATGTGCGCACGGCTGCTCAAGCGTGAACCCAAGGAAGAAGAGCAAGGCCGCTTCTACCGCGCCAGTGGTGCGTGGATCGACTGGCTGATCGAACACTATGGCCGTGGCCTGCAATGGGTGCTCCGGCACCAGCCGCTGACCTTGCTGGTGGCGGTCGCCAGCCTGGCGCTGACCGTTTTCCTGTACATGGTGGTGCCCAAGGGCTTCTTCCCGGTCCAGGACACCGGGGTGATCCAGGGTATCTCCGAAGCGCCGGAGTCCACCTCGTTCACCGCCATGAGTGAACGCCAACAGTCGCTGAGCGCGATCATCCTGCAGGACCCGGCGGTGCAGAGCCTGTCGTCCTACATCGGTGTGGACGGTGACAATGCCACCCTCAACAGTGGGCGTCTGCTGATCAACCTCAAGCCCCATGGCGAACGCGACGTGACGGCCGGCGAGGTGATCAGCCGCTTGCAGCCTCAGCTCGACAAGCTGGTCGGCATCCGCCTGTTCATGCAGCCGGTGCAAGACTTGAGCATCGAGGATCGTGTCAGCCGCACCCAGTACCAGTTCAGCTTGTCTTCGCCCGATGCTGACCTGCTCGCGCAGTGGAGCGCCAAGCTGGTCACTGCGCTGCAACAGCGCCCGGAACTGCAGGACGTGGCCAGCGACCTGCAGGACAAGGGGCTGCAGGTGTACCTGGTGATCGACCGTGACATGGCCAGCCGCCTGGGCATCGATGTGTCGCAAATCACCAACGCCCTGTATGACGCCTTCGGTCAACGGCAGATCTCGACCATCTATACCCAGGCCAGCCAGTACCGGGTGGTGCTGCAGTCGCGTGATGCAGCAAGCATCGGGCCGCAGGCGTTGGAGTCGATCCATGTCAAAGCCAGTGACGGGGGGCAGGTGCGCCTGTCGGCCCTGGCACGCATCGAGCAGCGCCAGGCGCAACTGGCGATTTCACACATCGGCCAGTTCCCGGCTGTGATGATGTCGTTCAACCTGGCCCACGGCGCTTCTCTGGGCGAAGCGGTCAAGGTGATCGAGCAGGTACAGCAGGAAATCGGCATGCCTATCGGGGTGCAGACCCGCTTCCAGGGGGCTGCCGAGGCCTTCCAGGCGTCGCTGTCGAGCACCTTGCTGCTGATCCTTGCCGCCGTGGTGACCATGTATATCGTGCTCGGCGTGCTGTACGAGAGCTACATTCACCCGATCACCATCCTTTCGACCTTGCCGTCGGCGGCGGTCGGCGCCTTGCTGGCGTTGATCCTCAGCGGCAACGACCTGGGCATGATCGCCATCATTGGCATCATCCTGCTCATCGGCATCGTCAAGAAGAACGCGATCATGATGATCGACTTCGCCCTCGAGGCCGAGCGCAACCAAGGCATGAGCCCGCATGACGCCATCTACCAGGCGGCGCTGCTGCGCTTCAGGCCGATCCTGATGACCACCCTGGCCGCGCTGTTCGGCGCAATACCGCTGATGCTGGCCACAGGTTCGGGCGCCGAGCTGCGCCAGCCGCTGGGCCTGGTCATGGTCGGCGGCTTGCTGGTCAGCCAGGTGCTGACCCTGTTCACAACGCCGGTCATCTACCTGTACTTCGACCGCCTGGCACGCCGCTGGCGCCCGGCCACCGACGCGAAGCAGGCCGAAGCATGAACCTGTCCGGCCCGTTCATTCGCCGGCCCGTGGCAACCATGCTGCTGAGCCTGGCGATCATGCTGCTCGGTGGCGTCAGTTTCGGCCTGCTGCCGGTTTCGCCGTTGCCACAGATCGACTTCCCGGTGATCGTGGTGCAGGCCAACCTGGCTGGCGCCAGCCCTGAGGTGATGGCTTCAACAGTCGCCACGCCGCTGGAGCGCAAGCTTGGCAGTATCGCCGGTGTCACCACCCTGACCAGCAGCTCCAACCAGGGCTCGACCCGGGTGATCATCGGCTTCGAGCAAGGGCGGGACATCGACGGTGCCGCGCGCGAGGTTCAAGCGGCGATCAATGCCACGCGCAACCTGCTACCCAGCGGCATGCGCAGCATGCCGACCTACAAGAAACTCAACCCGTCGCAGGCGCCGATCATGGTGCTGTCGCTGACCTCGGACGTGTTGCAGAAGGGCCAGCTTTACGATCTGGCTGACACCATACTGTCGCAGAGCCTGGCTCAGGTCAGTGGGGTAGGGGAGGTACAGATCGGCGGCAGTTCGTTGCCGGCTGTGCGCATTTCCGTCGAGCCGCAACTGCTCAACCAGTACAGCCTGGCCCTGGACGACGTGCGCACTGCGGTAGCCAACGCCAACCAGCGCCGGCCGATGGGTTACGTCGAAGACAGCGAGCGCAGCTGGCAGGTACGGGCCAATGATCAGCTGGAAAAAGCCAAGGATTACGAACCGGTCGTGATCCGGCAGGAGAACGGTACGATACTGCGCCTGTCCGACGTGGCGACCATCACCGACGGCGTCGAGAACCGCTACAACAGCGGCTTTTTCAACGATCAGAGTGCCGTGCTGTTGGTAATCAACCGTCAGATCGGCGCCAACATCATCGAGACCGTCGACCAGATCCACGCGCAGTTGCCGGCCCTGCAGTCGCTGCTGCCGGCCAGCGTGCAGTTGAACGTGGCCATGGACCGTTCGCCGGTCATCAAGGCCACCCTCAAGGAAGCCGAGCACACGCTGCTGATCGCCGTGGGGCTGGTCATCCTCGTGGTCTACTTGTTCCTTGGCAGTCTGCGCGCCTCGTTGATCCCCAGCCTGGCGGTCCCGGTATCGCTGGTGGGTACCTTCGCGGTGATGTACCTGTGCGGTTTTTCGCTGAACAACCTGTCGCTGATGGCGTTGATCCTCGCCACAGGCCTGGTGGTGGACGATGCCATCGTGGTGCTGGAGAACATTTCGCGGCATATCGAGGACGGCCAGCCGCCGATGCGTGCGGCGTTCCTCGGCGCCAAGGAAGTCGGCTTTACCTTGCTGTCGATGAACGTCTCGCTGGTGGCGGTGTTCGTTTCGATCCTGTTCATGGGCGGCATCGTGCGCAGCCTGTTCCAGGAGTTCTCGATTACGCTGGCGGCGGCGATCATCGTCTCGCTGGTGGTGTCGCTGACCTTGACCCCGATGCTCTGTGCCCGCTGGCTCAAGCCCCACCGCGCGGACCAGTCGCGTTTGCAGCGCTGGAGCGATAACCTGCACAAGCGCATGGTCGAAGGCTACGATCGCAGCCTGGGTTGGGCCCTTCGCCACAAGCGCCTGACCTTGATCAGCCTGCTGGCGACCATCGGCCTGAACATCGTGCTGTATGTGGTGGTGCCGAAAACGTTGATCCCGCAGCAGGACACCGGGCAGCTGATGGGCTTCATCCGCGGTGACGACGGGCTGTCGTTCACCGTGATGCAGCCGAAGATGGAAATCTACCGCCGTGCCTTGCTGGCCGACCCGGCCGTGCAGAGTGTTGCCGGGTTCATTGGCGGCAACAGTGGTACCAACAACGCCATGGTCCTGGTGCGCCTGAAACCGATCAGCGAGCGCAAGATCGATGCGCAGCAGGTCATCGAGCGTTTGCGCAAGGAAATGCCCAAGGTACCTGGCGGTCGGCTGTTCCTGATGGCTGATCAGGACCTGCAGCTGGGCGGCGGTGGCCGTGACCAGACTTCGTCGCAGTACCTGTACACCTTGCAGAGCGGCGACCTGACAGCGTTGCGCCAGTGGTTCCCCAAGGTGGTGGCAGCCATGCGCGCGCTGCCCGAACTGACCGCCATCGACGCCCGCGACGGTTCTGGTACCCAGCAGGTGACCCTGGTAGTCGATCGCGACCAGGCCAAGCGCCTGGGCATCGACATGGACATGGTCACCACCGTACTGAACAACGCCTACAGTCAACGGCAGATCTCGACCATCTACGACAGCCTCAACCAGTACCAGGTGGTGCTTGAGATCAACCCGAAATACGCCTGGGACCCGAGCAGCCTGGAGCAGGTGCAGGTGATCACCAGCGACGGGGCGCGCGTGCCATTGTCGACCATCGCCCATTACGAGAACAGCCTGGCGAACGACCGGGTCAGCCATGAGGGCCAGTTCGCTGCCGAAGACATCGCCTTCGACATTGCCGAAGGCTACAGCGCCGACCAGGCAATGGCCGCGGTGGAGCGGGCGGTGGCCAAGCTCGGTCTGCCCGAAGAGGTGATTGCCAAGCTGGGTGGCACCGCAGATGCCTTCGCCAAGACCCAGCAAGGCCAGCCGTTCATGATCCTTGGCGCATTGGTGCTGGTGTATCTGGTACTGGGCATACTCTATGAGAGCTACATTCACCCGCTGACCATCCTCTCCACCTTGCCCTCCGCTGGCGTGGGGGCCTTGCTCGCGCTTTACGTCACCGGGGGCGAGTTCAGCCTGATCTCGCTGCTGGGGCTGTTCCTGCTGATTGGCGTGGTGAAGAAGAACGCCATTCTGATGATCGACCTGGCGCTGCAACTGGAACGCCAACAGGGCCTGACGCCTGAAGAGTCGATCCGCCGCGCCTGCCTGCTGCGCCTGCGGCCGATCCTGATGACCACGCTGGCGGCCATGCTGGGCGCCTTGCCCTTGCTGCTCAGCCGCGCCGAGGGCGCGGAAATGCGCCAGCCGCTGGGGCTTACGATCATCGGCGGCCTGGTCTTCAGCCAAGTCTTGACCCTGTATACGACGCCGGTGGTGTACCTGTACCTCGACCGCCTGCGCCACCGATTCAACCATTGGCGCGGCGTGCGCACCGATGCCGCTCTGGATACCCCGCTATGAACTTTGCCCATTCTCCACTCCACCGTGCCCTGCAACTGCTGACCTGCGGGCGTGGTTCGCGCCTGGTCGGTGCCGGTTTGTGCGTGGCGCTGCTGAGCGCCTGTACCCTGAGCCCGGACTACCATCGCCCAGAGCTGAGCACGCCGGCGCAGTTCAAGCAGGCCGAGGGCTGGACCCAGGCCAACCCGTCCGATGCCATCGCCCGTGGCGCGTGGTGGGAAATCTATGGTGACCCCGGGCTCAACGCCTTGGTCGAGGAGCTCAACCGCAGCAACCAGAGTGTGGCTCAGGCCGAAGCCCAGTATCGCCAGGCCCAAGCGCTGGTGCGCAGCAGCCGTGCGTCGTTGTTCCCAAGCCTGGACCTGACAACCAGCAAGAATCGCTCGGCCCAGGGTACCGGCAGTTCGAGCTCCAGCCTGTCCAACAACAGCAGCGGAATTCGCAACACTTACAACGCGCAGCTTGGCGTGAGCTGGGAAATCGACCTGTGGGGCAAGTTGCGTGAGACCATGAACGCCAACGAAGCCAGTGCCCAAGCAAGCTTCGCCGACCTTGCCGCAATCCGCCTAAGCCAGCAGTCTGAACTGGTACAGAACTACCTGCAGTTGCGCGTGATCGATGAGCAAAAGCGCCTCCTGGAAGCCACCGTCGCGACGTATGAGCGGTCGTTGCGCATGACTGAAAACCAGTACCGCGCAGGCGTCTCCGGCCCTGACGCCGTGGCCCAGGCCCGCACCCAGCTCAAGACCACCCAAGCTGACCTGATAGACCTGGCCTGGCAACGTGCACAGTTCGAAAACGCCATTGCCGTGTTGCTGGGCAAGGCCCCAGCGGAGTTTGCCCTCGCCGACAGCAACAGCATCCCGGCGTTGCCGCAGATTCCGGTGAGCCTGCCGTCACAACTGCTGGAACGTCGCCCGGACATCGCTTCGGCCGAACGCAATGTGATGGCCGCCAACGCCAGCATCGGCGTGGCACGGGCCGCGTATTTCCCGGACTTGAGCCTGAGCATGAGTGGTGGCTATTCCAGCAGTACCTTCAATGACTGGATACAGTTGCCCAACCGTTACTGGTCGGTAGGGCCGCAACTGGCACTGACACTCTTTGATGCCGGCAAGCGCAGCGCGGAGGTTGATCGCACGGTCGCGGTATACGACCAGACCGTGGCGCAGTACCGCCAGACCGTGCTCGACGGCTTCAAGGAAGTCGAGAATTACCTGGTACAGCTAAAGGTTTACGGCGACGAGGCGGTCGTGCGCCAGGAAGCTCTGGATGCTGCGCGTGAATCGTTGCGCCTGACCGACAACCAGTACAGGGCCGGGCTGATCGGTTATCTGGATGTCGTCAATGTCCAGACTACGGCACTGAGCAACGAGCGCAGCGTGTTGAACCTGTTGCAGGGGCGGCTGGTGGCCAGCGTGCAGCTGATCGCTGCGCTGGGCGGTGGCTGGGATGCCGAGCAAGCGTTTGCCGAGCAGGAGTGAAGGCAGGCCTGAGCCAAGCCTTTGGTCTGTTTTTATGTGCGCCGTGTGGAGAGTGGGAAGCCGACAGATGGCACTTTAATGTCATTCGCTCATCCGAGCGCTCTACGGCAGGCCTAACGGCCTGTTCGGGTAATTTTTGGATCCATTTTCGTGTCCAGAAATCCCGTGCGTTTCGCCAAAGCTTGAGTACAATCGTCAGCTTTTTCGGGCCCCCCTTGTCCCGCCGCTGGAACTCTCGATGCTGACCGGTAGTTACTCTTCTTCGCTGGTGCTGATCTCACTGTGCGTGGCCATCCTGGCCTCCTATACCGCCCTGGACCTTACCGGCCGCATCGCTACTGCCCGAGGCAGGGCGGTGCTCATCTGGATGGGCGGTGGGGCGTTGGCGATGGGGATCGGCGTCTGGTCGATGCACTTTATCGGCATGCTCGCCTTCAGCCTGCCGATCGATCTGGGCTATGACGTTGGCCTGACAGCATTGTCATTGTTGATCGCCGTGCTCTCCTCGGGGTTTGCCTTGTGGCTGGTGAGCCAACCGAGCCTGCCGTGGCTGCAACTGGGGTTTGGCGCGCTTATCATGGGCGCCGGCATCAGCTGCATGCATTACACCGGGATGGCAGCGCTGCGCATGTTACCGGGCATCGACTATGACCCGACGCTGTTCGGCGCCTCGCTGGCGATCGCTGTGGGCGCATCGGCGGCAGCACTGTGGATCGCTTTCCGGCTGCGCCAGCATACCCCTTACGTGCGCCAGATCCGAGGGCTGGCGGCTGTGCTGATGGGCATTGCCATCGTTGGCATGCACTACACCGGCATGGCCGCAGCCAACTTCCAGAAGGGCAGTTTCTGCGGCGCCCTGGCAGACGGGTTGCAAGGGGACGGGCTGGTCTATCTGGTGCTCATCACTACCTTGGCGGTGCTCGCAGTGGCGTTGCTGACTTCGGTACTCGATGCGCGCCTGGAGGCACGCACAGCAGAGCTTGCGCGGTCGCTGACCCTCGCCAACCAGGAACTGACCCAGTTGGCGCTGCATGACACGCTGACCGGCCTGCCCAACCGCACGCTGCTTTCCGACCGTATCGAGCAGGCGATCGGCAAGGTGGCGGAGCAGGGCGGTTGTTTTGCACTGATGTTCATCGACCTGGACGGCTTCAAGCCGGTCAATGATGCATTTGGTCACCATGTGGGCGACCTGCTGCTCAAGGCAGTGGCCGCACGCTTGCGCGGCCACTTGCACAGCCAGGATACGCTGGCGCGCATTGGCGGCGATGAATTCGTGTTGCTGGTGGCACTGCAGGAGCCTGCAGATGCCATGGATGTGGCGGTCAAACAGGTCAACCTGATATCACGGGCGTTCCGCGTGGCCGAGCATGACTTGCAATTGACGGCGAGCGTGGGCATTGCCCTGTATCCGGGTAATGGCCAAGACCAGCTGGAGTTGCTGCGCAACGCGGATGCTGCCATGTATCACGCCAAGAGCGCCGGCAAGAATGGCTACAGCTTCTTCGACATTTCCATGAACAGCAATGCCCGCCAACAGTTGCAGCTGCTGCAGGACTTGCGCATGGCTTTGGAGCAACGCCAGTTCCGCCTGCACTACCAGCCTAAGTTCGCTGCGCGGGCTTGCCAGGCGATCGGCGCAGAGGCCCTGTTGCGCTGGCAGCACCCGCAGCACGGTCTGTTGCTGCCGGATCGTTTCATTGGCCTGGCGGAAAAAACCGGCCTGATCATCCCGATTGGCGAATGGGTACTGGACGAGGCGTGCCGGCAGATGCGCCAATGGCTTGACCAAGGGCATGAAAACTGGCGCATGGCAGTCAACCTGTCCGCGATCCAGTTTTGTCATGCCGGCCTGGTTGACAGCGTTGCCCGCGCCCTGCGCGACAATGACCTGCCAGCCAACAGCCTGACCCTCGAGATCACCGAAACCACTGCCATGCATGATGCCGATGCCAGCCTGGCGGTGCTGCAGCGGCTGTCCGACATGGGGGTGGACCTGTCCATCGACGACTTTGGTACCGGCTACTCGAGCCTGATGTACCTCAAGCGCTTACCCGCCAACGAGCTGAAGATTGACCGCGGCTTTGTCCGCGACCTGGAGCAGGACAGCGACGACGCAGCCATTGTCTCGGCCATCGTGGCGTTGGGCCAGGCGTTGGGCTTGCGTATCGTTGCCGAAGGTGTGGAAACCGGTGGCCAGCAGGATTTCCTGACGCGCCTGGGCTGTGATTCGCTACAGGGTTACCTGCTGGGGCAGCCGGTGCCGGCCGAGCAGTTCATGGGGACATTGCAGGTATTGCAGCAAACCCCGGAGGCGGTCGCCTAGCCGGCGTCACGCAGGGCGAAAACCGGTACGAAGGCATCCATTTCGGCTTCTACGGCCTCAATGATGCGTTCGACATCGGCTGCCGCCATGATCGCCGTGCAGGGGATGCCGGCAATCGCCAGCAGCGTTTCGCCCGTGGCACGGTCGAACAGGCGCGCGATCATGCTGCGCGGCGCATCCATGTTGGCCTCGAAACCCAGGGGGTGGAAGTGCCAGCGCATCACCTGGCAGGCGTTGGGGAACGTCATCTTGTTCATGCCAGCCTCCTTGTCCTTTTCTGGGCGGGTGATCGGGGAGCCGCGCGCGGCCGCCGGGAAACTAAAGATAGCACCCCACGGCCCGCTGTTCTGCCGAAAGTACGCCAAATGCACTGACCCTTGACCCTCGTCACAAACAGCGGGTGTTCGCCGTTTGGCAGCAAATGGCCAGGCAAACGTTTTCGTTGGCAGGCGGTGCCAGAGGTGGCGAAGGGTTCTGCTACTTTTAACTCCATTCGGCACACTTCGTTTTCGGACGAGCGGTGCGAGCTGGGCAGACAAGGAGACAGTCATGCGCTATTCCAGGCTCACTCAACGCATCGCCGGTGAAACCGCTGCTGCCTGGGACATCCACTATCAGGCACAGGCCCTGCGTCGCGAAGGGCGCGAGATTTTCCTGCTGTCGGTGGGCGATCCTGACTTCGACACGCCGAAGGCCATCGTGGACGCTGCGGTCAGCAGCTTGCGCCGCGGCGACACTCACTACAGCGATGTGCGTGGCAGCCTGGCCCTGCGCCAGGCGATTGCACGCCGCACCGGCCCTGAGGTCAGTGTCGAGCAAGTGATGGTGCTCGCTGGCGCGCAATGTGCCCTGTATGCCGTCTGCCAATGCCTGTTCGGGCCGGGGGATGAGGTGATCGTCGCTGAGCCCATGTATGTTACCTACCACGGTGTATTTGGCGCTTGCGGGGCGCGGCCGGTGCAGGTGGCCGTAAGCCCGGAGCAGGGCTTTCGGCTCGACCCGCGCGCCGTGGCGCAAGCGATAACCCCGCGTACCCGCGGGCTGCTGCTGAACACGCCGCACAACCCCACCGGCTGCGCCATCTCCCCGCAGGACATGCTGCAGCTTGCGCAGCTGTGTCGCGACCATGATCTGTGGCTGGTGTGCGATCAGGTCTACAGTGGCCTGCTGTACGACGGCGAAGCGGTTGCCCCTGCGCAACTGCCCGGCATGCGCGAGCGCTGCGTGATCATTGACAGCGTGTCCAAGTCGCACGCGATGAGCGGCTGGCGCGTGGGGTGGGTGGTCGGCCCCCCGGCGCTGACCACCCACCTGACCAACCTGGCCATGGCCATGTTGTTTGGCTTGCCAGAGTTTGTCATGCAGGGGGCTTGCGTGGCGTTGGAGCATGACTTGCTCGCGGTACAACAGATGCGCAAGGCCTACCGCGAGCGGCGCGACCTGGTGTGCAAGGCCTTGGCCGATTGCCCTGGGGTACGTGCCCACCGGCCGGCGGGGGGCATGTTCGTGATGCTTGATATCCGCGAAACCGGGCTGAGTGCCCAGGCCTTCGCCCAGCGGCTTTTGATAGAGGAGGGCGTTTCACTGCTGCCGGGCGATGCTTTCGGGCCCAGCGCGGCGGGGCATGTGCGCATGGGGCTGGTGCTGGCGGCCGAGCAACTGCAAATGGTGTGTGGCCGGATCGGCGCTTGCGCCCGGCGCATACTAGCCGAGCAGGCCGGCAGCGATATTGATGGTAAAGCCGAGGATTGCCGTGTTGAACACGAAGCCTACCAGTGAATGTGCCAGCACCACCCTGCGCATACCCCGGCTGGCTACGCCGATGTCGGAGGTTTGTACGGCGACGCTGATGGTGAACGAGAAGTAGTGGAAGTCCCAGTAGTCGGGGTTGCGTTCACCGTCGGCGAAACGCAACGCGGGTGCCTGCGGCGCGCTGTTGTAGAACAGCCGGGCATAGTGCAGCGTGAAGATACACCCGATGAGCAGCCAGGAGCCCGCCACGGTCAAACCGGTGTAGAGGTAGTGCAGGGCTTGCTCACTGCCCTGCAGACCGCGGCTTGAGACCAGTTGCAGGGTGACCGCCGCCAGGCTGGCGATGGCGGCAATGCACACGGTGAACAGCACCACCCCGGCGTTTTCGTCCTCGACCTGAGCCACCTCGCGAACCTTCTCGGGCGTGGCTCGCCAGGTCAGCCAAAGCACCAGCAGCAAGTAAAGCCAGACCCCCAGGTTCCAGCCAGCGAGGATGCGTTGCACGATGTCGCTGGCAGGAATCAGCCACGCACCAAGGATGCCGATCAGCGCAGCGAAGCTCAGGCGGGGGTGGGTACGGGTCAGTCGGTGCAGTGCCATGGTGCCTCATCGACAGGGAGTCATGGCTACCACGATAGTCCATGGGATACCATTTCAGCTCATGCCAGTGTCCAAGCCCCTGAACTTCAAGGAAATGACGCAGGCCGCTTTACGCCTGGAGCGCTCGATGGCGCTCCGGGCTTCGCTACAGGATTCAAGTTTTGTCCGACCTCTCGCAAAATCCACTCTTGCAGTACCTGGCCCGGTTGGCGCCTTCCAGCCAGCAAACCATGCGCTACATCCTACAGGACGCTGCTGACCGGCTGGGCTTCGCTGACTGCAACCTCGTCGATATTCCCTGGCACAAGCTTGAGCCAGGGCACGTGATCGGCCTGGTCGCAGCGCTGCGCACCGATGGCTATGCGCCCAACAGTTCGTCGCTTTATGTCAATGCAATACGTGGCGTGATGAATGAAGCCTGGCGCCAGGGCCTGATCGATCATGAGCAGTTGCTGCGCATCCGTGAGGTCAAGCCGGCCACCGGTAGCCGCCTGCCGCCGGGGCGCAACCTTCGCCGTAGCCTGATCCGCGAGCTGATGGAGGTGTGCGACGCCGACCCGCGCCCGCAGGGCGTTCGTGATGCGGCGATCATTGCACTGCTGTATGGCACCGGCATGCGCAAGTCGGAGTCGGTGGACATCGACCTGGAACAGGTGGACTTCGAGGCACGCAGCCTGCAGGTGTTGGGCAAAGGCAACCGCCAACTGATCAAGTATGCGCCGCCCTGGGCTTTCGCAAAATTGCAGGCTTGGCTTGAACTGCGCCGGCAGTCGCTGCCAGAGGGCGCGTCGGACGATCCCTTCCTGTTCAATCGCATCCGCCGTGGCAACCACATTACCCGCGCGCGCATCACCAAGCATGCGATCTACTACATTGCCCGTCAGCGCGGGGCGCAGGTGGGGGTGAAGATCATGCCGCATGATTTTCGCCGGGCGTTCATCACCCGGGTGATCGAAGAACACGACCTGTCGATTGCGCAGAAGCTGGCGCATCACGCCAACATCCAGACCACTGCCAGCTATGACCGGCGCGATGACAACGAGCGGCGGCGGGCGGTGGACCGGTTCGACTATTGAGCGCCCGGGCCACCCCTCAGGCCCGCACCGTGCCAGAGGGCACCGGCCTTGCCCTGGTGCGTCGGCAAGCCGGTGTCGTGGCAGGCGGTGCCGGCTAGTGGATGCTCGACGCCAGCTCGAAGATTGGCATGTACATCAGAATAACGATCACCCCGATAAGCAACCCGATGAAGGTCATCAGCAGCGGTTCGAACAGCTTCACGAACCACTCCACCCAGCGGCCTATCTCCTGGTCATGGAAATCTGCGCAGCGTTCAAGCATCTCGCCCAGATTGCCGGATTGCTCGCCCGCTCGCAGCAGGCGTAGTGACACAGGCGTGACCAACTGCCCGGCTTCCAGCGCTTGCGACAACGGCAGCCCTTCACCCACCCCGCAGCAGGCCCGCTCCAAACCTTGCGCTGCAGCGCTGCCCAACAGCCCACGGGCCATGCCCATGGCCGTCAGGATGGGTATGCCGCCTTGCAGCAGAATGCCCAGCGAGCGATAGAAGCGCGCCAATTCATACATCATCAGGCGCTGATGCAGGGCTGGCATTCGCCGAACCTGGCGTGACGTCCAACGCCGCAGCAGGGGGTTATTGCGCAGCAGCACCAGCGCGCCGATGCCACTTGCTGTGGCCAGGGCCAGGGGCAGCTGCTGAGCATGCAGGAACAGGCCGATCTGCATCAGCATGCGCGAGAGCCAGGGCAGTTCGCTGCCCATGCCCTCGAACACCAGGCTGAAGCGTGGCACCACGTAGCCGAGCAGGAACAGCACCACGCCACCGCCCACCAGCAGCAGCAGCAGCGGGTAGACCGAAGCCCCAACCAGTTTTTGCCGGACCAGATCCAGGCGCTGTCGGTATCCGATATAACGGTGCAGGGCGTCACCCAGCGCCCCGGTGCGCTCGCTGGACTGGACCAACGCCACGTACAACGGCGGGAATACCCGCGGCTGCTGGCCCAGGGCCTGGGACAGCGAGCGGCCTTCGTACAGCTGGCCAACCAGCGCCGCCAGCACTTTACGGCTTGCCGCGGTGGGGGCTTTTTCCGCAAGGCTTTCCAGGGCATCGATCAAGGGCAGGCCGGCATGTAGCAGCGTGGTCAGCTCCTGACTGAAGAGTAACAGGTCGAATGCGGCCTGGCGGCGCCATGGCAGGTGCCCCAGCACGCTACCCTGGCTGCGCACGCTGACCACACGCAGCCCCTGGTCTTGCACCTTGCGCCGAGCCTGTTCGGCATCCTCGGCATCGATGTTCAATTGAACCACGCCCTCTCTACCCAGGGCCTTCAGGCTATAGCGCATGGCCTTGCTCCTCATTGCCAACTGGTAATTTCGGCGTTTTCACCGTCGCCACCGGGCTGGCCATCCTTGCCCATGGACAGCAAGTCGTACTCGCCGCCGTTTTCGCCTGGCTGGCGGTAGATGTAGGCACGGCCCCACGGGTCCTGTGGAATCGCTTTCTGCAGGTAAGGGCCTGACCAGCGGGCCTCGCCACTGGGGGCGGCAACCAGCGCCTGCAGGCCTTGCTCACTGTTGGGGTAGTGGCCGACTTCCAGGCGATACAGGTCCAGGGCCTTGCCCAGCCCTTCGATCTGCGCCCGTGCCACCTTGGCCTCGGAACGGCCCAACTGGCTGAAGTATTTGGGCGCGACGATACCGGCCAACAAGCCCAGCACCACCAGCACTACCAGCAGTTCGAGCAGGGTGAAGCCACATTGGCGTTTGGGTTTGCGCTGCATGGTGAAGCCCTCCTGCATGGGGACATGCCCTTTCGGGTTTTCATGCGCCATGCAACAGCCGTGCACGTCTGCCTCGGGGCCTTGCGCCATGCGCCATGGCAAGCGGCACATTGCTTGCGTCGTAGCAGAAAAGCCCGGGTTTTCCGGGGTATTTCCCCCATATCGGGGGGCACGGCGGGGAGGCGACCGACATGCGTGGGATTATCCTGGGATTGATCTGGCTGGCAGGGGCCAGCGCACAGGCTGATGTGTACATTGCCATCGATGGCAAGGGCGGTTACGTGCTGACCAACGTCCACCGGCCCGGGCGCAACTATGAACGGGTGATTCGCGAACCCGTTGCTCAGGCTGGCCCGGCCAATGCGCAATTGATCACCGGGCGCCCCTACGCTGACTTGGTGGCGGCGGCGGCGCGCATGCACAACGTTCCACAGGCACTGCTGCATGCGTTGATCAAGGCAGAATCAGGGTACAACCCGAAGGCCCGCTCGGCGGCCGGGGCAGTAGGGCTCATGCAGTTGATGCCGGGTACGGCGAAGGAAATGGGGGTCGAGGATGTGCTTGACCCGGAGGACAACGTGCAGGGTGGGGCCCGCTACCTCAAACGCATGCTGAACCTGTTCGACAACGACATCACCCTGGCCGTCGCCGCCTACAATGCTGGCCCGGATGCTGTGCGCCGACGTGGAGCGGTGCCGCCCTTCGCCGAAACCCGGCGGTATGTGCCCAATGTGCTGCGCGAATACCGCAAGTTACAGGGGCTGGCAGTGGACTCGCCGTTGTGATGGGCACCTGCTGGCAGGCAGCCTTGCATCGGCCTTGCGCAAATCAATGTCATGGATTCCCCAACTCTGGGCTATAACCTTTCAAAGGTGCTCAGCAGTGGTAGCCGCCATGGACATCGCCTCCCGTTCCGACCCACTCGAGTCACCCGCCAGCCCTGACGCCGGCACACCGCGCAAGCCGTTCAACCTTTTGCGTTGGTACGCCTGGGTCAGCTTGGCCATCATCCTCTCCGTGGCCGCAGGCCTGGGGTTGATCTCCAGCCGTTTCATCATCCACGAAAGCGTCGAGCGTGACGCGCTGCTCACCGCACAGTTCATTACTTCGATCGCTGACGCTGAAGTGCGACATGTGGCGATCCCCAATGTGCGCACCATGGGTGAGCTGCTGGACCCGCGTACAGACCTGGATCCTTTGCCAGGCGTAGACCCCGTGGCGCGGCGTAAGGCCCGCGGCGAATTCCTCGACCACATCGCGCACTTGCCAGACATGCTGCTGGCCAACATCTACGCCCCGGACCGCACCGTGATCTGGTCGAGCAATCCGGCGCTGACCGGCAAGCTGATTCAGGGCGATGACGACCTGGATCGGGCGTTCGAGCACAAAATGCGGGTTTCGGCCAGTTACCACGGCTTCGAAGAGGCCCGCTCCGAACAGAAGTTCGTCACCCCGCCTGAGCAGTTGTTCATCGAGAACTACATTCCACTGTTCGATGCAGAAGGCGAGCACGTGGTGGCGATGGTGGAGATATACAAGGAACCCCATGACCTGATCGTGCGCATCGAACATGGCCTTGTGCTCATCTGGCTGGCCATCACCGTGGGCGCCGGGGTGGTCTACATCGGCCTGTACGGCATCATGCGCCGCGCCGCCCGGTTGATGGCGGTACAGCAGAAACGGCTGATTAGCAATGAAACCTACGTTGCGCTTGGCGAGGTGTCCTCGGCCGTGGCCCACAGCCTTCGTAACCCGCTGGCCAGTATCCGCTCCAGCGCCGAGCTGGCTCAGGTGTTCGACGAGGGGCCGGCGCAGCGCAACATCAACGAGATCATCAGCCAGGTCGACCGCATGTCCCAGTGGATCCGCCAGTTGCTGCAGTCGCTGCGACCGCTGGATGACAAGACCATACCGGTGGACCTGCCTGCAGTTCTGCAAGACAGCTTGCAAACCTTCGCCCTGCCGCTGGCACGCAGTGGTGTGACCCTGGACTTGAAGCCGCTTCCGGCAGTACAGGTGCTGGGGCAGCCGGAATTGCTCGGGCAGATTTTCAACAGCCTGATCGCCAACGCTCTGGAGTCGATGGAGCAGGGCGGACAGCTGCGTGTCGAGGTGGTGAAGCAGGACAGGCGCAGCGTTACCCTGCGCCTGGCCGACACCGGAAAAGGCATGAATGAAAAGCAGCAGCGCATGGCGTTCAAGCCCTTCTTCACAACCAAACAAGGCGGGCTCGGGGTCGGGCTGGTACTGGTCAGACGGATCATGGAGCGGTTCGGTGGGTCGGTTCGGTTGAGTAGCCGCGAAGGCCATGGCACTCAGGTTTCACTTCACTTTCGGCTTGCCAAGACCTAATAAATAACATCAGTAACTAATGTTAAGTTCATGATCTGTAAGCTATTTATGTCTTTTGGGTAAGATCACCCAAAAGTGGGGAATCATTCTAGAAGCCAAATCAAGTACCGTATCTAAGTGCCTGACTATCAAGGGTTTTTATTTATCTTTTGCCTGTGGCTGATTTTTTGCAGGAAGACCTACGCGATAAATGGTGGCTGCTGCAGGTGTGGCGAAGTGATATCAATTAGCTACGCACGGTAGAGATGCTGGTGACAGCCTTCTGAACGGAATCCTTGCTCGGGAACGACGCGATGCAGACGCTGGAAACCGATGTTCCCGACAAACCCGTCGCCCAGCCCGGCAGTGGCCTGGCTGCGCCGCTCCGCGAATTCAACCTGCTGCGCTGGTTTTCCGTGATCAGCCTGCTGATCATCACCTCGGTGGCAGTTGGCCTGGGCTATGTCTCGACCCGCTTCGTGGTCCGCGATAGCGTGGAGCGCGATGCCATGCTCACCGCCCAGTTCATCCAGGCCATGGCCCAGGCCGAAGTGCGCCATTCGCAATTGCCACCCGGCACCACCCTGGGTGAACTGCTCGATCCGCGCCTGGACCACCAGCATCTGCAAGTCAGCCCGCAGCTGGCCATGGCGACCCGGGTCGAGTTTCTCGATCATGTCGAGCACCTTCCGGATACGCTGCTGGCCAATGTCTATGCCCGTGATCGCACCATCGTCTGGTCCACCAACCCTGAACTGGTGGGCAAGCGCATCGAGGCTGATGGCGACCTGGACCACGCCTTCCGCTCGCGCAAGGCGGTCTCTGCCAGCTACCACAAAGTGGAGGATCACCGCGAGGAGCAGAAGTTCGAGCGTGAGCCCAACTACCTGTTCATCGAAAACTACATCCCCTTGTTCGACAGCCAGGGTCAGCAGGTGCTGTCTATGGTCGAGATCTACAAAGAGCCACAGGACCTGATTCGACGTATTCAGCGCGGTTATGTGCTGATCTGGGCCTCGACCCTGGTGGGCGGGGCCTTGATCTACTTTGGCCTGTTCTGGATCGTGCGTCGCGCAGCCTCAATGCTGCATCAGCAACAGGATCGGCTGGTGGCGAGTGAAACCTATGTCGCCCTTGGCGAAATGTCCTCGGCGGTGGCCCACAGCCTGCGCAACCCATTGGCCAATATCCGCTCCAGTGCCGAGCTGGCACAGGAAATCGCCAATCCGCAGGCGCAGCAGAACATCGTCGACATCATCAGCCAGGTGGATCGCATGTCGCGCTGGGTGCGCGAGCTGCTGGTGTCACTGCGCCCGACCAGCGATATGCCCGAGGCCGTGGACCTGGTAGCCGCCATCAAGGATACCCGCCTGGCGTTCGCCCAGCAGATCGAGCGTAACGGCATCCACTTTTCCTTCGACGGGCCCCAGGCACTGTGGGTGGCCAGCCAGCCTCTGCAATTGACGCAGATCCTCAACAGTTTGTTTTCCAATGCCATCGAAGCCATGCCAATGGGCGGCGAGTTGCGGGCCAGCGTCTGCACCCAGGACGGGCGGCGTGCAGCGTTGCTGCTCAGTGACACGGGCAAGGGCATGAGCACGCAGCAGCAACGCATGGTCTTCAAACCGTTTTTCACCACCAAGCAGGGCGGCCTCGGTGTAGGCCTGGCACTGGTTCAGCGCATCATGGAGCGTTTTGGCGGCTCGGTCAGCCTGAGCAGCCGTGAAGAGGAAGGAACCCGCGTCAGCCTCACTTTCAATATCGCAGCGGGAGGGGAACATGGAGCACAGCATCCTGGTAGTCGAGGATGATGAAATCCTTGCCAACAACATTCGCACCTATTTGAACCTGAAGGGCTTCGAGGTGACGGTGTGTAACAGTGCGGAGCTCGCGCTGGAGCAGCTCAAGCGGTTTCAGCCCGACGCGGTACTCACCGACAACTCGCTGCCCGGTATGAATGGGCATGACCTGCTGCGCACGTTGGTGGCGCAGATGCCGGAACTCAAGGTCATCATGATGACGGGCTACGGTAACGTCGAGGACGCCGTGCAGGCGATGAAAGAGGGGGCGTTCCATTACCTGACCAAGCCTGTGGTGCTCGCCGAGCTCAAGCTGACGCTGGAAAAGGCCTTGGCCACCGAGCGCATGGAGCGCACGCTGTCGTTCTACCAGGAGCGCGAGGCGCAGAAGTCCGGGCTGCAGGCGCTGATTGGTGACTCGCCGGTGATGCTCACCCTCAAGCACACGCTGCGCCAGGTGCTCGATGCGGAACGGCGCATGGCTAATGACGACCTGCCGCCGGTGCTGGTCGAAGGCGAGACCGGTACCGGTAAGGAACTGGTTGCGCGTGCCCTGCATTTCGATGGCTCACGCAGCAAGGGGCCGTTCATCGAATTCAACTGTGCCTCGATCCCGGCCAACCTGCTTGAGGCGGAGTTGTTCGGTCATGAGAAGGGCGCCTTCACTGACGCCAAGGAACGTCGTGTAGGGCTGGTGGAGGCCGCAGATGGCGGCACGCTGTTTCTCGATGAGATCGGCGAGATGGACCTGGTGCTACAGGCCAAGCTGCTGAAACTGCTGGAGGATCGCAGCATTCGCCGCATAGGTGCGGTCAAGGAACGCAAGGTTGACCTGCGGGTGATCAGTGCCACCAACTGCAACCTCGAACAGATGGTGCAGCAGGGCAAGTTTCGCCGGGACCTGTTCTTCCGGCTGCGCATCATCGCCCTGAAAGTACCGCGGCTGCACGCGCGGGGGCAGGACATCCTGCTGTTGGCGCGGCATTTCCTCGCCCATCACGGGCGTCGTTACGGCAAACCCAATCTGCGCTTCAGCCCCGAGGCTGAGAATTTGATGCTCAGTTACAGCTGGCCGGGCAACGTGCGCGAGTTGCGCAACATGCTGGAGCAGACGGTGTTGCTGGCACCCAATGAAGTGGTGCAAGCGCACCAGTTGAACCTGTGCCTGAGCTTGGTCGATGAGCCGCTCACACAGCCGACTGCCACCGTATACGAGATGCCGCGCCATGAGCCTGAGCCTGGAACCAGCTTGCCGGACATGGAACGGGATTTGGTGTGCAGGACGCTGGACCGCACCGATTGGAACGTGACCAAATCGGCGCGGTTGCTGGGGCTGTCGCGGGACATGCTGCGTTACAAGATCGAAAAACTGGGGCTGACACGGCCTGAAAAGCGTCAGTGGTAGGGGATTTGGAGCGGCGATCGCGGGTTGCGGATTCCGCCCTCGTCGCGGGAAACCCGCGAAGAGCACGGTACTGATCAGCGCTGACCGCCGTCCGATCCATTGCTACCTTGGCCACCTGTGCCTTCCGACCCACTGCCCTCCATACCAGGCAAATCGCGGTTTTCATTCTGCATGGCAGGCGGGCTTTCAGGGTCGCTGCCCTGTATTCGCGGATCGGTATCGCGCGGCACGGGGTTCTCGATCGGGTTGAGGGTGCTGTCCACGCCCGGCTGGGGTGCCGGGGTGTGCGGATCATCAGGATGGGTCGGCCCGGCGCCGACCGCCAGGGCCAGGGGGGAGGCGAGCAGGGCAGCGAGTAACAGGCTAGTGCGCATCATGGGCAGGCTCCTTTGCGAAGGTAGGGCACGTACTTCTGTTGGGCCCTACACAAAACGCCAAGGTGCCATTGCCCCGATAAGCGGTCACACCACCGTTGAAAGCATCATGATGAAGATGATGCCGACCACCGACAGGATGGTCTCCATCATGCTCCAGGTCTTGAAGGTCTCAGCCACGGTCATGTTGAAGTACTGTTTGACCAGCCAGAAGCCTGCGTCGTTGACATGGGACAGAATGAGCGAACCGGCACCGGTGGCCAGCACCAGCAGTTCACGGTTGACGCCGGGCACCAGGTCGATGACCGGGGCAACGATGCCTGCGCCGGTGATGGTGGCGACCGTCGCCGAACCCGTGGCGATACGGATGACCGCAGCAACCAGCCATGCCAGCATGATCGGGGAAATTTCTGCCTGTACCGCCATCTGGCCGATCACGTTGCCGACACCGGTATCGACCAGCATCTGCTTGAAACCGCCGCCTGCACCGACGATCAGCACGATGGCAGCTGTGGGCGCCAGGCTCTGGTCGAGCATTTTCATGATCTGCTGGCGGTTGAAGCCGCGGGCCGAGCCGAAGGTGTAGAAGGCCAGCAGCAGCGCAGCGAGCAGGGCGGTGATCGGGTGACCGATCAGGTCCATCCACTGGCGCACGATGTGCTCGGCCGGCAGCACGACGTCAGCGAACGTCTTGAGCAGCATCAGCACAACCGGCAGCAGCACGGTGATCAGGGTGACGCTGAAGCTCGGCAGGTTACCCTGGTCCGACTCCTTGGCGATCTGATCCATCAGTTCCTGTGACGGATTGCCGGGGATGTAGCGGGAGATGAAGTTGCCGTACAGCGGGCCCGCGATGATCGCCGTGGGCAGTGCTACCAACAAGCCATAGAAGATGGTCTTGCCGATGTCGGCGTTGAAAATGCCGATCGCCAACAGTGGGCCCGGGTGCGGCGGCACCAGGCCGTGCACCACCGAAAGCCCGGCCAGCAGCGGGATGCCGATCTTGATCAGCGATACGCCGGAGCGCCTGGCAACGATGAACACCAGGGGAATCAGCAGCACGAAGCCGATTTCGAAGAACAGCGGGATGCCGACCAAGAATGCGGCAAACATCATGGCCCAATGCACGTTCTTCTTGCCGAAGGCGCGAATGAGGGTTTGTGCGATCTGGTCGGCGCCACCGGAGTCGGCCATCAGCTTGCCGAGCATGGTGCCCAAGGCGAGGACAATGCCGACAAAGCCCAGTACGCCACCGAATCCATCCTGGAACGACTTCATGACCTTGGCCACCGGCATACCGGAGGTCAGGCCGAGGAAGCCGGCGGCGATGGTCAGGGCGACGAAGGGGTGGACTTTGAAATGGGTGATCAGCAGGATCAGCCCGACGATGGTTACCAGAGCGTCGAGCAGCAGGAAGGTATCTGTAGCCAGTCCGAACATGGTTTTAATGCCTCGGTCTTATCGTTGTTTTTGGCGTTGCTTGAAATTGAACGCTCGACGCTTTCAGGCGTCGGGACAGCGCTGTCTTTGGTGAGCCGGGAAAACCGCCAGGATCAAGCGGTCCGCGCCAGGTCCCGCTCACCGCAGGGCTTTAGCCAAGTGTCTACCGTCTCGGCCAGCGCATCGATTGGCTGCGTGGCATCAAGGGGAAGGGTCAGGGGCTCGCCATGGGGGGGCTCAAGGGCAGCGAACTGGCTATCGATCAAGCTCGCCGGCATGAAATGGCCGGGGCGAGCGAGCACGCGCTTCTCGGCTTCTGCAGGGGTGAGTTCGAGAAACACGAAGACCAGCTCCGGCATGGCCTGGCGCAAGGTGTCGCGGTAACGGCGCTTGAGTGCCGAGCAGGTCAGGATCGGACGTTCGCCCGCCTGGACCGTGGTTTGCAACTCTTGGCCCAGGCGCACCAGCCAACCGGCGCGGTCGTCGTCGTTCAATGGCGTGCCCGCGCTCATCTTGCGGATGTTTTCGGCAGGATGGAACGCGTCGCCTTCGATCAGGCGGCCGCCACTTCTGGCGGCAATGGCAGCGCCGACGCAGCTTTTGCCGCAACCGGCCACGCCCATCACCACGATGGCGGACAGGGGAGAATTCATCAGTACCTCCTGCGGGGTGAGATAGCGCTGTCTCGTCGATGACGAAACACTAGCTCCCCGATGTTGTTGATCTTGTCGTTACGCAGTATGGACGCTTGGCAGAAGGCGTGTAGTGGCCACCACCAAAGATTACGTTGCCTGCGTCCTGAGACAGCGCTACCTTAGTGGCCGTTCCCCTCCCTTGCAAGTAGTAAAATTACAACACTCATGTCGCGATCAGGCTCCCGCACTACCGGTCGACCCACTCTGGCAGAAGTAGCCAGGCTTTCCGGGGTTTCCCCTATCACAGCTTCCCGCGCCTTGCGCGGTGTCAGCACCGTGGCTCCGGCTTTGGTGGAAAAAGTGGTGGCCGCGGCAGCGAGCCTGGGCTACATCGCCAACCCCGCTGCCCGGGCGTTGGCCTCTGCACGCAGCCAGTCGGTGGTCGTGCTCATTCCGTCGCTGTCCAACCAGCTGTTCATCGACACGCTGGAGGCCATTCACGAAGTGATGCGCCCTCGCGGGCTCGAGGTGCTGATCGGCAACTATCACTACGATATCGACGAAGAAGAGAACCTGATTCGCAATTACCTGGCGTACCAGCCATGCGGCATCCTGCTCACCGGTTTCGAGCGTAGCGAGGCTTCCCGGCAGATGTTGGCTGCCAGCGGCGTGCCTTGCGTACACATGATGGAGCTGGGGGGGCCGTCAGGCATGTTGTCGGTAGGGTTCTCGCAGCAACAGGCTGGCCGGGCTGCTGCCAGGCACCTGCTCGAGCGGGGCCGGCGGCGCCTGGCATTCATCGCCGCGCAACTTGACCCACGGGTGATGCAGCGTGCCGAAGGGTTCCGCCAGGCGCTGACTGAAGCGGGCGTGCACGCAACCGAACTGGAGGTGCTGTCGCCGCAGCCTTCCTCCATTGCACTGGGCAGCGAACTGTTCAGCCAGTTGCTGGCGCAGGCACCGGATGTGGATGGCATTTTCTTCTGCAACGACGACCTCGCCCAAGGGGCTGTGCTGCAGGCCTTGCGCCAAGGTATCGACGTTCCAGGGCGCGTGGCGATGGTTGGGTTCAATGACCTGCCGGCCTCGGCGCACATGGTCCCGCGCCTGACCTCCATCCGCACACCGCGGGCCGCCGTTGGTCGGGGCGCGGCACAGGCACTGCTGGCGTTGCTCGATGGCAAGCGGGTAGCTACCGAGCAACAGGACCTGGGGTTTGAACTGATGGTGCGGGAAAGTTCCTGAGCGGACGAGCGCCGGTCGTTCATGGGCTGAACGAATACACTAATCACTAAGTGATAGCAGTCTGCTTGCACGTGTTGGGCGCCGATCTATGCTCAGAAAACCCTGCGCATAAAGGACCCGGCGCCATGTTCGATTTTCATCGCAAGTCAGATCTGCTCGAGATTCAGCGCGCTCGCCAGGCTTGGGCACAAGCCCAGGCCAAACTTGCGGCGATCAGCCGCTCAATGGCGATGATCGAGTTTGGCCCCGATGGCACCATTCTCGATGCCAATGCCCAGTTCTGCCTGGCTATGGGTTACAGCGTCGACGAGTTGCGCGGCAAGCACCACCGCTTGTTCTGCGACCCTGACTACAGCAAAAGTGCCGAATACCAGCAACTGTGGCGCGAGTTGGGTGAGGGCAAGCCCATCAGCGGTACCTTCGAGCGTATCGACAAGGCCGGCCGTGAAGTCTGGCTGGAGGCCAGCTACATGCCGGTGCTCGATGAGCGTCAGCAGGTGGTCAGTGTGATCAAGGTGGCTTCCGATATCAGCCAGCGTATAAAGGATGAACACGAGAGCGAAAGCCTGCTCAAGGCCATCGGTCGGTCCATGGCGGTGGTGGAATTCACGCCGCAGGGCCGGGTGATCAAGGCTAACGAGAATTTCCTGAAGACGATGGGCTACCGCCTGGAAGAGGTGGTGGGGCGCCATCACGGTCTGTTCTGCCTGGCGCATGAACGGGAGTCCTCCGCCTACCGCGACTTCTGGGCGTCGCTGAACCGTGGTGAGTATCACTCCCATCGTTTCGAGCGGGTCGACAAGCAGGGCCAGACGGTGTACCTGGAGGCCTCATACAACCCGATCTTCGACAGCAAAGGGCGGTTGTACAAGGTGGTCAAGTTCGCCAGCGACATCACCGCGCAGGTCAGCACCCAGCAAAGCGCCGCTGAGGCGGCCCATGCCAGTTCCGTGCAGACTGACGCGTGCGCGCGCAAGGGTACCGAGGTGGTACAGCAAACCGTGCAAGTGATCGAGCAGATTTCTGCGGAGCTCAACGACGCGGCGCGCAGCATCGATGCCGTCAGCAAGCAATCGGACGTCATCGGGCAGATTGTGCTGACCATTCGCGGCATTGCCGATCAGACCAACTTGCTGGCGTTGAATGCTGCAATCGAGGCGGCCCGTGCCGGTGAACATGGGCGGGGTTTCGCCGTGGTGGCGGACGAAGTGCGCAGCCTGGCGGCCCGGACCAGCAAGGCGACCCTGGAGATCGTCGACGTGGTGCGGCAGAACCATGACCTTTCGCTCACGGCTGTGGCCAGTATGCAATCGAGCCTGACTCGCACGGGACGAGGGGTTGCCCTGGCTAACGAGGCAGGCACCGTGATCATGGAGATCCAGCAGGGGTCGCGCCACGTGGTCGATGCAATCAGCCAGATCAATTCGACGTTGCAATTGCACTGAGCGCGTCGGACAGTTCGCGCTGCAGGGTTTGCAGGCTGGTTTCCAGTTGCAGGCACAGGGCCTCGGTGGGCACGCCCTGCGCCAAGGCTTGTTCGATCGCTTCGCAATCCTTGACCACGCCGCGCACCTTGACCATCTTGGCGCCGCCTTTGATACGGTGTACGACAGCGCGCACCGCATCACCGTCCGCTTCACTACCCAGGCCGCGCAGCGCGGCGAGGTCCTCGCTGGCGCTTTGCGTAAGCTGTTGAAGCAGGCGCCGGACAAGCTGATCATCGTTCTGCGTCAGGTGGTGCAACTCGTCCAGGTTGAGGCTGCTTGCCTTCGGCTGTGGTGCAGTCGAAGTGGCCTGGCCTTGCGGCAAATGGGCTTTCAGGGCACTGAGCCCAACCGGTTTGAACAGGCAGTCGTCCATGCCGCTGGCCAGGCAACGCTCATGCTCTTGGGTCTGGGCGTTGGCGGTGACCCCAAGGATGGTGCAGGCAGGCAGGCCCCGTTCGTGCTCCTGCGCGCGAATGCTGCGTGCCAATTGATGGCCGTCCATGATCGGCATGCTGCAGTCGGTGATGACCAGGTCGAAGCGTTCAGCCTGCCAGAGGGCCAGGGCCGTTTGGCCATTTTCGGCCACCGTCACTCGATGGCCCAATGTATTGAGCTGCTTCTCCAGCAGCAGCAGGTTGGCCGGGTAGTCATCCACCACCAGAATGTTCAGAGGCCCGCTTTCAGCGCCTTGGCCAGGTGCCGCGGGCTCCACCGGTGCGGGTGCTTCGCACGTCGGCAGTTGCAGCTCGACCGCTACTTTGGTGCCTACGCCTTCGACGCTTTGCAGCTCAAGGGTACCGCCCATCAGGTTGGCAAGCGTGCGGCTGATCACCAGCCCCAGCCCGGCACCCTGCCGCGCCCGTGGGCCCTCAGCCTGGACAAAGGCGCTGAACAGGCGCGCCTGGTCTGCCGAGCCAATGCCTATCCCGGTGTCACGCACGCACAACTGGATGCGCGCGCTGTTGCAGGCGGTTAGCCGCTCGAGGGCCAGGCTTACGTGAACCTCCCCGCGGTCGGTGAATTTGATCGCATTGCTCAACAGGTTGGAGAAAATCTGCTTGATCCTCAGCGCGTCTGCCAACACCCAGGCGGGCCCTTCTGGTAGCGAGCAGTGCAGGCTCAGCCCCTTGACGCGGGCATTGCCATCAAAGACCCTCACGGTGCTGCGCACCAGTTCGACCAGGTCGGTGGCCTCAGGCTGCAGGGTCATGTGGCCAGATTCGATGCGGGAAATATCCAGGATGTCGCCAATCAAACCCAGCAGGCCCACGGCCGAATCGTGCGCGGTCTGCAGGGCCTGAGCATCGCAGTGGCCTTTGCGACTATCTTCCAGCGCGAGCTCGAGCAAGCCGATGACTGCGTTCATCGGGGTGCGGATCTCGTGGCTCATGGTCGCCAGGAACGTGCTTTTGGTATGGCTGGCCCGCTCGGCATCGTCCTTGGCCTGGCGCAATTGTTCGAGCAGGCCGCGGCTCAGGGTCAATTGCGCCTGTAACGCGCGTTGTGCCTCAGTACGCTGATTTATCAGCTTGCGCAGGTAACTGTTCCAGAACACCACGCCGGCCAGCAGCAGTGCAGAGAGCACCAGCACCTGCAATGCCAGTGTCCGGTAGTTGCGCCATGGGCTGTCGCTGACCACCGTGCTGATTCGCCAGCGATTGATCAGTTGGTCGAGTTCTTCGGGAGGGATGCTCAACAGGGCTTTGTCGAGAATGGCCTGCAACTGCGGCTGGCCAGGGGCGACGGCGAACGCCGCCGTCGCCGGGTCATCACCCAGCACAGTGGCTATGCGTAGCTGGTCTTTGAACACATGGGTAATGTAGTACTTGGCGTTGATATGGCTACTGTAGGCGACGTCAGCATCGCCGTTGGCAACGGCTTCCATCAAGCCCAGCGGGTTGTTCACTTCCACCACTACCGCCTTGGGGTGCTGGCGTTGCACTTCTGCTCGCAGAGGTGAGCCACGCAGCAGGGCGATACGTTGGCCTTCCAGAGTTCGTGACTGTGGCGGCCAGGGCGCCTGGCTGCGTGTGACCAGAACTCTCGGGCTGACCAGATAGGGGCGGGTGTAGCGCAGTTGCGTCTGGCGCTGCCCACCATAGCCCAGCGCCCCGATCATTTGCGCCTCGCCCCGTGCCACTTGCTCGATCATGGTCTGCACGGCGTTGCGCTCGATGAGCTTGAATGTCAGCCCGGTGCGCAGGGTGATCTGCTTGAGCAGGTCGATGGTAATCCCGCTGGGTTGCTGTTTGGCATCGTTGAAGGTCAGCGGCGCAAGTGCGGTGTCGACCAGTACGCTGACGGTGGGGTTCTGCTCTATCCACGCCTGTTCCTCATCGGTAAGTGCTGACAGATGGCGTTCGAGCAACAGGCTGGTGTTGCCACTGGTCCAGCGGCGCAGGATGTTCAAGCGTTCGCTTTCTGTGATTCTTGCCAGTGCCATGTCGATCAGCCGGCGCAGGCGCGGGTTGTCATCGGCGAGGGCGAAGGAAAAGGTGCCCGCTGGCCCACGGCAGAAATGGTCGATCTTCACCGTACCCTGGTAACTTTTGCCAATCAGAAAGTCGGTGCTGATGGCATCCCCGAGATAGGCGTCCACCTCGCCCGTTTCCACCGCCGCCAGCCCAGCCAGGGTCGAGCGATAGAGGCTCAACTGTGCGTTGGGGTAGAGCGCACGGACCGTTTCACTCGGCAGGTAGTGATCGACCATGCCCAGGCGCAGGTCTTTCAGGTCCATGTCGTTTTTAAGGGTGCGCCCTTCGCGGGTCACGATGACTGGCAAATCGTCTGCATAGGGCTGGCTCAGGCTCAACTGGGCATCGGCCGCTTCGAAACCGTTGGAGCTGCCCAGCAAATCGATTTTGCCGTCGCGCAAGGCTGCGATCGCGGCATGGCGGCTGGGAAAGCGCCTGACCTCGACCGGTATTCCCAGAAGTTCGGAGATGAGCCCGGCATAATCTGCGCTCAAGCCCTCATAGTCGGTCGGGCTGATATTGATCTCGAACGGTGCGTAATCGGGACGCGAGCTGCCCAGCAGCAGGACTTTGCGCTGCTGCAACCAGTGGCGGTCCTGGCTATCGAGTTGCAGTGGTGAAGCGGTGCTGACAGAACGCGCCAACAACTGCCGCGTTTCCACTTCTGCCGGTGTGGCGAGCACCGAGCCACCCATGCCAATGGCCAGCAAAAGTGCCAGCAGTACGCACCTCATGCCGATCATGCGCCTAGTTGACGTTGTTGCGTTTGGCCAGGTCGACCATTTCTACCAATGATTCTGTCTTGAGCTTGTCCATGATGCGCCCACGGTAAGTGCTGATGGTCTTGGCGCTGAGGTTCATGCAATGGCCGATGTTCTTGTTGTTCTCGCCACGGGCCAGGCGCCGAAGCACTTCCATCTCCCGATTCGACAGGCTGCTCAGGCGCCCTTGCTCGCTATCCAGCGTGTTGCTGTTCACCGACATCTGCGGGAAGGTCGAGTACCCTTTGACCAGGGCTTTCATGGCAAAGACGACGGCATCGAGATCTTCATCTTTGGTTACGAAAGCGCCGATACCGGCGTCCAGGCAGCGGCGTACGTACAGTTCCGAGGCCTGCCCGGTCAGGACCATGATCCTGGGGGCGTGTTCAAGCTGCTGCAGGCGTTTGATGACTTCCATACCGTCGAGGCCGGGAAGCCCGATGTCCAGCACTACCACATCGGGGCGCAGGTTGCGTGCTACCTGCGCCACTTCGCTACCGTTGTCGACTTCACCCACAACTTTGAAGCGCTCGCGCTCAAGCAGCATGCGCAGGGCAAATCGAACGGTAGAGTGATCGTCAACGATCAGCACGGTTGTCATGAGGCTAACTCCTGTCGGAATGTGGTCCGTTTCCTAAGGCTAATCAGGAATACGTCTGCAAGATCTTTCTGCAGCGCAGCACGATACGTCCATTCCGGTTCCTTGGTAATGGCGAGTATAGATGTGTTGAGTAAGGGGGACGACTTTGTTGAAAAGTCCTACAAAATCGGCTGAGAACAAGCATCGCCGGGGTATGTTTCGACGATGCTTGGGGCTGCAGGTTGCTCAGGCACAGCGGGCGTGGGGCTTGAGCACGCGCGCTGTGGCAGGCGGGTTGTTGCGCAAGGCGGTGCCGACCCGGGTGGGGCGTGCGACCAATTGACCTGAGCAGTTTGGGCAGCGGCCCTGGAAGTGGGTTTGTGCACAGCGCTTGCAGAATGTGCATTCGAACGAGCAGATCAGCGCGTCAGGGCTGTCGCCCGGCAGATCGGCGTTGCAGCATTCGCAATTGGGACGTAGTTCCAGCATGGGGGCGACTCCGGTCCGCGGGATGGAGCCTGGAGTCTGCTATGGCGGGGATCGGCTTGGCAATGTTCAACTGCCCTGGCGATAGAGGTGCGCATGCCCGGCACGGTACAGGGCTGATTCGGCGAACGGCGCATCACCCAGCACATGCCCGACGAGGATCAGCGCGGTGCGACGAAAACCCTTCGCGGCTACCTGCTCGACGATATCGTGGAGGGTGCCCCGTACCCAGTCCTGATCGGGCCAGGTGGCCCGGTGAACAACGGCCACGGGGCAGTCTGCGCCGTAATAAGGAACAAGCTCATCGACGATTCGTGCCAGGTGTTTCACGCCGAGGTGGATCGCCAAGGTGCAGCCATGACGTGCCAGGTCGCCCAGTTGTTCGCCTGCCGGCATGGGCGAGCTGTCACCGTAGCGGGTCAGGATGACCGTCTGTGCCACCTCAGGCAGGGTCAGTTCGCAGCCCAGCAAAGCGGCACTGGCGGCGGTAGCGGTTACGCCCGAAATGATCTGGTAGTCGATGCCCAGCTCGCGCAGGTGGCGGATCTGTTCGCCGATGGCACCATACAAGCTGGGATCGCCGCTGTGGACACGGGCGACATCCTGGCCCTGTTCATGTGCCGCGTGCATGGCCGCAACGATCTGCTCCAGGTGCAGTTCGGCGCTGTTTATCACGGTCTGGGCCTGGTGCCCTTCGAGCACGGCAGCGGGCACCAGCGAGCCGGCGTAGATGATCACTGGGCACTGACGAATCAGGCGCTGCCCTTTGACCGTGATCAATTCCGGGTCGCCTGGGCCGGCGCCGATGAAGTAGACCGTCATGGAAAATCCTTGCAGGTGAATGGTGAAACAATTATCCGCCGCTGGCGAGGGCGAGGGTAGCGCCGCCAAGGGTTTGCCGCGTGACCACGAGCGCGGCGTTGCCACATTCATGATCGGCCAGGGCCAGGGCTGCGCTCTCCGCCACGCCCCAGCAACCGCTGTGGGCGAATGCTACCGCAGAGCGGTGGCTCAGTTGCGGCTCGTATGCCTGCAGTTGCGAGGGTGCGAACACCAAAAGGGGCAGGTCGTGACGTTCGGCGAGTTGTCGCAGGCCGGGTTCGTCCGCTTTCGCTGTGATGCTGGCGATGCCTCGCAGCGCCGCCAGCGTCAGCCCGTGGCTATGCAGTGCCTGGTGTAGCAGTTCGTCGAGGGCCTCCACCGGGCAGCCCCGGCGGCAACCAAAGCCGGCGTAGAGCGCCGGCAGTGTGCATTGGCTTGCCATCAGGCCTGGCTGGAGCGGCGGTACAACCAGGCGCTGAGCAGGCCCAGGGCCAACCAGAAGGCAGCGTTGGTTACCCACGACGCGATCTTGAATTGGGTTTCCAGCGCTTCTGGGGCCAGGCTTCGGTGAACGTCGGGTTGCGGAGCACCGATCACGTGCGGGACTACCAGCAACACGGCGCCGCAGGCCTTGAGCAGCCAATGACGCGGGAACACCAGCAAAGCAAGCCCCAATGCGGTTGCGGCGGCCGTGCCAATCCACCAGCTCTGGCGCTGGCCGAGGTCGGCCGCGGCGGTGCCTGGTAGCTCTGGCGGCAGGCCCAAGGTGGGTGCCAGGCAGAACACGGCGAAGCCGGCCAAGCCCCACAATGCGCCGGTGGTGACGCGGTTGGGTTCGCGCAGGCTGTACAGCGCGGCAAGGATCAAGGCAAAGCCGACGGCTACGACCAGGTTGCCTCCGGTGGTGGAGAGGATGCGTTGCCAGCCATCCTCTGGTGACCACGCCTCTGCGCTGTGTTCGTGCGCCGCGGCGTGTTCATGCCCGGCGGTTGCCTGGCTATCGTGGTGGTGTTCGGCGGCGGGGGCTGCCGATTCATAGGTTTCTGCCTCAAGAATCAGCGGTGCGACCCAGAAGCTTTGCAGCAGGGTCAACAACAGGGCTGCGAGCAGGCCGCTGAAGCCTGCGGTGCGGGCGATGCGCTTGATCATGGGGCGGTCTCAGTGGCAAGGGAATGCGGCGCTGTGGCGGGTGTCGTGGGCGGCGTTGTGTACCGCCTCGATGTGTGAGAAGCCGGCAAAGTAGATCAGGCACAGGCCCAACAGGCTGGCAGCGGTGGCGATGACCACGCGCTGGCTGAGGGTGACGGGGGTGGCGATACCGTGTTTGGCGCTGGTGACGGGCATGACGCGTTCCTCTGCTTTGTGGGGCATTGTGCTTATTGAGCAACAGGCAAGCGCGGCAGCCCCGGGCTTGGGTGGCCCAGAGAAATGCGACAGCGCCCGCCCACCGCGGGGTGTTCATGAACGCCAGGCCGGTCTCCGGGCTTGCGAGGAGGAGCAGGGCTCCTGGTAAAGCGTCACCTTCCCATGCCGGATGGCGTGGCACAGTGGTCTAGACGCTTCGCTCGCTTACCGTTGCGGGGGCAGCACCGGGATTGTCCGGCCCTGATCGAGGGCCTGCGACGCACCGGTTTCCCGTTTCACCCCCGATGGGGGCACCTGAACGTAAGGTGCAAGGAGAGCACGGGGCAGGGTTTGCGTCAATCGCAGCCCTAATCGCATGCCACGATTTCCCTGCCGTTGCCGTTGCCGTTGCCGTTGCCGTTGCCGTTGCCGTTGCCTTGCTTTTGCTCTTGCCTTTGCTTTTCAGTGCGCGATAGATCAGACGCTGCAGATTGCGACTTCAGGAGGCCGAACGGAGGTCTTGCGGAGGGAGGTGACGGGCATGGATGCCCGTCAAGCGCTTCGGCCCATGGATGGGCCGTGAGCGCGGTCTTCCCGGGAGCAAGGCCGGAGTGAGGGAACCCCGAAGCGAAGCGTAGGGGCCGGATGATGGGAGCGGGCGGTTTTTTGGTTCCTTTTTGCCAAGACAAAAAGGGACCCGCCGTAAGGGCGGAAAGGTGATTCAGCGCCGCCCCGGCAAATGGATATTCACGCTAGCTGAAAGCCGCAAGCCGCAAGCCGCAAGCCGCAAGCCACAAGCCACAAGCTCATGCTGGGGTTTTGATTCATCTGGGCATATCCATTTGCTATGGCGACGCTCACTCACCTTTCCGCCCTTACGGCGGGTCACTTTTTGGCAAACGCCCCAAAAAGTAACCAAAAAAGGCTGGCTCCTATCATCCGGCCCCTACGCTGCGCTTCGGGGTTCCCTCGCTCCGGCCTTGCTCCCGGGAGGACCGCGCTCACGGCCCATCCATGGGCCGAAGCGCTTGACGGGCATCCATGCCCGTCACCTCCCTCCGCAAGACCTGCGCTCGGCCTCCTGAAGTCGCAATCTGCGGTGCCTGCACTTGCGCGCTAGAAAATCAAGAGCAAGAGCAAGAGCAAGAGCAAGAGCAAGAGCAAGAGCAAGAGCAAGAGCAAGAGCAAGAGCAAGAGCAAGAGCAAGAGCAAGAGCAGGGGCAGGGGCAGGGCTTGGGCTTGGGCTTGGTTCATTGCGTAGGGGGGGGACGGGCGCGTCAACAGTTGACCACCTGCCACCCCCCGCGTAGCCTTGCCGCTTCGAGGTTCTTCGGCCAGGCCGAAGCTAAGACGGGAACGCGGTACAAGCCGCGGCTGCCCCCGCAACTGTAAGCACCGGTAACGGATCGACACAGCCACTGCGCCTGAGCGCGGGAAGGCGTCATCCCGCCAGCCCCTTGATCGAAAGGGCCGCAACGGTGCAAGCCAGGAGACCTGCCTCGCAACGTTTTCGACTATCAACCGGGCGGGGTGATCCGGTGGCGAACGAGCCCGGCCGGTCCGACCGCGGCTTTCGTCCCGCATGCCCGCGCCATCCTGCCAAGGGCAACGCGACATGAAAACACTGGCCAAGCTCCCCGTCACCATCGTCACCGGCTTCCTCGGCTCGGGCAAGACCACCTTGCTCCGGCACATGCTCGACAACGCCCAAGGCCGCCGCATCGCAGTCATCGTCAACGAGTTCGGCGAACTCGGCATCGACGGCGAAATCCTCAAACAATGCAGCATCGGCTGCACCGAAGAAGAAGCCAGCGGCCGCGTCTACGAACTGGCCAACGGCTGCCTCTGCTGCACCGTTCAGGAAGAATTCTTCCCGGTCATGCGTGAACTGGTGGCGCGCCGTGGCGACCTCGACCATATCCTCATCGAAACCAGCGGTCTGGCACTGCCAAAGCCCCTTGTGCAAGCCTTCCAGTGGCCCGAAATCCGCAACGCCTGCACCGTCGACGCGGTGATTACCGTGGTCGACAGCCCGGCTGTCGCCGCCGGTACCTTCGCCGCCTACCCAGACCAGGTCGACGCCCAACGCAAGCTCGACCCCAACCTGGACCACGAGTCGCCGCTGCACGAACTGTTCGCCGATCAACTGGCCAGTGCCGATCTGGTGGTACTGAACAAAGCCGACCTGATCGACGCCGAAGGCCTGGCGAAAGTCCGCGCTGAAGTGGCCGATGAATTGCCGCCCGCGGTCAAGGTAGTCGAGGCCAGCAGCGGCCGCCTGCCGCTGAACGTGCTGCTGGGCGTCGGCGCAGAGTCCGAAGCGCACATCGATGGCCGCCGCACCCACCATGATTCGCATCACGACGGCGAAGACCACGACGACCACGACCATGATGCCTTCGACTCCATCTCCATCGACCTGCCAGAGGCCGACGAAGCGCTGCTGCTCGACGCCCTGACCCAACTGGTGGTGGAATTCGGCATCCTCCGTGCCAAAGGCTTCGCAGCCATTCCTGGCAAGCCCATGCGCCTGCTGGTGCAGGGCGTAGGTACCCGTTTCGACAAGCACTTCGACCGCGCCTGGCGTGCCGATGAGCCGCGCGTCACCCGCCTCGTGCTGATCGGCCAAGACCTTGACGCCGCACAGCTGGAAGCTCGTCTGCGCCAGGCACTGGGCGCCTGACCCATGCACTTGCTGCGGACCCAGCCCGGCGGTTTCGTGCCGGACGACAGCATCGCCGACTTCGGCCAGACACCCGCCGAGCTGGTGATTCTCTGCAGCGGCGACTCGCACTTGGCATTGCTCGCTGAAACCGCCGAGCAACTGCCGGACGACTACCCCAGCCTGCGCCTGGCCAACCCCATGCAGGTGCAGAACCATGCCTCCGTCGACCTTTATGTCGACCAGGTGCTGCGCCACGCCAAGGTGATCCTGGTGTCGTTGCACGGTGGCGTGGGCTACTGGCGCTATGGTGTGCAACAGCTGGTCGAACTGGCTTCGCGCGGGGTGCAGTTGATCCTGGTGCCCGGTGACGACCGCCCCGACCCGGAGTTGACCGGGCTGGGCAGCATCACCGGGGAGCCAGCCGAGCACCTTTGGCATTACCTGCGCCAAGGGGGCAAGGCCAATGCCATCAACCTGTTCAAATACCTGGCCAGCCAGTGGCTGGGCCGCGATTACAGCTGGGATGCACCGCAACCGTTGCCACGCACGTCGGTGTATCACCCCGGCACCCCCACTGCGACGCTCAAGGACTGGTTCGGCCAGTGGCACCCGGAGCACCCGGTAGCACCACTGCTGTTCTACCGCTCGCACCTGCAGGCCGCCAATACCGCGTTCATCGACGTGTTTTGCCAGCGCCTGCAGGCGGCGGGCCTCAATCCGTTGCCGATCGCCGTTGCCAGCCTCAAGGAAAGCGCCTGCCTGGAGCAGGTCGAGAACTGGCTGGACGAAGTGGGGGCCGAGGTCCTGATCAATACCACGGGCTTTGCCATGTCCAGCCCGGAGCGTCCCAACCTGCGGCCGTTTCGCCGTGACATTGCGGTGCTGCAGGCGATCTGCGCGCAGGACAACCAACCCGGTTGGGAAGCCAGCGAGCAGGGCCTGGGCGCTCGCGACCTGGCCATGCACATTGCCTTGCCCGAGCTGGACGGGCGCATCATCACGCGGCCGGTGAGCTTCAAGGACATGGCCTGGCGCAGTGAGCGCAGCCAGTCTGATGTGGTGTGCTACCGCGCCCATCCAGAGCGTATGGATTTTGTCGCTGAACTGGCCAGGCGCTGGGTGGCGCTGGCGCGCCTGCCCAATGGGCAAAAGCGCGTTGCGCTGGTGCTGGCCAACTACCCGACCCGAGACGGGCGCATCGGAAATGGCGTTGGCCTCGATACCCCCGCAGCGGCGCTCAACATTCTCAAGGCGCTGCAGGCTGAAGGCTACCCGCTGGGCGAACTGCCAGACAGCGGCACGCAACTGATTCACCAGTTGCTCGGCGGCGTCACCAACGACCTCGATCACCTCGACCAGCGCCCCTGCACCCAGAGCCTGAGCCTGGCGGATTATCAGGCTGCTTTCGAGCGCCTGCCCGAAGCCAACCGCCAGGCCGTGCTGGAACGCTGGGGGGCGCCCGAGCAAGACCCGATGTACCGCAGCGGTCGCCTGATGGTGGCCGGGCTGCGCTATGGCCTGACGTTCGTCGGCATCCAGCCGGCCCGCGGTTACCAGGTCGACCCCAGTGCCGTTTACCACGACCCGGATCTGGTTCCGCCGCATGGCTACCTGGCATTCCATTTCTGGCTGCGCCACGCCTTCGCCGCCGATGCGGTCATCCATGTGGGCAAACATGGCAATCTGGAGTGGCTGCCCGGCAAAGGTGTCGGCCTGTCCGATCAGTGCTGGCCGGATGCACTGCTTGGCCCGCTGCCGAACATCTACCCGTTTATCGTCAACGATCCGGGCGAGGGCGCTCAGGCCAAGCGTCGCACGCAGGCTGTGATCATCGACCACCTGATGCCACCGTTGACCCGAGCCGAAACCTACGGCCCGTTGCGCCACCTTGAACAGCTGGCAGACGAGTTCTACGAAGCGCAGATGCTCGACCCACGCCGCGCCCGTGAACTGCAGCGCGATATTCTGGAGCTGGTCAAGGCCAACCACATCGACCGTGAGCTGCAACTGGAAGGGCAACTGGACGACGCTGCCGTGTGGCTGCCACGCCTGGATACCTACCTGTGCGACCTCAAGGAGTCACAGATCCGTGATGGCTTGCACGTGTTCGGCCAGTCGCCGCAAGCACGGCTGCGGATCGACACCCTGCTGGCTTTGCTGCGCGTCGAGCGCGGTGATGGTCGGGGTGGTAACGCCAGTTTGCTGCGTACACTCGCCAAGGCTTTGGCGCTGGGCTTCGACCCGTTGGACTGTGACCTTGGGCAAAACTGGGCAGGGCCGCGTCCGGCGCTATTGCAGGGGGTGAGCGACGCGCTGTGGCGTACCTGTGGCGACACCCGGGAACGCCTTGAACTGCTGGCACTGCAGGTGATCGAGCACGCTTTGGGCGGTACGCTGCAATTGCCCGACGAGGCGCAGTGGCAGCCGGTCCATCAGGTGGTACAGGCATTACAGGGGCAGGTAGCTCCAGACCTGGACGCCTGCGGGGCGGCCGAGATCAATGGCCTGCTCGCCGCCTTGGCGGGGCGCTTCGTGCCTGCGGGCCCCAGCGGAGCCCCTAGCCGCGGCCGCCTGGATGTGCTGCCCACGGGGCGTAACTTCTACACCGTGGACATACGCAACCTGCCTACCACCACTGCCTGGCGCCTGGGTTTCGCCTCAGCGAATCTGATCCTCGAACGGCATTTGCAGGACCACGGCGACCACCTGCGCCAGCTTGGGCTTTCGGTATGGGGCACGGCGACCATGCGCACCGGCGGTGACGACATTGCCCAGGCCATGGCGCTGATGGGCGTGCGCCCGGTGTGGGCCAGCGGTAGCCAGCGTGTCGATGATTTCGAGATCCTGCCGTTGAGCCTGCTCGATCGCCCTCGGGTGGATGTGACCTTGCGCGTCTCGGGGTTCTTCCGCGACGCCTTCGGCAACCTGATCCGCCTGTTCGATGCGGCGGTGCAGGCGGTAGCCGCACTGGACGAACCGCAAGACCTCAACCCCCTGGCGGCGCGGGTGCGTGCCGAGCGCGCGGCATTGCAGGCCGAGGGCGTTGAGGCCGAACAGGCTGCACGCCAGGCCGGTTGGCGGGTATTCGGCGCCAAGCCCGGCGCCTACGGGGCCGGGGTGCAGAATGCAATCGATGGCCGCCTCTGGCATAGCCGGGAGGATCTGGCCGAGGTGTACCTCAACCATGGCGGCTACGCGTACGGTGGCAGTGACGAAGGAACCCCGGCGCGTGCCCAGTTCGCCAGGCGGCTGGGCCAGGTCCAGGCGGTGCTGCAGAACCAGGACAACCATGAGCATGACCTGCTCGATTCCAACGACTATTACCAGTTCCAAGGTGGCATGCTGGCGGCGTCGGAAACCTTGTCCGCTGCGGGGGTGGCCAGTTACCACGGCGACCACAGCCAGCTCGACCGGCCGCGCATCCGTACCCTCAAAGAGGAACTGAACAGGGTCATTCGCGCCCGTGCCCTCAACCCCAAATGGATCGACGGGGCCAAGCGCCATGGCTACAAGGGCGCCTTCGAGCTGGCGGCGACGGTCGACAACCTGTTCGCCTTCGATGCCACCACGCACCTGATCGATGACCATCATTATCAGTCGCTGGCCGATGCCTATGTGCTCGACCCGGCGACCCGCGACTTCATGCGTGAGCATAACCCCGAGGCCTTGCGAGACCTCACCGAGCGTTTGCTGGAGGCCCAGCAGCGCGGGCTCTGGGAAGCACCTGGTGACTACCGCGAAGCCCTCGAGGAGCAGTTGCTCGACGGCGAGGAGCAAGCTTGAAATGAATGAGCCCGTACAATTTCCCTTGGCGGCGGTGGTCGGTGCAGACGACCTGAAGCTGGCGCTGTGCCTGACCGCAATCGACCCGAAGATCGGCGGTGTGCTGATCGAGGGCCCGCGTGGCATGGCCAAAAGTACCCTGGCCCGCGGCTTGGCCGACCTGCTCGGTGAGGGGCCGTTCGTCACCCTGCCACTGGGCGCCAGCGAAGAACGGCTGGTCGGCACGCTCGACCTCGATGCGGCACTGGGGCAGGGCAAGGCGCAATTTTCGCCCGGGGTGCTGGCCCAGGCCGATGGCGGCGTGCTGTACGTCGATGAGGTCAACCTGCTACCCGACACTTTGGTCGATCTTCTGCTCGATGTGGCTGCCAGCGGCACCAACCGTATAGAACGTGACGGTATTTCCCACCGCCACAGTGCCCGTTTCGTTCTGATCGGCACCATGAATCCAGAAGAAGGCGAGTTGCGTCCGCAGTTGCTTGACCGCTTTGGCCTGAACGTGGTGCTGGACGGGCTGCCAGAGCCGCAAGCGCGCCAGCAGATCATTCGTCGCCGCTTGGCATTCGACAGCGACCCGCTGGCGTTCTGTGAACAGTGGGCCGCTGCCCAGGCGCAATTGCGGGAGCGCTGCCAGGTGGCGCGCCAAGGCCTTGCTGCGATCGCGCTGGACGACCGCGCCTTGGGTTGGATTACCGAGCGTTGCTTCGCCGCAGGGGTCGATGGCATGCGAGCCGACCTGGTGTGGCTACGTGCCGCCCGCGCCCACTGTGCCTGGCGCGGCGCGGGGGCGATCGAAGAGATCGATATCCAAGCAGTAGCAGAATTTGCGTTGCGCCATCGACGCAAAGTACCGCCTGAGGTTGCTCCTCCCTCCGAGCCCCCACAGGCAGGTGGGCGCGATGGGGATAGCCAAGGCGGGCAGGGTGACTGGGGCGCGCTGCCTGCGCAGCCCGTGGCCAGCGGCGCCCGGCGCGAGGTACCGAACTGGGCAAAAAAGCCCTGAGCATCCGCCCGTCAGGCACCAAGGTGGCGGATGCCTTGCCCCGGATTGGAAAACACAATGGAGCCAGCCGTGGGCGCGTGCGGGCGGCGGGGAAAGGCCGGGTTGCCTGGCTTTCGACGTTGCTCAAGGGGCGCCCACGCCTGCCCGAGGACCTTTGCTGGCAACAGCGCCAAGGCCGTGCTGCCGAACTGTGGGTGGTGATCGTCGATGCGTCGGCCTCGACCCGCCGGCATCAGGCGCTGGCCCAGAGTAAAGGGCTGCTGGCAGAGCTGTTCGATCAGGCTTATCGCCAGCGCGCCCGGCTAGCCTTGCTCACAGCCAGTGGCGGGGCACCGCAGTGGCAGCGCCATGGCCTGAAGGCCTCAGCGTCCCTGCAACCTTGGTTGAACGCGCTGGGTGCTGGCGGCGGTACGCCGTTGGTTGCAGCCCTGGAGCAGGGCAGACGTTGGTTGCACGCACGGCAAAAAGCCCATCCGCAAGAGCAGCAGCGCTGCCTGGTATTCACCGATGGCCGTCTGCAGCGCTCGAACGATCTACAGCCGATGCCCTGCGCCACACTGTTGGTCGACATGGAAATGGCGCCAGTTCGTCTGGGGCGAGCACGGCAGATGGCCACGCAATTACAAGCGGACTATCAGCATATCGAGCACTTCAGGCTCAAACAGTGATGCACTGTGCGAGGAAGGGGTGACACTTTGTCGCAGTTATAAAAGTTGCCTGACTGGCACTGGAAAAGTTGCCCAAGTGCGTGCCAAGCACGCACTTGCAGGCGAACGCTGATATTACTTCGGCATCGACCAGGGTTGCAGGGCATAACCTTTCTGGCACAGTTCGGCGCGCACTTCCTCGATGAGGCTGGCCCACTGGGCCGGGTCGGAATAGATGCGCGAAGACACTTGCTTGCTGCCGATACGGGTGCTGGTCCGGTCGATCACTGCCAGGCTCAGCTCACCAGTACCATTGGGTGCATCCCAGGCGACGCACTGGAAGGGTTCGAAGGCGTGGTCGGCGATCAGCAGTGCTTCGTTGACACGGAGCGGGGCATTCATGGTTCGGTCTCTCTATGGTCCCAAACATCGAAATTCAAGTCCGCTTAACTGCATCATCGCTTCAGCGAGTGGCGATTCGCAGCGCGGGGTTACTTGTACTGATGCTCCAAGTTAGGGGTGGAGTCACACGGTGGCTGTAAATTTTTTACGGCCCACACGTTTTTGTTTCCTGCGCCGCCTGTGACGCCGTTTATTATGAAAAATTCCCGAGCGCGCAAAAACCGTCGGAAATGGGCGGACAGACGGTAGTGGGCAGCGTCAAGTTCGTTGCTACTGTTAAATGGGCGCCGCAACTTACTGTTTTCTCGTAAAAAACCATAATCTGGCGCCAAGGAACGGTCATGCACGAAACCGCATCCCTTCGTCGCTTGCTCATCGTCGACCCCTGCGACGATTGCCACCGCTTGCTGCCAGGCCTTGAGAGCGCCGGCTGGGATGTGCACAGTTGTAGCCTTGACCTGGCGCTGGAGCACCGGTGCGATATCGGCCTGTTGCGCTTGCAGGATTCGCATTTGCGACACCCCGATGCGGTCAAGGACATGATCAAACGCAGCAACACCGAATGGATCGCGGTACTCAACGCCGACCAGCTGCGAATGCAGAACGTGGGTGACTTCGTCTGCGAATGGTTCTTCGACTTCCATACCTTGCCGTTCGATGTCTCACGGGTGCTGGTGACCTTGGGCCGCGCGTTCGGCATGGCGCGCTTGCGCGGCAAGGGGGCGGTGCCGATCGATGGGCTCAAGGACGAGTTGCTCGGCGACAGCCGGCCGATTCTCGAATTGCGCAAACTGCTGGGCAAGCTGGCACCCACCGAATCACCCGTGCTGATTCGCGGGGAAAGCGGTACAGGCAAGGAACTGGTCGCGCGCACCCTGCATCGCCAGTCGCAGCGCTGCGACATGCCGTTCATCGCCATCAATTGCGGTGCGATACCCGAGCACCTGATCCAGTCGGAGCTGTTCGGGCATGAGAAAGGCGCTTTTACCGGCGCCCATCAGCGTAAGGTCGGGCGTATCGAAGCGGCCCATGGTGGCACCTTGTTTCTCGACGAAATTGGTGACCTGCCGTTGGAGTTACAGGCCAATCTGCTGCGGTTTCTGCAGGAAAAGCATATCGAGCGGGTAGGTGGAAGCCAGCCGATACCGGTCGATGTGCGGGTGCTCGCGGCCACGCACGTGGACCTGGAGCGTGCCATCGAACAAGGCCGCTTTCGCGAGGACCTGTACTACCGGCTCAATGTCCTGCAGGTGGTGACCGCGCCGTTGCGAGACCGGCATGGTGACCTTTCGATGCTGGCCAACCATTTTTCTCATTTCTACAGCCTGGAAACAGGCCGCAGGCCCCGCACATTCAGTGATCACGCGTTGGCTGCGATGGGCCGCCATCATTGGCCGGGCAATGTACGGGAGCTGGCCAACCGGGTGCGTCGCGGCCTGGTGCTGGCAGAAGGGCGCCAGATCGAGCCCCAAGACCTTGGCCTGCATGTGGTGGAACAGGAAGACCTGCCGTTGGGTACCCTGGAAGACTACAAGCATCGGGCAGAACGTCAGGCGTTGTGTGATGTGCTCAACAGGCACAGCAACAACTTGAGCTTTGCCGCGAAGGTGCTCGGGATATCGCGGCCTACGTTCTACCGCCTGTTGCACAAGCATCAGATTCGCTGAACCTTTCCCAGCGGCGCCTGACCCCGGAGCCGGCTGCGACCCAGAGCCAATCAGCTCGACTGAGCGATATGCGCGTCGGGACCTTCTTCGACCGTTTCATCTTCCCCTGGCAGCGCCGTGATCACGCTGAAATCGCTGACTTCGACTTCCCCTGCACCGTACCCCAGCAGGTGGAACGAAAACGCCTTGCGCTGCGTGGGGTTGTCGAAGCCGAACTCCATCTCCAGCGGTTCAGCGGCAGTCACGCGAATTTCCTCGGGCAGGCCCAGCGGCACATCTTGTTCCCGTTCCTTGGCCTTGAGCCGAATGTAGGCCGCATGCCGTGGGTCGAGTGCGCGTACCTTGACCTTCACCCGCGTGCGTGACCCCCCCGGCATCTCCAGGTACTGGGCGCCAATCAGGTTATCGGCCCAGTCATCATGAATTCGCGCCTGCAGCTGGATGGGCGAGGGCCCACCGAACTGATAGCGCAGGTTGAGCGGCGTTTGCAGCAAGGACTGATCGAGCACGCCGACGAGGGCGCCGAGCTGAGCGCCGAGTCGGCTGTCGCCAGCGCCGAGGTATTTGGCCTTCTCGGCGATGAAGCCCTCGCTGGCGTAGCGGCGGCAGCGCTGCTGGAAGTCGCATTCGGTGAACACGCCCTGGCCATCGTGGTAGCGCAACATCGCGTTGGTGTAGGAAATCATCTCGCGGCCAGTATCGTAATCGCGATAAAGCGAGCGGCCGCCCAGGGCGGCGGGTATTGGCAAGGCGAAATAGTCGAGCAAGGACGTCGCCAGGTCGATATGCCCATAGGTGCCCTGTTTGATGTGAGGCAGCTGCGCCTGCTCCGGGGCCAATGTCAGGTTGAAGCCCCAAGCGGAGGCAAGCCGCACCCCGTCGATACCGTGGGACTCGTCCGAGGTGACTACCACCAGGGTGTCTTCGAGCACGCCCTGGTGTTCGAGGTTGTCGAGGAAGGCACCGACTGCGTCATCCAGATAAGCCACCGCGGCCTGCTTGGCTGTGTCATGGCGCTTCAGGTACTCAGCGGGCGCCGAATAGGGTTGGTGGGTACCCACGGTCAGCAGGGTGAGCATCCAGGGACGGTCTTGTTGCCTGAGCTGGCCAACGTAGTCCAGCGCACCCTCGAAGAACGCGCGGTCGTCCTTGCCCCAGGGGAATTGCAGGTAGTTCTCGTTGCTGAACCACTCCTGGCCGTGCACCGAGTCGAAACCGATGTGCGGCATGATGCGGTCTTTGGCCATGAAGCGCAGGCCAGCGCCTTGCAGGTAATGCGTGGTGAAGCCGGCCTGGCGTAGCTGGGCTGGCAGGCAAGCCTGGTTACGCTGGTGCTGGGTGAGCAGTTCCATCCCCTTCGGGGTACCGTTGGCCAGCTTGTCGTAGTCGCCGCAAAGCATCGCATACAGGCCACGAATGGTCTGGTGGGTGTGCAATACGTAGTCTGGCGTGTTCATCCCACGCTCGGCCCAGCGGCTGAGGTTGGGCATCAGGTTTTCATCGAAACGGCTGTGCAGAGCCTGACGGTTGGGCTGCACGTAGGCCCCCGGGATGCCTTCGAGGGTGATCACCAGCAGGTTACGGGCACGCCCGCTTGGCAGCTTCTGGCCGTGCAGGTCGGACTGGGTCAGGCCGGCACTGGGCAGGGGGGTGATTGGTCGCGTTTGCCCGGCCCAGCTCAGTGCCTCGCGCTGCAGCGTACCGACGCCACCGGACATGAGCTGGTGGGCAAGGTTGTACTGGCGCCACTGCTCGGCGTCGGACGGTAGCAGATGCTGAGCGCCCCAGTGCACACCAAACAACGCCAACGGGATGGCCAGCGCCTTGAACCCCAGCGGTGCGCCAGGCCTTGCGCGGTTGCGCCAGGCAGTGTGCGCCCAAACCAGCAGGCCGGCGCCCATGACCCAGGGTAGCCAGGCATGGGCAAGGCCACCGGCGGTGGAGTTTTCCATGAATTGTGTATCGAACAGGTAGCTCAGGTCGGCACTTGTTGGCAGCCGGCCCACCGCGCTGACCAGCTCCGCCGAAGCGATCCATGATGCAGCCCACGCCAGCAACACCGGTGCTGCCAACCACCCGGGCCTGCGGTGCAACAGCAGCACCAGCAGGCTGCCCAAGGCAAGGTCCGAAAGATAACCCAGCGGGTTGGACCACCCCAACAGGGTCCGCACAGCCAGGGGGATCACCAGTACCAGGGTCGCGAGGGCTACGAGCCGGGTATGCGGATGGCCGTGCAGGTTTTTCACGAAAACTTTCCTTGATTGCCGTTAAAACGTCACAAATATGTGAGCAATCATAGCAGGGCGGGGGCATGAAAGCGGCGTATTACAAGGTTGGTAACCAAAGGCCGGGCCCGCTGTGAGCCCGGTCATCAATGGCGTCAGAAGTAGTACGGGAATTTCAGGCTGAAGGAAAAGTCCGGGGCGTCGTCGGTCAGGCCGATGGCAAGGTTCGGGACGATGGTCAGGTTGTTGGAGGCCGCGAAGGTCATGCCGATGTTGAAGTTCGCCGCGTTGTAGTCGCTGTTGGTGATCGACTGCCAGTCACCGCCGTCAGGCTTGATCTTGCTTTTCCTGGAAAACTGATCGGTGACCGAGAACGACATGCTCATCTTCTCGTTCAAGGCGAACGCGATGCCCCCGCCGATCTGCCAGGAATCCCCGAGTTTCACGTCGCCAGGCACCTTGGTGTTGACGGTGGGGCTGATGTCGCTGAACGAGTCCTCCATGTTGTAGGTGTACGACAGGCTGGCGAACAACACGGCCGGGTCGAAGGTCTTGACCAGCGAGATGCCGGGCGTGATCGCCCAGACGCCGTTGCCGGTTGGCAGGTCCTCCGGGACAGCCAGGTTGTCATTGCCGGCAACCGGGATGAGTTTGATGCCGTAGGGGTCGTCGCCTGTGGGCGCCTTGATGCGCAAGGTGGCCACTGCGTCGGGCCAGTTCTCCGACTCATCCAGGAACTTGTAGGCCACGCCGACGTTGATGTCGCCAAGGGCCGGGTCGCGGGTAACGGTACCATCGGAGCTGACACCGGCAGCCCCACCTGCGCCGCCGGAAGAGTAGGTGGATTCGCGGTAGACGATGGGAACGTTGATGTCGAACTGCCAACGCTGATCGACGTTGTAGCGGGCCGTCAGGTCCAGCGTCCAGTTGTCTGCCTTGATACGGTCGATGTTGATGTTGCCGAGGAAGATCGAATCGAGGGCGAGGAAGCCGTTGAGGGTCAAGGCGCGTGTGTCGTAGTGGGTGTAGGTCAGGCCGGTTTCGACACTGAACTTGCCGCCGCCAAAGAAGCCACTGGCTTCGTCATACAGGTTGGAGACACTTTGCGCAGGTTCCGAATCGTCCTGCAGCGATTGGCCATAGGAGCTGCCGGTGGTCCCCGGTGCGCCCGATGCCACGGTTTGCCCGCCCTTGACGCCCTCTGCAGGGGACTTTGTCAGGCGCTTGGGCGCTGGCGCTTGCGGTGCTTGCTCCACCTGGCGCAGGCGTTGCTCGAGTACCATCAGTGCGTTCTGTTGGGCTTCGTAGCGCTCTTTGAGCGCCATCAGTTCCTGTTTGAGGATTTCGACCTGTGGGTCGGTTGCCGCCTGTAGCAGAGTGGCCGGGGCCAAGGTTGTCAAACAAACGATAGCTCTGAACGTCAACAAACGGTGCATGGGTTAGCCGTCCCTTCTGACTACATACGATGAGACTGAGCGTAGATCAGTATCCGAGATTACGAAGGCCTTTGAGCTGATCAAGGTTGGGGGCCATCGATCCGGCTGTGGGCGCGTCACGCAGCACCACATTGAGCGACGTCAGGTTGCTGACCCGGTTGCTGCTTCCGAGCAGGGTAGTGTTCTGCATGAGGCCGCCTTGCCCCAGGCGCTGCAGGGTGTTGCCCTGGTTGTTGCCGGCGATGATGCTCAGCTGCACGCCGCGGCCACTGGAGGTAACGCTCAGCGACCCTGCACCATTGGCGCCGACCAGCGTAGCGCCAGCGGCCAGGGCCTGCCCTTGGGGTTGTGTGGTGGGCGCCTGGTTAGCCTTGGTGACGTTGATATCGACATTGTTATGGGCGGTGTTGTAATCGCCGGCAGCACGCACGACCTGGGTCACGCCTTCGGTGGTGTTCAGGCCGGCACCGCCGGTGACGGTACCTGTACCGGAGCTGCCCGACTGCGGCCTGCCTGTGCCTTTTTCATTGATCATCGATACATAGAACTGCGGCTTGATGGTCGACTGCTGGATCTGCATCGCGGAGGTTGCACCGATCACTTCACCGTTGGCGTTCTGCCAGGTGCTGGTCATGACGATGCCAAAGCTAACGATGCGCCCCGGCATTACGTAGCGCCCGCGCAGGTCGGCCAGTTCCTGGTCCTTCAACTCGATCGGTTTGAACGTTTCTGCCTGTGTCGCAAGGCTGGCGGCCATGCAAGTGACGGCCAGCCAGATTGAGGTCTTCATGGGTTGCTCCCGGAGCGTCTTGCCCATTGTCGTTAGAAGAAGTCGCTTTGGATGAAGCCGAAGTCCATCAGCTCGGCGTCTTGCACCGGGGTGAAGTTGCTGACACGGTTCTTGGCGCTCAGCGGCAGCGGCGGATCGAGCAAGATGTTGCTCTTGTCGTACCCTTGGCCGATGACGGCGAAGATGATGCCGTTCCAGCCTTTGATGAAGTCATCGATCTTGAACCGCTTGTGTCCCAGTACCGGGTCGCCGATGTAGACCCAGCCCTTGTCGACTTTCTGCATCACTACGAAGTGCTTGTAGCCGCGGATGTCCATCAGCACGACCACCGGAATGCGGATACTGTGCAAGGTGTCCGGGGCTACCCGATAGCCGCGAGCACGCATGCCCAGGCTTTCCACGTAGCGCTTCATGTCGAGCATCGAGAAACCTTGAGTGCGGACCAGGTCCTGGTCAGCGTGTGCCAGCATGCCTTCTATGACGTGTTGTTCGTCGACGTCCAGCCAGTAGGCCTGGCGCAGGATGGTCGCCAGTGAGGCTGCACCGCAACTAAAGTCGGTTTTCTGCTGTACCAGGTCAGCGAACTTGCGCTCACGGATACTCTGGATGGGTTTGTAGATCACCGCGCCACCCGGTAGCACGGACAATGGCATCTGGGCTGCTTCGCTTACACCGGCCATGCTCAGCAACATTGCCAAGGCGATCATGCGCATGTTCGATGCCCCCTGTTTTTCTTGTTAGAAAGAGGCCCCCCGAAGGGGGCCTCCAGGCCGCAGTTGTTACATCGAGGTGTTGGAGATGGCCAGCGAGTTGCTTTGCTGGTTGCCCACACCTGCTGCCACGTTGACGCCCAGGTTGCCGCTGCCACCATTGACCGAACCACTCAGGGTAGCGGTGTTGGTCACAGGGTTGGCCCAGCCGGTCGGGGTCAGCACTTGGAACGACACGGTGTTGCTCAGTGCAAACTCGCTAGACTCGCTGAAGCTCTTCGAGATGCTGTCCGAAGATTCCGACGCTTTTTCGCCAGCTTTCTCGTAGGCCGAAGCGCTTGCTTTTTCCCATGCCGAGTCATGTGCCTTCTCGTAGGCGGTATCACGAGACTTGTCGTAGGACGAGTCACGGGTACGGTCATACGAAGAGTCATACGCCTTGTCGAAGGACGAGTTGTAGGACTTGTCAAACGACGAGTTGCTGGCCGACTCGTGCGAGGTATCGACAGATGCATCGAGCGAGGCATTGAGCGAGGCGTCGAACTCGGCGCTGCGAGAGCGCTCGAAGCGACCAAAGGTTTCAGACGAGGAGGAGCTGCCGTTGGCGCTTGCATCGAGCGATGCATTGAGCGAAGCGCTGGACGAAGCGCTGTGGTCCCGGCTGGCCGAACCACTGGCGTCCCAGCTGTTGGAGCCGTTGGCAGCCATGCTGTTGGTGCCACTGGCGCTGCTGCTGCTGGAGCCGCTGGCGGTCATGCTGCTCGAGCCGCTAGAGCTGCTGCTCTTCGAACCGCTGGCGCTGCTGCTGTTGGAGCCAGCAACGCTGAAGCTCGAGCTGGAGCTCTTGTCGATGCTCGCATCGTAAGAGCCGCTGCGCGAGGAGGACCCGCTCTTGCTGGTGGTGAAGGTCAACGTATCGACGGTATAGGTACGGTCGGCACGGTTGTTCACTTCCAGGCCAGGGCCGCTCTGATCGGCCGAAGCGGTGGCGCTCGAGTTACCGATGCCTGCGGCATTGTTGGCGATTGCCATGGTATTTTTCTGCTGGTTCAGGTCGCCGCCAGCCACGTTGATACCAATGTTGCCGCTGCTGCCATCAGCCGAGCCGCTCATGACGGCCGAGCTTTGGGTCGACCAGTTGTTGACGGTGTTATTGTTGCTGCGCTGAATTACATCGGCGGAGGCGGTGGCGGTGCCGAAGACGAAGCTGTTGTCGATGTCGGCGTTATCGGACGAGGTGTTGGCAATGGCCGCGGCGTTGTCCTGCTGGTTGCCGTTACCGGCCGCCACGTTGACGCCGACGTTGCCACTGGCACCCGCGCCGGAGCTGCTCATTTCGGCTTCGTTGATGGTGCCTTCGTTGCGGATGGAGTTACCCGTGCTCCGTTGGGAATCAGTAGCTGTGGCACTGGCGTTGGTATAAACCGCCCTGTCCATTTGCTGGTGATTGTTGTTGTTATTGTGGCCGTGGCCACCGCGTCTATCATTCTGATCCGCTTGTGCAGCAACAGCCATGACCGCAGCAATTGCGAAAACCAGAGGCTTGATTGCCATCGAGGGTTTCATGGTGTTTCTCCGTCTTTTAGGTTAAGTGTTGTTCTCACCTGTTTGGGTCAGTTCGCGACCCGTACGCTCAGGGTGTTTGCCGTCTGGTTGCCCACCCCGGCGCTCTGATTCAGCTGGATGACCCCGCGACTACCGGTGAATGCCTGGTCACCGGTGGTGACCTGGCGATAGCCGGGTGAGGTATCAGTTGGATCGGAGCTGTTGATCAGCGCCACGTTCTGCTGCAACAGGACGCTGTCATCGATGCTTTGCGGTTGTGTACTGATGCTGATGCGCAGGGCATTGGCCTGCTGGGTGCTGGCGCCTGCGCTCTGGTTGACCCCCAGAGCGCCGCTGCCATGGCTGAAGGCGCCGCCCTGGATGCTGGCGGTGGCTCCCATATTGGGGTCTACCAAAGATTGCTGGCGCTGGCGAATCTGCGTGGTTGCATCAGCCCCGTGGCCAATCGCAAAAGCCCGGGCATTGGCCTGCTGCTGCCGGTCGCCGGCGGCCTGGTTCACGCTGAAGTTGCCTTGGTATTGCGCGCCAGAACTGTCGATGGTGGCAGTGTTCAGTACGGGAACGGGAGATTGGGCGAGGGCCGAAACACTGAACAACGTGGCCAGGATAGACAACGTCTGCCTCATCTCATTTGCCTCCGGTCAGGATCTGCAAGGGGGCAAGGCCACGCTGGACGCTCGAGTTGACCATGTTTGAAATGCCGTTGCCGGAGCCTGTGCCACGGCCAGCTGCCAGGTTCGGTAGCTGGTTCTGGTTGCTGATGTTGCCGCCCAGGTTGTCGGTCTGCTGGGTAATCAACGAAGAGATGCCCGTGCCGCTGGTGATGTTGGCGAAGTCGCCGTCACTGAGTTCTGTGCTCTGTTTGAGCACGTACGCGGACGGGTTGGCATTGGCGGTGGTTGGGTTGGGGTCGGGCGCCAGTGGCGCACGGATCGCCATGCGAGGTTGCACATCGCGGGTGATGACGATGATCCCGTCGGCTGCCTGGACCGGCAGCGCCACGCTTGCCCCTAACACGCAACTGACCAACAGGAGGCGGGTAATGCCTTTATCCAGTGTGCTCACGACGGCGATTCCTTCTTTGTGCGCTGGCCTGGTTCAGCGTTGCGAGGAGGAGAGCAGGAGCCGTGCCGCTTTTGGATAACGCTTCGAATTCAGTGGGTTGCAGAAATGAGCTGGGAGAACCCGGAAGTTGTTGTATCAGTGCTGAGACAGATTTGCCGGCAGTTGCCGTTTTGCCCGCTATACACGTTGCCCGCAGCGCGCTTTTCGACAATGTCTCATCCGCTTGACACTCCCCCCGCAATCGGTGGGGAAGTGCGCAAATACGGGGGTCAAGGCCCAGGCAGGTGTATCGCCGGGTTAACACTCGGTAGGGCAGTGCGCCACGCTGCCCTGCAGTAGGTTCTGCACAGCACGCAATGCTGAAGCGCTACGCTGGGGCCAGTGGCCATCGATGATTTCCAGCCTTTGTTGATGCCGTTGCAGCCATTGCAGGCTGTCATCGAAGAAAGCCTGGCGGTCAGCCAGGTCGGGCTGGCTGCGCTGGCCATCGGCAACCCAGCCAACCCCTTGCGGGCTCAGCAGCAGATGCAGGTCGTAGTGGCGTGCAAGCAAAGCCTGTTCCAACCAGGGAGGGCAATCCTGGAACAACGCCTGGCTCCAGAGCATATTGCTGAGCAGGTGGGTATCGAGGATCAGCAACGGCGGCGCCATCGCCCGGGCCTGGTCCTCCCAGGCCAACTGGCCGCGGGCGATGGGGGTGATATCGGCATAGCAGGTGTCGCGGCAGTGCTGGTCGATGAAATGCCGCACGTACTCGCTGACCACCACGCCGCCAAAGTGCGCCTGGATTTCGCCGCTTAGCCAGCTTTTGCCGCTGGACTCGGGGCCGCACAGTACCACCACCTTCATGGCTGCACCCCGGTTGCCCGCAGGGCCGGGTCATGGCGCCACTCCAGCCAGCCACGCACGGCGATGAGGGTCAGCAAGGCGAAGAAGCCTGCCGTGAAGTACAGCTGCTGGTGCAGGTACTGGCCGACATAGACGACATCGACCACCACCCAGAGCGGCCAGCATTGCACGCGTTTCTGCGCCATCCACACTTGCGCGACGAGGCTGAAGCCGGTCAGCGTGGCATCCAGCCAGGGCAGGACGGCATCGGTCCAATAGGCCATGGCTGCGCCCAGGGCAATGCTCAGCACCAGGCCAAGCGCCAGCCCGGTGAATACCGCTCGCCTGGACAGGTGCGACACCACACGAGCATCCTCGGCGCGGTCCGGGCGTTTCCATTGCCACCAGCCGTACAGTTGCAACACCGCGTAGGCGCCTTGCAGCAGCATCCCCGAGTACAGCTTCACATCGAAGAACAACCAGCCATAAATAAGCACCATGACCAGGCCCACCGGCCAGCACCAGGCGTTCTGTTTGACGGTGAGCCACACGGCAGCAGTGCCTAGGATGGCGGCGATGAGTTCGAGGCCGGACATCGGCGATCCTTGGAACAATCGGGGGGGCGCGATTGTACCGCGAACGCCGTCCAGTGCCAGCGGTAATGTTGCCATTAAGTGCCGCCACTTCAAAAAACTATTAGTTTTGTCAGTTGTCGCCATGACTTTATAACTTAAGCCTCATTCATGCAGTTATATCAATTGCACTACTGAACAGAGGCAATGTCATGAATATATTGGCAGGCAACGTCGCGCCCGTGTTATTTATTCCGCTCATAACGTTCACCATTTCAGTGCAGGCTGCTAGTTGTGAGTCTGTCGTGTCGGAAGTTACCCGCTGGTACAACGACACGCCGTCCGGTTGCGGTAACGACCCCGCGGTGGACTGCTCAGGCGTGATGATGCGCGCGACGCATCGGTGGGATGAGGCGGGCGCAAGGCAGCCGAACCATTATGACGTGTGGAACCCTAGCCCGGCCTCGCAGGCCTCTGGGGGTGTGTCGGTGTCCTGGATGCGCAGTGATCGAATAGGTTATGAAGACCCAGGGATGAAAGCGAATAACGGCATTATTTTCACCCCGCGCCAGTTTGTCGAACGGCCTCTGGCGAAACTCGATGTTTATTGTGCCTACCCCATCGATGCCTGGACGGATGATCGCACCGAGCGCGGGTGTGGTGATAACAGGCAAACATCAAACGTCGAAAAAAGTTGCCAGGCACTGGGTATCAATGACCTCAATGGTTGGAAACAGCACTACGAGGGGTTGGGCGGTAGTGCAGACCGTCAAGAGCGCCACAAACGCCAGTGTGCGTTCAGCATGCGCGGTAGCAAACCGTTGAGCAGGGGGCTTGCTGAAGTCCAGGCGCAGGATCGGTACAGCGTAGCCCTGGGCATAGAGCTTGCGCTGGAAACTGCGCGCAGGTTCCAGCCCTTTGGTGGGTTTGGGCGTCTTGACATCGCCCCGTGTGCTGCCGACGTGGGTGCTGTTGACATCCCAGACCACCGCGTCGATGTAGGGCAGGCGTGCACTGCCATCGTCGGGTGATTTTTGTACCGCCGGTTCCACGTTGCTCAGCAATAGCTCGTTCAGCAATTCCTTGCGGGCAAACGTGTCCGTGCCGATGGTTTTGGGGTTTTCGTGAACAGCGATCATCGCCCTCCAGTCCGACGGCTGCTCGGCATTCCAGGAGCATTGAGTCACCTGGATGCGATTCATGTCGTTACGTGCGTAGCGGTAGTTTTTGCGCCATTGCTCCGCGTTGTGGACACCTCACGTATCACAGTTGCCGTAGGCGAGTGCTGCGTTGCGGTTAGGCGGGGAGGTCGCCGAATTTTTCAGGTGGTTCGCCGGCAGCGGCGCGCCATAACGGCCGCATCCGTACCATTTGCGTTCGGGGCCGGTGAAACCGTCGAAGCTATAGATGCACACGAAGCCTTTCTCCATGACCGGCAGGCCCAGCTCCCGCGCGTTCATGGGCGTAAGCAGGATATACCCGGCGGGCCGGATGAGGCGGTTGGTGCTCAAGTCCCTGCGGATCCAGCTGAATGATGTGGCGCCCGTCTTGATGGCGTAGGGGCTGTAGTCCCAAGGATTGAAATTGCCATCGTCGACCATGCGCAAGGTTACGCCGCTGCAGTAGTAGTGCCCCGCGGTGCCAGCGTATCTGGCTCACGGCAGGCATCGGTCACCTTGTTGTAGTTGCGGTTGATACGCTGCAGCGTTTGCATCGGGTCAAGTTGGATGATGAGTTGCGGGTCCGCCCAGGCAGGGGAGAGGGCGACTAGCAGCGCACCGCAAAAGTAACGGGTATCCATGGTGAAACCTCCAGGTCAAAGGAGGTTTCACAGTGTTCAGCGGGCCGTTACCGGTCTACTGGCAAAAATGTCAGGTCGGCGCTTTAGCCGCTCTAGCGCGGGGCTTGGCAAGATCGTGACGGCGCTAAACGCGGAACTGACGCAACAATTGCTCCAGCTCTTCACTCAATTGCCCCAATGCCACGCCTGCCTCACTGGATTGGCGGGCCGCAGCGGCGGTCTGCTGCGATAACCCGGCCGTATCCAGTACGTTCCGATTGATCTCCTCCACCACGTGCGACTGCTGCAACGTGGCGCTGGCAATGGTGGCGTTGAGCACGGTGAGGTTGTGCAGCGCCTGGCTGATGGCGTCCAGGCTGGAGCCGGCCTCCCGGGCTTGCTCCACTGTCTGGCGCGAAGCTTCGCTGCTGGTGTCGATGGCCTTGACCGCGGCGTCCGATTGCCCTTGCAGGTGCTCGATCATCGTGTGTATCTCTGCCGTCGACTGGGCGCTGCGTTGAGCCAGCAGCCGCACTTCATCGGCCACCACCGCGAAGCCACGGCCCTGCTCGCCGGCGCGGGCCGCTTCGATGGCTGCGTTGAGGGCCAGCAGGTTGGTCTGTTCGGCGATGGAGCGTATCACCTCCAGCACCCCGCCGATTTTCGTGCTGTGCCCGGCCAGGTCACGGATCACCTGCACAGCCTGGTCGATCGTCGCCGAAAGCCGGTCGATCTGCTGCAGGCTGCCATGGATCGCTTGCTGCCCGTGCTCCACCTGCTGCTGAGCCGCGCGCATTTCGCCTGCAGCCTGCTCCGCGGTCTTGGCCACGTCCTGCACCGCGTAGGTCACCTCATTGACCGCGGTTGCCACCTGATCCATCTGCATCGATTGCTGTGCGCTGCGTTGTTGCGCGGCACCGGCGTTGTCACCAACATGCCCGGCGGACTGCGCCAATGAGTGCGCCGCGCCCTGCAGTTGGCCGACCACACGCTGCAACTTGCCGTTGAAACGATTGAAGTGCTCGCCCAGGTGGGTAATCTCGTCTCGGCCATGGGTATCCAGGCGCCGGGTGAGGTCGCTTTCGCCGCTGGCGATGTTGCCCATCGCCTGTACCGCCTCCTGCAACGGGCGGGCGATGCTGCGGGCGATGAGCATGACCACCAGAGCCATCAGCAGGGCGATGCCCAGGCCTACCAGCGAGGCATGGCGCAACTGGCGGGCGAATTCGTTCTGCACATCATCGATGTACACGCCAGAGCCGATGATCCAGCCCCATGGCTTGAACAGCTGAATATAAGACGTCTTGGCCACCGGTTCGCTGGCACCGGGCTTGGGCCAGCGGTAATTGACCGGGCCAGCGCCCTGGCTGCGGGCGAGGGCCGCCATTTCGTTGAACACGGCGAAACCGTCAGGGTCGCGAATGGCGGAAAGGTCCTGGCCATCGAGCTTGGGGTTGGCCGGGTGCATGATCATTTTCGGCCCCAGGTCGTTGATCCAGAAGTAGTCGTTCTGGTCGTAGCGCAGCGTGCGCACCACCTGTAGGGCCTGTTGCTGGGCAGCCTCGCGGCTGAGCGTGCCGGCCGCCTCCAGGCCTTGGTAATAGGCCAGCACGCCCGCAGCGGTCTGCACCACATGGTGGGTTTTCTCCGCCTTGGCATGGTACAGGTCGCCATGGATCTGGCGCAGCATCAGCAGGCCGAGGATCACAAGCATTGCCACCGCAACCAGCAGTATTAGCCACAATCGGCGGCTGATCGACATTGACCTCAAGTTCTTCATGAACGGCACTCCCGCATTGTTATTTTTATGAAGGTGCATCCAAGCATGCTTCGGCGCTTGGCCAAACCCGACTAATGGCTAAGTGCTAGTTAACGGCTGAACTGCCGCATGCCGCGCAAGCCTTTGCAAAGCCGCTCTGCTAGGATTTCGGCCGCGCAAGATGAAACCTTTAGCCCACGTGAACTTTTGCACTGGCATTGGTCCCAACTGACGCTGTAAAAAGGCCGCGCCGCACGCGGCAATCACAAGCAAATCAAGAACAAGGGGCTTGCAAGCAGCAGCGCTCCAACCGGGGGAACGATGGATTTTTGGACTGCCTTTCAGGCAATCATCTTGGGCGTGGTCGAAGGACTGACAGAATTTTTGCCGATCTCCAGTACCGGTCACCAGATCATCGTGGCAGACCTGATCGGCTTTGGTGGCGAACGGGCCATGGCCTTCAACATCATCATCCAGTTGGCGGCCATCCTGGCGGTGGTATGGGAGTTTCGGCGCAAGATCTTCGATGTAGTGTTCGGCCTGAAAAGCCAACCGACGGCGCGGCGTTTCACCGCCAACCTGCTTCTGGCGTTCATGCCTGCGGTGGTGTTGGGCGTGCTGTTCGCCGACCTGATCCATGAATATCTGTTCAACCCGATCACCGTGGCGACAGCGCTGGTGATCGGTGGTGTGATCATGCTCTGGGCCGAGCGCCGTACCCACAGCGTGGCGGTCGACCACGTCGATGACATGCGCTGGTCGCATGCCTTGAAGATCGGGTTCGTGCAGTGCCTGGCGATGATCCCAGGCACCTCGCGCTCCGGCTCGACCATCATCGGCGGCCTGCTGTTCGGCCTGTCGCGCAAGGCAGCCACCGAGTTCTCGTTTTTCCTGGCCATGCCGACCATGGTCGGTGCGGCAGTGTACTCGGGCTACAAATACCGCGACCTGTTCCAGCCAAGCGATCTTCCGGTATTCGCGATTGGCTTCGTGACGTCGTTCATCTTCGCCATGATCGCAGTGCGCGGCCTGCTCAAGTTCATTGCGAACCACAGCTACGCCGCTTTCGCCTGGTACCGCATAGCCTTCGGTTTGTTGATCCTGGCCACCTGGCAGTTCGGCTGGGTCGACTGGTCGACGGCGCACGGCTGATATGCCTCGGGCCCAAACGGAGCAGCGGCGCGCAGCGCGCAAGGAGCAGGGCGTACGCAATGTGCGCCTGAAGCTGCTGATGCTCGGGGTGTTGTGCCTGCTGCCGGTGGTGGGTGCGGCGCAGATGGCCTGGAGCGGGCAGTCATGGCTGCCGCTGGCGACTTATCCTGCCGTAAGCCTGGTTACGCTGCTGTTGTATTGGCAGGATAAGCAGCAGGCCCGCACCCAGGCCTGGCGCACGCCAGAGAAGGTGCTGCATGCCGGTGAACTGCTGGGTGGCTGGCCAGGGGCGCTGATCGCCCAGCAGCTTTTCAGGCACAAGACCCGCAAGGCCTCTTACCAGATGGTGTTCTGGGCGATCGTCTTGCTGCACCAGGTGTTTTGGGTTGATCACCTGCTTCTGGGTGGGCGTGTGCTGTCGCTGGGTTGATGGTCTGCTACTGCCTTTCGCGGGCCGCTCACATCAGCAAGCCCACCTGCAATCGCTTCGCCAGCCGCCGCACTACCAACTGGTGCGAGCGCTGCAGCAGGTCACTCAACTCATCCCGGCCCATGGGGTAGGGCGGCGCCATACTGATCCAGCGCGCCCGTGCCAGATACGGTGCCGGGCGTATACCTGGCCTGTCGCAATACCCCAGAAACAGCTCATCGGCCACCTTGAACGACAAGCCAGCCCCTGCCAGGTCGAGTACCGCGAACATCTTGTTACCGGCCACCGAAAATACCCGGATGCCGCCCCACTTGTAGTCTTCCTGCGCCCCGGGCAGCGCCAGGCAGAACGCCGCCACCTGATCCTCGGTCATGGTCTGTCTAGACATAACGGTCTCCACACGCTTCGAACGATGCTGCCAGATGATCGATCCACACCCGTACTGCAGGCAGCAAACCACGCCGATGCGGGTAAACCGCTTGCAGATAGCCACCCGGCAGCGACCAGTCCGGCAGCAGCCGCACCAGCTCGCCGCGTTCGAGCTCATGCTCGCAGAACATGCTCGGCAACGCAGTAAAGCCTAGCCCGGCACGTACGGCGGCATTGCGTACCACAAAATCATCAATGGCCAATCGCGGCTCCAAGGCGATTTCCTCTTGGCGGCCGTGGGGCCCGAGCAGACGAAAATGCACCAGCCGGTCCGCTTCAGCAGCGCCCAGTACTGGCAGGGCGGTCAGCTCGGACGGCTCACGGACATGGTCGGCAAAGCCGGGAGCGGCCACCAGCTGCATCTGCGCCTGACGCAGCCGGCGCGTGACCAGCGCAGGGTCTTCGTCGCCCAGATCGCGCACGCGCAAGGCGACGTCGATGCCCTCGGAAATCAGGTCGACACGGCGGTTGAGCAGCACCATGTCCAGTTGCACCTGGGGGTACAGATCCAGAAAACGGCTGATCACATCCGGCAGGAACGCGTGGGCCAACGCTACCGGGCAGGACACCCGCAAGCGCCCACGCGGCTCGCTGCTCATGCTGGCTACCGCCTCGTCAGCGGCCTCGGCCTCCAGCAGCATGGCCTGGCAGTGGTGCAGATAGCGTTCACCCACTGCAGTGAGCTTCAGTTGGCGCGTGGTGCGCTGCAGCAACCGCGTCCCCAACCGCTCCTCCAGTTCGGCGATGCGCCGCGACAGACGCGATTTGGGGATGCCCAGCTGGCGTCCGGCGGCGGCGAAGCCACCGGCTTCGACTACGCGAGCAAAATAGAAGAGATCGTTGAGGTCTTGCATGAAGGCTGTCTCACTGTTCTATCAGTGGGACAAACTAACGCATTTTTGCTGGCTTATCAGCTATTCGACGGCCCGGTAGGATTCTCTCCATCCTGATCGCCCAATGCTGCGGTCTTCATTCACAGGAGAGTCCCATGAAACTGTTGCACATTGATTCGAGCATCCTGGGTGACAATTCCGCCTCGCGCCAACTGAGCCGTGAAGTGGTTCAGGCCTGGCAAGCCGCTGACCCGAGCATCGAAGTGGTCTACCGTGACCTCGCCGCCGATGCCATCGCCCACTTCTCTGCAGCCACCCTGGTTGCAGCCGGCACTCCGGAAGACGTTCGCGATGCAGCCCTGGCTTTCGAAGCCAAGCTCAGTGCCGAAACACTGGACGAGTTTCTTGCCGCCGACGCCGTAGTGATTGGCGCGCCGATGTACAACTTCACCGTGCCGACCCAGCTCAAGGCGTGGATCGACCGCGTGGCAGTGGCCGGCAAGACCTTCCGCTACACCGAGGCAGGCCCTGAAGGGCTGTGCGGTGACAAGAAAGTAGTACTGGTGTCCACCGCTGGCGGCCTGCATGCCGGCCAGCCGACTGGCGCGGGCCACGAAGACTTCCTCAAGGTGTTCCTGGGCTTCATCGGTATTACCGACCTGGAAATCGTTCGCGCCCACGGCCTGGCCTATGGCCCGGAGCACCGCAGCAAGGCCATCGATGCTGCTCAGGCGCAGATTGCCAACGAGCTGTTCGCCACGGCTTGAGCAACCTGTATCACAACAAACGGCTGTCGCTGGCGCGGCGGCCGTTTTCATAGGTGACGCTCAGGCGCGACGGCTGCGATGCGCCAGCAACAACGTCAGGCCAACACCGCTCAAGGCCAGCAGGGCCGCGACGCAGAATATCGATGCGTAACCAAGGTGTGCCGCCACAGCGCCCATGACCGGGCCGGCGATGGCCAACGCCATGTCGAAGAACACTGCATAGGCCCCCAGGCCGGCACCCCGGCTGCTGCTGGGCACCTGCTTGATGGCCTCCACGCCCAGGGCGGGGTACACCAGCGACAGGCCGAAACCGGTGAGGCCGGCCCCCACCAGTGCCCACAGCGGGGAGGGCGCGAGCCACAGCAGGCTCAGGCCGAGCACTTCCGTGGCCATGCAGGCTACCGCCACGTTGTAACCGCCAAAGCGGTTGACGGCGTTGACGAACAGCAACCGCGAAATGATGAAGCACACACCGAAGGCACTCAGGCACAACGCGGCGCCTACCCATCCACGTTCCAGGTAATAAAGCGTGACAAACGTGGTCAGGGTGCCATAGCCGATCGAGGCCAGGGTCAGGCCAACGCCGCAAGGCGCAACACGGCTGAACGCCGACCAGAACGGCAGGCGCTCACCGCGCACCACTACCACATCCGGGCGTTTGCGCAGCGCCAGCATGGCCAGCACGGCGAGCAGCACCAAGGCGGGGCCGAGCACGCTGAAGTTCAGGCTGTCGACGGCGAGCACGCCAACGGGGGCGCCAATGGCGATGGCTCCATATGAGGCGATACCGTTCCAGGAGATGACCCTCGCCGTATGTTCAGGCCCCACCTGGCTGATCCCCCAGCTCAGGGTGGCAACGCCGATCAGGCCTTGTGCGAGCCCGAGCAGCACGCGCCCACCGAGCAGCAGCGCGAGGCTCAGCAAGGGCGCCGACAAGGTCCAGGCCGAGGCCAGCGTCAACACCCCACAGGCCGCGATGCCCAGCAAGCCGTAGCGGATCGCCTGCTTGCCGCCCAGCGTATCGGCCACTCGGCCCGCGAAAGGCCGGCTGAGCAGGGTGGCCAGGTACTGCAGGCCGATGGTCAGCCCGGCAATTACCGCGCCGAAGCCCAGTTGGTCATGGACATAGCTGGGCAGCACCGCGATCGGCAGGCCGATGCAGAGAAACGCGATGAAAGTGTAGAAAACGATCGAGAGAATTTGCAGGGTGATGGAGGCGGTGCTGCTGGCGGGGGCGGGCTGTGGCGCGGTCATGGGCTCGTTCGCGGGCGGGCGGTGGGCGTGGCCCCATCATGGCCGTTGCGCGAAGGAAATGAAAGCAGGCTAACGAACTATTCAAGTGGCAACCGCTTCCACAGACACTGCGCAGTGCCTGTGGAAGCGGTTAACCGCAACAGAGACCGGCCTGATCACCTGAGAGGGCCAGGCCAGCGCAACGATTTCAGACCAGCACACCCTGGCTGCGCAGGTAGTCGTCGTAGGTACCGCTGAAGTCCACCACACCGTCCGCCGACAGTTCGATGATACGGGTCGCCAGCGACGACACGAATTCACGGTCATGGCTCACGAACAGCAGGGTGCCTGGGTAGTTTTCCAGCGCCAGGTTCAGCGCCTCGATAGATTCCATGTCCAGGTGGTTGGTCGGTTCGTCCATCACCAGCACGTTGGGCTTCTGCAGGATCAGCTTGCCGAACAGCATGCGGCCCTGTTCACCACCGGAAATCACCTTGACCGACTTGAGGATCTCGTCGTTGGAGAACAGCATGCGCCCCAAGGTGCCACGGATGACCTGCTCACCAGAGGTCCATTGGCCCATCCAGTCGAACAGGGTCATGTCTTCTTCGAAATCGTGCGCATGGTCCTGGGCGTAGTAGCCCACTTCGGCGCTGTCGGTCCATTTTACCGAGCCCGCATCCGGGGTCATTTCGCCGACCAGGGTGCGCAGCAGGGTGGTCTTGCCGATACCGTTGGGGCCGATGATCGCGACGCGCTCGCCGGCTTCGACCGTGATGTCGAAATTCTTGAACAGCACCTTGTCGTCGAAGGCTTTGGCCATTTTTTCCACGACCACAGCCTGGCGGTGAAGCTTCTTGGTCTGCTCGAAGCGGATGAACGGGCTGACGCGGCTCGAAGGCTTGACCTCGGCCAGCTGGATCTTGTCGATCTGCTTGGCCCGCGAAGTGGCCTGCTTGGCCTTGGAGGCGTTGGCCGAGAAGCGGCTGACGAAGGTCTGCAGTTCTGCGATCTGGGCTTTTTTCTTGGCGTTGTCCGACAGCAGCTGCTCACGCGACTGGGTGGCCGCGGTCATGTACTCGTCGTAGTTGCCTGGGAACAGGCGCAGCTCACCGTAGTCCAGGTCGGCCATGTGCGTGCACACGCTGTTCAGGAAGTGTCGGTCGTGGGAAATGATGATCATGGTGCTGTTACGCGCCGTCAGAATCGTTTCCAGCCAGCGGATGGTATTGATGTCCAGGTGGTTGGTCGGTTCGTCGAGCAGCAGCACGTCCGGGTCCGAGAACAGCGCCTGGGCCAACAGCACCCGCAGCTTCCAGCCCGGGGCCACTTCGCTCATCGGGCCAAAGTGCTGTTCCAGCGGAATACCCAGGCCCAGCAGCAGCTCGCCGGCGCGCGATTCGGCGGTGTAGCCGTCCATCTCGGCGAATTCGGTTTCCAGCTCGGCGACGGCCATGCCGTCTTCTTCGGTCATTTCCGGCAGCGAGTAGATACGGTCGCGCTCGGCCTTGACCTTCCACAGTTGGCCGTGGCCCATGATCACCGTGTCGATCACGGTGAATTCCTCGTAGGCGAACTGGTCCTGACGCAGCTTGCCCAGGCGGGTGTTCGGCTCGAGCATGACCTGACCACCGGAAGGCTCCAGGTCGCCGCCGAGGATCTTCATGAAGGTCGACTTGCCACAACCGTTGGCACCGATCAGGCCATAGCGGTTGCCGTTGTTGAATTTGACCGAGACGTTTTCGAACAGCGGCTTGGAGCCGAACTGCATGGTGATGTTAGCGGTGGAGATCAAGGAGCTTACCTATCAATAACTTACGTGGCTTCTTCGCAGCTGCGGACCAATTTCGGACCCATCTGGAGCGTTTCCGGCTCCTGCCAGTCGTTGGACGAGTTAATCCAGCGCGCATAAGTCGATGAGAGCATCTGCACGCCATGCCCGAGCTGTTGGGCGATAAATGTGGGGTTGAGACCAGACATTGAGCGTATTGTCGCATAGGTGTGGCGGCATTGGCGCATCGCGGGCACCGTTTTATTCATCGCAATCTTCTTTCTGGCCGTACAGATCGGCGCAAGGCTCTCAGGGAAAGCCGCTTTTGGCGAAGTATTTGACGGCATCGTCTTAACGACGTTCGCCGGAGGGATGTACTACCTGGCAAGCCGAGGGTGGCCCTCCCTGGTGAACTACCCTGCAGACACTTCAGGGCTTGTACTCAATGGTGTACGCCGCATCCGTTTGAGGGTCAAAGGTAATCGGCATGCCGAATATTCCCTATAGCACCAGCTTAGCCCCACCCAGCCAGACCCCCGGTTGGTGGTGCCCTGTCTCGCTGCGGTAAAAGCGCTTCATCAGCTATGGACATGCTTGCCCACCTTGCCACTAGGGCGTTGCGCGTCACCGAACCTGGCAACCGCCCGTTTTCTTGCCAATTCGATCACCTCTTTGTTTACCCCGATCTCCCTGCCCAAGGCATCCAATACATGGGGTATGGACGCAGATGCCCTATTGTGCACCGTCATCGCTGACCCAGCGCCAATCGTCTGGGTAGAACGGCTGCCACACGCGGATTGCCTGGCCTGTGTCGTCACATTCCGCCTTGCCGGGTAGTCGGCCTTCAACACCCACCACCCACGTCGGTGAAGCTGTCGGTGGTAAGCGAAAAACGCTGTCAATGGGACGACCGTCACAGTTTGTCAAATTCTGACTTGCCCCGATGGGGTTGATCCTCCCGGGCCCTGTGATACTTTCCGCAGCTAGTTTTAACAGGGAGTAATATCGTTGATGGAATTGACGAGTATCTTTGCACCACAGAACCGCCGGCTGATCAAACTCACCACTCCCATCCGAGATGACCAGGCGTTGTTGCTGGAGCATTTCAGCGGCAGTGAAGGGTTATCCACGCTGTTCAGCTTCGAGCTGTCGTTGATCAGCCAGGATGCCAGGCTCGAACTCAAATCGTTGATCGGCCAACCTGCCTGTCTCGACATCGAGCTGGCCAACGGCGGCGTACGCCACATCCATGGTCACATCACCCGGTTCAACCTGCTGGGCAGCGATGGTGGCCTGGCGCGTTACAGCGCGACACTGAGCCCGTGGCTGTGGATGCTGACGCGACGCGTTGACTCGCGGATCTTTCAAGAGCAGACCATTGAGGCGGTCATTCGCACCGTTTTCGAGCATTACGGCGGGCTGGGCACATTCGAGTTCCGCCTGCTGAAGCCTCTCAAGTCCCACAGTTACATAACCCAGTATCGCGAAACCGACCTGGATTTCGTGTTGCGTTTGCTGGAGCAGGACGGCCTGTTCTTCTACTTCGATCACGGCAGGGACGGGCACAGCCTGATCATCATGGATGAATCCCAGGCTCTGCAGGCGTTGCCCGAACAACCGCAAATCCGCTACCACAGCGCCTTTGTCACCGAAACCAGTGACTCGATCACCCAATGGCGCAGCCACCGGGTATTGCAATCGGGCAAGATGGCCATCCAGACGTTCGATTACAAGCAGCCAAGAAATCCGCTGCCCATCCACATGGGCAGCCTCAATGAACAGGGCGATGTTGCGCCCTACGAGGTGTACGATTTCCTCGGGGCCTACAGTCATCGCCTGCCTGACGAGGGCGAGGCGCTGGTCCGCCGCCACCTGGAGGTCATCGAAGCCCAGGCCAAGACCTTCACCGGCACCAGCAACTGCCGGGCCATGCGTGCGGGCTACACCTTCGAACTGACCCAGCACTTCGACCATGAGGACGGTGCGCCAGAAGATCGCCAGTTCCTGCTCGTGTCGGTCGAGCACCGGGGGCGCAACAACTATTTCTCGGATGAGTCTGCAGGTTACGACAACCAGTTTGTCTGCATTCGCCGAAGCATCCCTTACCGCCACCCGCTCACCGTGCCGCGCCCCACCGTCAACGGGCCGCTCAGTGCGATCGTGGTCGGGCCGGAGGGCGAAGAAGTCTTCACCGACGAGCTGGCGCGGATCCAGGTCAGGTTCCACTGGCAGCGCGGCGACAGCCTGCCGCAGGGTACCACCTGGGTGCGTGTGGCGATGCCCAGCGCTGGCGGGGGTTTTGGCCATCAGTTCTTGCCACGGATCGGCCAGGAAGTACTGGTCACCTTCCTGGCAGGCGATATCGACCGCCCCGTGGTCACCTCTGTGCTGTACAACGCCGAGCAGACACCGCCGCGCTTCAGCAAAGCCTCGGGCCTGCCAGGCAACCGCGCGCTTTCCGGCATCCAGACCAAGGAGCACAAGGGCCGCGGTTTCAACGAGCTGTTGTTCGACGACACACCGGGCGCTTTGCGTGCCCGCGTCGGCACCACGCACCAGGCCACAGCGCTCAATCTGGGCAAACTCACCGAGCCACGTACTGACGGCCAGGCCAAGGCCCGTGGCAACGGTGCCGAATTGCGCACCGACGCCGCGATTGCGCTGCGCGCCGCCCAAGGCATGTTGCTGACCACCTATGCACGGCAGGACGCCAAGGGCGCGCAGCTGGACCGCGAAGAACTGCTCACGCTGCTGGCCGAGTGCGGGGAGTTGTTCAAAAGCCTCGGGCAAACCGCCGCCGCGCGAGGCGGGGCAGCGGTGCACAGCGAGGGCATGGACGCCTTGAGCCAGGCGCTGAAACAGTGGCCAGCGCCCGACAGCGACGGTGCGGGCGAGCCCGTCATGGCCGTTGCGGCCCAGGCGGGTATTGCCAGCGCCACACCGCGCTCGCAAATCCACTATGCCGGCGCCAACCACGACACCACCGCACAGGACCATCTGCAGTTGACCAGCGGCGCCGCCATGCGCCTGCAAGCCGGCAAGGGCATCACTGCCTTCGCCCAGGATGAGGGCATCAATGCCATCGCCAACCGCGGCAAAGTGCTGGTCCAGGCCCAGGAAGACGACATCACCGCCAACGCGCAAAAGAACCTGCACCTGTCGGCCGCAGAAGGCGAGGTAGTCGTCACCGCACCCACCATTCGCCTGGTGGCCGATGACGGCAGTTACATCAAGATCGGTGGCGGTGTCGAAATCGGCAGCCAAGGCAAGGTGATCGTCCAGGCCAGTGAGCATGACTGGATGGGCCCCAACACCGACAGCGCCCAGGTGCCGGCATTCACCCGCGACCCGGCGGCGCAACGCCTTGCCTTCCACTACCCGGGGCACGCCGACGACAGCGTGCGAATGGCCGTTAACCACGCCTACCAAATCAAGCTCGAAGACGGCAGCACCGTGCAAGGGTTGACCGACGCCAGCGGGCTCACCGAACACGTCGAGCGCGAAGCGATGCACCAGGCGCAAGTAGCTGCCTTGCGCAGCGTCGGTAGCAAAGGAGGCAGCCAATGAGTGGCGATCAAATTACCGTGGCTGAAAGCGTCACCCGGCTGGTACCCAATTTCAGTACCGAACGCAAAATGGAGGTGCCCGCCGACCTGCCAGGGGTGGTGATCTTCTTGCACGGCGTGAATGACCCGGGGGCTTCATACGAATCGGTGGAGACGGGGTTGTGTCAGGGGGTGAATGAGCGTTTGGATCGGCCTGATCTTAAGGCGGGGCGGTATGGGGCTGACTACAATGCTGCAAAAAAAATCCCGATTCAGGACCTCGGTGAAGATCACAAAGCCACACTCGATGATCCAGACACGTTTCTTTATCAGCGAGACACGGCCGACCCCAATACCCGCAGCCTGATGATCCCGTTTTATTGGGGCTATCGCGCCGAGCCTGGCGAGATCAAGCGCGATAAAAATAACGACCCGACCAAACTGCGCGACCAATATCAGGACGTGTTCGAGAACCGTCTGGACCGGCACTTTGCCAAGGGCGGCGGTTTTTTCGCCAACGCCACCAACAACCTGCTGGAAATGTACAGCCAAGGCTTTGCCAAGCTTGTCCGGCACGTTGCGCAAGTCCAACTATCCAACACCCAGTACATGGGAAAAGGGCCCCACCGGCGTTACTTTGTGTTCGCAGCAACGCGTTTGGCCATGTTGGTCAGTGAGATCCGCCGTGTATCGCCTGATGAAACCATCACCATCATGGGCCACAGTCAAGGCACCTTGATTACCCTGCTTGCTCAAGCCATGCTGATCGACAAGGGCCAACGCTGTGCCGACACCGTCATCATGGTGGACACGCCTTACAGTGTGCTGCCAAAGGCCACACCCAAAGGCCACGACACACTCGCGACATTGATCAACATCGCCACCGCAGTCACCCAGGCACCCCATGCCCAGCCGCCGTTGTCCGCGCTCAGGGACAGCAAGACCTACGGCGGTCGCACGGGCCCCAAGTGGTCACCCACACAGGGCTCGCGCAAGGACAAGGTGGGTAACCTGACCGTTTTCCCCGAACGTGACAACCGCGGCAAGGTGTACCTGTACTTTTGCCCGGACGACACCACGGTCGCCCTGGACGACGTTCATGGCATCGGTACCTATGGGGTACCCAATGCCTTGGCTGACGGTAAACCGGCGATGGCGGCGTTGCAGTCCTTGCGCTTTTACCAGCGCATGTGGACCAAGCGTCATCGCAACGGCGAGCCGGTACTGGTCGGCGAAGCCATTCAACAAACCGTGCTGCGTGCCGAGGGTGAACCCCGCTACCCTGGCGGCTGGTCGGCCGCCGCCGTGGCCTCACAAGCATCAATCGCGAAAGGTGAAGAGCGCCTGATCAATGCCGAACCTTTGAACCCGCCCCATGCGCCACAGATGTTTGGCGGCGAGGCGGTAACCGGCACCCCCACCCAGGCAGGCCTGGACAGCCCTGATGACGTGAGCATCCGCTCCGCGCTGGGCAACCCGGAGGCCAAGTTCAAATGGTTCAAGGTGCGTACCAACCCTACCCGAATCGACCTGGAAGAAGAACGTGCCCGGTGGAACAGCGGCAAAGAGCCCGGCGATCAAACTGCAGCCATACGTCAAAAACCGGTATCGGGTAATGCAATGCTGAAGACCCAGGATCATTACGTCATTTTCCGCGAAGAGACGCCCAATGAAATCAAGGCCCGAATGCCCGTAGATCCGGATGAAATGGACCCTAACAGCTACCACTCAGCCGTTCTGCGCAGCCCGGAGAACCAACGCTGGGTAACGGCGATGGACATTGCTATTGGCCAGGCTCACAGCCTCGATGATCCCGCTATGCGGGAGGTGTTGGTAGCGATTGCAGATTGGAAGATGGATGAAGCCGCCTTCACAAAAACCTCTACATTACCGGCTTGGGAAAGACTGAGTGAAGAGGCCCAAGCATTGGTGACTGCGAGTTATCAGTATTATCAGAGCGGCCTGTTTCCGCCTTCTGGACTGGTATCACTTAAGCCACCTACCGCAATAGCCAATGCTCCTGACAAAGGAGTACGCCGATGAAGATCCACCAGCCCTCCCCTAAGACAAGACCCAACCTGAAACCGTATCAGATGATCGCTGGGGTGCTAATTGTGCTCTGGCTCAGCTTTATCTGGATTGTCCAACTCAAAGCACAGGAAACCGGCATGGTACTTCGCGACATGAAACCCGTCATGGCTTGGGGCATTGCCGCTATTGTCGGCCCGCTGCTGGTGATCTTTGGCACTCACTGGTGGGGCAATGTCCTGGCCAGTGAGAAGGCAGAGCTTGCCAATTATCGAAAACAGATAGAGGCCAAAAACGCCGAACAGCAGGCCACACAAGCGCGGACCTACGCCCTGGAAATTCGGGGAGTGGGACTTGGAATTTACACAGACGGCCAGTCCAAAATCTGGCAGTTCATAAAAAAGAAAAACGACAATTTTTCTTCGATTTACTCGCAGGACGCGAAAGACTACAACCCTTCACTAACCTCCAGGAGAAACTCTGCAGGCATCAAAGTCCGTATCGCATTCAAAAATTCAGCGGGTGAATCAGTGGCATACTGGCCAATCCCGGTGTTTGCGCTAGGGCCGCCTGATCCTTACGCAAGCGGTTTCAGTGCATCGGGCCTGATCAGTTCAGGTCGTAATGCTGCAACCTTGGGCGTTACCCAGTTCCTGTGGCAGGACGATGAGAGCACGGCCCATGCGCAAGGCATGATCGAGCGGCTGTTCACGTTTTTTGACGATAACCCCAAGGTGCCACAGGCCTTGATCGCAAGCCGTGACGGTGACGTAACACGAGACCCTTACCGCAAACCCGGCACACCGGGATTGCAGGATGGCCATGTGGTTCCGACGATCTACGAGAGTATGACTGGCCTTCTGGTCACGCGCTCAGACCGGGTTGACCGCTACGTACGCCCTTTCGTCACCCAAGACGCCGAGGATAATCAGGACAAAAACACTGACTTGGGCAAGCTGTGGGCATTTTATTGGGACCGGAACAGAGCATTTACGGAGTGGTATGTAGCGGCCGAGCGTGCCAAAGGCGCTAAAGTCTCTATCCCCCCCAGCACTATGTCGACCGCCTACTGGCAATCGCAACTCCCTAACTTGTGGAAAACCATCGACAACCGTGGCCCAGGCCATTTCGAACCGTCCCCCTGGCTGCCGGTGCGTTGGGCCGAACACCAACTGAAAGAGTTCGACGCAGCGCCAGTGCTGGGCTACCTGCACCGTCCGATCAAGGTTTCCATGCAGGACGAGCACGGCAAGCGCCTCAAACCCGCGTTGCAGGCCAAGGCCTTGCAGGCAGGTTGGCTCAAGGCCCTCGACACGCTGCCCGATGGGCAAAAACCGGTGCGCGTGTTCTACGACACTACTAACAACGCTGAAGCAGAAATCGCCCTGACCAACGCCTTGCACAGCCTCAATACCGACGGCCATGGCCTGGACGTGGGCAATGTCGACGAGGGCTATGACATCGGTCGACGCCTGGGCAATACCGGCGTCAGCAGCGCGCTGGTGGAAATCAACCTGGCCACCATCGCCAGCTACCACGATGGCGGTGCCAGTGCCGTGGTGTACGCCGGCAGCGACGGCAGCCTCACCGTGCAGATGATCAGCCCGCCCGATGAGGCACGCAAAGCGAAAAACCAGCAAAACCGTGGCGCTGACCCCTTCAAGTATGGCCTGCCAAGTGTCGGACGATCCTAGGCATGAACCATCCGATCTGCCTGGGCGACCCCACCAGCAGCGGGGGCAGCGTGCTGTCATGCCAACTGGCTGGCACCCACACCGTCAACGGTAAAACACCAGCGGTGCTGGGCGACAAGGCTAGTTGCCCGCTTCACAAAGGGATTTTTGCCTTTGTCGAAGGGCATCCAAGCCGACGCATGAATGGTAGGCCGGTGGTGCTGCATGGCCATCGGCTGGCATGCGGGTGCCACGGCGTGGCCAGCCATGCGCTGACTGTGAGCGTCGAGTAGTCACGAGTCAGACCGCCCGACTTCAAACCTCATCAGCGGATCGCCGGGGTGCAGCTTGTGCTCTGGCTCTGTTGGATTGTCCAAAAAAGCACAGGAGTGCGACATGGTACTTCGCAACATGAAACCCGTCATGGCCTGGGGCGTTGCCGCTATTGTCGGCCCGCTGCTGGTTATCTTTGGCACTCACTGGTGGGGCAATGCCCTGGCAAGTGATAAGGCAGAGCTTACCAATTATCGAAACCAGATAGAGGGCAAAAACGCCGAACAGCAGGCCACGCAAGCGCGGACCTACGCCCTGGAAATTCGGGGAGTGGGACTTGGAATTTACACTGACGGCCAGTCCGAAATCTGGCAGTTTATCCAGAAAAAGAACGACAATTTTTCTTCGATCTACTCGCAGGACGCGAAAGACTACAACCCGTCACTAACCTCCAGGAGAAACTCTGCAAACATCAAAGTGCGTATCGCATTCAAAAAGTCGGCAGGTGAGGCAGTTGCGTACTGGCCAATCCCGGTGTTTGCGCTGGGGCCGCCTGCCCCCTACGACAGCTCCTATAGCGCCGCGGGCCTGATCAATTCAGGCCGTAATGCTGCAACCTTGGGCGTTACCCAGTTTCTGTGGCAAGACGATGAAAGCACTACCCATGCTCAAGGCATGATCGAACGACTGTTTACGTTTTTTGACGATAACCCGAAGGTGCCACAGGCTTTGATCGCGAGCCGAGAAGGTGACGTGACACGAAACGGTTATCGCAAGCCCGGCACACCGGGATTGCAGAATGGCCACGTGGTTCCGACGATCTACGAAAACGCGACTGGCCTGCTGGTCACGCGTTCAGAGCGAGTGGATTGCTACGTGCGCCCCTTCGTCAGCCATGACGCCGAGGACAATCAGGACAAAAAAACTGACTTCGGGAAATTGTGGGCGTTTTATTGGGACCGGAGCAGGGCATTCATGGACTGGTATGAAGCCGCTGAGCATGCCAAAGGCGTTAAAATCTTGCTAGGCCCGACCACCATGTCCAGCGCCTACTGGCAATCGCAACTACCTGACTTGTGGAAAACCATCGATAACCGCGGCCCAGGCCATTTCGAACCGTCCCCCTGGCTGCCCGTGCGTTGGGCCGAACACCAACTGAAAGAGTTCGACGCAGCGCCAGTGTTGGGCTACCTGCACCGTCCGATCAAGGTTTCCATGCAGGACGAGCACGGCAAGCGCCTCAAACCCGCATTGCAGGCCAAGGCCTTGCAGGCAGGTTGGCTCAAGGCCCTCGACACGCTGCCCGATGGACAAAAAACGGTGCGCGTGTTCTACGACACCACTAACAACGCTGAAGCAGAAATCGCCCTGACCAACGCCTTGCACAGCCTCAATACCGACGGCCAAGGCCTGGACGTGGGCAATGTCGACGAGGGCTATGACATCGGTCGACGCCTGGGCAATACCGGCGTCAGCAGCGCGTTGGTGGAAATCAACCTTGCCACCATCGCCAGCTACCACGACGGCGGTGCCAGCGCGGTGGTGTACGCCGGCAGCGACGGCAGCCTCACCGTGCAGATGATCAGCCCGCCCGATGAGGCACGCAAGGCGAAAAACCAGCAGAACCGTGGCGCTGACCCCTTCAAGTATGGCCTGCCAAGTGTCGGGCGACCCAAGGCATGAAGCGTCCCATCTGCCTGGGTGACTCATCAGCGGATCCCCGGAGTGCAGCTTGTGCTCTGGCTCTGTTGGATTGTCCAAAAAAGCACAGGAGTGCGACATGGTACTTCGCAACATGAAACCCGTCACGGCCTGGGGCGTTGCCGCTATTGTCGGCCCGCTGCTGGTGATCTTTGGCACTCACTGGTGGGGCAATGCCCTGGCAAGTGATAAGGCAGAGCTTACCAATTATCGAAACCAGATAGAGGGCAAAAACGCCGAACAGCAGGCCACGCAAGCGCGGACCTACGCCCTGGAAATTCGGGGAGTCGGACTTGGAATTTACACAGACGGCCAGTCCAAAATCTGGCAGTTCATAAAAAAGAAAAACGACAATTTTTCTTCGATTTACTCGCGGGACGCGAAAGACTACAGCCCGTCATTAGACGACAGGGAAATTTCCCGAGATATCAAAGTGCGTATTGCATTCAAGAATTCAGCTGGTGAGGCAGTGGCTTACTGGCCGATTCCGGTGTTTGCGCTTGGGCCGCCTGATCCTTATGCAAGCGGTTTCAGTGCATCGGGCCTGATCAGTTCAGGTCGTAATGCTGCAACCTTGGGCGTTACCCAGTTCCTGTGGCAAGACGATGAGAGCACGGCCCATGCGCAAGGCATGATCGAGCGGCTGTTCACGTTTTTTGACGATAACCCCAAGGTGCCACAGGCCTTGATCGCAAGCCGTGACGGTGACGTAACACGAGACCCTTACCGCAAACCCGGCACACCGGGATTGCAGGATGGCCATGTGGTTCCGACGATCTACGAGAGTATGACTGGCCTTCTGGTCACGCGCTCAGACCGGGTTGACCGCTACGTGCGCCCTTTCGTCACCCAAGACGCCGAGGATAATCAGGACAAAAACACTGACCTGGGCAAGCTGTGGGCATTTTACTGGGACCGGAACAGAGCATTTACGGAGTGGTATGTAGCGGCCGAGCGTGCCAAAGGCGCTAAAGTCTCTATCCCCCCCAGCACTATGTCGACCGCCTACTGGCAATCGCAACTACCTAACTTGTGGAAAACCATCGACAACCGTGGCCCAGGCCATTTCGAACCGTCTCCCTGGCTGCCCGTGCGTTGGGCCGAACACCAACTGAAAGAGTTCGACGCAGCGCCAGTGCTGGGCTACCTGCATCGCCCGATCAAGGTTTCCATGCAGGACGAGCACGGCAAGCGCCTCAAACCCGCGTTGCAAGCCAAGGCCTTGCAGGCAGGCTGGCTCAAGGCCCTCGACACGCTGCCCGATGGGCAAAAACCGGTGCGCGTGTTCTACGACACCACTAACAACGCTGAAGCAGAAATCGCCCTGACCAACGCCTTGCACAGCCTCAATACCGACGGCCATGGCCTGGACGTGGGCAATGTCGACGAGGGCTATGACATCGGTCGACGCCTGGGCAATACCGGCGTCAGCAGCGCGCTGGTGGAAATCAACCTGGCCACCATCGCCAGCTACCACGATGGCGGTGCCAGCGCCGTGGTGTACGCGGGCAGCGACGGCAGCCTCACCGTGCAGATGATCAGCCCGCCAGATGAGGCACGCAAAGCGAAAAACCAGCAGAACCGTGGCGCTGACCCCTTCAAGCATGGCCTCCCAAGTGTCGGGCGACCCAAGGCATGAAGCGTCCCATCTGCCTGAGCGACAAGGCCAGTTGCCCGCTTCACAAAGGGGTTTTTTGCCTTTGTCGAGTGGCATCCAAGCCGACGCATGAACGTTAATCCGGTGGTGCTGCAAGGCCATTGGCCAACCTCAAACCTCATCAGCAGATCGCCGGGGTGCTGCTTGTGCTCTGGATCGGCTCTATCTGGATTGTCCAACTCAAAGCACAGGAAATCGGCATGGTACTTCGCGACATGAAACCCATCATGGCCTGGGGCATTGCTGCTATTGTCGGCTCGCTGCTGGTTATCTTTGGCACTCACTGGTGGGGCAATGCCCTGGCAAGTGAGAAGGCAGAGCTTGCCAATTACCGAAAACAGATAGAGGCCAAAAACGCCGAACAGCAGGCCACGCAAGCGCGGACCTACGCCCTGGAAATTCGGGGAGTGGGTCTAGGAATTTACACAGACGGCCAGTCCAAAATCTGGCAGTTCATCAAAAAGAAGAACGACAACTACGCTTCGATTTACTCGCGGGACGCGAAAGACTACAACCCGTCATTAACATCTAGGGAGAACTCCGCGGACATCAAAGTCCGTATCGCATTCAAGAATTCAGCAGGTGAATCAGTGGCATACTGGCCAATCCCCGTGTTTGCGCTTGGGCCGCCAGATCCCTACGCAAAGGGCTACAGAGCTGCAGGCCTGATCAATGAAGGGCGTAATGCTGCGACTTTGGGCGTTACCCAGTTTCTGTGGCAAGACGATGAAAGCACTACACATGCACAAGGCATGATCGAACGACTGTTCACGTTTTTTGACGATAACCCCAAGGTGCCACAGGCCTTGATCGCGAGCCAGGACGGTGACGTGGCGCGTGACCCTTATCGCAAACCGGGCACACCGGGATTGGAAAATGGCCACGTGGTACCGACTATCTACGAAAACGCGACTGGCCTGTTGGTCACGCGCTCAGACCGAGTGGACCGCTACATTCGCCCCTTCGTCAGCCATGACGCCGAGGATAATCAGAACAAAAACACTGACTTTGGCAGGTTGTGGGCGTTTTATTGGGACCGGAGCAAGACATTTCTAGACTGGTATAAAGCCGACGAACATGCAAAAGGCGCTAAAGCACCAGCACTCTCCTACACCATATCCAGCGCCTACTGGCAATCGCAACTACCTAACTTGTGGAAAACCATCGACAACCGTGGCCCAGGCCATTTCGAACCGTCCCCCTGGCTGCCGGTGCGTTGGGCCGAACACCAGCTGAAAGAGTTCGACGCAGCGCCAGTGCTGGGCTATCTGCACCGTCCGATCAAGGTTTCCATGCAGGACGAGCACGGCAAGCGCCTCAAACCCGCGTTGCAGGCCAAGGCCTTGCAAGCAGGTTGGCTCAAGGCCCTCGACACGCTGCCCGCTGGGCAAAAACCTGTGCGCGTGTTCTACGACACCACTAACAACGCTGAGGCAGAAATCGCCCTGACCAACGCCTTGCACAGCCTCAATACCGATGGCCATGGCCTGGGCGTGGGCAATGTCGACGAGGGCTATGACATCGGTCGACGCCTGGGCAATACCGGCGTCAGCAGCGCGTTGGTGGAAATCAACCTGGCCACCATCGCCAGCTACCACGACGGCGGTGCCAGTGCCGTGGTGTACGCCGGCAGCGACGGCAGCCTCACCGTGCAGATGATCAGCCCGCCAGATGAGGCACGCAAAGCGAAAAACCAGCAGAACCGTGGCGCTGACCCCTTCAAGTACGGCCTGCCAAGTGCCGGACCACCCAAGGCATGAACCGTCCCATCCTCATCAGCGGATCGAAAGCATGACTGGCCAACTGGTCACGCGCTCGGACCGAGTGGATCGCTACATTAGCCCAGCTGTCACCCCTGTCGCATTAACGATGGCCATGGCCAGTTACACGCCCTGCACCGCGACATCAGCGCCATGGCTACGCCTTCATCATCCCCACGCTGAAATGCCCAAAAGCGTGGCCAAGTCAGGATGAGCTATTCGTTAACGAGCCTTTCGCAAGCTCGACGGCGGCGGTCACCGCTGCTTTTGCTTGAGGACTATTTTTCCAGCATGTCGACCCTACGGCAGCGGATGCCCGGGCCAAGATGTCGGTAACGCTGGCCCTGCTCAACTCGAACATTGATTCGATACCCAACTGCTCAAGTCTGGTGATGACGGTTGGGCCTACGCCCTTAAGCGCTAATAGTGCAGCACGTTCCTTCGGTGAAAACGGCATCCATGCAATCCTTCTATGCGATGTTGACCGCCCGAATATTGCCTTATGCTGAATGGCGCCGCTACAAGCGCTACAAGTGCGTGCAGGCAGAACATCACGGCTGAGCCAACACCGCCCAAGGATCGATGCGAGTCTCTGCCGCAGGCCAGCGAACATGGACGCTGACCAGGCCAGGAATTTGCCCATGGCGATCTACACCGCCAGTGCGGGCGCGCCGACCGGTTGGTCTTAACGCGGACTATAGACTTGATCCACTCTTTGCCTACTCTTACTGAAGAACGCCTGCACTTCACCGTACGCTGTTGCTCTTCCAGTATTCAGTGACTCCACCCCCTTGGCCGTACCTTCAACGGTAAAGTAGTCCACGTGATTCAGCCCAATGGTGGCGAGGACGGCGGACAGGTAGGGGCGCAGAAAATCGGGTTGCCGGGCATTTGGGCCGCTGATCGCGCCACCGCTGGCTATCGCGACGTAAACCGGCCGATCCGCCAGCGTGCCCACTTTGCCTTTGGCGGTGCCGAGAAACGTTTTGCCCACGCGCACCACTTGGTCGATCCACGTCTTGAGCGAGGCGGGCACGCTGTAGTTGTGCATCGGCGTGGCAATCAGCAGTACGTCGCAGGCCAGCAGTTGGTCGATCAATTCGTCGGAACGGGTCAACGTACCTTCCTGGCCGCTCGCTACGACCACGCCCTGATTGGCTAACGCCTGGGCGTATGGCGCATCGACTGGGGCCAAGGTGTTGAGGTCAAGATTGGTCAACTGGATGCCCCTTCTGCCGGACTGGTTGGCCAGGGCGAACAGGATCTGCTGGGACAGTTTCAGACTTTCAGAAGCGCCTGCATTGGGGCTGGCGATCAGGCGAAGAATACGCACAGGAGCAAGTGGCTGCTGGGACGTTGTCATGCTGGTTGCCTCCTTGGAAGCGTAGGGGGGTTATGGCGTAACGAACTGTTTTTGAAAGCGCAGAGCACCGGTCAACAGGCCTTCGCGGAAGTAGAACCGTTGTGCGCGGGCGTTAGCCAAACCCGTGTCGAGCACCAGGCGTGCACAACCGCTGGCACGGGCCAGTCGTTCCAAGCCCTGCAATAAGCGCGAACCCCAATGACCACCGCGCTGAGCCTCGGCGGTTACCAGGTCATCGACATACAGGAATGCGCCGTAGACCAGGTTTTCCTGGAGGCGGTAACCCGCCAGCGCCACGAGAACGCCTGAGTCGTAGGCGCCAATCAGGCGATAGCCGTCAACGCGCATACGCTCGATGCGGCTGATGAAGTCGGCTTCGCTGGTCAGGTGTGGGCGCAATTGCTGCATTACCGGGAATGCGCTGCGCAGATCTTGGGTGCTGTCCAAGGGACGCAGGGCGGTGTCGTTCAGATCGAGCACGCTGGGTACGAAGTTGTGCGAAGTGAATGTCATGGGGGTTAGCCTCATCAGTAGCTGATGGCGCTATAGTGAACGTGCAATGACCCACTTGCCTGAGCCAAGAAATGGGATATGAACTAGGCCATGATGACTCCCCCCACGCCGTCTTTTGCACCCTTGCAAGAGCAGTCCGGTTTGCCTCTGTATCGTCAACTCTACGACCGCGTGCTGGCTGCCGTTGCCGCCGGCACGTTGTCTCCCGGTGACCGCTTGCCGTCGGCGCGCGCCATGGCCAAGGACCTGGGGGTGGCCCGTGGTACCGTCGAACTGGCCTATTCGCTGCTGGTCAGCGAGGGTTACCTTCTGGCGCTCGGGCAGAAAGGCACCGTGGTCAACCCCGAACTGCAGAAGCCTGTATCGACGGCCACCGCGTTACCGGTCAGCAGCCCAGTGATCGAAGACTGTGCTGATTCGCTCTGGCGTCCGCCGCAACTGTTGCCGTTCCAGATGGGGGTGCCGGCGCTGGATGCATTTCCGCGCAAGATATGGGCGCGCCTCGGTGCTCGGTATCTGCGCGGGATGCGCCTGGGGGACCTGGACTATCCGGCCCCCCACGGCCTGGCGGCGTTGCGCAGCGCCATCGCCTCGTACCTGCAGGTGTCCCGAGGTATCGATTGCGGTGCTCATCAGGTGTTCATCACCAGCGGTTGGCGCAATAGCCTGTCGTTGGTCGCGCATACCTTGTTGCAGCCAGGCGAGCGCGCCTGGGTGGAAGACCCGGGCTATCCCACTACGCGCCAGGTGCTTCGCCAGTTCGGCTTGGCGCTCGAAGCGGTGCCGGTCGATGCCGATGGAATGAATGTGGAGCAGGCCATCGCCGCTTCTCGGCCGGCTCAGGTGGCCATGGTGACACCGGGGCATCAGAGCCCGCTGTCCATGGCGCTGTCGCTGCCGCGCCGACAGTTGCTACTGGATTGGGCTGCCCGCACCGGTGCCTGGATCGTCGAGGACGATTACGATGGCGAGTATCGCTACGTCAGTCGTCCACTTCCTGCGCTGGCCAGCCTGGATCGCCATGGGCGCGTGCTGTATGCCGGCACCTTCAGCAAAGTGCTGTTCCCTGGCATTCGGCTGGCTTACCTGGTGGTGCCGCAGGCTCAGGTGGCAGCGTTCGAGCGCGTGGGCCGAGCCTTGTTCGCGGCCGGATCACCGTCCATTACCCAGGCCTTGGTGGCGGAGTTCGCTGCCGAGGGGCACTTCGCTCGGCATATTCAACGCATGCGCCGACTGTACAACGAGCGACGGGCAGTGACCCTCGAAGCGCTGGAGCGAACATTGCCCAGGGGTATGCAGGTGGAGCGCTCGCCAGGCGGCATGCACCTGGTACTGCGTTTGCCGGAGGAGGTGAGCGACACAGCCCTGGCCGAGCAGCTGCTGGCCAAGGGCATGTCGGTACAAGCGTTGTCGCGCTGGGCTGCCTCATCGCAGCGCCAGTCAGGCCTGCTGCTGAGTTTTACCAACTGTGCCACGGCTGCTCCGGGCGAGCAGCTTGGCACTTTGATCAGCCAGCTCCTCAGTTGAGGTTGGCCTTGTTCAGGCCGAACAGCTCATCGGACGAGCCCGGGACCGCCTGGAAAGCCACATTGAGGCGATTCCAGCCGTTGATGGCAACGATCAGGAACGTCAAGTCCGACAGCTCCTGCTCGGAAAACTGCTCGCGCACACGTGCATACAGGCTGTTGGAAACACCATGAGGCGGCAGTTGGGTCAGGGCTTCAGTCCACTCCAGCGCCGCTCGCTCTACTGGCGAGAACAGCTGCGATTCACGCCAGACGGCGACATGGTGAAGACGCAGCTCGCGCTCGCCATGGATCTTGGCCTCTTTCACATGCATATCCACGCAGAACGCACAGCCGTTGAGCTGCGAAGCCCGTAGCATGATCAGGTGGGCAAGCTCGGCCAGTGGCGGCTTCTTGCTCAGCTGCAGGGTGAGCTCGACCAGTTTGTTGGACGCTTGGGGAGACAGCTTGAAGTAGTCAAGGCGGTTGTTCATGGGGAGTTACTCGCAGTGGGTTGGTGTTCGTTGGCGCCCACTGTAGCTACGCTTGGACTAGCCCCACAGGGCCAAGAGGGTGATTTCGAACTAGGCCATGTCGGTATCGATGCGCGCGTCGGGTTATCCTGAGTTCATCAGTGAACACGAAAGGAGGCATGCATGCTGTGGTTCGGAACCGACAAGGCCAGGTTCAAGGTTCAGCGCCGCATCGCGGGCGCCGTGTTATTCATCGCGGTCTTTTTCCTGGCCACGCAGATCGAGGCATGGTGTTCAGGTAAAGCCTCTTTTGGCGATGTGTTTGACGGCATCGTCTTGACGGCGCTTGGTGGAGGGATGTTCTACCTGGCAGGCAGATGGTGACCCTCGCTGGCAGGCTACCCTGCAGCCGCGTCAGGGCTTGTATTCAATGGTGTATGACGCATCGGTTTGCGGGTCGATGATGACCGGCAGGCCGAACAGCTTGCCTTTACACTCACTGACGACGCAGCGGTAAATGGACCCCTGCTTGAGCTGAGCCCACAAGCCTTCGTCATGTATCACGATACACAGGACGCGGGCTTCTGGATCCTCTCTGACCTGAGCGACGTGGTGGTCCAGGTCGCAACCGAAATCAGGGGTGGTGAACTCTGGATCGTAGCCAATCAACACGCCATGCCTTTTCAGATCTTCCCTGATACGCTCAATCACGTCGTCTGCTTCTTGTTTTAGCATGATCGTCATCTCACGGTGCGTGGACATACCAAAAACTCTAGCTCACCCTGCCTGTGTTCGCCGGCTTCCGGTATTGCCTAGACGTTTTTTTTGACCACCCAAACACCCAGCCGATTGTGAGTACTGCTGGCGTCAGGGCGTCAGGGCGTCAGGGCGTCAGGGCGTCAGGGCGGGGCGTGGGGTGAAGATCAGCAATCGCGAGCGTCCAAGGCCTAAAAGCTCAGCTGAGTGAAGGGTATTCATCTGATCCTGGCCTGATCATGAGCAGCGCTAACGATCCTTTGAAATCAATTCATTAGCCACCGCTCAACCGCGCTCTATAAACTGCCCCTCAATTAGCGCCAGTGACCCACTAATTAGCTGATCAAAAAAGCTATACGGTGCACTGAACGGATTACGAGATCAGGACGTCAGGCCAACATGAGCAATGAATTTGCATTTGCCCTCAAAAGCATTCGCTTCGATGAGCATTATCAGCCATCGGACAATACGCGCACAACGACCAATTTCGCCAATTTGGCGAGAGGGGCGAGTCGTCAAGAGAATTTGCGCAATACGCTGAAGATGATCGACAATCGCTTCAATGCCTTGGCGCATTGGGATAACCCCAATGCTGATCGTTATACGCTCGAGCTTGAAATCATTTCCGTTGAAATGAATATCGGTGCTGTACGCAGCACGCCTGCCTTGCCATTGATCGAGGTCTTGAAAACGACGGTCGTTGACCGTCACACCAATGAGCGTATCGCCGGTATGGTGGGGAATAACTTCTCCTCGTACGTCAGGGATTATGATTTCAGCGTGCTGTTGTTGAGCCACAACAAGGGCCAGGTGCAATTCAGCACCCCCGACAAGTTTGGCGACCTCCACGGCAAGCTGTTCAAGTCCTTCGTCAACTCGGACACGTATAAGGCGCATTTCAGCAAGCCGCCGGTCATCTGCCTGAGCGTCTCCAGCGCCAGGTCCTACCAGCGCACAGAGAATCAGCACCCCGTGCTCGGCGTCGAGTACCGGCAGGACGAGTACTCCCTGACCGATGAGTATTTCAGCAAGATGGGCCTGAAGGTTCGCTACTTCATGCCGCCGAACAGTGTTGCACCGCTGGCCTTCTATTTTGCCGGTGATTTGCTTGGTGACTACACCAATCTGGAATTAATCAGCACCATCAGCACGATGGACACGTTCCAGAAAATTTACCGGCCTGAAATCTACAACGCGAACTCCGCTGCTGGGAAGTCTTATCAGCCCAGCTTGCAACACCAGGATTATTCGCTGACGCGTATTGTTTATGATCGTGAAGAACGCGGCCGGCTCGCTATCGAGCAAGGGAAGTTTGCCGAAGAGCACTTCATCAAACCCTATTACGCCATTCTTGAGCAGTGGTCTGCCAGTGACGCCGCTTGAATCGTCTAACGTACAAGGTCTTTATTGTGAAAAAATTGCTCCCCACTTCAACGGCTGGCAGCTTGCCTAAACCGTCCTGGCTCGCAGAGCCTGAAAAACTTTGGTCCCCGTGGAAGTTGGAAGGTGATCAACTGATCGAAGGCAAGCAGGACGCGCTGCGTTTGTCTTTGCAAGAACAGCAACATGCCGGTATCGACATCGTCAGCGATGGCGAGCAAACACGTCAGCATTTCGTCACGACCTTTATCGAGCATCTCGATGGCGTGGATTTCGAACAACGTGAAACCGTCAGGATTCGCGATCGCTACGATGCCAGCGTGCCAACGGTGGTGGGCGCCGTTGCGCGGCGCAAGCCGGTCTTTGTCGAGGACGCCAAGTTCCTGCGTCAGCAAACCTCGCAACCGATCAAATGGGCGCTACCAGGCCCCATGACCATGATCGACACGCTGTACGACGCGCATTACAAGAGCCGTGAAAAGCTGGCTTGGGAATTCGCCAAGATCCTCAACCAGGAAGCGCGCGAACTGGAAGCCGCCGGTGTCGACATCATCCAGTTCGACGAGCCCGCCTTCAACGTCTTCTTCGACGAGGTGAACGAGTGGGGTGTCGCTACCCTGGAGCGCGCCATCGAAGGCCTCAAGTGCGAAACCGCCGTGCACATCTGCTACGGCTATGGAATCAAGGCCAATACCGACTGGAAAAAGACCTTGGGCTCGGAATGGCGTCAATACGAAGAGGCCTTCCCCAAGCTGCAGAAGTCCTGCATCGATATCGTCTCGTTGGAGTGCCACAACTCCCACGTGCCCATGGAACTGATCGAGCTGATCCGTGGCAAGAAAGTGATGGTCGGTGCCATCGATGTGGCAAACCACGCCATCGAAACCCCGGAAGAGGTGGCAAACACGCTGCGCAAGGCCCTGCAGTTCGTAGATGCCGACAAGCTCTACCCCTGCACCAACTGCGGTATGGCGCCGCTGCCGCGTGAGGTGGCAAGAGGCAAGCTCAATGCGCTGAGCGCGGGCGCGGAAATCGTCCGTCAAGAGCTCCTGAACAAACGCTGAGCCCAAGTCGAAGGTGCTCAGCGAAGGCTCAGGTAAGGTTCAGCCCGAATGCTCGGGCTGACTAGGCTTTTGCTGCACCTTCGCGCGGTAATCAATACCCAGGACCTACTATGTCATTCCCTAATGCTATCGAGCCGACGCGCTTGCGCGAAGCGCTTGGGCACTACGCCTCCGGCATCACGGTGATCACAACCCACATGGGTGACGAGCCGATTGGCTTCACGTGCCAGTCCTTTTACAGCGTGTCGATGAGCCCGCCGCTGGTGTCATTCAGCGTAATGTCCAACTCGGCCAGCTATCCGAAGATTCGCCAGGCAGGTCGCTTCGCGGTCAACATTCTGTCCGGTGAACAGGTCGGGATCTCCAACCAGTTCGCGCGGCGCGGGACGGATAAGTGGCACGGGGTCGAGTGGCAGCAATCGCCTTTGGGCAACCCGATCATCGCTGGCAGTCTGTATTGGCTCGATTGCGAAATTCACGCAGAGCACGAAGCCGGCGACCATCTGATCGTGATCGGTGAAGTGAAGGCGCTGAACCTGCACAAAGCCGCTGATGCGCAGCCATTGCTGTATTTCAAGGGACAATACTGCAACCTCGCCGAACCCATCGCGGTTTGAGCGCCGCTTGCAAATGTAAAAGAATGTAACCTTGTCGTTCCTGCCTGGATTCCCCGGTGCAGCTGTGTATGCTGTCTTCCCGGTCAGGAATGTCAAAGGTGAAGGTCCGCTCCATGCGCAATCGCGGCAAGATTTATTGGGACTGGGCCAGTCCAGAATTACATGTGCGCAACTACGACGAGCGGCTCTCCTGCGGCACCTTGATCAATATCCAGGCACGGCTTTCAAGGGATAACGTCACGCAGCTGTTCCTGGGCATCTATGGGAAAAAAGGCGTGCTCCTGCTCGAGGAGAGCTTTACCGATTGCCCTGGACAGAAGCTGTCCGCAGCCATGGCCTGGGCGCTGGACAGGGCTCGCGATTGGGTTGCCCGCACGTTTCCAGCGCCACAGCCACCCGCCCCGGAGCCGCTGCCGCGAAAAGGCTCGCGACTTTCCAGGTAACCGCACTGGAAACGGAACGCACGCGTGAACGCACCAGTCGTATTTGCAGTAGAGGTGCAATCAGGGCGCCCGTTGGAGAATCAGATGAACCTTCAGTCCACCAATCATGACCTTTATGTGCATTCTTACCTGGGTTACCAGGCATCCATTTACGTTTTGTGGGAATCGTGCACTGAATCACCCACCGGCATGCTGGTAGAGGTCGGCCGACCAGGCAGTGTTTCGAGAACGCTGCGAGTGAGTCGGGCATTTTCGTCCTCCACGGAGGCCATCCTCGAAGGCAAGGTGATGGCTGAGCAGTATGTCCAGAGCCAGGCGGGCAGAGCCTGATGCCTGCCACTCGATCGAACGCATGCATGGCCGGCAAGGGCCCGGCACCTGGAAGGTCGAATGGACATTGCTGACCAATACCAACTGATAGCCGACGCCTCCGGCCTCACCATTGACCAAGTGGGTAGTTACCTGGCCCACGTGGCTGTTCAGGCAGACGGTGCCTGGCTCGTCTGTTTCGCACATGAAGTGGCGCGTGACCCCGATGTCGCCAGCAAGCTTCCTGCTTCAAGAACTGTGCTGATCCCGAAGCAGCAGGTGGACGCTTACGAGCGTGCCAGAGGCTGAGGCGCCTGGCGGGCAGCTTCGACGGCCTTGTCAGGTTGCAGGCGCGCGCGCTCACATTCGTCTATGCCTATAACTGAGGTTGTATTCGGATCAGGAGGTTTGAATGAAGCGGCCAATGCTGGGCGTTTTTCTGATTGCTGTTGCAGGTATGGCCAACGCAGGCATCCCATTGGTGAATGCCACATGCCCGGGCGACATCGAAGTGCACGCGGATGAAGGCGGCCCTGTCTACATCAATGCCAAGGAGGCAAAGGTGAAGAAATTCAGTGACGCGTATTACGAAGCCAAGGGCGCTGGGGTTACCGTCTCCATCATGGTCAACCCGGATGAGTCTGTGGGGGTTTCGTACACGGGCAAGGGCGGTGCAAATGGCGTTTGTGAACTGACCGAGCAAGATTGAGCGGTGCGGTTGGCACTCCTCATGCCGAGTGCCCGTCAGCAGCAAACCAGCTAGGACGCTGTCGCCAGCCATATAGCGAAGAAGAATATTGCCCTGCTAACAGTGAGGGTAATATGAGCAGGGCAAAATAAAAACAGGGCGTTTCTCATTAGCTGTTTTTCGAGGGTTGTTGACGGGGGCGCCGGAGCGTGTCGCGTGAAAAACTCTAGATCGTTCGCAAGCGCAATACTGATGTCAGCCTTGGCTGCAACTTTTTTGGCCGGGTGTGCACATAACCCCGATGTTCGGGATGGGCATGATCAGACCTCGGGTATCACTGAGAAGAGCCCGCCGGATTATCTGGGGTGCGTCAAAGAAGAGTTGCATGGGAGTGCTACCACCTATGAGGTGGGTAGTGGCGACTCGGTCCGCCTGTTCGTCGACAGTACCGACCCCAATACAGCCAATGGCCTTGTAGAGTTGCGTAGCTACGGCACGCGTCACCAGTTCATGGCCTATCAGCGTGATGCCTGGTATGACCACGGGCGGCTGCTCGACGCAGCGCTCATGTGTTCGAAGGCCTAATTCGCCAACTGCAACCCTGAGCATGAAAGCCCGCGCCACACAGGTGCGGGCTTTTCATTCTCAGCGCCCGCGCCTGAGCAGGCTTGATTGCATGCGGAACGATTTCGAGTCCTACCTTGGTGGATTAGTGCTGATGCAAAACCGTGGTTAAAATGCACCCTGTTCACTTGAGTCAAATGCAAATGCCTAACTTTCGCATCTTTTTCTGCTCCGTCCTGGTGATGAGCCTGGCCGGTTGTGCAAACCCCGGAAAGCCGACAGCCAGCAAGCTGACCCGCAAGTCGCCAGAAGGCTATGTCGCCTGTGTATTGCCCAAATGGCAAGCGCTGGCGCCAATGACGACGCAAAAATCCATTTCCCACGGCTACCGCCTGACCGCACCCAGCGCAGTGACTTCCGACGAAGTCCTTGAAGTGGTGGAGTCCGGGGAGGGCAGCCGGGCGACGTTCTACAAAGGTAGTTTCCTCTCGGGCAACAAATTGCGCCTGGCGGCCAGGGAGTGTCTGGATTGAGGTGAGGCCTGGCTCCTGGCACTCCCATGCCTTCTAGGCCTTCAGGTTCATCTGCCGGCATTGCACCTGCGCATCCTCTTTGCTGGAGTAACTGGGCTTGAGACGCTCCTTTGCTTGGTTGTCGTAGATGTCGTAGCCGCCGCTGACGATTGCTGCGTAATAACGGCCGGCGACACGGAATGATTCCCTTTCGATAGGTACTGCGGGAACGATAACGAATCTTGGTTGCATTGTTCGTGCCTCCCCAGGCAGAGAGTTAAGTATTAGTACCGCCAGGGGTAACCAGCAAGGAGACTCATGAATAAATGACGCCGGCGCCTGATACGCAGGGCCAGACATTGCCCAGGTGTGTGCGCTCTGTATAAATGATCGTACGGTGCCCGGGGTATTGTGTTTTGAGTACTGCAAACCGATGATGGCACGATGAATACATCTCCTACACGGCTCAACGCCGAGCGTGGCGCGTTCTCAAGTTTCGAGGCGTGCCGAAATACCCAGAAAGGGCCTGTGGTGATTCTTGCGTCGGGCGCTTCTGCCAAACAGTTCCCCTTGCTTGAATTTGCACACCTTCCTGTGCTTGCCATGAATGGTTCGGTTTCCCTCACCGATGCGTGTGGTGTGAAGCCGTTCTTTTACCTCTGCACCGACAAAAGTTTTCCCACGCAGCAGCCGGCGTTGTTTGCCCTGGCGTTGCGCGATAGCCAGCGCTTGGCATTGTGGCCAGAGCAGTTCGTCGGCGCGGATATCCCGCTCGGTACCGCGTGTTACCCACTGCATAAAGCCGACAACCCCGGCTTGCTCGACGGGTTGCGCGGGCACGGCGCGTCCCATGTCTGCAGCAGGGCGTTGTGGAGCAAACGGGCGCGATCGATCGCCTTCAGCAAAGACCTCTCAAGGGGCTACTACGATGCCCGGACAGTGGTTTATGTAGCGCTGCAACTGGCCTATCACCTGGGTTTCGAGCAGGTGTTGCTGGTCGGTGTCGACCTCGACCAGTCACTGGGGCGCTTTTACGAGAAGGCCGAGGGGCAGCATTCCCCCTGTGGGCTCGATCAGCACTGGGAGAGCCGCATACTGCCGTCGCTGACGCTGATGGCCGAGCAGGTTGTCAGCGAGCGGTTCCGGGTTTACAACCTGTCCGAGGTTTCTCGCATTCCCGCGACGTTGATCCCGAAAATCGACCTGGCCCAAGCCCGCCGCATCGCGAGCTGCGTGGATGCCTGAGCAAGAAAACGGATGCGCGGTGCCAGGGCCGACGCTACAGTGCCCGCACCCAGCCTTGCAGTGAGAAAATCCCATGTCCAGTGCCTTCACCTTGATGCAGTCCCCGGTCGGCACCTTGACCCTGGTGGCCCGCGGCGAGTGCCTGGCCGCTGTACTGTGGGAACAGGAGCGGGAGAACCGCGTGCGCCTGGGTGAGGTGCATCGCGATGATGAAAAGCCAATACTGCGCCAAGCCGCTGGTCAGTTGGATGAGTATTTTGCTGGCAAGCGCCAACGTTTCGAGTTGGCACTAGATTTTGCCGGCACCGCGTTTCAGCGCCAGGTGTGGGCGGCGTTGCTCACCATTCCGTTCGGCCAGACCCGAAGCTACAGCGACATTGCCCGGCAGATCGGTAACCCCAGCGCCGTACGCGCGGTCGGTGCGGCCAACGGCCGTAATCCGATCTCGATCATTGCCCCGTGCCACCGGGTGATCGGCGCATCCGGGAGCCTGACCGGGTTTGCCGGGGGAATACCGGCCAAGCAGTACCTCCTGGCGCTGGAAGGCCAACAGAGCCAGGCTTGGGACTTTTAGCCAGGTATTGGCGGTGAAGGGTCGCGACTGAACCTGGCCACTCAGCTGACCCAGTACGCGATCAGGCAAACCACCACTGCCAGCGTCGAGCCTGCCATCAGCGTGTACTGCCGATGCGCCCGGCGGGCCTGGGGCCTTACTTCGCGCAGGTACTGGCCGGGCGGTGGTGCATCCGGGCGATGGCGCAACCCCTCGGCCAGCTCATTCAGATGGCTGTCGATCAACAGGCCCAGCACGTGATGGGTGCTGGCAAAACAGGCCGCTGTCAAAAGCAGATACTTCATGGCGACGGCATGCTCAGCGATACGCCGCTGGCGCTGGCGTTCGTGGTATCCAGCAAGAGGATGCCTTCCTGGCGACCGTCCAGCGCTGCCAGCAGGTTGCCCTGGCTGTCCCAGGCCGCCGAGCCGCCGGCGCCCACGAAGTTGTCGGCCGGCCCCACGCAGTTGGCCATCAATACCGGCATACCCAAAGTGCGAGCGACTTGGGGGTAGTGCTCATGGCCTTCACGGACGCCCTTTGCGGTTTTCGCCACGCTCACCAGATACAGTTCGGCGCCGCTGTCGCGGGCTTGTGCTGCGTGCGCGAGGAACATCGACTCGTAACAGATGGCGGGTGCTATCTGCAGTTGCCCTGCGGCGAAAACCAAGGGCTGCTCGCCGGCTGAGAAAAACGCCAACTCGTCCTCGTGCAGCCGTTGTTTGGCGTAGGCCAGCCGCGGCTGACCGGGACGCAGGATCGGCATTGCGATCTGAATGCCATCAGCCGTGGGCAATGGCAGGCCCACGGCTACACAGATTTCCAGGCGGTCGCAGAGTCGCTGTAACGGATCGAGCCGGGCCGAGGTGATCGGCAAGGCCACCTGCCGTGCCAGGGTAGGCTCGTAACCCGTCAGCGACAGCTCGGGGAATACCACCAGTTCGGCGCCCAGGCCTGCGGCCTGTTCTATGCAGTGCAGGTGACGGTCGAGATTGACTTGCAGGTCGCCTTTGACGGATGCCAGCTGTACGGCACAGAGTTTCATGGGTAATCCCTTTCCCTGGTACAGGTCGAAGGCCGAGCATACTACCGCCACGGATGCCTGTACCAGTGAAGGGTATTTCAGCAGGCCGCGGGCGGGGCGAAACTTGTGCCATGCTGTTGGTTGACAGGGGCATGAGCACGTCATGGACGAGCGCGGCACCCATCGTCCGCTCCCCAGCGTGCAGTAGCAGAGGAAGAATGCAATGAGCCGGTTTCGGCGGGTAGCCGCCAACAGCCACGGCCGTGATCTGGCAGTTGGCGATATACACGGGCATTTTCGGCGGCTTGAGCAATGCCTGGCGGCGGTAGGGTTCGACCCAGCAGTGGATCGGCTGTTCAGCGTCGGCGACCTGGTCGACCGCGGCCCTCATAGTCTCGAGGCACTGACGTGGCTGACCAAGCCGTGGTTTTACGCTGTGCAGGGCAACCACGAATCGTTGGCCATCACCTGTCATTACGGGGGGCGGCTGGATCTGGACATGTATCGGGCAGCGGGCGGCGGTTGGTTTCTCGACCTGCCAAAAGATGAGCAGGCTGTGTTCGTCGAACACTTCCTGCAGCTGCCGATAGCCATGGAAGTGCAGACAGAGGCCGGACTGATTGGTGTGCTGCATGCCGACAGCCCCTTTACAGACTGGGCCGAGCTGCGCGCCAGTCTGCTGGAAGATGATGACCCGGGCGTGCGTGAAGTGTGCCAATGGTCCCGGCGGCGGCTCAAAGAAGGGGACACCGGCGCCGTTGAAGGCGTGCGTGCCCTGCTGGTGGGGCATACGCCGGTGCTCCAGGCCAAGCGGTTGGGTAACGTCTGGCACCTGGACACCGGGGGTTGGGCAAGCGGGCATTTCAGCCTGATGGGCTTGGCCGACCTGGCACTGCTCAACCCCGCGCCAGTCTGAGCAGCAATGCACCTGCCAGTATTATCAGCATCATCCCCGAGGCCCGCTCCAGCCAGGGCAGGGCATGAGCAAAGCGCCGCAAAAGGCGCTGGTTGCCGATCACTGCCGCTACCAGTAAGTCCCACAACAGAACGATGCTGAACATCCAGACACCATAGGCCCATTTCCAGCCAACACTGCTGCTGGCGACCATGCTGGCGAGGCTGGCGTAGAACAGTCCGTTCTTGGGGTTGAGCCCGCCCGATACGAAGCCCATCCCCAGCCCTCGCAACCACCCGCTCACTGCCCCTCGGGTACCGACCGCAGCCAGGCCGGATCGTCCGGCGTGGCGCAGGAACAGCGCGCCTATGTAAAGCAGGTAAAGCGCGCCGGCCAGCTGCAAGGCGATGAACACCAGGCTGCTTTCCTGCAGTACCGCCAGGCCTGCGAAAGCCAGGCTGATGAACAGGCCATTGGCCAGGGCGATGCCCAGGCAGGCGCCGCTGGCGACGCGCCAACCGGCGCTGATCGAGGTGCGGGCGACCAGGAAGAAATCCGGGCCAGGGGACAGCAGGGCCAGGAAGTGGGCGAGGGCGACGATCAGAAACTGCTCCATGGGGCGGCTTTCTCAAGGGGTGGAGCCGCAGTGTGCAGGCGCGTCAGAAGCAGGTATTGAAGATTATTGCAGGTTGCCCAAGGCGGCTAACCCCGGCGCAGCCGATACTGACCCGGCGTCACGCCCACATGCGCCTTGAATACCCGCTGAAAATGGCTCTGATCGGCAAAACCCAATCGATAGGCCACCTCGGCCAGCGCCAGCCCGTCGTTTAGCAGCCGGCGGCCACGGTTGATGCGGGCATTGATCAGGTAGGCATGCGGCGTCAGCCCGGTGGCGGCGCGAAACGCACGGATCAACTGATAGCGGCCAAGCCCTGCTTGCCGGGCAAGCACTTCAAGGCTGAGCCGGGCAGGGTCCTGGGCTTCGATGTACTCAATCAGGCTACCCAGGGCCGGCAGGCCTAACACGGGCGCTGGCGCGGCTTCCAGGTGCGGATGCTGGGCAAAATCACGATCACCCATGAAGGCGATAAGGGCGGCTTCCTTTTCGCCGCTGCTTGCAGCCGAGAACAGCAATTCATTCAACGCACAGAATTCCCGGTACAACGCAGGCAGCCGGCTTATCCGTGCCGGGGCCCCCGGCGCGGCCGCATCGACCCCCGACTCCAGCCGCAGCTGCGCAAGCCACTGGGCCTCGACATGCAGCATCTGGTAGCTCCAGGCCTGACCGGGCTCGGGGTTACAGGCATGCACCCGCTGCGCCGGCACCAACACCAGCGTGCCTGGGGCCAGGCGCTGTTGCCCATCACCCGCGCCGGTGAAGAGGCTGTACCCCGCATCCACCGCTCCAATGGAAAAGGTCGGATGACTATGGGCCTTGTAGCAGGCACGGCTGTGGCAGGCCCGGCGGCTTTCCACCCAGGGCAGGGCCGGATCGCGCCAGAGTGAGGAGCGGGTAGGGGGCATGCTGAAGTCCTTGGTCTGGCTGGCAGCTTAACAGCGCCGAACGCACTGCCGTACAGTTTTTGCCTGTGGCTGTACCTTGACCCGGTACCGCTTGAGCATCGAAATTGGCGGCAGATTTCCAGGAGAACGAAATGGACCTGTCGAGCCTGCTGTTATTCATCCCTGCCTGCTTCGCCCTGAACATGGCACCTGGGCCGAACAACCTGTTGTCGTTGCACAATGCCAGCCGCTACGGCCTGCGTACCGCCTGCGTAGCAGGTGGCGGGCGCATCATCGCCTTCAGCGGCATGATTGCCTTGGCAGCGATGGGCCTGGCGGTGGTGCTGCACACCAGCGAATACCTGTTCCTGGTGATCAAGGTGGTGGGTGCGGCCTACCTGTTCTACATCGCCTGGCAGCTGTGGTGCGCCCCGGTGGGCGAGGCGCTGGTGGCCAGCGAGCAACCGCGTGGCAGTTGGCGCCTGGCGCGGCAGGAGTTCTGGGTGGCCGCGGGCAACCCGAAAGCGATCCTGATTTTTACCGCTTTCCTGCCACAGTTCGTCACGGTAGGCAGCACCACCCCGGTCAGTGAGCAGTTTCTCTGGTTGGGGGTACTGTTCCTGCTGCTGGAATGGGTGGCGATTGCCCTCTATGCCGGCCTTGGCGCCTACCTGCAGCGCTGGTTCAGCCAGCCGGGCCCGCGCCGGGTGTTCAACCGGGTCAGCGCCGGCCTGCTCGGTTGCGCAGGCCTCGGCTTGCTGGCCGCGCGCCGTTAATGGCGCGTTCAGTCGCGGTAGAACGTCTGCACCAGGTGGTAGCCGAACTTGCTTTTTATCGGCCCGTGCACCACACGCAGGGGTTTCTTGAAAATCACCTGGTCGATCGCCCCGACCAGCTGCCCTGGCCGCACTTCGCCCAGGTCGCCGCCGCGCTTGCCCGAAGGGCAGGTGGAGAACTTCTTGGCCAGCACGTCGAAGGCCTCGCCATTGGCGATGCGCTGTTTGAGCTTTTCGGCCTCTTCAGCGGTCTTGACCAGGATGTGGCGGGCTTGAGCTTTCATGAGACACCTGTGCTTCGGGGTGAAAAAAGGGCGCCATTATGCCTGAACGTGCAGCTCCGTGCGGTCACGAAAGTATTCGAGCGCTTCGGGGTTGGCCAACGCGTCGGTATTTTTCACGGGTAGCCCGTGCACCACGTTGCGCACCGCCAGCTCCACCAGCTTGCCGCTGATGGTCCGTGGAATATCACCGACCTGTACGATCACCGCCGGCACATGGCGCGGCGTGGTGTACTGGCGGATCACCTGGCGAATGCGCTGTTGCAAAGCGTCATCGAGCGTCAGGCCATCACGCAGGCGCACGAACAGCACGACACGCACATCGCCTTTGCACTGCTGGCCGATGGCGACGCTCTCCAGCACCTCTTCGACCTTTTCTACCTGGCGGTAGATTTCCGCCGTGCCGATGCGCACGCCCCCTGGGTTGAGCACGGCATCGGAACGCCCATGGATCACCATGCCGCCTGTGCTGAGCTGCTCGGCGTAGTCGCCCTGCGCCCAGACACCGGGAAATTGACTGAAGTAGGCCTCGCGGTAGCGGCTGCCATCGTCGTCGTTCCAGAAGCCCAGGGGCATCGACGGGAAATGGCGGGTGCACACGAGCTCGCCTTTTTCACCGGTCACCGGGCGACCCTGCTCATCCCATACTTCGACAGCCATACCCAGGCCCTTGCAGGCAATTTCGCCTCGGCGTACCGGCAGCGTGGGGTTGCCCAGCACGAAGCAGGACACGATATCGGTGCCCCCGGACATGGACGCCAGGCACACTTCGGCCTTTATCTTGCGGTAAACGTAGTCGTAGCTGTGCGGCGACAGCGGTGAGCCAGTGGAGAGGATCAGGCGCAGGCTGTCCAGTCGATGACTGCGTGCCGGCTCCAGGCCCTCCTGTTCGAGCGCGGCCAGGTACTTGGCGCTGGTGCCGAAGGCCTGGATGCCTTCGGCGTCGATCAGGTCGAGCAGGCGCTCGGGGCTCGGGTGGAAGGGGGAGCCGTCGTACAGTATCAACGTAGCCCCCACTGCCAGGCCACTGGCCAGCCAGTTCCACATCATCCAGCCGCAGGTGGTGTAGTAGAACAGCACGTCATCGGCCTTGAGGTCATTGTGCAGGCCGTGTTCCTTGAGGTGTTGCAGCAACACACCGCCCGCGCTGTGGACGATGCACTTGGGCACGCCGGTGGTGCCGCTGGAGTAGAGGATGTACAGCGGGTGATCGAACGGTAGCGGGGTGAAGCCTGGCTCACCGCCTGCCTGGTAGAAGTCGCCCCACAGGCTGACCTTGGCAGGGGTATTGAATTCGTCGGCTTGGGTCTGCTCGCGCGTGTAGGGCACCACGATCAGTTGCTGCAGCCTGGGCAACTGCGCGCAGACCTGGTTGATCTTGTCGACCTGGTCGATCTGCTTGCCGGCGTACTGGTAACCGGCACAGACGATCAGCAGCTTGGGCTCGATCTGGCCGAAGCGATCGATGATGCCGTGCAGGCCGAACTCCGGCGATGACGTCGACCAGATGGCGCCGAGGCTGGTGCAGGCCAGCATGGCCACGAGGGTTTCCCAGGTGTTGGGCATCACCGCGCCAATACGGTCACCTGGCTCGATGCCGGCATCCTTGAAGGCCGTTTGCAGCCCGGCCACTTCCGCGGCCAGTTGCGCGTGGCTCAGTGACCTGCGCTGGCCGTCCTCGCGCAGGGCCGTCACCGCAGTGTGATCGTCACGCCGGCGTAGCAGGTGCTCGGCGAAATTGAGCGTGGCGTCGGCGAACCAACGCGCATCGGGCATGTGCGCACCTTCGCTCAGCACCTGGCTGGGCGGGGTATGCCACAGCACCTGAAAATAGTCGGCAATGGCTTGCCAGAACGCGGCGCGTTGCTCGATGCTCCAGCGGTGCAGGGCTGCGTATTCGGTGAGCTGCAGGTTGTAGCGCCGGTTGATCCAGCGGCGAAAGGCATCCATCGTGCTGGCCTCGATTTGCGCCGCAGCAGGACTCCAAAGCACATCATTCATGCCATACCTCCCAGTGCCATGACGCACCTGATCACCGGCTTGCCGGGGATCAGGTACCGCTACGCTTGAATTTACTCCACCTTGGCCGTTTGCACCTCCTGCGCTGCCGACCACACCCGGTAACGCACCTGCACACCTTCGGGCACATACACCACCACAGGCAACTTGCTGTTGTAGCGCAGCAGGAAGCCTTCACCGACCACTGGCACGAAGGCCTCGGTCTTTTTGCCATCCGGGCAGGCCATCAGGGTGCTGGCCGGCCCGCCGACCTTGTCCAGGCGGTAATAACTGTAGCCCCAGCCTTCAAGGGTGTGTTCCTCCAGGCTGCCGGCCAGGCGCTGGCGGTTGCAGTCCACCTGGAGCGTCTTGCCAGCGATGATTTCAAGTTTGTGGGCTTGCTCGTCGGCTTGCGTGGGCAGGTGGATGACCTGCCGGGTAAAGCCTTTTTCGGCCTCGGGGTAAGGTGCGACGTCCTTCAGGCTGGCGGCCATCGCCGGGGCAGTGGCCGCCAGGGTCAGGGCCAGGATCGCGGATGGGGGGATCGGGCGCATAGGGCCTCCTTGCAGTTGAACGATGGCAAGCGCCGCGCCAGGCCGGGGCCAACCATCACTGGGCCAGCCAGCCACCATCGACATTCCAGGCGGCGCCGCGGACCTGGCTTGCGGCCTCGCTGCAGAGGAATAGTACCAGTTCGCCCAGCTGCTCAGGCGTGACGAAGGCCAATGACGGTTGCTTCTCGGCCAGCAAGTCCTCTTGCGCCTGCTGCGGGGTGACACCCTTGGCGGCACGTTCGTCGATCTGCTTTTGCACCAGCGGGGTCAGCACCCAGCCTGGGCAGATGGCGTTGCAGGTGACATTGCCGGTGGCGGTTTCCAGCCCCACGACCTTGGTCAGGCCGACCACGCCATGCTTGGCCGCCACATAAGCTGCTTTGCCGGTGGAGCCGACCAAGCCGTGCACCGAAGCGACGTTGACGATGCGCCCCCAGTTGCGCGCACGCATGCCGGGCAGGGCCAGGCGCGTGCCATGGAATACCGCCGACAGGTTCAGGGCGATGATCTTGTCCCAGCTTTGCAGCGGAAACTGCTCGACCGGCGCCACATGCTGGATGCCCGCGTTGTTGACCAGGATGTCGACACCGCCGAAGGTCTGTTCGGCAAACGCGAACAAGGCTTCTATCTGGGCGACATCGCTAAGGTCGGCCGGATGGTGCGCAACCTTCGCCCCCTGTTGCGCAACCTCGGCCAGCGCCGCTGCCGGGTCGCCGAAACCGTTGAGCAGGATGTTGGCGCCGGCGCGGGCCAGCACCTGGGCGATGCCCAGGCCAATGCCGCTGGTGGATCCGGTAATGAGTGCAGTCTTGCCTTTGAGGGTCATGCAAAAGCTCCTTAGACGATGCCGGTGGCGTAGAACGTGGCGATGACCACGAAGACCGCCAGGGTCTTGATCAGGGTAATACCGAAAATGTCCTTGTAGGCCTCGCGATGGGTCAAGCCGGTGACGGCCAGCAAGGTGATCACCGCACCGTTGTGCGGCAGGGTGTCCATGCCGCCGCTGGCCATCGCGGCCACCCGGTGTAGCACCTCGAGCGGGATGTTGGCGGCGTTCGCCGCGGCGATGAAGCTGTCGCCCATGGCCGCCAGGGCAATGCTCATGCCGCCCGAAGCGGAACCGGTGATACCCGCCAGCAGCGTCACGGTGATGGCTTCATTGACCAGCGGGTTGGGGATGCCGCGCAGGGCATCGGCCAGCACCAGAAAGCCTGGCAGCGAAGCGATCACTGCACCAAAGCCGTATTCTGACGCTGTGTTCATGGCGGCCAGCAAGGCGCCACCGACAGCACTTTTGGTGCCTTCGGCCAGCCGCTCACGGATGGCGCCGAAGGCGCAGACCAGCACCATCAGGATGCCCACCAGAAGCGCGGCCTGCACTGCCCAGATTGCCGTGAGCTTGGCCACGTCGCTGTTCACCGGCGCACTCATGCCCGGCAGCTGCAGGGTATGGCTGGCGCCGTACCACTGTGGGATCCAGTGGGTGAACAGCAGGTTCATCACACCCACCAGCACCAGCGGCGAAAGCGCCAGCCAAGGGTTGGGCAAGGTCAGGTCGGCGGCAGTCTCCGGTTCGTTGCGCAGGTTGCTGCCATAGCCCTCGCCGGCGCGCTGGGCTTTGTTGCGCTGGCGTTGCAGGTAAAGCATGCCGCTGCAGAACACGAACACCGTGCCGATCAGCCCCAGCCAGGGCGCGGCCCAGGCAGTGGTGTTGAAGAAGGTGCTGGGGATGATGTTCTGGATCTGTGGGGTGCCGGGCAGGGCGTCCATGGTGAACGAGAAGGCGCCCAAGGCGATGGTCGCCGGGATCAGGCGCTTGGGTATATCGCTTTGACGGAACATTTCTGCAGCGAACGGATACACCGCGAACACCACCACAAACAGCGATACCCCGCCATAGGTGAGCAAGGCGCAGACCAGCACGATCACCAGCATGGCCTGTCGCGTGCCGAGCAGGCGGATGGCCGCGGCGACGATCGAGCGCGAGAAACCGGACAGTTCGATGAGCTTGCCGAACACTGCGCCCAGCAGGAACACCGGGAAGTACAGCTTGATGAAGCCGACCATCTTTTCCATGAACACCCCGGTGAAGGCGGGCGCCACGGCGGCGGGGTCGGTCAGCAGCACCGCGCCGAGGGCGGCGATGGGCGCGAAAAGGATCACGCTGTAACCGCGGTAGGCGGCCAGCATCAGCAGGGCCAAAGCGGCGAGAGCGATGAGCACGGTCATCGGGTAGATCTCCTGGGTAAGTCTTGTTGTTATCGGTAGCCGGGAGATAGCGGGAATCGTGCCAATATTTAAGTCATTGATTTGTATGGTTTTTTACTAAAAACAAGATCGCTGTGTCTCCCATTCGAGACTGACTTGGGCAAGAATCCAACCCAAACGCTGCGTCTGTCAGAGCGCTAAGCGCTGTCTCCGATCAGAAACATTAGTCTCTAAAAAGAGACTTACACTCCCAAAGCCACCCTTTTCTTGTAGAACGTCGAACGACCCAAGCCCAATGCTTTCGCTGCTTCGACCACATTTCCGGCGTGCTCGGCCAAGGCATCGGCAATCAGTTTGCGCTCGAATTGCGCACAGGCATCGCGGTAGCTTTGCCGCTGGGGTGGCGTAGCAACGGGCGTCACCGGCCCGAGTGCCTCGCGCACGTCCATGGCGGCAAGGCGCGGCTGGTCCGCCAGCAGGGTCGCCCGCTCCAGCACGTTGCGCAGCTCACGGATGTTCCCGGGCCAGGCATGGCGGGCCAGCAATTGCAGCGCATCGGGCTCCAGCTCGAACTGGCTGCCCAGTTCGGCGAGGATCGCCTCGCACAATGCCGGCAGGTCTTCGAGGCGCTCGCGCAGCGGCGGGGCCTGGATTGGCAGCACATTCAGGCGGTAATACAGATCGGCGCGGAACGCCCCGCGGGCGATGGCCGCCTGCAAATCGATCGAAGTGGCAGCGATGATACGCACGTCGCTGCGCAGCATCTGGTTCGAGCCCACCGGTTCGTATTCCTTCTCCTGCAGCACTCGCAGCAGCTTGCTTTGCAGGGCCAAAGGCATGTCGCCGATTTCGTCGAGGAACAAGGTGCCGCCTTCGGCCAACTGCAACTTGCCGCTACGCCCCTTGCGGTCAGCGCCGGTAAAGGCGCCTGGTGCCGTGCCGAAGAACTCGGCCTCCAGCAGCGCCTCGGGAATCGCTGCGCTGTTGATGCTGACAAAGGCTTTGTGCGCACGTGCCGACGCTGCGTGGATGGCGTGGGCCAGCAGCTCTTTGCCGGTGCCGGTTTCGCCAAGCAGCAACACGGGTGATTCGCTGGCCGCGCCACGCCTGGCCCGGCGTTTGGCCTCAAGGCTCGCGGCGCTGCTGCCGACGAATTGGGCAAAACTGTATTTGGCCTGGCGCGCGCGCAACTGCGAGCGTGTCGTGGCCAATTCCTGCTGCATGCTCGAATAGCGCTTGAGCAGTGGCGACAGGCTGCGCAATTGGTCGAACAGGGCAAAGCCGATCGCACCGATCAGCGCCCCTTGGGCATCGTGGATAGGCAGGCGCATGACCACCAGTGGCTCGTTAGGGGTGTCGAGCATGTCCAGCAGGATCGGCCGGCCGTTACTCACCACCTCGCGCATCAGGCTGCCCGGGATCACCGTTTCGCATGGCTGGCCGATGGCACTGGCTGCATCGGCCAGGCCAAAACGCCGGGCGTAGCGTTCGTTCATCCACACGATTCGCGCGTCGCGGTCGACGATCACCGTGCCTTCGCTGGACTGCTCGATGATTTCGAACAGCGAGCGGATCGCCAGTTGCCGTACCTGAGGGTAGTCCTTGAGGGTGTTGCTTTCTTGCATGGCAGTTCCCTGAAACCTGTGATGGCCGCGCCAGCCTAAACGCGCGGGTCGAAAGCCTCACGCATGGCATCTCCGATAAACACCAGCAATGACAGCACCAGCGCCAGCGCGAAGAACGCGGTGAAGCCCAGCCAAGGTGCCTCCAGGTGCTGTTTGCCCTGGGTGACCAACTCGCCCAGCGAAGCACTGCCGGCCGGCATGCCAAAGCCGAGGAAGTCCAATGCGGTCAGTGTGGTGATGGCCCCGGTGAGCATGAATGGCACATAGGTCAGCGTGGCATTCATCGCATTGGGCAGGATGTGCCGCAGCATCACCTGGCTGTCCGGCAGGCCCAGTGCGCGGGCGGCCTTGACGTACTCCAGGTTGCGCCCGCGCAGGAACTCGGCACGCACCACATCCACCAGGGTCAACCACGAGAACAGCGCCATGATCCCCAGCAGCCACCAGAAGTCCGGCTCAACGAAACCGCTGAGGATGATCAGCAGGTACAGCACCGGCAACCCTGACCACACCTCCAGCACGCGTTGCCCGAGCAGGTCCACCCAACCACCGTGGTAGCCCTGCAGGGCCCCGGCGCTGACGCCGATCAGCACGCTGACCACGGTCAGGGCAAAAGCGAACAGCAGCGATACCCGGGTGCCGTACAACACCCGCGCGAGCACGTCGCGGCCCTGGTCGTCGGTACCCAGCCAGTTGCTGCTGCTCGGTGGGCTTGGCGTGGGGACTTGCAGGTCATAGTTAGGGGTGTCGGCACTGAACGGAATCGGTGCGAACAGCATCCAGCCGCCCTGGCCCTCGATCAACTGGCGTACATACGCGCTACGGTAGTCCGGCTGGAACGGCAGTTGGCCACCAAACTGCTGCTCGCTGTAGCGCTTGAGCGCAGGCATGTACAGCTCGCCCTTGTAGCCCAGCAGCAAGGGTTTGTCGTTGGCCACGAGCTCCGCGCCGAGGCTGAGCAGCAGCAGGCCAGCGAACAGCCACAACGACACCCAGCCACGACGGTTGCGACGAAAGCGTTGCAGTCGGCGACGCGAAACCGGCGAGAGCATCAGTGCGCCCTCGCGTCGAAGTCGATGCGCGGATCGAGCAAGGTGTACAACAAATCGCCGATCAGGCGGATCAACAGGCCGGCCAGGGTGAAGATGAACAGCGTGCCGAACACTACCGGATAGTCACGCGAGACCGCTGCCTCGTAGCTCATGCGGCCGAGGCCATCGAGTGAGAAAATCACCTCGATCAGCAGGGACCCGGCAAAGAACACCGTGATCAGCGCCTGCGGCAAGCCGGCCAGCACCACCAGCATGGCATTGCGCAGTACGTGGCCGTACAGCACCCGGCGCTCGCTCAGGCCTTTGGCCCGCGCTGTGACCACGTACTGACGGGAGATTTCGTCGAGGAAGGCGTTCTTGGTCAGCAAGGTCAGCGTAGCGAACCCGCCGACCACCAGTGCCCCCACCGGCAGCACCAGGTGCCAGAAGTAGTCGGCGACTTTGCCCAGCAGGCTGAGCTGGTCGAAGTGCTCCGACACCAGGCCACGCACCGGGAACCAGTTCAACGAGGTGCCACCGGCGAACAGCACGATCAGCAACAGGGCGAACAGGAAGGAGGGCAGGGCGTAACCGATCACGATCAGCGCACTGCTCCAGGCGTCGAAGCGGCTGCCGTGGCGCACCGCCTTGCGGATGCCCAGCGGGATCGACACCAGGTAGGTGATCAACGTGGCCCAGAACCCCAGTGACAAGGTCACCGGCAGTTTGTCCAGGATCAGGTCGGTGACCTTGGCACCGCGGAAGAAGCTTTGGCCGAAATCCAGCCGCGCATATTGGCCGAGCATCAGCCACAAACGCTCCGGCGCCGTTTTGTCGAAGCCGTACTGGCGCTTGATCTCTTCGATCAGTTTCGGGTCCAGGCCACGGGTGGCGCGGGATTGGCCTTGAACCACCTCGGCCCGCGCGCCCGGCGCCCCGCCGCCGATGCCTTGCAGCCTGGCCACGGCCTGCTCCACTGGCCCGCCAGGGGCGGCCTGGACAATGGCGAAGTTGACCAGCAGGATCGCCAGCAGCGTGGGAATGATCAGCAGCAGGCGGCGCAGAATGTAGGAGGTCATGGCGCAGCCTTCTGGCGCTCGGCCATCTGTGCGTTGGTCAGGGCGGTAGGGCTGACTTCCCACCAGCTGTCCAGCCCTTCGTCATAGGCAGGCTGGACCTTGGGCAGGCCGAAGCGGTTCCACCACACGGTCGAACTGCCTGGCGGGTAGTAGTTGGGGATCCAGTAGTAGTTCCATTGCAGCACACGGTCCAGCGCATGGGCGTGATGCAGCATGTCAGCCTGGGTGTCGGCGCGCACCAGCCCGTCGATCAGGCTGTCTACCGCAGGGTCCTTGAGCACCATCAGGTTGTTCGAGCCTGGATCGTTGGCTGCCGCAGACCCGAAATAGTTGTAGAGCTCGGCACCCGGCGACAGGGTGACCGGGTAGCCGGTGACGATCAGGTCGTAGTCACGGGCCATCAGGCGATTGACGTACTGGGCCGAGTCGACATTGCGGATGTTCAGGGTAACCCCGATCTGCGCCAGGTTACGCTTCCAGGGCAGCAGCAGGCGCTCGAGGCCGGCCTGGCCATTGAGAAAAGTGAATGTCAGCGGCTGGCCTTCGGCGTTGACCAGGTGATCACCCTCAGGCTGCCAGCCGGCCTGCTGCAGCAGGGCCAGGGCCTGCAACTGCTGCGTGCGCACGATCCCCGAACCGTCGGTTACCGGTGCTGTGAAGACTTGGGTGAATACTTCGTCCGGGACCTTGCCGCGCAGCGGCTCAAGCAATTGCAGCTCACCGGTATCCGGCAGTTCACGCGCCGCCAGCGGGGTGTTGGAAAAGATACTCTGCTGGCGGATGTACAGGTTGCGCATCATCTGCCGGTTGCTCCACTCGAAGTCCCATAGCATGGCCAGCGCCTGGCGCACGCGGCGGTCCTTGAACTGCGGCCTGTCCAGGTTGAACACGAAGCCCTGGGCGGTCTGTGGCTTGGCCGGGCCCAGGTGGGCGCGCTGCAGCCGGCCGTCATCCAGTTGTGCACCGTTGTAGCCCAAGGTGAATGCCGTGGCCGAGAACTCGCGGTTGTAGTCGTAGCCACCGCCCTTGAGCACCTGGCGCGCCACTTCGGTATCGCCAAAGTACTCGACGCGAATGCGCTCGAAATTGAAACGACCGCGGCTGACGGGCAGGTCCTTGGCCCACCAGTGGCGGTCACGCTCGAAGGTGATGCTGCGGCCATTGTCGATCCGCCCGATGCGGTACGGGCCGCTGCCGACCGGGGTGTCAAAGCCGGCGCCGTTGGCGAAGTCGCGGTTTTTCCAGTCGTGTTCGGGTAGGACCGGCAAACTGGCAAGGTCCAGGGGCAAGGTGCGGCCATGGGGCTGCTTGAAGTCGAAGCGCACGCGGTGTGGGCCTTCGACCGTCACACCCGCCACATCGGCGAACTGGGTCCGGTACTTGAGGCTGCCCTCGCTCATCAGTTTGTCGTAACTGAAGCGCACATCCTCGGCACGCACGGGCTTGCCGTCGGCGAAGGTTGCCCTGGGGTCGATATCGAAACGCAGCCAGGCGTCCCGGGGGCCGCGCTCCATGCGCCGGGCGATCAGGCCATAGACGGTGTAGGGCTCATCGAACGAACGCACTGCCAAGGGCGCGTACAGCCAGCCATCGACCTCACTGACGCCGATGCCTTTGTCGATGTACGGCAGAATGTGGTCGAACTGACCGATTTCGGTAGCTGAGCGGCGCAGGGTGCCGCCCTTTGGGGCGTTGGGGTTGACGTAGTCGAAGTGGCGGAACGTCTGGGCGTAGCGCGGGGTTTCACCGTAGACGGTGAGGGCGTGTGTCGGTTCGGCTAGGGCAGTAAAACCCATGCAGGCCAGCACGAGCCCCAGAAACGCCTGGGGGAGCTGGCGTGCCCGCGAAAAGGCCTGGCCAGGCAACGGTGTTGCCTGCACGGGCGCATTCGCGGGCAACGCCGCTCCCCCAGAGGTGGTCATGGTCAGCGTGGACTTAGTCCTGGCGGCTGGTCACTTCCAGCAGGTGGTAGCCGAACTGGGTCTTGACCGGGCCTTGCACGGTGTTGACCGGGGCGCTGAACACAACGGTATCGAACTCCTTGACCATCTGGCCTGGGCCGAACGAGCCCAGGTCACCGCCCTGGCGGCTGGACGGGCAGGTGGAGTTGGCTTTGGCGATTTCAGCGAAGTCGGCACCGGCTTCGATCTGGGCTTTCAGTTCGTTGCACTTGTCTTCGCTGCTGACGAGGATGTGGCGGGCAGTGGCGCGTGCCATGGGTACTACTCCTTGGGTGAAAAGGGCAAGCCTAGCGCACTTGCTTGGGAAAAGTCTCGCAAGGCTTGCTGTACGGCTCCTACATACGTGTCGCAGCCTCGCGCAGCAGGGTTTGTGTCGCTTCCCAGCCCAGGCAGCCATCGGTGATCGACACGCCGTACTTCAGCGGGCCTTTGCCCAGCGCCTGGCAGCCGTCGAAAAGGTGGCTTTCAAGCATCACCCCGACGATCGATATGTCGCCGGCCAGGCGCTGGGCCAGCACCTCCTCGAACACCGCCGGCTGACGCGCGGGGTCCTTGCCACTGTTGGCATGGCTGCAATCAACCATGATCCGCGCCTGCAATCCCGCTTTGGCCAGCCCTTGGCGGGCTTGGGCAATGCTGGTGCTGTCGTAATTCGGGCCTTTGTGGCCGCCGCGCAGCACCAGGTGGGTGTCCGGGTTGCCCAGGGTCTCGATGATTGCCGGGTGCCCTTGCGCATCCATGCCGAAATGACGGTGGGCGGCGGCGGCGCTGCGCATCGCGTCGCACGCGATGGCGACACCGCCATCGGTGCCGTTCTTGAAGCCGACTGGCAACGCCAGGCCGCTGACCATCTCACGATGGACCTGCGATTCGGTGGTACGCGCGCCAATCGCCGCCCAGCCCAACAGGTCATCGAAGTAACCGGCGACCAGCGGCTGCAGCAGCTCGGTGGCGATCGGCAGGCCGCGTTCGATCATGTTCAGCATCAAGCCGCGGGACAGGGCGATGCCGCCATGCATGTCGTCGCTGCCATCGAGGTGCGGGTCGTAGGCCAGGCCTTTCCAGCCCACCGTGGTGCGCGGTTTCTCCACATAGGCGCGCATCACCAGCAGCAACTTGTCGTCGACTTCGCGGCTCAGGGCCGCCAGGCGGTCGGCGTATTCAAGGGCCGAGCGCGGGTCGTGGATCGAGCACGGGCCGACGACCACCAGCAGGCGCGGGTCGCGGCCTTCGAGGATGGCGCGAATGGCCTGGCGCTGGGCCTGGACGTGCTGGGCATGTTCGATTGGAAGCGGCATCTGCTGCTTGAGCAGGTGCGGGCTGGGCAGGCGACGGCTGACGATGGTGTTGGCAGCGTTTGGCTGGGTCAGGGGCAGAGCGAGGTTCGAGGCTTGCATGGCGTAGGTTCCCTGGGCGGACGGCGGGTTCTGACCCGCGCTGTCGGCCCCTATCGAGATGTTCGACTGATCGTTGAATTCAGATTGGCTGCAGCATTGCCACCGTGGACGAACCGGTCGGAGGCGGCAGGCTGGCCCGAGCGGGATTGGCTAAATCGCCAGGCGTAGGTGCTTGCGTAGTAATAAGTGGCGTAGTTCATGAAAGTGTCCTCAGTGTGATTCGGTAATGTTCAAAGGCCAGAAAAGCAAAACCCCCGGTCGGGGAGCCGACCGGGGGTTTGAGTATTCTCATGTTCGGCGGCCCTCGAAAGTGGGCGCCGTGTGGGTATCAGCGGCGCCTAGTGGCTAAACCAATACCCAAAATAAAAGCAGGCAACAGCCTTGCAGCCGGCAACGGCCAGCACAGGGCGCAGGTTGCGACCGGTGTGGTTGGCGTGGTTGCGGGGGTGTTTCGGCATGTTGCTCTCCAGTTGATGAGCCCGAGCTTACTTCAGGTGGCACGGCGCGTTCAATGGATAATTGCGATGGCTGCACAAACGTCATTCGCCTTGGCCGGGCCAAGGCGCCGCACCCAGCGGGCCACAGGCCTGCAGGAACTGGATAGCCACGTGCACGATCTGGATATTCGCCCTCGAATCTCTGCCCTAACCTGACCCGGTCTGAACAATAACAATGGAGACCCTGGCCATGTCCCTGGGATTCGACTACCTCAATGCCATGCTCGAGGACGACCGTGAAAAGGGCATCTATCGCTGCAAGCGCGAGATGTTCACCGACCCACGCCTGTTCGACCTGGAGATGAAACACATCTTCGAGGGCAACTGGATCTACCTGGCTCACGAAAGCCAGATCCCCGAAAAAAACGACTTCCTCACCCTGTCCATGGGGCGCCAGCCGATCTTCATCGCGCGCAACAAAGACGGTGAACTCAATGCGTTCCTCAATGCCTGCAGCCACCGCGGTGCCATGCTCTGCCGGCACAAGCGCGGAAACCGCGCAAGCTATACCTGCCCGTTCCATGGCTGGACCTTCAACAACAGCGGCAAACTGCTCAAGGTCAAAGACCCGAGCAACGCCGGCTACCCCGACAGTTTCAACTGCGACGGCTCCCATGACCTGACCAAGGTTGCCCGGTTCGAATCCTACCGTGGCTTCCTGTTCGGCAGCCTCAATGCCGATGTCAAACCGCTGGCCGAACACCTGGGCGAGTCGGCCAAGATCATCGACATGATCGTTGACCAGTCCCCCGAGGGCCTGGAGGTGCTGCGCGGGGCCAGTTCGTACATCTACGAAGGCAACTGGAAGCTGACCGCCGAGAACGGCGCCGATGGCTACCATGTGAGCTCCGTGCACTGGAACTACGCCGCCACCCAGAACCAGCGCAAGCAGCGCGAAGCGGGTGAAGAGATCAAGACCATGAGCGCGGGTGCATGGGCCAAGCAGGGGGGTGGTTTCTACTCCTTCGACCACGGCCACCTGCTGCTGTGGACCCGCTGGGCCAATCCCGAAGACCGCCCGGCCTTCGAGCGCCGCGAACAACTCGCCGCAGACTTCGGCCAGGCTCGTGCCGACTGGATGATCGAGAACTCGCGCAACCTGTGCCTGTACCCCAACGTCTACCTGATGGACCAGTTCAGCTCGCAGATCCGCATCGCGCGGCCGATATCGGTGAACAAGACCGAAATCACCATCTACTGCATCGCGCCCAAAGGTGAGAGCGCCGAGGCCCGGGCCAGCCGCATTCGGCAGTACGAAGACTTCTTCAACGTCAGTGGCATGGCCACGCCGGACGATCTCGAGGAATTCCGCTCGTGCCAAACCGGTTACGGCGGTGGTACCGGATGGAACGACATGTCGCGTGGCGCGGCACACTGGGTCGAGGGCGCCGACGAGGCCGCCCGCGAAATCGAGCTCAGCCCGCTGCTGTCGGGCGTGCGTACCGAGGACGAGGGCCTGTTCGTCCTGCAGCACAAGTACTGGCAGGACACCATGCTCAAGGCCCTCGAGGACGAGCAGCGACTGATCCCCGTGGAGGCCGTGCAATGAGCCTTCATGAGACCGTGCGCGACTTCCTGTACCGCGAAGCGCGCTACCTGGACGATGCACAGTGGGACCAGTGGCTGGAATTGTATGCCAGCGACGCAAGCTTCTGGATGCCTGCCTGGGATGACGACGACCGCCTGACGACCGACCCGCAAAGCGAGATCTCGCTGATCTGGTACGGCAACCGTGGCGGCCTCGAGGACCGGGTGTTCCGCATCAAGACCGAGCGTTCCAGCGCGACCGTGCCCGACACCCGCACCTCGCACAACATCAGCAACATCGAGATCGTCGAGCAGGGCGAGGGTCATTGCCAGGTGCGCTTCAACTGGCACACGTTGAGCTTTCGCTACAAGACCACCGACAGCTACTTCGGTACGAGCTTCTACACCTTGGACCTGCGCGGCGAACAGCCGCTGATCAAGGCCAAGAAGGTGGTGCTGAAGAACGACTACGTGCGCCAGGTCATCGACATCTACCACATCTGAACCGAGGTTACGCGAACGGCCCGGTGTGCCCCATGGCGCACCGTGGCCAGGTTCGCCCGCGAGGTGCAACATGAGCTTCCAGATCGCGCTTAATTTCGAAGACGGGGTAACCCGCTTCATCGAGGCCAGCGGCCATGAAACCGTGGCCGACGCCGCTTACCGCCAAGGCATCAATATTCCGCTGGACTGCCGCGATGGCGCCTGCGGTACATGCAAGTGCAAGGCCGAATCCGGCCGTTATGACCTGGGCGACAACTTCATCGAAGACGCCCTCAGTGAAGACGAAATCGCCGAAGGCTATGTACTGACATGCCAGATGCGCGCCGAAAGCGACTGCGTGGTACGCATCCCGGCATCTTCGCAACTGTGCAAGACCGAACAGGCGAGCTTCCAGGCCGCCATCAGTGATGTACGCCAGTTGTCAGCCAGTACCATCGCCCTGTCGATCAAGGGTGAATCGCTGAACAGGCTGGCTTTCCTGCCCGGGCAGTACGTCAACCTCACGGTGCCGGGCAGCGACCAGAGTCGCGCCTACTCCTTCAGTTCGTTGCAGAAGGACGGTGAGGTCAGTTTCCTGATCCGCAACGTGCCGGGCGGGCTGATGAGCAGCTTCCTCACCAGCCTGGCCAAGGCCGGCGACAACATGAGCCTGGCCGGGCCCCTGGGCAGCTTCTACCTGCGCCCGATCCAGCGCCCCTTGCTGCTGCTGGCCGGTGGCACGGGCCTGGCACCGTTCACGGCGATGCTGGAAAAGATCGCCGAACAGGGCAGCGAGCATCCCCTGCACCTGATCTATGGGGTGACCAATGATTTCGACCTCGTCGAGCTGGACCGTTTGCACGCCCTGGCTGCGCGCATCCCCAACTTCACCTTCAGCGCCTGCGTGGCCAACCCCGAAAGCCAGTACCCGCAAAAGGGCTACGTGACCCAGCACATCGCGCCGTGCCACCTCAACGATGGCGATGTCGATGTGTACCTGTGCGGCCCGCCACCGATGGTCGAGGCGGTCAGCCAGTACATCCGCGAGCAGGGCATCACACCGGCCAACTTCTACTACGAGAAGTTCGCTGCAGCCGCAGCCTGAGTTTCCTTGGGGCCACCCCATCGTGCGGGTGAAGGTGGCCTTTTTTTCTTCCAAAGCCGGCAGTTGGGCCTGATAGCACCGCTGTACCTGTGAACGCCGGCTTGCCGGCGATCGGGCCAGTGCAGGCAAGGCAAGGTTGCGCCTGAAAACAGGATAAGGAAGTAGCAGATGAACAACCGATTCCATAACAAAGTAGCCCTGGTCACCGGCGCCGCCCAAGGCATCGGCCGTGGCGTGTGCTGGCGGCTCAAGGCCGAGGGCGCGCAGGTGGTTGCTGTGGACCGCTCCGAACTGGTTCACGAACTGGCCGGGGAGGGCGTGCTGACACTCACCGCCGACCTTGAGCAATACACCGACTGCGCCCGCGTCATGGCCTCGGCGGTGGAGGCGTTCGGTCGCATCGACATTCTGGTCAACAACGTCGGCGGCACCCTCTGGGCCAAGCCGTTCGAACACTATGAAGTGGCGCAGATCGAAGCCGAAGTCCGCCGCTCGCTGTTCCCCACGCTGTGGTGCTGCCACGCGGCGCTCCCCTACATGCTCGAACGCGGCAGTGGCGCCATCGTCAACGTTTCCTCGATTGCCACCCGCGGCGTCAACCGTGTGCCGTACGGCGCCGCCAAAGGCGGCGTCAACGCACTCACCGCCTGCCTTGCGTTCGAGACCGCCGGCCGCGGCATCCGCGTCAACGCCACCGCCCCTGGCGGCACTGAGGCGCCACCCCGGCGGGTGCCACGCAATGAGGCCGCGCAGAGCGAGCAGGACAAGCGCTGGTACCAGCAGATTGTCGACCAGACCCTGGACAGCAGCCTGATGCACCGCTACGGCAGCATTGACGAACAGGTTGGCGCGATCCTTTTCCTGGCCAGCGACGAAGCCTCCTACATCACTGGTGTGACCCTGCCGGTGGGGGGCGGCGACCTCGGCTGAGCAGCACCCCAAAGGCAGTTTTACTCCACAACAAAAACAACAGAGACACATGCCATGCGAACCCTTGACGTTCACCCGATCATCGACAACGCCCGTTTCACCGCCTTCCACTGGATGGTCATGGCCTGGTGCGGCCTGCTGCTGGTCTTCGACGGCTACGACCTGTTCATCTACGGCGTGGTACTGCCAGTCATCATGAAAGAATGGGGCTTGACCCCGTTGCAGGCCGGCGCCCTGGGCAGCTATGCGCTGTTCGGCATGATGTTCGGTGCCCTGGCCTTTGGCAGCCTGGCCGACCGCATCGGGCGCAAGAAAGGGATTGCCCTCTGTTTCGCCCTGTTCTCGGGGGCGACCATCCTCAACGGCTTCGCCAGCAGCCCCAGCGAGTTCGGCATCTATCGCTTCATCGCCGGCCTTGGCTGCGGCGGCCTGATGCCCAATGCCGTAGCGTTGATGAATGAATACGCGCCCAAGCGCCTGCGCAGCACGCTGGTGGCAATCATGTTCAGTGGCTATTCGCTGGGCGGCATGCTTTCGGCAGGCGTGGGCATCTTCATGCTGCCGCGCTTTGGCTGGGAGTCGATGTTCTTCGCCGCCGCAGTGCCGCTGCTGCTGTTGCCGGTGATCCTGTATTACCTGCCCGAATCGATCGGCTTTCTGGTGCGCCAGGGCCGTACCGACGAGGCGCGCACGTTGCTCAAGCGCCTCGACCCTGACTGCGATGTGCATGCTGACGACCAGTTGCAGGCCAATGACCGTCAATCCAAGGGTGGCTCTGTGCTGGACCTGTTCCGTAACGGCCTGGCAACCCGCACCCTGGCCCTGTGGCTGGCGTTTTTCTGCTGCTTGCTGATGGTCTACGCGCTCAGCTCGTGGCTGCCGAAACTGATGGCCAACGCCGGTTACAGCCTGGGCTCGAGCCTGTCCTTCCTGCTGGCACTGAACTTCGGCGGCATGGCCGGGGCAATCCTGGGAGGCTGGCTGGGCGACCGCTACAACCTGGTGAAAGTGAAAGTCGCGTTTTTCCTGGCAGCTGCAATATCGATCAGCCTGCTCGGGGTCAACAGCCCAATGCCGGTGCTGTACCTGCTGATCTTCATCGCCGGCGCCACCACCATTGGCACGCAGATCCTGCTGTACGCCGGTGCTGCCCAGCTTTACGGCCTGGCGGTGCGCTCCACCGGCCTGGGCTGGGCCTCGGGCATAGGCCGCAACGGCGCCATTGTCGGGCCACTGCTGGGCGGTGCGCTGATGGGCATCAACCTGCCGCTGCAACTCAATTTCATCGCCTTCGCCATTCCCGGCGCAATCGCCGCCCTGGCCATGGCCGTGCACCTGGCCAGCAGCCGGCGTCACGCCTTGTCCGTGACGGCCTGAACCTTCTGTATCCCTGAAGGGACATCCTGCTCGACGGCCTGTGTCGTCACTCGTGGTCGATCCACGGCGACGACTGCTGCAACACGCCTTAGGCACAACAACAAGACGAGATGAGCATCATGACCGTGAGAATTTCCCACACTGCCGACGCCCAGAAGTTTTTCGAAGAAGCAGCAGGCTTTGGCAACGACGACGGCAGCCCACGCCTCAAACGTATCATTCAGCGTGTGCTGCAAGACACCGCACGCCTGATCGAAGACCTGGAAATCAGTGAGGACGAGTTCTGGCTGGCGGTGGACTACCTCAACCGCCTTGGCGCGCGGGGCGAGGCCGGGCTTCTGGTAGCGGGGCTGGGCATCGAGCACTTTCTCGACCTGCTGCAGGATGCCAAGGATGCCGAGGCAGGCCTGAGCGGCGGCACCCCGCGCACCATCGAAGGCCCGCTGTACGTTGCCGGCGCGCCGATTGCCCAGGGCCAGGTGCGCATGGATGACGGCAGCGAGGAGGGTGTGGCCACGGTTATGTTCCTCGAAGGCCAGGTGCTCGGCCCACAGGGCCAGCCGCTGGCCGGCGCCGTGGTTGACCTGTGGCATGCCAACACCCGAGGCACTTACTCGTTCTTCGACCCTGGCCAGTCCGACTACAACCTGCGCCGGCGCATCGTCACCGACGCCGAAGGCCGCTACCGCGCGCGCTCCATCGTGCCCTCGGGCTACGGCTGCGACCCGCAGGGGCCGACCCAGGAATGTCTGGACCTGTTGGGCCGGCACGGCCAGCGCCCGGCGCATGTGCACTTCTTCATCTCGGCGCCGGGGCATCGGCACCTGACCACCCAGATCAACCTGTCTGGTGACAAGTACCTGTGGGATGACTTCGCCTATGCCACGCGCGATGGGCTGGTCGGTGAGGTGGTGTTCCGGGAGGGGGCCGACGGCCGTTTTGCCGAACTGAAGTTCGACTTCCAGTTGCAGAAGGCGCTGCAAGGCGCGGATGAGCAGCGTAGCGGACGGCCTCGGGCCTTGCAGGAAGGCTAAGCCGCGATCGCGGGCACGTCGGGGTCTGCAGGTCCAGCGCAGGCATTCGACTCAGCGGCGTCTGGGTCGCAGGCGCCTAGCCGGCGATCGAGCGCAAAGCCCTTGCAACCCACCACTGCAGCGAGAGGCCCATGAAAAACCTGATCAAGGACTGCTCCCTTTCCGCCATCGTCGCAGGTTGCCTGGCGACGATGATTTCCTACGCCGGCCCCCTGGTGATCATCTTCCACGCCGCCGAAGCCGCCGGCTTGCCCCACGGCCTGCTGTCTTCGTGGGTGTGGGCCATCTCCATGGGCAGCGCGGTACTCGGCGGCGTGTTGAGCCTGTACTACCGGGTGCCGGTGGTGATCGCCTGGTCCATCCCGGGTTCGGCACTGTTGGTCACGGCCTTGCCCCAGCTAGGACTGGAACAGGCGGTAGGGGCGTATCTGATGGCCAACCTGGTCCTGCTGGTGATCGGCATCAGTGGGGCCTTCGACCGCATCATCGCGCGCCTGCCGGGCTCGATCGCCGCCGGCATGCAGGCCGGCATTCTGTTCAGCTTCGGCATCGAGGTGTTCCGGGCATTGCCGCTGCAGCCGGGGCTGGTGCTGGCGATGTTCGTTACTTATGTGCTGATGCGCAGGCTGCAACCGCGCTACGCCGTGGCTGCGGTGTTGGGTGTCGGTGCCGTTGTCACCTTTGCCAGTGGCGCACTGCGCAGCGAGGCGCTGGTCGTGCAACTGGCCTCGCCGCAATGGATCACCCCGCAGTTCAGCCTGGCGGCGCTGTTCAGCCTGGCACTGCCAATGGTGCTGGTGGCGCTGACCGGGCAATTCATGCCGGGCATGGCAGTGCTGCGTAACGCCGGCTATGCAACGCCTGCCAGCCCGTTGATCAGCGCCAGTGCCATCGGTGGAGCCTTGTTGGCGCCGTTCGGTTGCCATGGGCTGAACCTCGCTGCCGTCACCGCCAGCCTGTGCACGGGGCACGAGGCCCATGACAACCCGCGCCGGCGCTATGTGGCGGCGCTCGCCGGCAGTGCGCTGTACCTGTTGCTGGGCATCGCCGGGGCGACGCTGATGTCGCTGTTCGCCGCTTTTCCTGCTGCGTTGATTGCCGCGCTGGCCGGGCTTGCGTTGTATGGCGCGATCAGCGACGCCCTGGCCCGCAGCCTGGCTGAGCCGCAGGAGCGCGACGCTGGCTTGTTCACCTTCCTGGTCACCGCTTCCGGGGTGTCTTTCCTTGGCCTTTCGGCGGCGTTCTGGGGGCTGCTGTTCGGCCTGCTGGCCCACGCGCTGCTCAGGCTGCGTCGCCCCCATGCCCGCGAGGCCCTGCGCCGTTCACTGTGAAGTCCGTACCGCCAACGCTTTACCCATAACAACAAGATCAAGAGAGCTTCGGAATGAACCCAACCCCTTGCGTCGCCATCGGGCTGACCCTGCTCAGCCAACCGTTACTCGCCGCCGAAGGCGGTTTCTTCACGGATGCCAAAGCCAGCCTCAGCGCCCGTAACTACTACTTCAGCCGTGACTTTTCCGACATCGTCGGCGCCAATCAGCAGTCCAAGGCCCAGGAGTGGGCTCAGGGCTTCATTCTTGATTTCAAGTCTGGTTACACACCTGGCACCGTAGGTGTTGGGATCGACGCGCTGGGCGTGCTCGGCATCAAGCTCGACAGCAGCCCGGACCGGGTCAATACAGGGCTGCTGCCGGTGCACGGTGATGGCAGAGCCGCCGACGAGTACAGCCGCCTGGCACCTACGTTCAAGGCCAAGGTGTCGAAAACCGAGCTGCGCGTGGGTGAACTGCAGCCCAACCTGCCGGTGCTGACCTTCAGCGATATCCGCCTGTTGCCGCCCACTTACCAAGGCGTCAGCCTCAGCTCATCCGACCTGGACGGCCTGACGGTGCAGGCCGGGCACCTGAGCGGCTCGCACCTGCGTAACGAAGGCGGCGACGGCAAAATGAACGCCATGCTCGGCCATGTGCCCCAGCGCCAGGTCGAGAGCGACGCGTTCAACTATGTGGGCGGCGACTATGCCTTCAATGGCAACCAGACCAGTGCCAGCCTCTGGTACGGGCAACTGCAGGACATCTATGCCCAGGGCTTTGCCGGGTTCAAGCACAGCAAACCGATCGGCGACTGGGTGCTCAGTGCCAACCTCGGCTATTTCACCGCCCGTGAGCAAGGTGACGCCTTGCTGGGCAGCATCGACAACCAGGCATTCTTTTCACTGCTCACAGCCAGGCGAGGGGGGCACAGCTTTCACGCGGGCTACCAGGCCATGTACGGTGACAGCCCGTTCCCCAGGGTATTCGCCAATATTTCCCCGCTGGGCAATGAGGTGCCGACCTATGAATTCGCCTACACCGATGAGCGCTCCTATCAGCTGCGCTATGACTACAACTTCGCGGCCATGGGCATCCCGGGGCTGACGGCGACGGTGCGCTACCTCACCGGTAACAACGTCGACACTGGCCAAGGGTATGAGGGCAAGGATCGCGAACGAGACATCGATCTGGGGTATGCGGTGCAGAGCGGTGTGCTCAAAGGGCTGGGGATTCGGGTGAGAAATGCCATGGCGCGGTCCAATTACCGCAGCGACATCGATGAGAACCGGTTGATCCTGGTATACACCTGGCAGCTGTTCTGAGGCCGTACCGGCCACGCGTTGTCACACAGCAGCAATTGCATCAACGGGGTTCGCAGGGTTAGGTTTCCAGTATTGCCCGCTCAGGAAACCTTCCCTTGGACTCCATTACCCAAGCCGTACTCGGCGCTGCCCTGCAAGGCACAGTGCTCGGCCGCATCCAGGGCCGCCGCTCGTTGATCTACGGTGCCGTACTGGGCACCGTGCCGGACCTGGACGTGGTCATCCGCTACGCCGACCCGGTGTCGCAAATGACCTACCACCGGGGCTTTTCCCACTCGATCTTCGTGCTGACCGGCCTGGCCCTGGTGCTCGCCTGGCTGGTCAACTGGCTGGGGCGCAAGCGCTGGCCTGACAAAGGCTATACCTTGCCCAGGCTGTTCCTGGCGTTCTGGCTGGTGCTGGTCACCCACCCGATCCTCGATTCATTCACGGTGTACGGCACGCAACTGTTCTGGCCATTGCAGTTCACCCCGCAAAGCTGGGCCAGTGTGTTCATCATCGACCCTGTCTATACCGTGCCACTGCTGGCGGCCGTGCTCTACGCTGCGGTCAGGGGCGTCAGCGCCCAGGCGCTGCGGCTGATGAGCCTGGCCCTGGTGTTCAGCACGGCCTACCTGGGTTTCGGCCTGGCCGGGCGCATGGCAGCCGAGCAGCGTTTCCAGGCGGCCCTCGACCAGCAGGGGGTTGTCGCCAGCGACGTGCGTGCGGTACCGATCGCGTTCAACAGCCTGGTCTGGCGCGTGCTGGCCAAGACCCCGGAGGGTGACTATTACGAGGGCATCAGCAGTGTGTTCGACCGTGCGCCCCCGGAAATGCAGCGCCTGCCGCGTAACCTGCAGCTTGCCGCTGCATTGGCCGACAACCCCCTGTTGCAGCGGCTGCGCTGGTTTACCGATGACTGGCTGCGCTACGACGAGGTGGACGGTGCGCTGGTGGTGACCGACCTGCGCATGGGGATCCCGGGCAATTACACCTTCCGCTTCAACATGGGCCACCGCGATGCTCAGGGGCAATGGGTTGCCGACACGCCCACCGCGTGGCGCGGCAGCGGAGCAGGCTCGATGTTCAACCGCCACGACCTGGCGTTGATCTGGCGCCGTATCCTGGACCAGCAACCCCCGCTGCCGTTGGCCGCCTGGACCACCCAATACCTGCATCAGGCCGACGGCCCCGGGCGCTGAGGCGTGCGTTCGGCAGGGCTGGACCTGGTCAAGTGGACGGCGATCGTGACCATGGTCGCCGACCATCTACGTTTCATCTGGCCAGCCGCGGACGGGCTGTTCATCGTCGGTCGCCTGGCCTTCCCCTTGTTCTGCCTGGCGATCGCAGTGAATGTCGGGCGCAGCCCAGCGGGTCGGCTGTTGACCCGCCCCAACCTGCGCTACCTGGGCTGGATGCTGACGTTCATGGTCCTGTCTGAAGGCCCTTACCGTTGGCTGGACGCCACCACCCAGACCTTCAGCGTGATCCCCACACTGACCTTGGGGCTGCTGGTGGCGTGGGCGGTGCACCACCCAACGGCGGCAGCGCGGCTGATCGGCCTTGTCGCCTTGGTGATCGCAACGTTGGGCAGCGCGCAGCTGATGTATGGGTTGCCCGGCGTCCTGCTGCCTAGCGCCTGGCTGATGGCGCGCAGCCGAGGGGGCGTGGCCTGGCTGCTGCCGTGCCTGTTGGCTGTGGCGGGCAACCTGACCAACAGTTGGTTGTTCGAACACCTGCTGGCACCGGTCACGTTGTTGACCATGGCCGCTGCAGCCCTGGCCATTCCTGTCGGGTGCAGATTGCTGCGCCACGACCATTGGCCCGTGCCTGCGGTGGGGCGTTGGGGGTATCTGTTCTACCCGGTGCACCTGCTGGTCATCAAGGGCCTGCAGTGGATGCTGTAACGACGCCCTTGCATTACTGCAATATGCACCCATCTAAGCGGGTCTTGAGTCTCTGCAGGTACCGGACATGGAACCCAACCGCTTCGGCGACATCACCGCTTTCGTCAGTGCCGCGAAGGCGGGCAGCTTTACCGCTGCAGCGGCGAGCCTGGGGCTGACCCGTTCAGCCGTGGGCAAGAGCATCGCGCGGCTGGAGGCGCGCATGGCGGTACGCCTGCTCAACCGTACCACTCGCAAATTGAGCCTGACCGATGAGGGTTTGGTGGCGTATGAGCGTTGGCGGCAGATTCTGGATGACCTGGACGAGGTGGAAACCACCATGGCCCAGCGGCGCGGCAAGCCCAGCGGCACACTGCGCCTGACCGCCCCGTTGTCGTTGGGCCAGCGCCATGTGCTGCCGGTGCTCGATGCTTACCTCAAGCAATGGCCGGAACTGCGTGCCGACATCCGCTTTACCGACCGGTTCGTCGACCTGGTCGAGGAGGGCATTGACGTGGCCGTGCGGATCGGTGCACCCAAGGAAGACTCACAGCTGCTCACACGCACTGTGGCCTGGCAGCAGTTCGTCACCTGCGCTTCGCCCGATTATCTGCGCCGGCACGGGGTGCCGCAGGTGCCGGCAGACCTTTACGGGCACGACAAGATCGCCTTCCTGACAGGTGAAAAATCCATGCCTTGGCGCTTTCACACCCAAGAGGGCCTGCACCTGTGCGAGGAGCCGGGGCGGCTCAATATCGACAGTTCCGAAGCCATGCTCGATGGTGCACGGGCAGGGTTCGGGCTGATTCACCTGCCCACCTACATCACCGGGGAGGACCTTCGCGCAGGCACCCTGGTGGAAGTGCTGCACGCCTACAGGCCGCCAGCGGATCCCATTCGGGTGGTGTACCCCAGCAAACGCCACCTGTCGCCGCGCGTACGCGGGTTCATCGATCTGCTGGTGGCGAGCTGGGAGCAGGGCGTGCCCTGGGAACAATGATTGCGCACGTCAGGCCCCTGAAGCCGGGTTCATCCCGGCATCCTCTACGGCGTCTGATCCGTAGATGCGGGGCCGGTCATGCCATCAAGCCTGTTGCAGGAACGGGTAATCCGTATACCCCTGCGGCCCGTTCGCATAGTCGAACTGTGGCCGATGTTCATTCAGTGGCGCCTTGATCAGCAGCCGTTCCACCAGGTCCGGGTTGGCGATGAAGCTGCGGCCGAACGCCACGGCATCGATCAATCCACGCCCGATCAGGTCTTCGCCTTTCTCTGCGGTATAGGCGCCTGCGGCAATGATCACGCCTGGGTAAGCCGCCCGAATAGCCTCACGGAAGCTATCGCGCAGCGGCTTGCCACCCGCCCAGTCCGGCTCGGACAGGTGCAGGTAGGCCAGGTTGCGCTTGGCCAGTTCCTTGATCAGGTACAGCCCTGCGGCCTCTTGATCTTCGCCATTGTCCACGCCATTGAAGCCACCCAACGGGAAAATGCGGATACCCACGCGCTCGGCGCTCCAGCCGGCAATGGCGGCATCCACCGCTTCGAGCACGATACGGGCGCGGTTCTCGACACTGCCGCCATAACGGTCCTCGCGTTGGTTGGCGCTGGGGGTGAGGAACTGATGCAAAAGGTAGCCGTGGGCGGCATGCAATTCGATGAAGTCGAAGTCGGCTTCGCGAGCATTGACCGCGGCCTGGCCGAAATCGGCGACGATGCCGGCGATTTCTTCCTCGCTCAGCGCACGCGGTGCAGAGGTCTCGGTGCGCACCAGGTTGCCTTGTTCGTCCCGCAACGTGGTACGGGCATTGGCAGCCAGGGCACTGGGCGCTACAGGTGCCTGGCCACCAGGCTGCAAGGACGTGTGCGAAACACGGCCGGTGTGCCAGACCTGCACGGCGCTGTGGCCGCCTGCAGCGTGAATGCCTTCGTTCACCAGGCGCCAGGCGGCGATCTGCTCGGCGCTGTGAATGCCTGGCGAGCCCGAGTAACCCTTGGCCTGGAAGGAGATTTGCGTAGCCTCGGTGATGATCAGGCCGGCACTGGCACGCTGGGCGTAGTACTCGGCCATCATCTGGGTGGGTACATCACCAGGCTCCCGGCTGCGCAGGCGGGTGAGGGGCGCCATGAACACGCGGTTGGGCAACGTCAGTGGGCCGATCTGTAAGGGTTGGAAGAGTTTCATTGCCGCTCCGAAGGTGAAAAACCAATGGCGCGCACGATACCGGGATGATTGGGGAATGGGGGGACCGGCACCCCGGCTGCGGGCTCCCCAATGGTCTTTGTTCATGCAACTCGGCACCTTTTGGGCCAGCGAGCGGCTGGCACACCTGTGTCATGCCTGCAGCAATTGTTTCATCGCTGCGCCAGTGGCACTGGCCTGGTGGTTCCCTACAAGGTAGTGCCGAACCGCTCTGGCATGGGGGGTTGGCGAGCGCGTGCTATCAGTGGCACAGCCGTTGCTCTGTGTGTTACCGACGCCTGATGCGGTGTCCATAACAAGAACGGAGAACCGAGCATGAATCGAACAGGCCCACACCGTCGGCCTCTGCCGCACTTGCTGAGCTGCCTGGCCTTGAGCCTGGCGTGCAGCGCACCTGCTTTAGCCGCCGAAGTCGACGGCCAGCGCATCATCGACGCCGACAAGGAACCCGGCAACTGGATGAGCCACGGCCGAACCTATGACGAGCAGCGCTACAGCCCGCTCAAGGCGATCAACCAGGACAATGTCAACCAGCTCGGTCTTGCCTGGAGTTACAAGCTAGACCTTGACCGGGGTGTGGAAGCGACACCGATCGTGGTTGACGGGGTGATGTACACCACCGGGCCGTTCTCGGTGGTATATGCCCTGGACGCGCGCAATGGCGCGCTGCTGTGGAAGTACGACCCGCAGTCCGACCGCCACCGCGCCGGTGAAGCCTGCTGTGACGCGGTCAACCGCGGGGTGGCGGTGTGGCAGGGCAAGGTCTACGTTGGCGTGCTCGATGGCCGCCTGGAGGCGATCGATGCCAAGACCGGCAAGCGCGTGTGGTCGGTGGACACCCGCGATGACACCAAGCGCAGCTACACCATCACCGGGGCACCGCGGGTGGTCAATGGCAAGGTGATCATTGGCAATGGCGGCGCCGAATTCGGTGTGCGCGGGTACGTGACGGCGTACGACGCCGAAACCGGCAAACAGGCCTGGCGCTTCTTCACCGTACCGGGCGACCCCAAGCTGCCGCCCGAGAACAAAGCCATGGAAATCGCCAGCAAGACCTGGCACGGCGACGCTTATGTCGAGTGGGGCGGCGGCGGTACCGCCTGGGACTCGTTCGCCTACGACCCGGAACTCAACCTGTTGTATATCGGCGTGGGCAATGGCTCGATGTGGGACCCGAAATGGCGCAGCCAGGCCAAGGGCGACAACCTGTTCCTGTCCTCGATCGTCGCGGTCAACGCTGACACCGGCGAATACGCCTGGCACTACCAGACCACGCCAGGCGATGCCTGGGATTTCACCGCCACTCAGCACATGATCCTGGCCGAGCTGCCAATTGACGGCAAACCACGCAAAGTGCTGATGCAAGCCCCGAAAAACGGCTTCTTCTACGTCCTGGACCGTGCCACCGGCGAGCTGCTGTCGGCGAAGAACATCGTGCCGGTCAACTGGGCCAAGGGTATCGACATGAAAACCGGACGGCCGATCCTCGACGATGAGGCGGCCGCCTACTGGAAGGACGGCAAGCGCAAGCTGGTGACCCCAGCGTTCTGGGGCGCCCACGATTGGCACCCGATGTCCTACAACCCCGACACGGGCCTGGTGTACATCCCGGCGCATATCATGTCGGCCTACTACGAACACATCCCCGAGGCGCCCAAGCGCAACCCGTTCAAGAGCGTTTACCAGCTGGGCTTGCGTACCGGCATGATGCCCGAAGGCGCTGAAGGCCTGCTGGACATGGCCAAGAGCTGGTCGGGCAAGCTGATTGCCTGGGACCCGGTCAAGCAAGCGCCAGCGTGGGAAGTACCGTACATCACCATCTTCAACGGCGGCACTCTGAGCACTGGCGGCAACCTGGTGTTCGAAGGCAGCGCCGATGGCCGGGTGATCGCCTATGCCGCCGATTCAGGCAAAAAGCTCTGGGAGTCGCCCGCCGCCAGTGGCGTGATGGCAGCGCCGATCACCTATTCGGTGGACGGCGAGCAGTACGTGACGTTCATGGCCGGCTGGGGCGGGGCGTTCTCCACCTTTGCCGGGGCGCTGTCGCTGCGCGCCGGGGTGCAGCCGTTCGCTCAGGTGCTGACCTACAAGATCGGCGGTACCGCCAAGTTGCGCGAGCCGGCGCCACCGGCCGATGCACCGGAGCCGCCCGCGTTGAGCGCCGATGCGCAGACGGTCGCTGCCGGGGCAGCGCTGTATGACGGCAACTGCTCGCAGTGCCACGGCATTCACGCCGTCAGTGGCGGCGTGCTGCCCGACTTGCGCAAGCTCACTGCCGAAAAGCACCAGATGTTCCTTGGCATCCTCTATGGCGGCCGGGTACCCGATGGCATGCCTTCGTTCGCCGACAACCTCAACCCCGAGCAGGTCGAGCAGGTGCACCAGTACCTGATCAAGCGCGCCCATGACTTGAAGGCCGAAGGCGATGCGTGGCAGTGCTTCAGCGCCAAGCCCGTCGCCCAGCCGCCCCTGGCCGACAACACACCACAGGAGTGACACGAGCATGACTGACACGACCTACCAGAACTTCATCGACAACACGTTCGTGCCCAGCGAGGCGCTGATCGAGGTGTACAACCCGGCCAACGCTCAGTTGCTCGGCCGGGTGCCGGAAACCCCGGCTGAACAGGTGGAGCGCGCCATTGCCGCGGCGCGCAAGGCGCAAAAGGGCTGGGCGGCGAAGACAGCCATCGAACGGGCAGGCTACTTGCGCCAGATCGCCAACAAGGTGCGGGCCAATGCCGACCGCCTGGCGCGGATCATTACCCAAGAGGGCGGCAAGGTGCCGGCGTTGGCCCAGGTCGAGGTCAACTTTACCGCTGACTACCTGGACTACATGGCTGAATGGGCGCGGCGCCTGGAAGGCGAGGTACTGAGCAGCGACCGCGCCCACGAACACATCTTCCTGATGCGCAAGCCATTGGGCGTGGTGGCGGGGATTCTGCCGTGGAATTTCCCGTTCTTCCTCATCGCACGCAAGATGGCGCCGGCGCTGCTCACCGGCAGTACCATCGTGGTCAAGCCCAGTGAGGAAACGCCCATCAATTGCTACGCGTTCGCCCAGTTGGTGGCCGAGACAGACCTGCCTGCGGGGGTATTCAACGTGGTCGGTGGCAAAGGGGCGAGCGTTGGTCACGGCCTGTCGAGCCATGCCGGTGTCGACCTGGTGAGCTTCACCGGCAGTGTTGCGACTGGCGCGCGGATCATGGCTGCGGCGGCACCGAACATTACCAAGCTCAACCTCGAACTGGGCGGCAAGGCGCCGGCGATCGTGCTGGCTGATGCCGACCTGGAGCTGGCGGTGAAAGCCATCGTAGCCTCGCGCGTGATCAACACCGGCCAGGTCTGCAACTGTGCCGAACGCGTGTATGTGCAGCGCAAGGTGGCCGACGCCTTCGTCGACAAGGTAGGCCAAGCCATGGCGGCCACCCGTTATGGCGACCCCTCGCGCCAGGCCGACCTGGACATGGGGCCGTTGATCAACCAGGCCGGCCTCGACAAGGTGGCGCAGATGGTGCGCACGGCCGTAGGGCAGGGCGCCCAGGTGGTGACCGGGGGGCAGGTGGCCGACCTCGGCGCCGGGTTCCATTACCAGCCGACCGTGCTGGCCGGGTGTACGGCGGACATGGAGATCATGCGCAAGGAGGTTTTCGGACCGGTATTGCCGATCCAGGTGGTCGATGATCTGGACGAGGCGATTGCCTTGGCCAATGACAGCGAGTACGGGCTGACTTCGTCACTCTATACCCGTGACCTCAATGCCGCGCTGAAGGCCTGCCGCGAGATCGACTTTGGCGAGACCTACATCAACCGTGAGAACTTCGAAGCCATGCAGGGCTTCCACGCCGGTGCGCGCAAGTCTGGCATCGGCGGGGCGGATGGCAAGCACGGGTTGTATGAGTACACGCGTACGCAGGTGGTGTATATCCAGGGGTAAGTGATCACAGCATCTCCCTGTCGCCGGCCAGCTGAGTGGGGGCTGGCGACGGGCTGTAAAGCCGACCCAGATGCTCGCTGGTCTCATCGAGCGCGCCCGGGCTATCACAGCTGTGCTATGGGGGGCTGCTGCGCAACCCATCGCCGGCAAGCCGGCTCCCACCCCGACCGCGCTGTTCTTCAGACCTGGGCTTTACCTGTGGAAGCAACGGTCTTACCCATTTCTAAAACTCGGCGCAATCCAAGTGGGAGCCGGCAAGCCAGCTCACACCGAGACCGCGTAGTTCTTCAGGCCTGCGCTTTACCTGTGGAAGCAACGGTCTTACCCATTTCTAATACTCGGCGCAATCCAGGTGGGAGCCGGCTTGCCGGCGATTGGGCCGCACGGGTCACACCATCAGGTTCGGCTGCACGATCCCGTAGCGCTTCATCTTGCGGTACAGCGTCGAGCGCGAAATACCCAACGCCTGCGCCGCTGCACTCATGTTCCAGCGCTCACGCTTCAAAACGTCCAACAAGTGCTGCACCTCAAGGTCTTCCACCTGCTGCTCGAGCGCACCAGGCTGCGCCAGCGCAGGGCAGTCCAGCAGCTCCTGGGGCAAGTCGGCCAGCTCGATCACCCCGCCTTCGGCCAGCGCCACCGCCTGGCGCAATGCGTTGTGCAGTTGGCGCACATTCCCTGGCCACGCATGCTCCAGCAGGCAACGATGCGCCTCTGCGCTCAAACGCAAACGCGACCCCGCCGACACGCTACACAGCAGTGTATCGATCAGCTCGCGGCGGTCGCTGCGTTCACGCAGGGCCGGCAACCGCATGCGCATCCCGCACAGGCGATAGTAAAGGTCCTCGCGAAAGCGCTTCTCGCCAATCATGGCCTGCAGGTCCTGGTGGGTCGCCGATATCACCTGGATATCCAGCGGCACCGGCGTTTCGGCCCCCAGCGGTACCAGTTCACGTTCGGCCAGCACCCGCAGCAGCCGCGTTTGCAGGTGTGCGGGCATGTCACCGATCTCATCGAGGAACAGCGTGCCGCCATTGGCGTGCTCCAGCTTGCCTTTCATGCCTTTGCGGCTGGCACCCGTGAAACTGCCAGCGCGGTAGCCGAACAGTTCGCTTTCGATCAATGACTCGGGTATCGCGGCGCAATTGAGCGCCACGAACGGCTTGGCATGGCGCTGGCTGGCCTGGTGCAGGGCGCGGGCGAACGCCTCCTTGCCAGTACCGGTTTCGCCGTTGAGGAGGATGGCGATGTCCTTGTCCAACACCTTGCGCAGCCGGCGCACGCCTTGTTGCAGTTGCGCGTCCTGGCCGGCCAGCTGATCGAGGCCGGGGTGGCCAGCCCGCGCAGGCATCGGCGGTGCAGCCCGCAGCGGGCGGTAGCCTGCCGGGACGCGCAGGCCCACGTCCAGTAAAAGCGGTTGAGCCGGGCCGCGCAACTGGGTACCGCGCGCGCCGCCACGGGTGAGGTCAAGCAATTGGTCGATATCGGCGTGCAACAGCTGTTCGACAGGCGCCCCTAGTAACGTGCCGCCATACGCCAGGAAGGCTGCCCGATTGGCACCGATCACCCGGCCACCCTCATCCAGCGCCAGCAACTGCTCGGCCGCCAGGTCCGAGAACTCGTCACGCGGTTTCAGCGCCAGGGTCAGGCGGTCGCGGTAGCGTTCGCGGAAATGGCTGTTCTCGATCAGCCGGGCGTAGAGGGTCACCAGTTGCAAGGTCAGGTGCTGTGCTTGCTTGGGGCCATCGTTGTACAGGCAGGTGGCATTGAGGCAACCGAGCAATCGATTGTGGGCATCGAAGATCGGCGACACCGAGCAGCTCAGGCGCGCGTTGGCGGCCAGGAAGTGCTCTTGACGGTGGATGGTCAGGGCTTGGCCGCATGCCAGCGCGGTGCCGATGCCGTTGGTGCCGGCTACCGACTCGTCCCAGCGCGCGCCGACGATCAGCCCCGAGCGCGTATAGCGTTGCGGGTCGGGCGGCAAGCGGGCATCGAGGGTAATACCCTCGGCGTCGCTGAGCAGCACGGCGAAGCCTGCATCCACCACCCGCCGCGCCAGGCCGCTGACACCTTGGCTGGCGATGGCCAGGTAGGCCTCATGCTGGGCTTGGTGCAGGCGGATTTCGGTTGCACTGAGCATGTTGTCGACATGGCGCAATTCAGGGTCCAGGTGATGCTGGTTGATGCTGCGGTACCAGGACTCGGCGATAACAGGTTCTGGCATCAGGCCGCGTTCGGCGAAATGGCAATCGACGAACGCAGCCAGCTCACTGGCGGGGGGTGAGGCGGTGTGCGCGGCCATGGGCGCTCCACGAAATTCTTGTTATTGGAGGTGGGGAAAACCATAGCTGATTTTTGCAGGATCGGCAGCCAGGCTGGCGCGGGGCGAAAGCGTTCAACCGATCAACTCAAGCGCCTGCGCCAGGCTCAGTGACCGCTTCATGCGCTGCGACAACTGCGCCATGGCATCAGAATAGCCCCTGGCGATCACCGCTTGCACCTGCTCACCTGCACATTGCAAGGCAATGAAGTCGCCTTGTTCCGGCTGCCCGACAAATTCGATGCGGTCCCAGTCGCGCGCATGCCCCAGTACTTCATAAGTGAGCCCATGCTGATAGGTCCAGAAGAACGGTACGTCGGCATACCGGCGCTGCTCGCCCAGCATGTTGGCAGCCGCGATGACACCGTGTTGTTGAGCCAGGCGCCAATGCTCGATGCGCACCGGGCGGCCGGTGAGGGGGAAGGTCGCGATATCGCCGGCAACCCATAGCCGATCGGCGGCCTGCAAGTGGGCGTCCGCTGAAATGGACCGGTCTTCGGCCAATTGCACGCCCTGCACGAAGGCAGTGGCCGGGGTGACGCCGGTACCGAGCAAGGCCAGTGACGTGTCGAGGGTCTCACCGTTGCTCAGCTGCACGGCTTCGACGTGCTGCGTACCGACGAAGCGTTCGACCTCGGTCGGGCCATGAAACACCACGCCCTTGCCCTCATGCAGCGCGCGAATGGAGCGGCCGATGCGCTCCCCCAACGGCGTGCGTAACGGAACTTCGTGGCGGGTGACCACGTGGACCTGTGCGCCGTATGCGCACAGTGCCGATGCGGCCTCCAGGCCGATGAAACCGTCACCGACGATCACCACGGGCTGGCCGGGTTCGGCGGCATCGAGCAGGCGCGCTGCATCTTCGCGCGAGCGCAGCGTCAGGATGCCCGCCAGGCCTGCACCGGGCAGGTCTGGGCGTTGCGGTTTGCCGCCGGTGGCCAGCAAGGCTGCGTCATAATCGATGCGTTGGCCGTCAGCGAGGATGATCTGGCGCTTTTTGGCATCCAGCAGGCGCACCTTGGCCGAGCGCCGCTCCAGTTGGCCGGTGCGCAACTGGTCAGCTTCAAGCAGCGCCGGTACCTCGTCCGGCGGCATTTCGCCGGCAATCACGAATTTGCTCAGCGCAGTCCGGTCATACGCCGGTTGCCGTTCCTGGTCGAGCCACACCAGGCGCCCGCCGAACCCATGGGCCAGCAGCGTGGCAACTGCCGCCGAGCCTGCGGCTCCGGCGCCGATGACGACGAAGCAGCGCGCATCGCTGTGGCGCGGTGGCTCGGGTTGCGGCAGAGGCTGGTCATCGACCCAGACATCGCCATCCTTGACCCAGGCGCGGTAGCGGCGCAGGTCTGCCAACGCCGGGGGCTCGCAGACCACACCCTCGTCGATGGCGAAAGCAGCCTTGTGCCAGGGGCAGACCAGCAGGCCGTCGCACACCACGCCTTCATCCAGCGGCGCTCCGGCGTGCGGGCAATTGGCCTGAAAGGCGCGGACCTGCCCGGCACTGCGGATCAGGATCACTTCTTCGCTGCCGGCCTGTACCCGCAGGGGGCGTTTCGGGTCCAGCTGGTCAAAGCGGGCCACGGCGTGGTCGGTCATGGGAGTCTCCAAAGGGGGCCTTTGGAATCATTTGACGCCTCGGACGGGAGGGTGATGCGTTGACCTGACGACCGGAAACGCCGAGTCGCTTCCCGGCGAAACATGCCCGATGTGGCAGCCGCCTTGCCGTCAACGGGGCCGCAGAGCGGCCCCACGCACTCAATGGGCCCGGGCCGCCGCCAGGGCACTGGCGCGCGTCACCCGCAGCGCCACGAGGCTCCCCAGCACGATCAGTGCTGCCAGTGAATACAAAGCGGCGTCGGTCGAACCGGTCTGGTCCTTGATGAAGCCAACCCAGTACGGGCTGAGGAACCCGGCCATCTGCCCCACCGAGTTGATGATCGCCAGGCCCGCGACCGCGGCACTGGCGCTGAGCAGTGCGGTGGGCATCGGCCAGAACATCGGCAGGCCGGTGAGGGCCCCCATGGTGGCGATCGACAGGCCCAGGATGGCGATGGCCGGTGTGGCGGCAAAGTTGACCGCAATCAGCAAACCGCCAGCGCCCATCAGCATCGGCACCACCAGGTGCCAGCGGCGTTCGTTGCGCAGGTCCGCCGAGCGGCCACAGAGGATCATGAACACACCCGCCAGCAGGTACGGAATGGCGCTCAGCCAGCCGATCAGCAGCGGGTTGTCGAAGCCCATGTTCTTGATGATCGACGGCAGCCAGAAGTTGATCGCGTAGACACCGCTCTGAATGCAGAAATAAACGAAGCCGAAGGTCCAGATCAATGGGTTGGTCAGCACGGCGAGCACACCGTCACCCTTGGCGACGGGTTTGCTGGCGGCATCTGCCTTCAAATCGGCCTCGATCAGCTGGCGTTCGGCGGGGCTCAGCCAGGCGGCTTTGTGGTAACCATCGCTGAGCATGCCAATGGCCAGGAAACCCAGCGCCACGGTTGGCAGGCCCTGTATCAGGAACATCCACTGCCAGCCTGCCAGGCCATGCTGGCCCGTGGCGAAGTGTTCGAGGATCCAGCCGGAGAAAGGCCCGCCGAGCAGGCCCGATACAGGGATCGCCGACATGAACAAAGCCATGATCCGGCCACGGCGGTCTGCCGGGAACCAGCGCGAGAGGTACAGCACCACACCCGGAAAGAAGCCTGCTTCAGCAGCGCCGGTCAGCAAGCGCAGGGTGTAGAACTCGGTTGGGGTGGTGACGAACAGCAGGCAGGTCGAGAGACTGCCCCAGGCGATCATCATCGCCGCAATCCAGCGCCGCGGGCCGAAGCGGTTGAGCGCCAGGTTGCTTGGCAGGCCACAGAGCACATAGCCGATGAAGAAGATCCCGGCACCCAAGCCGTAGACGGTTTCGCTGAATTTGAGCGCATCGAGCATTTGCAGCTTGGCGAAGCCGACATTGACGCGGTCGAGGTAGTTGAACAGGTAGCAGATGAAAATGAACGGAATCAGCCGCAGGGTGATGCGCCGGTAAAGCGCGTTGCGGGTGATGTCTGTGCCTTGGTCAGGGGCAGGGCTGTGTGCCATGATCGGGTTCTCTATTGTTATGGTTGTCGCCGCGTCGCCTGTGCCGGCGCTCGCCCTGATGAGTCTCGGGCAGTGCGACGCAGCTGTCTTTGTGCTTTTGCACAGCCATCTGGGCAAGACGCTGTGCTCGCGAACAAAGCCTAACACCCTCAAGGATCATCGAATGTTCGAACTGGACCATGACCTGGCGCAGGATATTGTCGATCGGGCAATGGCCATTCTGCCGTGCAATGTCAATGTCATGGACAGCCAGGGGCTGATCCTGGGCAGTGGCGAACCGGAGCGCATCAATACCCGCCACGAGGGCGCGCAACTGGTACTGGCCAACGGCCGGATCGTTGAGCTCGATGCAGAGGCCGCCAAGTGCCTCAAAGGTGTTCAACCGGGGGTGAACCTGCCGCTGATGCTCGATGGGCGGCTGATCGGGGTGCTGGGGCTGACGGGTGAGCCGCAGCAGCTGCGCACCTACGGCGAACTGGTGCGCATGACCGCCGAAATGCTCTTGGCTCAGCGCCACTTGCAGGTTGAACAGCAATGGCGGCGCCAGCGGTGTGACGACCTGCTGGCGTTGCTACTCGGTGGCACCGGCGACTCGCCGCGGCTGCTGGACGAAGCGCAGCAATTGGGCCTGAAACCGCAATTGCCACGGGTGCCGTGCTTGTTCGAACTGAGCGCCGGCCCGGCGGCCGAGGCCTTGGCCGCCTGGTTGATGAACCGTTACCCGGACAGTTGGTGCGTGAGCCCGGCGCGCGATTCCTTGCTATGGTGCCGCCCGGCCGGTGTCGTGCTGGACGATCAGCGCCTGTTCGAGCGCGTGCAGCGCAGCGGCTGGCAGATCGAGCGCCTGGCGCTGGGCAGCCCGGCGCAGAGCCTTGAGCAGTTGCGCCGCGGTTACCGGCGGGTCCGTGACCTGCTCGCCTATGGCCGCGAAGTGTTGCCGGGCGAGCGCCTGTTGAGCCTTGCGCGTTACCGTCTGCCGGCTTTGCTGTGGCGCCATCGCAATGAAGATGCGCTGGATGAGCTGCTTGAGCCGCTGCGCCGCATTGGCGCCAAGGATGCCAGCGGGCAATTGCTCGCCACCTTGCGCGCGTGGTGTGCGCATGATGGCCAGAGCCAAGCCTGCGCCGATGCCCTTGGCATCCACCGCAACAGCCTGCGCTACCGCCTGGAACGCATTGCCGAGCTGGGCGAGGTCGACCCGCTGCGTCTGGAAGGCATGTTGAGCCTGTACCTGGGGTTGCAGCTGTTGCCAGCGGCTTGAGCGGGGCAGAAAGGCATTTGCCCAAACAAGCTACCGGCCATTTGTGCATCCGACCGAGGCCCGCACGCCAGACAACTGTCAGCATGCGGCTATCTGGACAGGAGAATCACCATGAAAATCGTCATCGCCCCCGACTCGTTCAAGGACAGCCTCGATGCTGCCGGTGTCGCCCGTGCCATTGCCGCCGGCTTGGCCGAAGCGCTGCCGACCGCCGAGTTGCTCGAGTGCCCCATGGCCGATGGTGGCGAAGGCACCATGCAGGCGATTGTCGCTGCCAGCCACGGCGATCTGCGCCGGCAAACCGTTCGCGGGCCACTGGGCCAGCGCGTGCAGGCCACCTGGGGCTGGCTGGCCGACAGCCGCACGGCAATCATCGAGATGGCCCAGGCCAGTGGTATCCAGCTGCTGCCGAGTGCGCAGCGCGATGCCTGCCGCAGCTGCACCTGGGGTACCGGCGAGCTGATCGACGCCGCACTCAGCGCAGGGGCACAGCGCATCGTCCTGGCGATTGGTGGCAGTGCGACCAACGATGGCGGCAGCGGCATGCTGCGGGCCTTGGGCCTGCGCTTGCTGGACGCCGACGGCCAGCCACTGGCAGACGGCGGCCTGGCCCTGGCCGGGCTGGCACGCATCGATGCCAGTGGCTTTGACCCACGCCTGGCGCAGGTTCAGGTCGACGTGGCGGCCGACGTCGACAACCCCCTGTGCGGGCCCAATGGTGCTTCGGCGATCTTCGGGCCACAAAAGGGCGCCAGCCCCGAGCAGGTCCAGGCCCTGGACAAAGCGCTGAGCCACTTTGCCGACCATTGTGCGCAGCTGCTGGGCCAAGACGTGAGAGCACTGCCAGGGTGTGGCGCGGCCGGCGGCATGGGCTTCGCTGCCAAGGCCTTCATGCAGGCGCAGTTCCGCCCTGGCGTGGAAGTGGTCGCGGAGCTGGCCGGCCTCGATGCGCTGGTACAAGGCGCCGACCTTGTGATCACAGGTGAGGGCCGCTTCGATGCCCAGACCCTGCGGGGCAAGACCCCGATGGGCGTGGCCCGGGTCGCTAAGCGCCACGGGGTGCCCGTGGTGGTGCTGGCGGGCACGTTGGGCGACGGCTATCAGCAGTTGTATGCGCATGGCATCGATGCGGCCTTTGCCCTGGCCAGCGGGCCGATGACCCTGGAGCAGGCGTGCGCCGACGCCGCGCACTTGTTGCAGGCCCGGGCAAACGATATCGCGCGGGTATGGCGGTGCGCCCAAGGGCGTTGAAGCCTCTGCGGCAAATATGGCGATGCGCCGCGTGGGCGGCGCACGATCGCAAAGATGCTGATAAAGCCCGTGGCATGCCCTAAATACCTCACCTGCTCGACAGCCTGCCTGGCTGCGTGGCGATAGTGCTGCAGCCGGACACCCTTTGGGAAATACCAAAAACATCTTTATCTGATATCCCGCCGGATCCACGGCGCGATGAGGGAAATGCGTTCAGAAAAAGCGCACTTAATGATCAGGTTTTACCTGCTGAAGTTGCTGAATAATACCCCGCACCTATCACCGACGGTTTCAAATAAGTATTTTACTTGAGCCGGACGCTCGCCAATTCTCTGCGCTGTTCATTCGAGAGGGCGAGTCGATGTTAGTTCATAGGGACCAGGATTACGGCGTGCTGCAGGCCGCGGAACGCGAGCTTCAGCTGCAAGCGGGGCAGGTGCCCGACGCCGCATTTTATGAACGCAAGTTGCAAGCAGTTTGGACGCGAGCACAACACAGCGCCCATTACGCAAACATAGGTCCTTACAGTGCAACGGCCTTCCAGCAGTTGCCCGTGACTGCCAAGGCATTGCTCAAAGACCAACCGCTCAAGTTCTGCACCGTAGAACTCGGTGAGGCGGCCAAGTATTACGCGACCACCGGCACCACTGGCGAGCCGACACCAACCCCGCGTGTGAAAGAAGACATCATCTGGAACGCCGTCAGCGTCGCCAGCCATTGGCGGACAGTGCTGCGCCCGGGTGCTCGGGTGGCCAACCTGATGCCATCGGACATCGTGCCGGTAGGTGACCTGATCGCCAATGTCTGCGAGTACCTGGACGTTTCCCACGTGCGCCTCTATCCCTTCACCACCGGGATTACCGACTGGGAACGTGTGTGCAAGACCTTCGACACCTATCGGCCTACGGTGCTGTTCATCGCGCCGGGTGTGTTGGTGCAACTGACCCGCTACCTGAAACAGCGCGAAATGCTGCACAGCTTCGCCGGGTCGGTGCGCTCGATCATGTTGCTTGGCGAGGTCAACACCCAGCCGTTCCGTGAACGCCTGGCGCGTTGGTGGCAATGCGATGTGTTCGATGCCAGCTACGGCAGTACCGAAACAGGCACCCTGGCCGCAGTGGGCGAAGACCTGCAGATGCGCCTGGCCACGGCGAGCAATCATTTCGAACTGCTGTTGCCCGACGGCAACCTGGTGACCCCGGCCGAGGGTCTCACGGGCCGCCTCGTAGTTACGCCGCTGAACCTCTATGCACGGCCGCTGTTGCGTCTGGACACCGGTGACAGCGTGACCATCACCTCGCCTTGGGCGCCAGGCCGGATCAGCCCGACACTGCAGGTCAACGGGCGTGACAGCGACAGCGTCCGGGTGGCGGGGGTAGGCCTTGAAATCCGCGCGGTCGAGGAGGTGGTCTACGGCAGTTGCGATGCCACCGGGTATGTCATCGAAGTGGACCGCCAGGCTGACAGCGCCGCGCTGATTCTCGAGCGTGACGTGGTCTGGGACACCAGCCAGGAAGCGCGCCTGCAAGCGCATTTGCTGGAGCGCTCCGAGCAGCACATGGGGCTGCGCTGGAGCCGTGTACTGTTCGTCAACAACCTGTCGGCGCTGAACAAGAGTGGCGGGTCGCAAAAGAGCTGGAAGAAAACCAACCTGCGCTTCGTCGGTGGCCAGCAATGACGCCGCCACGCTTCCCTGCGGGGCAGGGCCTGGGCAACGGCCAGGCGGATTTGTGGTGCACCTATGCGGCCATACGCAGCCTGGCCTGGGTCGAGCGCCTTGAGCAAGCCGATGCACCGGTATTGCAGGCCTACATTCTGTCTCGGCGTAACCGCGATGGCGGCTTTGCCTGGAGCAAGGGGATGCCGTCCGATGCCTGGGCCACGTTTTACTGCACCGAAACCTTGCACGACCTGGGCGTTGCGGTTGAAAAGAGCGACGAGACAGCGGCCTGGATCACTACCCTGTTCGACGGAAACGCCTATGCCATGTGCCCGGGCCAGACGGCGGACGTGTGGGCCAGCCACTACGCGCTGCGCACCCTGATCGAAGTGTGCCAGGGCCAGGTAGCGGACCCCGCGCCCCTGTATGAATGGCTCGAAGGGTTGCAGTGTGCCAATGGTGGCCTGAGCTGGTCGGCGGATTTCGCCCGACGCAACCTCGCCGACACCCGTGCCTGTTTCTACGGCGTGATGGCTGCGCGAGCGTTGGCGCGCCAAGGCTTGCCGGCGCCGCAATGGGACCTGCCACGTTTGATCGGCTGGCTGCAGGCGCAGCAGCTGGATTGTGGCGGCTTTCGCTTCAGCGAAGCGGCGGCTGTGCCGTGCCTGTGGGCGACGTATCGCGCCACCGCCAGCCTTGCTGCATTGCAGGCGCAACCGCTGGGCCGTCAGCGCTGCGCCGAGTGGATCGATGCCTTGCGCGGCCCGACCGGTGCGTTCGTACGCTGGGCCGGTTATGACGGTGAGGACGTCTGGGCGGCATTCTGCGCAGTGGGTTCACTCAAGGCACTGGGCGAGCCGGTGGCGCACCTGGCCGATGACGTGGCTGCATTCATCGCCACGTTGTGCATGCCCCAAGGCGGTTATTCGTATCGCCGCGCCGACACCGCCGCCGACGTGCTGACCACTGCGGCGGCTGTGCTGGGCGATCGCCTGGCCCCGCAGCAGCGCGATGCAGCCCTGCGCTGGATCGAAGGCTGCCAGATGCCCAACGAAGCCGGGATCATGTACATGCCAGGCCGTGGTGCCGAGGTGCGGTGCACCAACTGGGGCCTTGCAGCGGGCGCCTTCAGTGGCCAGCCCGGGCCTCGCCAGGCGATCGGCCGCTGGCTGGCCTCGCTGCAGAACCCTGACGGCGGCTTCGGGTTCTGGGAGGGGCGCGGCTCGGACATGGTGTCCACCGCATCGGCCGTGTCGATCGTGCGGCAGTTGGGCGATGACAACGGCGTGGACCTCGCGGCCATCGAACGCTTCGTCGGCAGCTGCCGGCAAGCCCATGGCTACGCATCGTTCCCCCGGGGCGAAGTGTCACTGCGCGCCGGTTTGCAGGCCCTGGCCTGCCTGGCCCACACCGGCAACGACGTCACTGAGGCTGCCGCCGCGTTACTGGCTGCGCACAAAGTGCGCCAGGGGGGCTTCGCCAACCAGGGGCAGCGCATACCTGACCTGCTCAGTACCTACCAGGCGGTGGCACTGGCTGCCGAACTGGGCCTGCCGGTGGACCTTGCCCACCTGCGCTTTTTCCTCGACAAGGTGCACGGCGACGCCGGCCACGCCTGGTCGCCCTTGTTCCTGCAAGGGGTGGACGCGCTGTCCATTTGCCTGGGCCGCCTGCTCGACGCCTTTGCCCAAGGCCTGCGCCAACAGCTGCCCAGCTTGCAGTTGTCGTAAGGAGCCGCCATGCCCACCCTCACTGTTAGCTGTGCACCGCTGCAACCCTTGGAGCGCAAGCGCCTGGCACTGGCCTTTACCCGCCAGCTCAAGCAACTGGGCGCTGACACTGCGCATTGCATGGTGTTCTTCAACCCATTACCTGAGGCCAGTGTGTTCAGTGCCGGCATGCCGATGCCGGTTGCCGACCGCGACGGCGCACCGGCGCAGTTCCATGTGCGCATCACCTTGTCGCAGGCCCGCGATCGTCACGCCCACCAGGCGCTGGCTGAAGGCCTGCACGGCTGCCTGCGCACGCAGTACCCCAAAGCCTTCATTTACCTGCACTTCGATCCGATCCTGCCCGAGCACGTGTTCTTCAGTGCCGGAGCGGAATTGACCAACGCTGCCCACCAACAAGGAAAGACCGGCTCGTGAACGACCTAAGCATTGAACAGCGTATCCGCCAAACCCTCGGCCAGTTGCTTGGCGAGCACGTCGACGCGATCGACAAGCGCGACAGCTTTCGTGACTTTCTTGGTGAACGCTTCGACAGCCTCATGGCTGTTGAAGTGATCACCGCCATCGAAGGCTGCTTCGACATCGAAGTGGACTACCTCAGCGACGATGTGCGCTTCTGGTTCGAAACCCTGGAAAAGATGGAACGCTTCGTCGGGCAAAAACTGGAAGATCAGCTGACCCTGCAGGCCGCCAAGTGAACGCCGAGCATCTGTTCACCACCTCCGGCTCAACGGGTACGCCCCGGCAATGGCTGCGCAGCCAGGCGCAGATGGCCTGCGAAGCGGCCCTGATCCTCGGCCGCTGGGCGCCTGATGCACGGGAGATTTTCTCGTTCGCGCCCGCCTGCCACAGCTACGGCATGATCCTTGGCGAGGTCGGTGCGCGGGTTCTGCATGCGCGGTTGCACGCCTGTTCGCTGGAGCAGCAGCGCCTGCCAGCGCTCGAGGGCGACGGGCCGTGCGTGATTCTGGCCATTGCCAGTACCTGGCGCGTGCTGCCGGCGCTGCTGGCCCGGCTGAGCACCCGGCGTCAGGTACTGGTGGTGCACAGCGCCTCGCTGCTGCCCGCCGGTGCCATGGCCACGGTGCAGCGCCATGCCGGGCCTCAGGTACGTTTCATCGAGCTGCTCGGTTCCACCGAAACCGGGGCCATGGCTTACCGCGAGCTGGATGCGCACAGTGACGCAGAGCAGCCCTGGACGCTGCTGGACGATGTGACACTGCTCAGCCCCCCTGGCCAGCCCTGTGCGCTGAACGTGGCCAGCCCGCGCATCGCCCGCCAACCGGGCCAGGCACGCGCTGCCGCGACGCACCGTTGCGATGACCTGGTACGGGTGCTGGACGCACAGCGCTTCCAATGGTTGGGGCGGGCCAGCAGCCTGATCAAGGTCAATGGCCTGCGCGTCGATCTGGCCCGCTTGGCCAGTGATCTCGCCCAGCGCCTGGACTGCCCGACGCTGGCCTGCGTTGCCGTGGCCGATGCGTTGCGCGGCGAAGCGTTCGAGGTGCTGTACAGCGGCGAGACCCTCACCGAGCACGCGGTGCGGGAGGCTTTGCGCCAATTACCGCCGGGCCATCCATGGCCGGTTGCGGTACGCCGTGTCACCGACCTGCCTTTGTCCGCCACCGGCAAGCCTCTGCCGTGGGCGGCTTCTACCTCAGTCAAGGAATGCACCCATGAACCACGTTGACACCCAAGACGCCATCGCCCACTACCTGAGCAACTGCGGCGCCGACGCCACCCGCGGACGTGAGCAGCCCGAATACCTGGGATTGAGCCTGCGCAAACGCCACGAATTGCTGCAGCGCAACCCCGAGCTTGCCGCGGACTGGGCGCAGCAGTACGCACACTGGAGCGTGCATGCCGACAGCCACTACCGTTGCCTGACTAGCACCCGCGAGGTCGAGGCGCCGTGGTACCGCCTTGGGGTGAAGGACACCGTCGATGTGCAAGGCTTGCCGACCCGCCTGGGCCTGCGCAGCTACCGCCACTACCCCCAGCGCAGCGCCGAGGCGCTGGCTTTTCTCGACCCGCGCATTGCCCTGACCTGCAAGGTCGCCACTACCGAGCTGAACATTGCCTTTGGCGCAGGCTGCCGCAACCCGCGCTTCCCGAGCATCGATCCGTCTGGCTCCAGCACCGGTTCGGCCGTGTCGGTGGCAGCGGGGCTGTGCGATATCTCCTTGGGCACCGATGTGCTCGGCTCGGTACGCTGGCCGGCCTCGCACTGCGGCATGGTCGGCCTGCGCATGACCCAGAAGCCGGAGAGCCTGGCCGGCGTGTTTCCGCTGTCACCGCGTATGGACGCGCTGGGGTGGGTGGCCCGCAGCGCCGACGATCTTGGCCTGCTGTTCCCGTTGCTGGGGCTGGAGCCGCTGCTCGGCGAGCAACAGCCACTCAAAGAGCGCTATCGGGTCGCCATGCTGGAGCATGCGCTGGACCCGGCGCTGACCAGCGCGGCCATGCTCGACATGCTGGGCCAGGCGCGCAACGCGCTGGCAGACCTGGGCATGACGCCCGGTGAGGTTGCCATGCCGGACCTGTGGGCCTGCCGTGGCGACGCCTGGCAGCTGTGCGCCCGCGATGCGTGGCTGGCCTCGGCTGCCTGGGCACGGCGCTTCGACTGCGAGCTGCACTGGTCCACGCTCAGCGCCCTGAAGGTGGGTGAGGGCGTGAGCGATGCTGACTATCGGCGCATCCACCAGCGCATGGACAACGTCCGCGCCGGTATCGACGCCTGGTTCAACGAGGCCCAAGTGGACTTCGTGGTATTCCCCATGGACCCAAACCGACCCTTCGACCGGCGCAACCCGCAGCCAGGCGACTCGACCATCCCTTCGCCCGCGGACGAAGGCTATGAGCAGAAAATCAGCTTCACTCCGCTGGCCAGTTTCAGCGGCCTGCCGGCCATTACCGTGCCGATCTGCCTGAGTGCCGACGGCAAGGCACCGCTGGCCGTGCAGATCATGGGCCGGCGTGACAGCGAGCGCCAGTTGCTGGATGTCGCCAAGCGCCTGCAGGCCCTGACCGGCCTGCTGCCAACCCGTCGTCTTCACGTGTAAGGAGCACAGCATGTGCGGAATCACAGGCTGGGTGGACTACACCCGCAACCTGAGCCAGGCCGGCGAGATCATCGACGCCATGACCGATACCCTGGCACTGCGCGGGCCGGATGCCAGTGGCAGCTGGCGGCACCGCAATGCCCTGCTGGGCCACCGGCGGCTGGCGATCATCGACCTCAGCGGCGGCGTGCAGCCGATGACTTACCGCTGCGCCAGTGGCGAGGAAGTCGCGTTGATCTACACCGGCGAGGTCTACAACCACGACGCGCTGCGTGAGCGCCTGCGCCTGGCGGGCCACCAGTTCCAGACGCGCAGCGACACCGAAGTGGTGTTGCACGCTTATCTGGAATGGGGCGAACACTGCTGTGAGCACCTGAGCGGTATGTTCGCCTTCGCGGTGTTCGACGGGCGCGACGGCCACTTTTTGCTGGTGCGTGACCGGTTGGGGGTCAAGCCGCTGTACTACGCCCACCACCAGCAGGGGCTGCTGTTCGGTTCGGAAATCAAGGCAATCCTGGCGCACCCAGCGTTCGCCAGTGCGCTCGATGTGGTCGGCCTGGTGGACGCGCTGAGCCTCTCTCGCGGCACGGCGCGCACGGCCTTGCGCGGGGTCAGCGAACTGCCGCCAGGGCATCGCTTGTCCTGGCGGCCTAACGGGCGCGCCAAACTCAGCCGCTATTGGCAGTTGCAGCGCCGCGAACACCAGGATGACCTGCCCGGCACCGTGGCGCGCACCCGCGCGCTGCTCGGCAAAGCGCTGGGCGAGCAGTTGCATGCCGATGTGCCGGTCTGTTCGCTGCTCTCCGGGGGGCTGGACTCGACCATCCTCACGGCCATGGCGCAACAGCGCCTGACGGCAGCGCAGGGCGGCAGGGTCAATTCGTTTTCGGTGGATTTCGTTGGCCAGGCCGAGCAGTTCCAGAGCGACAGCTTTCGCCCGGAACGCGATCAGCCCTATGCACTGGCAGCTGCCGAACACATTGGCAGCCATCACCAGACCATCCTCATCGACAACGGCGAACTGGTGGCCGAGCCCGCGCGCAGCGCGGTGTACCGGGCCAATGATTCGGCGGCCACCTTTGGCGATGTCGACACCTCGTTGTATTTGCTGTTCAAGGCCATCGGCCGCCATTCGACAGTGGCCATTTCCGGGGAAGCAGCAGACGAAGTGTTTGGCGGCTACGCCTGGTTCCGCGACCCGCAGGTACTGGCGGCGCAGCGCTTTCCTTGGCTTTCGCGCATGCAGTTGCTGCAGCCTGAGCTGATCAACCCGGACTTCAACCGGCTGTGTGACTTTGCCAGTTACCAGGACGGGTGCTATCACCAGGCGCTGGACAGCGTCGAGCACTTGCCCGGCGACAGCCCGCAAGAGCGGCGCATGCGTGAGATCTGTCACATGCACCTGCAGCGCTGGCTGCCAATTCTGCTCGACCGCAAGGACCGCCTGAGCATGGCCGCCAGCCTGGAGGTGCGTGTTCCGTTCACCGATCATGAGCTGGTCGAGTACATTTACAACGTCCCGTGGTCGATCAAAGGTAAAGACGGTGTGGAGAAGTGGCTGCTCAAGCAGGCCTGCGTCGATATCCTGCCACCGGCCGTGCTGCAGCGGCGCAAGAGCCCTTATCCGACATCGGCCAACCTGGGCTACGAACGATTCCTGCGTGAGCGGGCCAGTCGCCTGCTTGGGCGGGCGGACAGCCCGGTGTTCCAGGTGATCGACCATGGTCGACTAGGCGCTGAGCTGCATCAGCCCGAGGGCTATTTCAACACGCAGTTGCGCCGTAACAACCTTGAGACCGCTCTGGCACTGGATGCCTGGCTGCGCGAATACCGCTTAGCGGTGTGATTCGCGCTTGTCGCTGCCATCCAGAATGAACGGTTGCTGGATGGTGTCGACGAATCGACGAGGGGCCCCCAGGTCGAGCATCGATATGAAACTGCCCAAGGCTGGGGAGGCGTTCTGGATGTTCCAGTTCATGTACAGCCCCATGGTCGGCGTGGGCTGGTCCTTGATCGGCCGGATAGGGCGAAACTGCACGCGCTCGCGCAGCGTCGAGTAGGCGATCGATTCAGGCACCAGGGCAACCCCGAAGCCGCACGCCACCAGCCCGATCAGGGTGTGGATCTGCGCCGCTTCCTGCACCACTTTAGGGTAGAAACCTGCCGATTCGCACAGCGCGATCAGCTGGCTGTGGTAGCCGCTGCCAAGCGCTTGCGGGGTGAAGACGAAATCCTCTTCGGCAAAATCGCGCAGGTCGACCACAGGCTGATGCACCTTGGCGTGGCTGGCGGGCAGCGCCATGACGATCTGCTCGTTGAGCAGCAATCTGGATTCGATGGTGTCTGGGGGCATCGGCAGCTTGCGCATGAAACCGATGTCCGCTTCACCGGCCATCAACGCCTTGGCCTGGGAGGCTGACGGCATTTCGCGAATGGTAAGCCGCACGTTCGGGTAGGTTTCGCGAAATTTCTTCAGGGTATTGAGCAGCGACTCGTAGTAAGCGATGGAGATGGCGGTGATGGTCAGCTTGCCGCAGATGCCCTCGGACACGTTACGGGCGTATTCGATGCCTTGCTCCAGCTCCTTGAGGGTACGGTAGGCGGTTTCCAGGAAGGCCATGCCTGCGGCGGTGAGCTTGACCCCGCGCTTGTTACGCAGGAACAGGCTGAAGCCCAGCTTCTCTTCGAGCCGGTTGATCGCCTGGCTCAGGGGTGGCTGTGCCATGTGCAGGCGAATGGCTGCCTTGTGAAAGTGCAGCTCCTCGGCCACGGCAATGAACTGCCTGAGCAAACGTGTCTCGATCATTCTACGTTCCTTCATCGAGTCGAACGGGGGCCGGGAAAGCGTTCACCGGCGGCCGACCCTGCAAGGCGGCCATGATAGTGCGTGGCATCGCGGCGACAAAGCCTCTGCTGTAAACGGCTGATCCGGGGCCTGAGGTTGCAGGTCGGGGTGCATCGGAAGATGGCGGGTCTCAGGTGATATCCAGCAGATATCAAAGTTGCATGCTTTTAATATTAAGTCATTGATTTTTTTATTGTTATCGTAAAAAAGGAGAATCGGAAGGGCGCTACAATGCCAAGCACAGACCCATTCAAAGATAAAGTCGCCATCGTCACCGGTGCCGCCCAGGGCCTGGGCCTGGATTACGCCATGGCGCTGGCCGCGCGGGGAGCGCGGGTAGTCATCAGCGACCTGGGCACTGACCGCTCGGGTGAAGGACAGAACCCGGCGGCGGTCAGCGTCGCGCTCGAAACGCTGCGGGGGCAGGGTTTCGAGGTGGTCGCTCATGCCGGCCACCTGGAAAACGAAGACGATTGCCGCGAACTGGTGGAACTGGCCATCGCGCATTTCGGCGCGCTGGATATCCTCATTCACAACGCTGGTTGGGTCGATTACCAAGGCATCGAGACCCAGGAGCAGGCATTTCTTGATCGCGCCCTGGGCATCAGCGTGCACGCCCCGGTATGGCTGGCCAAGCATGCCTGGAAGCACCTCAAGCAAGCCGAGGCACCGCGCATAGTGCTCACCACCTCGGACCGCGCCATGTATCAGCGCTATGCCCAGCCAGGCCTGGTCGCCTACTCGGCGGGCAAGATGGCCCAGGTGGGCATCATGAACGCATTGAGCATGGAAGGGTTGGAACACGGCATTCTGGTCAATGCGGTCTCGCCGGTGGCCAAAACCAGGATGTGGGGCGTGACCCAGCCACCGGAAGAACTCAAGCCGCAATGGGTGACACCGGGCGTTCTGTACCTGGCCAGCCCGCTTTGCCGGGATACCGGGTACATCCTGCGGGCCAGCAATGGCCAGTTCACCGCCACGCGTTTCAGCGAGAACAGCGGCGTGAGCTACCCGCGTGACCTGGCGCGCGTCGAGGCTTCCAGCCTGGGCGAAGTGGCCGAACGCTGGAGCCTCATCAAGGAATGCCACTACGTGCCGACCAAGGTCGCCAACACCCGGGCCGACCTGGGTGAAAGCCCTGTGTGGGATGCGCGCACCGGCGCGTTGTATTTCGTCGATATCACCGGCGGGCGGATTCACCGGCTGCTAGCGGATGGCGAAGTCGAGACCCTCTATGAATCCGCTGCCCGTATCGGTGCCTTGGCACTGACCGACCAAGGCAACCTGATATTCACCGAAGATGCCAGCGTTGCCATTCTGGATATGTCGACTTGCAAGGTGCGCCAGTACTCGGCGCCTGTGCATCACCGCCCGAGCTACCGCTTCAACGACGGCGCCTGCGACCCGCAAGGGCGCTTCGTCACCGGGCTGATGGACGAGGGCCCGAGCGGCAAGACCGGCGCGCTGCTGCGCTTTGACGGGGAACTGCACGATGTGGTGATCCATGACGGCATGGCGTTGCCCAATGGCATTACCTGGTCCGCCGATGGCAATACCGTTTTCTTCGTCGACTCCGCTGCTCGCTCGATCTACCGCGCCGCGTATCTGCCCGAAGGGCGGCTGGAGCAGGTCAGCCTGTTTGCCGAGACGCCTGCCGAACTGGGGCGCCCTGACGGCATCGCCCTGGATCGTGAAGGTGGGTTATGGGTGTGTCAGTTCAATGGCAGCTGCCTGCTGCGCTATGACCGCGACGGCCATTTGACCGAACAGGTGGTGATGCCAGTGCCGCGCCCAACCAGTTGCTGTTTCGGTGGCGACGGCATGAGCACGCTGTACATCACCACGGCTCGGGTCGGCATGTCGCCGACCGAGCTGCGGCATTACCCGGACGCTGGCGACCTGTATGCGATTCGCCCGGAAGCGGGCGGTGTTGCCCGCTACACGTTCACGGAATGAGCGCTTGCCCCTGGCTGGCCGGTAACACGGCCAGTTCGCCAAACCGCTGGCCCGAGTCGATATAGCGCAACGCCGATTTGGCATCCTTCCAGCCCACGTAACTCATCAGCGACTTCAGCTCCCAGCCGTTGGCCGTGGCCCAGGTGGCAAAACCACGGCGCAGGGAATGGCCGGTGTACAGCGCCGCCGGCACGCCGGCCCGTTCGAGCATGCGCCGCAACAGGCCGACCAGGCTGTTGCTGTTGAGCGCTGTGTCGCCCAGGTTGCCCCAGCGGTCGAGCTTGCGAAACACCGGGCCGTGGGCGATGCCCGCCACTTCGAGCCACTGCAGGTAGGCTGCGACAGGGCACAGCGCCTTCAGGGCCGGGGTGCGATGTTGTACGCCAAGCGCTTCACGGTCACCTTTGCTGCGTGGCAGGAACAGGCTGATACCCACGCCGGCCTCGGCCTGGATGTGCTCCACCCGCAGGCGCGCCAGTTCGTCACCGCGAAACCCACGCCAGAAACCCAGCAACAATAGTGCAGTGTCACGCCGGGCGCGGCGCAGTGCTGGCAGGTCATGCTGCTCGCGGGCCAGCCTGGCCTCTTGTTCAAAACGCTCGACAGCCGTTTGCAGGTGCTGCAACAGCAGCGGGGCGGCCTGTTTCGGCGGTGTCGGGTGCAAGGTGCGGATGCCGCGCAGCACCTGGCGCACCAGCGGGGCCTTGGTCGGGTCGGGGAAGCCTTGGCTGATGTGCCATTGGCTGAGGGCCGCAAGGCGTTGGCGCAGGGTGCTGACCGCATGCTGCCCGGCGTGATCGGCCAGGTAGCGGGCGATGCTGTCGGCAGTGGCCGGGAGGAACCCGCCCCAGTGGGCTTCGAAATGCTCGATGGCAGCCTGGTAACTGCGCCGGGTGTTGTCGCGGGTGGCGGCGCGGACGTAGCGCTCTATGTCGGTCATGTGAGGGTGGTGTCAGCGTGTGTTGCCACCACAATAAACCCTAACGTCTGGTCTGTCCCGGCTCTTTGACGGGTGCGCCCGCCCAAGGCTTCAGAGCACGCATGGCTTTTCCTCGATGCCGTTGAAGGGCGGGTACTCACGCAATTGCGCCGGCGACAAGGGGCGGCTGAAGTGGTAGCCCTGGGCAATATCGCAGCCGGCAAGTTTCAGGCACACCACCTGCTCGCGCGTTTCGACCCCTTCGGCCACCACCTCCAGCCCCAGGCGCTTGGCCAGGATGATGGTCGAGGAGACGATCGGGCTGTCGTCGTGGCTGTTGCACAGCGGTGCGATCAGCGACCGGTCGATCTTGAGCTTGCTCAACGGCAGTGACTGCAAGTGGGCGAAGCCGGCGTAGCCACGCCCGAAGTCGTCGAGGCTGATGCCCAGGCCGGCCGCGCGCAGGCGGTGCAGATGCTCAACCGCCGTCCCTTCCGGGTCCAGAATGGTGGTTTCGGTGATTTCCAGCTCCAGCCGCTGCGGGCTGATGCCGTACAGCTGCAACTTCGCCAGCAGGCGGGTGCTGAAGTCGGCCTGGCGCAGCTGCAATGCCGATACATTCACCGCCAGGCGGTTGTCGCGGCCCTGCAGATCCCAACGTGCCAGCTCCTCGCAGGCCAGGCGCAGCACTTCCCAGCCCAGCTCGATGATGAAACCGCTACGCTCGGCCAGGCCGATGAAGCGGTCGGGGTAGAGCAGGCCGAACTCTGGGTGGTCCCAGCGCACCAAGGCTTCATAGCCCAGCACGCGTTGGGTATCCAGGCGAATCTGCGGTTGGTAGTGCAGTACGAACTGACGTTCGGCCAGGGCACTGCCAAAGGCTTGTTCAAGGGTGAAGGCGTGGATGTCGGAAAGATTCAGCGAGGGGTCGAAGAAACGGTACTGGGCACGCCCGGCCTGCTTGGCCGAATACATGGCTGCATCGGCGCAGCGGATCAGGCTGTCGATGTCCTGGCCGTCGCGTGGGCAGATGCTGATGCCGACACTGGGGCTGGTATTGACCTCCTGGCCGTCGAGGGAGTAAGTGGCCGAGAGTTTCTGCACCAGTTCGCGCACCCAGGTATCGATCTGTTCTTCACTGCGTTCGCCGGCCAGCAGTACCACGAACTCATCACCGCCGAAGCGCGAGGCTTCGTCGCCTTGCTCAAGCAGGCGCTGAATGCGCCCGGCCACGGCTTGCAGCAGCAAGTCGCCGATCTTGTGCCCGAGCGAATCATTGATCGACTTGAAGCGGTCCATGTCGATGAAGGATCGCCATCAGCCGGCGCTTGCCGCGTTGGCGGGTCAGCGCAAGGCCCGCCACCTCGACGAACTGGCGGCGGTTGTGCAGCCCGCTGAGGTGGTCGGTGGCGGCGGCGTGGCTGCTGCGCCGGTGCGCATCTTCCAGGCGCCCGATCAATTGCTGGTTGACCTGTTGCGCATGCTCAAGGGCGCTGAAAGCCTCTTGACGCTTGTGCAGCAGGCGCAAGGTCCAGACCAGGCTGGCAAGGATCATCACCGTCATGCTCCAGTTCAACCAGAACTGGCGTGAATACGCCAGGGCAGTGGGGGCGAGGATTTCGTCGATGCGCTGGCTGACGATGATGCTGAACCCGCGCTCGTCGATGCGCCGGTACAGGCTCTGGTAGGGCTGGCCGGATGCATATTGGATGAGCAGCCCCGACTCGCTGGCAGATGCCGGCAAACCGGGTTCGAAATCGACATCGGCCATGACCACGCCGCGGGGATCGATACGCAGGCGCTCCTGGCCGTCGTCCTGCAGCAGGCGCATGAGGCCGGTGGTGCCCAGGTCAATGTGCTGGAACAGCACCGCGAGGTAGCCGATATCGAGCTGCACCACCAGGATCTTGTCGATCTCCCGGCCTGGCAGGCTGGTCAGCGGCAAGAGGAAGGGCAAGCGCCAGGTGGGCAGGGCCGAAGGGCTGAGGCCCGGGTCCACACGCGGCATGAAGGGTTTGAAACCGTAGTGCGCGACATGCAGTTTCAACTGCTGCAGCCAGCCGTCCGGCAGCGCCGCCACTTCATTGACGTGGCTGGCTGACAACAGCTTGCCATTTCGGTCGTACAGGCCCATGCGTTTGAACACCGGGTCCTCGGCAAGCAGCCGCGCCAGGCTCAGGCTGCCTTGGGGTAGCGCCTCCATGTCGTCCTGAGTGACGCGGCCCACAGCCTGGGCACGATCAACCAGCTGGCGCAGGCTCTCAGCGACGATGCGGGCGAGGTTCTGGTGCTCGGCTGCCTTGGCCATCAGCGCATCCTGGCGCGCGGCGGCCTTCTGGCTGAAGTGCACCCCCCAAAGGAAGGTGAGGGTGGCGGCACAGAGCATCAGGATCAATAGGCGCAGCAGGCCTGCTGACGAGAGAAAACGGCGTATCACGGCTGGTATTCCCGACCCTGGGTGAAGGTCGGAAAATACGACAATAAGATGACAGGCTAATGACTGGTGGCTATTTGCTTCTACGCTGTCTCTTTTGCTGCCAAGGCCCTTGAAGGTGCAGCTGTCGCGGGCTGCTCGGGGTGATCTGCTCCGTGACAAAGGCCCCGGAGGTGCTGTATACCTTCACGCCACCAAGGGGAGCCCGGCAACGGGCTGAGAAACCGCTGGCACTGCAGCGCGGTGACCCTTAGAACCTGATCCGGATCATGCCGGCGAAGGGATGGGACTGCCAACCTGCCTTTTTGCCGGCCTCATTGCGAGGCCGCCCCATGCGCCACCGTCAAGGCCTCGCTGTCACCCTAGGGAGGGCAGCACCATGAACGAACCTTTCACCCACGCCTTGCGCCGCCAGAACGAACCGACCTGGTCGGCTGCAGTCGGCCACCGCTTCGTCACGGAACTGTGCAACGGTAGCGTGGCGGACCCGATCATGGTCCGCTACCTGGTGCAGGACCACCGTTTTCTCGACAGTTTCCTGACCTTGCTCGGCGCCGCCATCGCCACAGCCGACACCTTCGAGGCGCGCCTGCGGTTCGGCCGCTTTGCCGGGATGATCAGCAGCGATGAAAACACCTATTTCCTGCGCGCTTTCCAGGCGCTGGACGTGAGCCCGCAGCAACGCACCGAACCCAAGGACACGCTGCCGACCCAAGGTTTCAAGGCCATCATGCGCGAAGCCGCCGCGACCCGCTCCTACGCGGCGGCGCTGGCAGTGCTCAACGTTGCCGAAGGCCTGTACCTGGACTGGGCGCTCAAGGCACCGAAACCCTTGCCGGAAAACTTCGTCCATGCCGAGTGGATCACCCTGCATGACAACGCGGCATTCCAAGCGTTTGTCGCCTTCCTGCAGGCCGAACTGGACCGCGTAGGCCCGCAGGAGCCGGCACTGGCGAGTGACTTCTACCAGCGCACCGTGGCGCTGGAACTGGCCTTCTTCGACGCCATCTACGATCAGGAGGCCTGAGCATGGATATCTTCGAGCGCCTGAAAGCGGCCAGCGCCCCCCAGTGGTCGAGCTATGTGGAGCATGATTTCGTTCGGCAGATGGGTGAGGGCACCTTGAGCGAAGCAGCGTTCCGGACTTACCTGGTGCAGGATTACCTGTTCCTCATCCAGTTCGCCCGTGCCTGGGCGCTTGCCGCTTATAAAAGCAGGCTGCCGGCCGACATCCGCGCGGCACAAGCTGGCCTGGCGGCAATCCTTGACGAAACCGAGCTGCACTTGCGCCTGTGCGCCCGTTGGGGCTTGTCGCAGGCCGATATCCAGGCCGCGCCGGAGCACCAGGCCACGGTCGCCTACACCCGTTACGTGCTCGACTGCGGCGCTGCCGGCGACCTGCTCGAACTGCATGTGGCCTTGGCGCCGTGCGTGATCGGCTATGCCGAGATAGGCCGCACCCTCGCGGCGCACATCGGTGACCTCAGTGCTCATCCTTACCGAGAGTGGATTGCCGAATACGCCGGGGAGGGCTACCAGAGCGTGGCCTCTGCGGCACGCAAGCACCTCGATGAGCTGGCCGCACGCAGCATGACCGAGCAGCGGTTCGTGGAGCTGGCGGCGATTTTTGGCCAGGCGTCGAGGCTGGAGGCGGACTTCTGGCAAATGGGGTTGGATGGGGCTGCCTGAGCCCGTTCAGATTCTGTGCCGGTTACATCGGGGTTTGCATGATGTGACCGGTTGGTCGTTCAGAGGATGGGCCAGGACGGTCCTGGAATAGGGGCTGCTGTTTCGCTCACAGGATAATCGCGGGGCCTCCAGCGCGGCCGCCCCCGGTTTTTGCGCAGGCATCGCTAGCAATTACAACAACAAAAGCCTGCAGCAAAACTGAAAAGGGCCCATCGATGGCAACGCAAGAGCACGTTGAAACACCGCCGCTAGGCGTCACCGACCCGTCCAAGACTGCCGAGGCCAGGCAGGACCGCCACCTTGAAGGCAAGCTCGACTGGGCGGTGTTCGGCTTCACCAGCCTGCTGGCAATGGCTTTCATCACCTGGGGTGTCGTCAACCAGGCCAGCCTCGCTGCAAGCGCAACCTCTGCGCAATCCTGGGTCATCGTCAACTTTGGCTGGTTCTTCGTGCTGACCTCCACCGTGTTCGTGATCTTCGTGCTGTGGTTGGCCGCCAGCCGCTACGGCAGAATCCCGCTGGGGCGCGATGGCGAAGCACCGGAGTTTCGCACGGTGTCCTGGGTTGCCATGATGTTCAGTGCGGGCATGGGCATCGGCCTGATGTTCTTCGGGGTCGCCGAGCCGCTGTCGCACTACATTTCACCACCGCCCGGCACTGCCGCAGGCCAATCGGACGAAGCACTGCAGGTGGCGATGGCGACCACGCTGTTTCACTGGTCGCTGCACCCCTGGGCAATGTACGCCATCGTCGGCCTGGCAATCGCCTACGGCACGTTCCGCCGCGGCCGTTCGCAGTTGATTTCCACCGCGTTCCGGCCCCTGATCGGCAAGCACGCCAACGGCCCTGTCGGCCGCATGATCGACATGATGGCGATCTTCGCCACCCTGTTCGGTTCAGCGGCCTCGCTGGGGCTCGGCGCCCTGCAGATTGCCGGTGGGTTGGAATACAACGGCTGGATCGAGCACCCCGGCAAGCTGTTCTACATCGCCATCATCACCTTGCTGACCATTGCCTTCGTTGCTTCGGCCGTGTCTGGCATCGGTAAGGGGATCCAGTGGCTGTCCAATATCAACATGGTGCTGGCATTGGCGCTGGCGCTGTTCGTCTTCCTGGTGGGGCCGACGCTGTTGATGCTCAACCTGTTGCCCACGTCGATCGGTGTCTACATCAAGATGTTGCCCGAGATGATGGCGCGCACCAGCGCCAGTGGGGGGGATGCGATGGACGCCTGGCTGGCCGGCTGGACCGTGTTCTACTGGGCCTGGTGGATTTCCTGGACACCTTTTGTGGGTATGTTCATCGCCCGCATCAGCCGCGGCCGCAGCATCCGCCAGTTCGTCAGCGGCGTGTTGCTGGTGCCGGGGCTGGTCAGCCTGGTGTGGTTCAGCATTTTTGGCGGCGCCGGCATCGATGCCCTGCGCGAAGGCAGCTTCGTCCTTATCGACGGTGCGGTGAACAGCAACCATGCCCTGTATCAGTTGCTCGACAGCTACCCATGGGCCGCGGCGACTTCGGTGCTGGTCATGCTCCTGGTGGCGATCTTCTTCGTCTCCGGGGCAGATGCGGCGTCGCTTGTGATGGGTACCTTATCCGAACACGGCACCACGCAACCCTCGCGTGCGACAGTGATTTTCTGGGGGGCACTGACTGGCACAGTCGCGGCCATCATGCTTGCGTTGGGCGACCCGGGTAACCCCGGCGAGGCGCTTACCGGCCTGCAGAACCTGACGATTGTCGTGGCGTTGCCATTTGTGGTGGTGATGGTGCTGTTGTGCCTGGCGTTGTACCGCGACCTGCGCAAGGACCCGATGATGCTGCGCCATCTGCGCGGCAGCGAGCTGATCGAAAAAGCGGTGCTGTACGGCGCGGTCAAGCACGGCGAGGAGTTCTACATCGTGGTGCAGGAGAAGAAACCCTCGTTCAAACCGGCCCCCGGCAAAGCCCGGGTGACAGAGCCTTGATCGACCGGGCGCGGCAGCGCCCGTCAACCGGCGGTGAGCGATGCCAACACGCAGCTTGCGATCTGGGCGTCCTGCACGGCCACCCCGGTCAGGTCGGCCAGCGTGATCTGGGCGTCATGCTCACGGCCGGTGGCGCGGCCCTCGAGTAGGGCACCAAGCTCGGCCAGTTGCTGTTCGCCGATCAGGCCGGCCTTCAGCGCATGGGAGACTTCGCCGTACTGGCTGCACTGGTAGAGGGAGTCGACGATGATACGGTCGGCACATGCCACCAGCGCAGGATCGAGCTCCTGCTTGCCCGGCGCATCGGCGCCAACGGCGGTGATATGGGTGCCAGGTTGCACCCATTCACGCTGCAGCAGTGGTTCGCGGGAAGGTGTCGTGCAGACGATCAGGTTGGCGGCGTGTGCAACCTCTGCAGCGTCACGGGTTACCCGCACTTCATAGCCCAGAGCTTCAGCAAAGGTTTTGTAGGCTGCCAGTTCCCCATCACTGCGCCCCCACACCACTACGCTGCGGCAGGACGTAACTGCACCCAGTTGCTGCAACTGCATGCGCGCCTGGGTGCCGGTGCCCAGAATACCGATCGCTCTCACATTTGCTGGTGCCAACAGGCGGGCGACGATGCGCCCGGCCAGCGCGGTGCGGATGCAGGTCAGCCAGCCCTCATCCTGCAACAAGGCAAGAGGCTGCCCGGTGCTGGCCGAGGCCACCAGCATCAAGCCATCATTGCTTGGCAGGCCCTTTGACGGATTGTCGTAAAAGCCAGTCGACAGTTTGACCGTGAACGTGTCGCTGCCCTCGATATAGGCAGCCTTGATGCAGCAGTCGCCATTGGCCTGCGCAAAAGTGAATGCCTGTACCGGTGGCACCTGGGCCTTGCCTTGGGAGAAGGCGATGAAACCGTGCTCCAGCCATTGCACTGCCTGCTCCACATCGAGCCGGGAGGTGATCTGTTGCTTGCTGAAAATGTTCATCGAACGGCCTCGAGGAATTTATCCAGCACGATGTTGCGGCCGCAAATGACGACCGCGACGCGCTTGCCGCGGTATGCCTTGGCCAGCTTCTGCATGCCTGCCACCGCGACACCGGCAGCACCCTCGATGATCCAGCGCTCATGCGCGGCCACATCTCGCATCGCCGCCTTTATCTCTTCTTCACTCACAAGCACGGTACGCGACAGCAGCGCCTGGCAGAGCGGGAAAGTCACGCAGCCTGGCTCGACCCCGCCGGCCGTACCGTCGGAGATCGTCTGCTGCTCTTGCATGTCGATGATTTCCCCGGCTTCCAGCGAGCGCTGCAGGGTAGGGGCATTCGCTGGCCAGCAGCCAATGATGTCGATGCCTGGGTTGAGCGCTCGCAGTGCTGCGCCGATACCCGAAATCATCCCGCCGCCGCCGACTGCGACGAACACGGCGTCCAGGTCCGGTGCCTGTTCAAAGAGCTCCATCGCGATGGTGCCTTGGCCGGCGATCACTTCAAGGTCGTTGTAGGGCGAGACAAACGGCTTGCCCTGCAGGGCTGCTTGACGCCCCGCTTCAAGCTCCACGCCCAAAGGGTCCAGATCCAGGCTGACCACCTCGGCACCGAGCGCGCGAATTGCACCCAGCTTGTAAGCAGACGCCGAAGTGGTGGTATAGACGGTGACCGGCACCCCCATCACCTTGCCGGCAAGCGCGAGCGCTTGCCCATGGTTGCCAGAGGAGGCCGTGATGACGCCCAGTGCGCGCTGCTCGGCGGGCAGCAGGCGAAGCTTGTTACTGGCACCGCGGAATTTGAACGAGCCTGTGTGTTGCAGGTGCTCGCATTTCAGATACACGCTGCATTCGGTCATCGCCGAAAGCCCGGCGCTGAAGTTGAGCGGGGTGACACTCACCTCAGGGCGAAGTGCCTGGTGTGCATCTGCGATCGCTTGATACAGGGAAGACAGGTTGGGGGCATCGACAGGCATTGTGGCTACCGCTCGTATATGGACTGAGTGTCCACAATAGACACAATATCCATTGCGGACAAGCGCTAGTCATTCATTCAGCGGCCTGGCCCCTCAGTTCCTTGAGGTACTTGTAAACGGTCGCCCGGCCCATGCTCAGCACATTGGCCACATAGTCCGCCCCGCTGCGCCCCTCGAATGCCCCTTCGGCATGCAGGGCCTCAACCAACGTGCGCTTGTCTTTCATCTTCAGCGTACGCAGGGACAAATTGCGCGCCTTGAGCCAAGCGTGCAGGAAGGTATTGATCCGTTCCTGCCAGTCATCCTTGAACAGCGCATCGGGCTGCGGTACCAGGCGGCTGACCTGGAAAAATGCATCAAGCGCTTCACGTGCCTGTTCCAGCACAGAGAAGTTCAGGTTGATGCAGAGCAGGTACTGGGCTTCACCGTCCTGGTTGTACAGCACGGTGGTAATGGAACGGATCTTTTGACCATCCCAGTTGAGCTTCTCGTAAGGGCCGAGCTTGGCCGCGTTGCGGAAGTCGCCCAACTCCAGGTCCAGTGCCGAGTCATCGCCAACCTTGCGCCTGGAAAAGTTGTTGGCGATGTGGACGACCGTCTGACTCTGTACCTCGTGGACGATCACTTCGGCGTGGGGAAAGAGCAGCAGCGCAATGCTATCGGCGATTGCCTTGTAGTTTTCGATGTTCATCTTGAGCCGGGGTAGGTGCTTGATTGGGCGGGTAGCCATTTTGTCCATGGTGGACGCAAGCACGATTCAACTTCAAGGCATGGGCCAGAACTCTTTTCAGGGCCTTTCGTACTGCTTGTGCTACGCCAGGCGCTTCGAATCCCGCTCATACCGCCATCTCATGCGATAAGCCGTGATTATTGCACCTTAGAAATGGCTTGAGCTGAGGCATCAAAACCGCCAGAATCCGTACGTAAATACATGGTACGTACCATGACACGAAATCGTAGGAGCAAACATGGCCCGGGGTGGTATCAACAAGGCGGTAGTGCAGCAAGCAAGGCAAGTGCTGATTGCCCGGGGCGAGTACCCCAGCATCGATGCTGTACGTATCGAACTGGGTAACACGGGTTCGAAGACCACCATTCACCGATATCTCAAAGAGCTGGAAGGCCAGAAACCTGCGGCGCTTCAAGGCGCGCCAGCGCTGAGCGATACGCTGGCCAAGCTGGTGGCGCAGTTGGCCGAACAGCTGCAGGATGAGGCCGATGGGCGGATCGAGCAGATCGAAGCGGCCCACAACGAGCAAAAGGAGCAGTTGCAAGCGCAGCTACAACTGGCGCAGGAGGCCTTGGCCGCAGCGCATCAGCAACAGCAGATCCAGGCGGCGGCGCTGGCCGCCGAGTCGGAGCGGCTCAGCGCCACCCAGAGCACGCTGCAAGCCGAGCAGCTGCGGGGTGCCAGCCTGAACCAGGCGCTAGGTGAACTGCAGCTGCGTATAGCCGACAAGGATGAACAGGTGCGCTCGCTGGAAGAAAAGCATCAGCATGCCAGGGATGCCTTGGAGCATTACCGCAGCGCCAGCCGCGAACAGCGTGACCAGGACCAGCGCCGCCACGAGGCACAGGTGCAACAGTTGCAGCTCGAACTGCGCCAGCTTCAACAAGGCATGATCGTCAAGCAGGATGAACTGACCCGCCTGCACCGGGACAACGAGCGCCTGCTTGGCGAGCATCGCCAGGCCAGTAGCGAGCGCAAGGCGCTGGATGAACTGCTGGAGCAGCGTGATACACAGATTCAGGGCTTGCGCACGATCCTGGCGCAAGCGCAGGGCGCCAGTGACGAGATGCGCAGGCAATTGCAGGCACAGGGCCAAACCCTGGAAGAAAAACGTGGGCAATGTGCGGAGCAGGGCAGGCAGTTGCAGTTCCTGGAAGCTGAACTGCTCAGGCGCGACGAGGCGCTGAAGGCGCTGCGCGAGGGTGCCAGGCCGTGACGGGTACGTTGCGGGGGGGCGGAAAGCCAGCCCCCGCTACGCACCATTGAAAGGCTGGAAGGGTGACTTAGCCTTCCACCCGCTTCGCAGCCTCGACACCCGCTGCCGAGAGCTTGATCGGATAGCTGACGCTGAACTGCTGATTGCTGTCGACCGTTACGCTGCCATCGTGAATCAGCCCATGCTCCTGCAGCGTCTTGAGCGCATCGGCAACGGCATTTTCACCACGGTAATTATCCAGCACTTCCTTGCCCAAGCCCTGTGGGTGGGCGTGCAGCAGGCGCGTCAGGATTTCGCTGCGCAATGTATCGTTACTCATGTGTGTCCTCCGATCACTTGCCATGTTTGGCCTGAAGAGCCTTGGCCTCTTCCAGGTGTTTCTCGAGCGTTGGCAGCGTTTCGCTGGCGAAAGCCTTCAGCTCTGGTTTGTCAGACGAAGCGGCTTCTTTCTTGAACAGCTCCACGGTTTTTTCGTGGGCATCGACTTGGTTGTTGACGTAGGACTTGTCGAACGACTCCTCGCGCCATTCAAGGATCATTTTCTTCACCTTGTCGGTCAGCGCCGCCTCATCGGGCACGCTGATGTCCAGCTTGCGAGCGATGTCGCCGAGCTTCTGGTTGGCCTTGGTGTGATCGGTGACCACATGCTGGGCGAAGGTCTTGATGTCAGGGTTCTGGCTCTTTTCCAAAGCCAGATTGCCGGTGACCACCTCGGCGATTCCAGCTTCGGTAGCGGCATCGACGAAGTCATCGGAGGAAGCCGCCAGTGCCTGCAGCGACGCCATGCCCAGCACCAGCGACAAACCTGCGCGCTTGATGAACAGATTGCCCATGTTTCACTCCTTGCTATCGGTGGCGCGACCTCAGTGTCGCGTACGGTTGAGCCGGGGAAGTGGGCATAGGTTTAAATTTTTTTCAGGTTTTTGTCTGGGCGAGCCAGCACCGCGGCGCCACGGTTGAACGATACGCAGTGCTAGCGCTCACACATTCAAAGGTTGCCGCGAAGGAGCAGGGCATGAGCATAGAGCGCAGCATTCCCGAACTTGAGGCTTGGTACGCGCAATACGATGATGACAGTTACCGTCGCGAATCCCCGGATGCCTACCATCACGAATTACTGCGCACCGCCGAAGCGCTGCGTGATGACGGCGCCATCGACTGGGATGACTGGTTGGCCCTCAAGGCCCTGGCAGACGAGGCCCATGTGGGTGCGCTGCAGGCGGCGGTGCAGAGCCACGTGGATGACCCTGGCACATGAAGCCCTTGCGCATCGCCACCTTCAATATCAACGGCATCGGCAGCCGGCTACCGGCGCTGCTGGCTTGGTTGGAGCGGGAAAAGCCCGATATCGCCTGCCTTCAGGAGCTCAAGGCAGCTGACGCGAAGTTTCCCCGCGAGGCCCTGGAAGCTGCAGGTTATGGCTGCCTGTATAGGGGGCAGCCTTCGTGGAACGGGGTGGCAATCCTGGCGCGCGACAGCCAGCCGCTGGAAGTCCGGCGCGGCCTGCCAGGCATGGAGGATGACGACCAGAGCCGCTACCTGGAAGCAGCGGTACAGGGTGTGCTGATAGGTTGCCTGTACCTGCCAAATGGCAACCCGCAACCGGGGCCGAAGTTCGATTACAAACTGCGCTGGTTCCAATGCCTGGTCGAGCATGCGCGGGACTTGCTTGGGAGTGGCCACCCGACTGTTCTGGCCGGTGATTTCAACGTGGTGCCGACCGACTTCGATATCTACAACCCCAAATCCTGGCTCAAGGATGCCTTGCTCCAACCCGAGGCGCGCAATTGCTACCAGGCGTTGCTTGAGCAGGGCTGGACCGATGCCATTCGTCATCTGTACCCCGATGAGCGCATCTACACCTTCTGGGACTACTTCCGTAACCACTGGGCGCGCAACGCTGGCTTGCGTATCGATCACCTGTTGCTCAGCCCGGATATCGCCTCGCACCTCAAGGCCGGCGGCGTAGATGCGTGGGTGCGCAACGAGCCCAAGCCCAGCGACCATGCACCGGCATGGATCGAGTTGGGTGCGCGCAAACGGCAGTGATCTATAGTGACAGACGGCGAACGCGTCAAGGCAAGGACTTCCATGAGGGCGGGCGGAACACAGGACGAAGACGGGCTCTTGAGCGTACCCAGCGAGGTGCGTGCGGTGGCGCTGTTTCGCTTGGTTCTGTCGTTCATGGCGGTTGTGATGTTGACCTTCGTATCGATCGAAGGGTGGCGGATCTGGCGCGATTACAAGCAAGCCTTCGTCAATGCCGAAAACACGGTCAGCAACCTGGCCAGGGCCACGGCGCAGCACGCCGAGGACGCCATTCGCCAAGTGGACGCGATTACCGCTGTGCTGGCAGAGCGCCTTGAAGGGGATGGCTTCGATCATCTCGATCGCCCACGCTTGCACGCGCTGTTGGCACAACAGAAAACCATCATGCCGCAACTGCACGGTTTGTTCGTGTACGGCCCGGATGGCACGTGGATCGTCACTGACCAGGCTTCCATCCCGGCAAAGGCCAACAATGCCGACCGTGACTACTTCGCTTACCACCAGACCCACACCGACCGTGCCGTGCATATAGGCTCGGTGGTACGTAGCCGTTCCACCGGTGACCTGATCATTCCAATCTCGCGCAGGCTGGAGAATCGCGATGGCAGCTTTGCCGGGGTGCTGCTGGGCACGATCAAGGTGGACTGGTTCGTGCGCTACTACGGTGATTTCAAGATCGACAAGCGGGGCGCTCTGGTGCTGGCCATGCGGGACGGGACGATCCTGGTACGCCGGCCGTTTGTGGAGGACGTCGTCGGCCGCAGCCTGGCAAACAGCGAAGTCTTTCGCCACCACCTGCCTCATGCGAGCGAAGGGCTGGTAGAAGCGGTGGCGGTCGTTGACGGTACGCCCCGTCTGTACGCCTATCGCGCCTTGGCGCGCTACCCGTTGGTGGTAGAGGCGGGTTTGTCGCGCGAGTCGATCATTGCGCCCTGGCGGCAAGACGTCATCAAGTCAGCCGTGATCCTGCTGCTGTTGCTGGTGGGGTTGAGTGGCTTCGGCTGGGTGGTATTGCGCCAGTTGCGTGAGCGAATCGCTATCGAAAGGGCGCTGTACCAGGCCCACCAGACCCTCAGGTCGCTGGCCCTGACCGACAGCCTGACGGGCCTGGGCAACCGCCGCAGGCTGGACGCGGTGCTTGATGCGGAAATCCGCCGGGCGCGGCGGCTGGGGCAGGCTGTGGCGCTGGTGATGGTCGATCTGGATTTTTTCAAACTGTACAACGACCGCTATGGCCACCCTGCGGGCGATCAATGCTTGCGCCGCTTTGCCGACTTGCTGCAGCAGGTGTTGAAGCGCCCGGCGGACTTGGCGGTGCGCTATGGCGGGGAAGAGTTCACGCTTTTGCTCCCTGACACCGATGTACAGGGCGCCGAACAGGTCGTCGATGAAATCCTGCAACTGTTGCGCCGCTTGATGATCGAGCATGCCGGCAGCCCGCTAGGCCGCGTCTCTGCCAGTGCCGGCATCGCTGTGGGGCACCCGGCAGTGGACGCAAGCAGCCCCGAAAGCCTGATGTCTGCGGCTGACGGGGCGTTGTATCAGGCCAAACGCCAAGGGCGCGATGGCTATGTCGTTGCTGGCCGCATGGCGATGAGTGCCGGTCATTAGGCCTGTAGCTGCCAGCATACCGAACTGACACCTTTCTCCAGGCTTACCCGGCTGACCAGGCGCTCCAGCTGCGCCGGTGCTTGTGGGTTACCGAGCAACTCTGCCCGCACCTCCAGCCGTGCGGGGGTGGGCAAGTCTTCGCTGTGCAGCGACTGCAGGCGCAGTTGCGGGTCGCTCAGGCTTTGCAGCATCAGGCTGCGTACCTGAATTTCATCTTCGGCACGGCATACCACTCGCACCTCGAAACGGTGTTCGACCTCGCTGGCCGGCACCACGCCTTGGCCGTCCAGTCGTTGGGCGATGTCGCGCAGCAGTATGTTGGCACACAGCACCACCAGGCTACCCAGGGCCGCCTCCAGCAGCAGGCCGAGGCTGCACAGCACGCCGACAGCTGCCGTGCACCACAGGGTGGCGGCCGTGTTCAGCCCGCGCACCGTGAAACCGTCGCGCATGATCACACCGCCCCCCAGAAAGCCAATGCCCGAGACCACATAGGCGGCAACCCGAGACGCATCGGTAGGGGCCATGCCCGGCACCGCCTGGGTCATCAGCACGAAAAGGCAGGCACCCGTGCTGACCAGCGCATTGGTGCGCAGCCCGGTCAGGCGCTGGCGCAGTTGGCGCTCGGCACCGATCAGGGCGCCGAGCAGCAGGGCGATGCTGACACGCAGCAAAAATACTTTCCAATCCATAGCGAACCTCTTGCGCGGGCACATGCCCGCTCTAACGCCATCGCAAATGGCGTGGTTGAAAAACCAGGAATGCGCAGGACCACGAGAGGAGGAAGGAGGAGGGCTCAAGCCATATAGGCTGAGAAAACCACCGTCTGGCCAGTAGCGAGACAGTGGCAGGAAACTGCCGGACTAGCTCGCCGTGTGGGCCTGTCGCAAGCGACTGGGGCTACTGTCCAAAGCAGGACTCCTGTTCAGGGATGCGAAATTGCGGGGCGAACATACGCCGCGGTGTGTGTAGGGGTCAAGGGCGATAACATGACAATGGCTTCATTAGGAAATGCCCTACAGCAAGCCACGGCCGCATGGAAAAAACCGTCGTGACTCGTTACCCTTGCGCCATTCTTTGGCATCCCCCGGACCGTTACATGCTGCTCAATTTCGTTGTGCTGATCGGCACGCTGGTGGCCATGGAAGGTGTCGGCACGCTGGCCCACAAGTACATCATGCATGGCTGGGGCTGGTGGCTGCACCGTTCGCACCATGAGCCCCATCTGGGCATGCTGGAGACCAACGACTTTTATCTGCTGGCCCTGGGCATCATCGCAGCAGTCTTGATGGCCCTGGGCAAGGCCGGCCATGCGCCCTTGCAGTGGGTGGGCGGCGGCGTGGCGGGTTACGGAATACTGTACGTGCTGGCCCACGACGGCTTCTTCCACCGGCACTGGCCTCGCAAGCCGCGACCGATCAACCGCTACCTCAAGCGCCTGGATCGTGCCCATCGCCTGCACCATGCGGTAAAGGGGCGTACAGGCAGTGTGTCGTTCGGCTTTTTCTACGCACCTCCCCTCAAGGTGCTCAAACGCCAGTTACAGGCCCGACGCCGGCGCAACTGAGGCGTCAGTTCACCGTTTCGCCCTTGCCTTGGGCCTCCCCCGTGTGGTGCCCACGGCTCACCCACCAGCCAAACCCCGCCGCCGTGAAGAACATGATCAAGCTATAGAGCGCCGCCGGCACCGCCATGGTGGCGTTGTTGAGCAGCGATGGGCTCAAGGCGACGGCGATCGCCAGAGTGCCGTTATGGATACCGATCTCCATGCCGATGGCTATGGCCTGGCGCTTGGGAATGCTCAACAGGCGCGGCACCCAGTAGCCCACGGCGAGGCTGATCACGTTGAACAGCAGTGCCGCCAGGCCGACCACGGGGGCGTAGGCAACCACGGTCTGCCAATCCTTGGCCAGGGCCAGCGCAATGGTGAAGACCAGGAACAGCGCCGCCACCAGTTTCATGGGCTTTTCCATGCGAGCGGCAAAGCCTGGCGCCCAGCGGCGGATCATCATGCCCAAGGCGACTGGCAGCAGAACGATGGCAAATACCTGCATGACCTTGGCAAATTGCAGCGGGATGGCCTGGTCCGACGCCATGAACCACATCAGTGACAGGTTGACCAGCAGCGGCATGGTCAGGATGGCGATCAGCGAGTTGACCGCCGTAAGGGTAATGTTCAGGGCCACGTCACCATGAGCCAGGTGGCTGAACAGATTGGCGGTGGTGCCTCCGGGGGAGGCGGCGAGCAGCATCAGGCCCACGGCCAGGGCCGCTTCCAGCCCGAAACCGTTGGCAATCAGGAAACAGGCCAGCGGCAGCAGAAGAATCTGGCAGGCCAGGCCGATGACCACGGGTTTAGGGTATTTCACCACGCGCGCGAAGTCGGCCACTGTCAGCGACAAACCAAGGCCTAGCATGATGATGCCCAAGGCCAAAGGCAGGAAGGCGGTAAGCAAGGGCGAAGCGGTCATGATGGCTACTCGGGCAAGGGATCAAGCCAGTCTAGGCCGGGCCTGATCGATAGCTAATTGCAATGGGCCAGCACTTGGTAACCTTTTGTTACTGAAGCACCCGGTTGGCTGATGGCAGCGGGACTGCATGCCTCGTTGCGACCGGCCGCTGCGCGCAGTAGCATTCGCGCTTTTACCAAGGATTTGCCTGTCATGCCGTTCCAGCAAGGGCTGCTTGCCACCCCGGTGCCTACCCAGGCCCGCCACTTGTTCTTCACCCTGCAAGCCCCCGAGGGGTTGCCTGCAGCACTGGATGCGCTGCTGCCGCATGTGGATGGCGAACGCCTGATCATGGGCGTAGGCGCCCCCTTGGCGAAGGCCTTGGGCCGAGAAGTGCCTGGGCTGCGCGCGTTCCCCCAACTGGATGCAGCGGTGGAGAACCCAAGCACCCAGCACGCCTTGTGGCTGTGGCTGCGCGGCGAAGAACGGGGTGACCTGCTGCTGCAGGCCCACGCGCTGGAGCAGGCCTTGGCACCGGCTCTGCGCCTGGCCGACAGCATCGACGGCTTCCTGCACCGTGGCGGCCACGACCTGACCGGTTATGCGGACGGTACCGAAAACCCGGTTGACCAGGACGCAGTCGACGCGGCCATCGTCGCGGGCGAGCAGCCGGGCCTGGCAGACTCCAGTTTTGCGGTTTTCCAGTTGTGGAAGCATGATCTGGAGTACTTCAAGTCGCTGCCCCAGGCGGACCAGGACAACATCATCGGCCGGCGGCTGAGCGATAACGAGGAGCTGGACGATGCGCCGGAGTCGGCACACGTCAAGCGCACGGCACAGGAAAGCTTCGCACCCGAAGCCTTCATGGTGCGGCGCTCGGTTTCCTGGGCCGACCACCGTGGCGCGGGCCTGGCCTTTGTCGCGCTGGGCCGAAGCTTCGATGCGTTCGAAGTGCAGCTGCGGCGCATGAGCGGGCTGGAAGATGGCATCATCGACGGCCTGTACCGCTTCAGCCGCCCGCTGACGGGGGGGTATTACTGGTGCCCGCCGATCACCGACGCACACCTGGACCTGAGCCTGCTGCTGAAGGCTTGAGCAAATATTCAGAAACAGAATCATCTGCCAGGCCGAGGTAGAGCGGCTAGTCTTGGAAGTTTCCGACTTATGACGGGAGCTTTGCCATGTATGCACGTCGCGATGTCCTACGCGCCGGCGCGACTTTGGGGCTGCTGGCTGCCAGCCCTTGGCTACGCGCTGAGTCCCGCTCCGGGCTGCTGACCCGCAAGGTGCCGTCCACCGGCGAGGCCTTGCCGGTCATTGGCGCGGGGACCTCTGGCAGTTTCGAGGTCGAGGCCGGCTCGGCCGACTACCAACAACTGAAGGCCGTACTGAAAGCGTTTTTCGAAGGCGGCGGCAAAGTCATCGACACGTCGCCGAACTACGGCGGGGCAGACCGTATTCTTGGCCAGTTGCTGGAGGAGGGCGGCTGGCACCGGCAGTGCTTCATCGCCACCAAAATCGCCGCCGACAGCCGGGCCGACGCCGAAGCGCAATGGGCGGGCACCCTCAAAAGCCTGCGGACAGACAAGGTTGACCTGCTGCAGATCCACAACCTGCGCGACTGGAAGACCCAACTGCCCTATGCCCGCCAGCTCAAGCAGCAGGGCAAGACCCGCTACGTAGGCATTACGCATTATCTGAACAGCGGCCATGACGAAGTCGCCAGCATCGTGCGTTCCGAACCACTGGATTTCATCCAGATCAACTATTCGGTCAATGCGCCCAACGCAGCAGAGGAACTGTTGCCGCTGTGCCAGGACAAGGGCGTGGCAGTGCTTATCAACCGGGCGTTCGATGATGGTCGCCTGTTTGCCAAGGTCAAGGGCCAGCCACTGCCTGCCTGGGCTGCAGAAGCGGGCGTGAGCAGCTGGGCACAGATTTTCCTCAAGTTCGCGTTCAGCCACCCCGCGGTGACCACGGTTATCCCGGCAACCGGCCGCCCCGATCGCCAGCTCGACCAGCTCAAGGCCGGCCATGAGCCGTTGTTCACCCCCGCGCAGCAAAAAGCGCTGATCGAACAGTTTGCCTGACAACATGACCGGCTGGCGCAAACGCCTGGACCACGGGCTGAATATCCAGCCTGGCGAAGGCCCGGCCGTGATCGGCGGTCTGGCCCTGTTCTACTTGCTGTTCACCGGCTATTTCATGCTGCGGCCGGTGCGCGAGACCATGGGCGTGGCGGGAGGTGTCGACAACCTGCAATGGCTGTTCACCGGCACTTTCATCGCTACGCTGACCTGCCTCCCGCTGTTCGGCTGGCTGGCCTCCAGGGTACGCAGACGGCACATCCTGCCTTGGACCTACGGCTTCTTCACGGCCAACCTGTTGCTGTTTGCCATGTTGTTTGCTCGCCAGCCAGACGACCTGTGGACCGCACGGGCCTTTTACATCTGGCTGTCGGTATTCAACCTGCTGACAATCTCACTGGCCTGGAGCGTGCTGACCGATCTGTTTTCCACAGAGCAGAGCAAGCGCCTGTTCGGGCTGCTGGCAGCGGGGGCCAGCCTTGGTGGGCTGAGCGGGCCGGTACTGGGTACGCTGCTGGTTGCCCCGCTGGGGCATGCCGGGCTGGTGTTGCTGGCCGCTTTGTTCTTGCTGGGCAGCATCGCCGCCGCCGTCTATCTGCAACGCTGGCGCGATCGCCAACCACTGCCTGTGCAGAACCAACAACCCGCGTCGCGGCCACTGGGCGGTAACCCATTTGCCGGTGCGACGGCTGTACTGCGTTCGCCGTACCTCTTGGGCATTGCCCTGTTCGTGGTGCTGTTGGCCAGTGTCAGTACTTTCTTGTATTTCGAGCAGGCGCGCATCGTCAGCGAAACCTTCACCGACCGTACACGCCAGACGCAGGTGTTCGGCCTGATCGACACAGTGGTCCAAGCCCTGGCCATCCTCACCCAAGTGTTCATCACCGGTCGGCTGGCCAAACGCCTGGGGGTAGGGGTGTTGCTGGTGGCAGTGCCGCTGGTGATGGCGGCAGGCTACGTCTGGCTGGCCCTGGCACCGGTATTTGCGGTGTTCGTGGTGGTGATGGTGGTTCGCCGCGCAGGTGAATATGCCCTGGTCCGGCCGGGGCGGGAGATGCTGTTCACCGTGTTGCCCGCCGAGGACAAATACAAGGCCAAGAACTTCATCGACACCGTGGTTTACCGCGGGGGCGATGCGTTGAGTGGGTGGGTCAAGCGTGCACTGGATGTGCTGGGCGACCATCCGCAACTGGCCATGATGATTGGGGCAGCCATTGCCCTGGGCTGGGGCCTCACCGGTGGGTGGCTGGGGCGGCGGCAGCGCACATTGGATGCCCACGGCACACAACCGGCTGGCGCGCAAAATACACCGCCACCGGTTATTTAACGCCACCGGTCCGAACGCGCGGCAATAAAACGAATCCCTCGCTATCGCCAAACTCCGAACCTATGTACGGCGCTCGCCGTGCATCCAGAAGTCACATGAGGTTTCAGACCATGGCAAACAAAGACAACAGCCGCACCGGCAGCCAGGGCGGCCAGGGTGGCACCAAGAACCCCGGCAACTTCGCCAACGATCGGCAAAAAGCCTCCGAAGCTGGCCGCAAGGGCGGGCAGTCCTCAGGCTCCGGCATGGCCCACGACCGTGAGTCGGGCCGCAAGGATGCCGATATGCACAAAGACCGCGAGTCGGGCCAGAAAGGCGGCCGCTCGTAAGTGACGAGAGCGCGGTGTCGGACGCTTCGGCACCGCGTTCAGTTAGAAAGAGGACGTCCCATGCGCACCACAGCCATCATCATTGCCTTGAGCAGCCTGACGCTGCTCGGCGGTTGTTTCGATCGTGACCCCGATCACGCGGCGGAGGATGCCGACCACAGCAAACCTTCGCTGCAAATGCAGCAGCCCGATGACAAGCCTGCGCCACAACCTGCACCTGGCCCTGAGCCGATGCCACGCGAAGGCCAGAGCCAATAGTCGACAAAGGAGCGAGGCATGACGGTTCTGACGCGTAGCAACCCCTACAAGACGCCGGCGCCAACCGCACAGCCGCTGAGCAGCCGCTACCATGCGATATTGTCCGGTGACTACACCACTGCCCGCCAGTGGCTCGCCGAGCAGTTCGCGAAGGCGAACGCCATGGCCGATGACCTGCCGGACACGCCTGATCAGTTGCAGGCATGGAGCGCGCGTCACGCCGCACAGGTTGCAGCCGAACACGCCGCCTACCTGGCCCAGCGCCGTGAAGGCGCGCCTCGGCGGTATTTTGCCAACCGCGCCCAGGCACTGTGGTTCCTGCAACAGGTCGCACCGACCAAGGTCGTCGATGGCGCCTGGCTTCATGGGGCCCTGCGCCACTGGCAAGACCCGCGCTACCACGGCCTGATCCGCACCTACCTCGAGGAGCTGGGCGACGGCGATCCGCATTGCAATCATGTGTTGATCTACCAGCGGTTGCTGGGCAGGCTCGGCTGCCTGGAGGGTTTGCCTCTGGAGGACGAGCGCTACCTGCAAGGGGCCGTGCAACTGGCGTTGGGCAGCTGTGTGGAATGGTTTCTGCCCGAAATCATTGGGTACAACCTGGGTTATGAGCAGCCGCCTCTACATTTGCTGATCACCACTCACGAACTGGCCGAGCTGGGCATCGACGGCCATTATTTCCAGCTTCACGTCACGATCGACAATGCTGCCAGTGGCCATTCCAGCAAGGCCATTAAGGCGGTTCGGCAACTGTGCCCGGCACAGGATGCCGAGGTGTTCTACCGCCGAGTCAGGCACGGCTACCGCCTCAATGATCTAGGCACCGACACACCGACGCTGATCGGCAGCTTCGACCTTGAAGCCCAATTGCTGGCTGCATTGGAGCGCAAGCGCGTGTTCGGGCAGTTCATGCACGCTGACCGTTGCCGACTGCAGGAGCGCACGGTCAACCAATGGCTTAGTGAACCCTCGGCGCTACCGGGATTCTTGCAAGCGCTAGTGGCGCAGGGTTGGATCAAACGCGGGCAGAACCCAGCCGACAGCCGCTGGTGGTCGCTGATCGATGGCCCAGGTGCGCCGATGTTCGGGGTGTTCAATGCCTACGAAAAGCAGTTGTGGCATGACTGGATCGCTGGCGACTGGCAAAGCACGGTGCGCCGCGTGCCGCCGGGCAGTTGGGAAGCTGCCTTGCACCAGCAGCCCAATGGCGAACAACGCCATGAAGTGATTGATATCGAGACCTTGATCGAGCGCATGGCAGGCAATCAGCACGCCTTGCCTCAGGGGCTTGCCGCCACTCGGGCGTACCTGCGTGCCACAGGCCTTGGCGAGGAGGGACCGCACTGATGACGCTTGACCCGCAACAAACCCGGGCCGACGAAGCCCTGCTTCAACTCGGCCGGCGCCTGCGCGCTGACGGTTACCGGTTCACCTGCGTAACGCCTGCCACCCATGCCTGCAACAATGCCCGCGCCGGCGCCGAGCGGGCCGCCAACCTGCGTGACGTGTTTGGTTGGAGCCGCCCATTCCCAGCCTCATTGATCAGTGCCGACGAGCTGGACCAACTCAGCACCGCGCACGTGCTGTACGAGGACGGTGACCTGCTACGCAGCCGGGTACGTTGGTCCAGCCTCGATGATCTGCTGCTGGTGCATTCCGCCTACCCGACCGAGGCGGCTGATGCGGTGTTCTTCGGCCCTGACAGCTATCGCTTCGCCCAGGTCATCCATGACCATCTACAACGCAGCCCGGTACGGGTCGAACACGCGGTGGACATTGGCTGCGGCAGCGGCGTCGGTGCCTTGCTGATCGCGCGCGCGGCGCAGCATGCCCAGGTCAGCGCTGTGGACATCAACCCCCTGGCACTGCGGTACACCGCGATCAATGCGGCGCTGGCGGGGGTGAGCAATGTATCCATTGCCCACAGTGACCTGCTTGCGGGCATCAGTGGCCATTTCGACCTGATCGTGGCCAACCCACCCTACATGCTCGATGACGGCCAGCGTACGTATCGCCACGGTGGCGGTTCTCTGGGCGCCGATCTGTCACTGCGCATCATCGAGCAGGCGTGCGAGCGTCTGAGCCCTGGCGGGTCACTGCTGCTGTACACCGGCGTGGCGATTGTCGAAGGCCGTGATCCTCTGCTCGAGGCTATTCGCCTGCGCCTGGCGGGGCCTGAATGGGCCTGGGTGTACCGTGAGGTCGACCCGGACGTATTCGGCGAACAATTGCTCCAGCCAGGTTATGAGCATGTCGAGCGCATCGCTGCCGTGGCGCTGACGGTCAACCGCAGTGCGTGACGCGCTAGTGCGCCTTGCCACCACTGCGGGGCTTGCAATCAGTTAGCGTTCACCGACAATGGCAGCGCCCTTAGCAAGCCATTCGGAACGCCCTGCGCCATGATGCTGACCCAGCAATTTCCCGCCATTACCTTGGCCGACACCCTGTTCGTATTTGCCCTCGAGGCGGAAGCCGGCAGCGTATTCGCTGACGTCCATACCGTGTTCACCGGCATCGGCAAAGTCAATGCTGCCATCGCCCTGACCAAGGCGATCGAGCGCCAGCGGCCCAAACTGATCGTCAACCTTGGGTCGGCAGGCAGCCAGCGGTACGGCAAGGGGGAGGTGGTGTGCTGCACGCGCTTCGTGCAACGCGACATGGATGTGACTGCGCTGGGCTTCGCCCGCTACCAGACGCCGCTGTCGGAAGTTCCGGTGCTGCTCGAACATGGCCACGCGATAGAGGGGCTGCCACTGGGCACTTGCGGCAGCGGCGACAGCTTTGAGGTCAGCCACGGGGATGCCCCGTACGACATCGTCGACATGGAAGCCTACGTTTTAGCGTTGATCGCCCGTAATGAAGGCATTCCGTTCGTGTGCCTGAAATACATTTCCGATGATGCCGGCAGCGATGCGGCCCAGGACTGGTCCGTGCAGGTGCATCTGGCCGCCGCGGCGTTCAAGCGCGTGCTGTTCAGCAGCGAAACCTGATCAGGCATGACAGCCAAGCCAGTGTCGGTAGCAAACCCGTAGGGCACTTGGGCTAAACCTTCCGCCCGCCGCGCAGTCATTTCAGGTAAGTGCCCGACATTTGCGGGCCGAGGAGGTGGCTGATGACCTTTGTCTGCCTACTGCGTGGCTGCCATTGGCGTGCCATGGTCAAACCCGAAGTGCCCGGGCTGCAGTGCCAGCTTTGCGAGCGTTGTGGCGCGCTGCGCTACTGCCAGCCCGGTCATCCCCTGCAACCCTAGGAGGCACGTCATGGCCAGGGCAATCTGGAAAGGTGCGATCAGTTTCGGCCTGGTGCATATCCCGGTATCACTGAACACGGCGGTGCGCACCGAGCGCGTGGACTTCGACTGGCTGGACAAGCGCAGCATGGAGCCGGTCGGCTACAAACGGATCAATAAGGTAACCGGCAAGGAAATCGACAAGGACAACATCGTCAAGGGCGTGGAGTACGAGAAAGGCCGCTATGTCGTGATCAGCGAAGAAGAGATCCGCAAGGCGAGGCCGGAAGCGACCCAGACGATCGATATCTTTTCGTTCGTGGCTGCCAGCGAAATACCGCTGCAGCAGTTCGATACGCCGTACTACCTGAGCCCGGACCGCCGCGGCGGCAAAGTCTACGCCTTGCTGCGTGAAACGCTGCAGAGCACTGGGAAGGTGGCACTGGCCACGGTCGTACTGCACACCCGCCAACACCTGGCATTGCTGCGGCCGCTGGATGACGCGTTGGTGATGATCACCTTGCGCTGGCCGGAAGAAGTACGTGGGCTGGATACGCTGGAGCTGGACAAAAGCGTGACCGACACCAAGCTCGACAAGCGCGAACTGGCCATGGCCAAGCGCCTGGTCGAGGACATGAGCGGTTCGTGGGCCCCGGATGACTACCATGATGCGTTTCGCCAGACCATCATGGACCTGGTGGAAGAGAAGGCCAGCAAAGGCAAGATCAGTGTGGTGGACAAGGGCGAGGGGGGCGAAGCCGAAAAAAGCGCCGATATCATCGACCTTACCGAACTGCTCAAGCGCAGCCTCGGTGGCAAAGCTGCGAAAAAAGCACCTGCCGAAAAGAAACCTGCCAAGCGTACGCGTAAAGCTTCATGAACGCTTGGGCGGGTTGCCTGCCTTGTTAGCACGGCATCATTCAGATAGAGCGCCATCCACGCGGCGCTCTATCTGAAGAATTCCGAAGAGCATGGTCCAGCTGATCAACCGCCCAAACGCACCTGCAGCCCTGCCAGAAAATCCCCAAACCCATCACGCGCCCGGCTGTCCCTCCGGCTGCTGGTCGCAACACTGTGCTTGGCGGTCCAGACGATCTGCGCGCCGCTAGCCTCCAGGTCGCGGACCAGCTGCACGTCCTCGTGCGCCGCCAGCGGTTGAAAGCCGCCCACACGTTCATAGGCGCGGGCACAGACCCCCAGGTTGGCCCCATGAATATGCCGGTGGCCTTCACAGGCCTGATACCCGCTGCGGTACAGCTTGCGCAGCGCCGCACGCTGCCACGGCTGCCAGTGTTCGATATGTACCGTGCCGCAGACCACCTCGGCAGTGCACGCCAGTTGCCACAGCAACCAGTGCGAGGGCACTTGGCTATCGGCATCGGTACAGGCCAGCCACTGGGCGCCGCGCTCCAGCATCAGGGCCGCGCCAAGCCGGCGGGCCATGCCGACACTGCCAGCTTCCACCGCCAGCGTGCGTACACCGAAGCGCGCCGCCACCGCCGCACTGGCATCACGGCAACGGTCCAGCACCACCAACACTTCAACCTGATGCCCTGCCTGCTCGGCCAAGGCTACCGCCGCTGCCATGGCCTTGAGGCAGCGCCCCAGCCGTCGCGCTTCATTATGGGCAGGAATGATGACGGCAATCATGAGCATGTCTCGTCCAGGTCGACCACGCTGGGCTCCGCTGACCAGTATTCCAGCAAAAAGTCCGCCTCTTCATGGCGAAACACCGGGTACAACGGTACATGCTTGGCCAACAGCTGGTGCACCTCACGCCCATCCTGGGGGCAGCCTGCGATCGGATGGCGCCAGTGACAGGCCAGCAGGCCACCGTCATAGGTCAGGCTTGCGACCGACTGCTCGATCACCTGCAACCAGTCGGTTGGGTTCAGGTAGTAACCCACTTCGCTGAGCACGATCAGGTCGAAGCTGCCGCCCGGCCAGTCCGCCGGCAAGCGGCCAGCGACGACTGAAGCATTGGGCAACCCCGCCAGGCGCTGGCGGGCCAGGGAAACTGCAGTAGGGTCAAGGTCCTGGCAAAGCAGCTCGGCACAGCGATCGGCCAGCGCTGCGCTCAGCTCGCCATTGGCACAGGCGGGTTCGAAGACCCGTTGGTAGCACTGGCGCGGCAGGCTGGCCATCAGCAGGTCACGCTTGCGGCGTTCGTACCACCGGGTGCGAAATGCCCAGGGGTCGTCATTGCTGGAATACAGGTCGGCGAAATATTGCGCATCGATACTCATGACAACTCCTTCACAGGAATACCAGTTCGAAGGGTTGCAGCATGCAATCGAGCAGGTCGGCAGGCAGCACCGGCGCCCGCCCTTGGTCGGGCTCCAGCTGGCTGTGGTACGCGGCCAAGGCCTGACGCTTGCGCGCAACCCGTGTTTCGTCCAGCTCGATGCGATGTGCCCGTTGCCAGGGTAGGCGCGGGTCGTCAGGCTGTGCCCAATGCCAGGCCCACACAGGCACCTCCACCAGTTGCACCTGGCGCGCCAGGGCAGCCTGCGCTGCCGCCCGGCCAAGCGCTTCGTGGTCGCAGTGGCCGTCGCCGCGCCAGGTAGTCATCAGCACATCATCGGGCTTGAGCAGTTGGTTGAGGTGATTGACCAGGAACGCTTCGTCGCGTGACAGCGCCCCATCCTTGAGGTGCAGGCGCCGCCAGTCCAGCCGGTTGAGGTCCAGGTCCAGCTGCTGCAGGGCGTGCCGGCTTTCAAGTGGCCGTTGACGGCGCAGGCGATGCTCGGTCCAGGTCGCCGATTCTGGGTGGCTTCCTTCACCATCGGTGACGGAGATCAGCAGCACGTCCTGTTCGCGGCCGTGCAGCCCGGCCAACAGTCCACCGGCCATGAGGATCTCATCATCGGGGTGGGGCGCCAGCAGTACCAAGCGCCGGCCTGCGGGTAGTAATTGCTCCGGCGTGATCCAGCTCGCCCGCGCCAGGTGTGCAGACTGCTGCCACTCGGCCCACGGCCTGCCTTCACTGGCCTTGATCAGGTTCTCACTCATAGTTGCCAGGCTCCTGCCGGCACCTGGGCCAGCTGTTGGCCAAGTGCGGCCAGGTCACGTTCTGCATGGCTTTGGCGCAGAAACACCGGGAGGTCGGCGCTCAGCCGTGCAAAGTGGCTACTGCGGCAGAACGGCGTTGCGCCCAACGCCCGCCCCACATGATGGATCACCTGCTCTACAGCCTGCTCTACCTGGGCACGCACACGGCGTACCTCGAAGCTGGCGTCGGCGTTGGGCTGGCGGTCTATCCACGTGGCGCATTCGCGCAGTGCCGCACGGGCACCGTACAACGCGGCATCCACTGCCCCCAGGTGTGCCTGGGCGTGGGGATCCGGGTGCGGTTTGCAGCAACGCTCACGCAAGTAATCGGCCAGCGCCTGCGCGGCGCCGTACCAGCAGGCGGCGATCCCCGCACCGCCGTGCCAGAAACCGGGGCGCGACAGGTACTGCCCTGGCTTGCCGACGGCGATCCCGGGCGCAGCCTCGAAGGTGATTTCAATGCTGGCGGTCGTCGCCATGCCCACCGCTTGCCAATGCTCGACCTGCACCCCCTGGCTGGGATGGGCCAGCTCGATCGCCACCAACTGCGGCTGGTCGTCATCCTCGGCCCAGGCCGTGATCAGCGCGCGGTCGATCTGCAAGGCACCTGAGCACCAGGCCTTGCTGCCGGCAAGGCGCACCTGGTCGCCATCACGCTCGATGATCCGAGCCCGCGCATCAGGGGGCTCGGCGGCCCACACACCCCATATTGCGTTGCCCGCCAGGTGCGCGGCGCCGCATTCGGCAAGGATCGCCAGTGCGTCGGTATGGCCTTCGTACACTTTGGCCAGCGCCAGGTCGCAACCGGCAATGCGTGCCAACGTCTGCCAGCGCTGCAAGGTAAGCCCTTGGCCCGGCAGCGGCAGTTGGTCGAGATGGTCCGCCTTCAGCGCCTGCATCAGTTGCGACAGCTTGTTGTCCAGGTTCAAAGGCTGCGCGCGCTCGCTGAACGTACGCAGCAGGCTATCGAGGGTGTTCAGGTCAACATCCTGAGTGATGCTCATGTCATCCCCATCTGTTTGCGCATGCGCGCTGTGATCGACTGTCGGGTCTTGCCCATGTCCGCCCAAGGGTCATCGACCTCGGCCAAGCGTTCGTGCAGGTTGCCGATATGCCACTGGTTGGCGCCTTTGAGCTGGGTAAGTTCCTCGCGCCAGATCGGCACAGACACCGGCAAGCCTTCCCGGGCCCGCAGGGAGTAGGCGCAGGCTGTGGTGGCGCCTTTACCGTTGCGCAGGTAATCGATGAAGATCCGCCCGACCCGGTTCTTCGGGCCAGACACTGCGCTCAGCCGGTCGGGGAACAACTTGGCCAGGTAATTGACGATGGCATGGCTGAAGTCTTTCACCTCGTCCCAGCCCGCACGGCGGGTCAACGGCACTACAAGGTGCATGCCTTTGCCGCCGCTGGTCTTGAGGAAGACTTTAAGGCCCAGTTCGTCGAGCAGGGTGAGGGCCAGCTGAGTGGCTTCGATCATGGCCTTCCAGGGCAGTGCCGGGTCCGGATCGAGGTCGAGCACGAAGCGGTCGGGCTTGTCGAAGTCCTTATCGGTGGCATTCCAGGTGTGCAACTCGAGCATGTTCATCTGCACGGCACCCAGTAGCGTGTCAGCGCGGTTGATGACCATCGCCGCCTGGCCGGCCTCGGCCTTGTCGTAACTGAGCACATTGGCGATATGCAGCTGGTCGGCGTTTTTCTGGAAGAACAGTTCGCCGTTGAGGCCCTCTGGCGCCCGTACCAGCGCGACCGGCCGGTCCATGAGCTGCGGGAGAATCCACTGGCTGACGCCGGCGTAGTATTCGGCAACCTGGCGTTTGGTTGCGCCAATGCTGGCGTCGATGATCCGGTCCGGATGCGTCAGGCGCAGGTCGCCCAGGTCTTCTGGCGCTTTGCTACGCCTGGTTTTGGGCAGGGTCTTGGCTGGCATGGCGCGCTCCAGGTCGATGGCGCTGGCAGGTTTGTCGTCGCGCAGCCCGTGGAAAACCGAATGGCGTACTACGCCGTCGCGTGTCATTTGCGCGTACGCGACCTCGGCCATCAGTTCTGGCTGGAGCCAGTGGACACCCCGAGCTTCCGACCCGGTGGGTGGCCGGGGCAGGGCTGGCTTGCGGATCTCCAAAGGCTTGAGACGAGCATGGATACTCTCGAGCGTGGTGGCGCTGAAGCCGGTACCGACTTTTCCGGCATAACGGAGCTCGCCGCTGTCTGGGTCATGAAGGGCGAGCAACAGGGCACCGAAGCCGCTGCGGCTCCCCTTCGGGTCCGTGAACCCAACGATGACGAACTCCTGGCGCTGCTTGCACTTGAGTTTGATCCAGTCCGCGCTGCGCCGCCCTGTGTAGGGGCTGCCGGCGCGCTTGCCGATCAACCCTTCGAGCTCCAGCCGGCAGGCGCTGTCGAGCAGCGACTCGACCGGCTGCTCGAAGTCGGCGGAAAATTGCAGAACATCGGACTGATCATGCTCAAGCAGGTCACTCAATGCGTTGCGCCGGTCTTCCAGTGGCAATGCGCGCAGGTCCTGGCCACCCAGGAAGGGCAGGTCGAACAGGTAGTAGACGATCTGCTCGTCGCGCTCGGTATCGAAGGCATTCTGCAATGCCTGGAAGTCGGCCACGCCGTTCTCGCCGTTGACCACCATCTCGCCGTCCAGCCAAGCGCTGTCCAGGCCCAAAGCACGCAGCTCGGCCACCTGCCGGGGCATTTTATGGCTCCAGTCGTGGCCGTTACGGGTGAACAGGCGCACGTCTTCGCCTTCGATACGGGCGAGCACACGATAGCCGTCGAACTTGACCTCATAGCGCCAGTCGCCAGCGGGAGGCGAATCGACCAGGGTCGCAAGCTGCGGTTGCAGTTGCGCGGGCAAGGCTGTTTTCTTGCCTGCGCCGTTTGGTTTGCGCTTGGGCGGTTTGGCAGGTTTGGCAGGTTTGGCAGGTTTGGCAGGTTTGGCAGGTTTGGCGCTGGGACTTTGCCGCGGCACGAGCGTTCGATCGCTGATCACGCTGTCGGGCTGCGCTTCGACAATGCTGTAGTCGGCCTCGCTGCGTGCCTGTGCATCGGCGGACTTGACCAGCATCCACTGCTCTTTCTTGCCTGAAAGACGGGTGCGGAACAGGTTCCACACGCCACCGAGCTTTTCACCCTTCAAGCGAAAGCGCAGCTTGCCTTTGCTGTAGGCTTGGTCCGCGTCGCCTTCTGGCTCCCAAATGCCACGGTCCCAGACGATCACATCGCCGGCGCCATAGTGCCCCTGGGGGATATTGCCTTCGAAATCGGCGTAATCGAGCGGGTGATCCTCTACATGCACCGCCAGGCGCCGCACCTTGGGGTCCAGGGAGGGCCCTTTGGGGATGGCCCAGCTTTTCAGCGTACCGTTCAGTTCGAGCCGGAAGTCGTAGTGCAGGTGGCTGGCGTCGTGCTTCTGAATGCAGAACTGCAGGGCCTGGTGACGTTTTGCACGGCCGCGCTTGCCACTGGGTTCGGGCGAGGCATTGAAGTCGCGCTTGCGCTCATATTCCTGCAGGGGCTTGGCCTTCATCTAAGGCTCCCAGGGGTGGCTGTCTCTCATTTGGGAGGCAGCGGGCAGGGCGCGAGTTCAAAAAATCGATCGCCCGCGGGCGGGCAAAAAACTCTGAATTTTCCAGGCCCACTCGCAGTCGACCGAACACACCCCCTGATGGAGAGCCCAAATGAGCCGACCCGATGATCGCCAGCCTTACACCCCCAGCGAAATCGATGACACCGAGGACCGCATGGGCAGCGTGCACGAGCTGGACTTCAGTGACCGCCCGGAGGGGCGCATAGGGGATGAGCGCCCAGCCGCGGAAGTGGCGAAGGACTTCCCGGCGCGTCGCGTCGCAGAAAGCGGCATGACCGGCGGTGAGACACTGACCGACAGCGTGCATGAAGACAACGTCACCGACGACGACCTGAGCCCTGGCACACTGCTGGATGAGACTGGCGCGCGCGACCCCTACGAGCCTGGTGATGACGAAGGCCCGGCAGACCAGAACCTGCGTGAAGTCGATGCGCAGGAGATCGGTGGTGGCATTGGCCTGGATGAAGCCGAGTTGGCACGGTCCGCGCCGCTGGACGGTGAACCTTGGACTGATGAAGTGGTTGATGACGAGCCGAGGAACTGACCATGAATGAGCGACGATGTGCCTGTGGGAACTGTTCGTGCATGGTGGACGAGAATGCCCGCATGCAGAACGAAAAGGCCTACTGCTGTGAGGCCTGTGCGTCCGGGCACCGTAACGGTGAACCGTGCCGCATGAGTGATTGCAAGTGCGGTGACGCGGCCCAGCCTAATGAAAGCAAGGTTGACAATGCCTTGGATGAAACTTTCCCGGCCAGCGACCCGATTTCCCCGTGACGGCTTCAATAGCTAGATAACTGCGGCAGAACACGCCCCAGGGCTGGCCATACCAGCTCCTGGGGCTCAGCTTTGCCTCGCTTCAATGCGTTTGCCAGATCCCGTTATTACGCTCGCAGTCCGCACGGGCCTGCCCAAGGCTGGGGGTGTCGTAGTAGTAAGTCATCACCCGGGCTTCCTTGGGCAGCGCCGGGCTTGTGGAGGGCTCGTCACGCCCTGCCGATTTCGGGTTGGCGAGGGTTTCCTGGGTCAACGGTGCGATGCAGCTACCGACACTGCCATCGGCGCAGCGCGGCACCTTGCGCTTCTCGGTGCTGAGCATCTCTTTGCTTTCATTGCTGCACGACCAATTGATCGCTTCAGCCGGCATGTCGCTGAAGCTGTAGCAGGTCCGTCCCTCAACGGGCTTGACCGCTTCGCTGGAGGAACGCGTTATCACTTCGCACGCTTCAGCCAGCACTTCTGTGCTGGCCAGGCCGCCCAGCACCACCATCAGCAGGGATAAACGCATGTGCCACCTCCCGGGCTCAGGGCCCGTGGTCAAGTCTTGCGTAGGGTCGCTTCACCGCGTTGGCGCATGGCGCGGGCGCGTTTTTCCAGTACCAGGTAGGTAATCACCGCCAGCAACAGCGGGATCAGGTAGTAGAGGGTACGGTAGCCCAGCAATGCTGCCACCAGGCTGCCCTGGCCCAGTTGGCCGTGCAGCAGCGCCAGGAACACGGCTTCGAGCACACCCAGCCCGGCGGGAATATGGGCGACAACACCAGCCACGCAGCTGATCAGCAAGATGCCGAGTATCGAGGGGTAGAACAGGTCACCGGGCAGCAGCCAGTAAATCAGTGCGGCCATCAATGCCCAGTTGCTGGCACCCAGCGCCACTTGGCACAGCGCCAGGCGCATCGAGGGCAGGGTGATTTCATGATCGCGCACACGCCATGTACGACGCTTGGCAAAACCGCAGGCCAGCAGATAGGCCAGCGCCACAGCCAGCAGCAGAAAACCGATCAACTGCAGCCCGGTCACACCCACCGCCCAGCTGTCCGGCAACTTGACCAGGCGCAAGGCGAACACCGTGCCGGCCAACAGCATGTAACCCATCCAGTTGGTCAGCAGCCCCAGGGTCAGGATTTTGGTGATGGTGCCGGTGTCCAGGCCCAACCGCCCATACAGCCGATAACGCAAGGCAACGCCGCCGACCCAGGTCGTGAAGTTGAGGTTGAAGGCATAGCAGACGAAGGCCACCGGCAGCACCTGCCGCGCCGGCAGGTGGTGGCCCGTGTAGGCGCGTGCCAGCAGGTCGTAGCTGGCGAATGTGAGGTAACTGCACACCGCCAGACCCAAGCCGATAATCAAGGTGCTGGGCTTGTAGTCGACCAGTGACTGGCGAACCTCGTTCCAGTCAAGGTTGCGCGCCAGCATGTACAGCAGCGCCGGAATCAGCACGATGAACAATAGGGTCAGCAGGCGCTTGCCCCAGATATGCCAGTCTTTGTGCTTCATCAGGTATTGCCCTCGTGCAGGTCGCCCTGGGCCTGGACTTCAGGCTGGACAGATTTCAGGCGTTGCCGGTGCGCCGGGAACCAGCCGGCAATGCGCGGGAAGTAGCGGGTGAGGTGGAAGCCGATGAAGATCAGCGGCGCCCGCCACCAGTAGCCACGGATCATGCGCTCCAGCGTCACCGCCTTGCAGTGGTCGCTGGCGAGCGAGGTCAGGTGTTGGTCAAGGTGCTGGTTGAATGCCCGATCACGTATCAGCAGGTTGGCCTCGAGGTTGAACGACAGGCTCAACGGGTCAAGGTTGCTGGAGCCTACCGTCGACCATTCATCGTCCACCAACGCGACTTTGCCGTGCAGGGGGCGCTGGCAGTACTCGTGTATGCGTACGCCGTCACGCAGCAAGTAGTTGTACAGCAGCCGCGACAGCGCGCGGACCCAGCGCATGTCCGGCTGGCCCTGGAGGATCAGAGTGACCTCTACACCGCGGCGCGCTGCATTGCGCAATTCACGCAACAGGCGGTAACCGGGAAAGAAGTAGGCATTGGCAATCACGATGCGTTGACGTGCCGCGCGCACGGCTTGCAGGTAGCAGGCCTCGATATCGCTGCGGTGGCGCGTGTTGTCCCGTTCGACCAGCACAGCGCTGATTTGGCCAGCGGGCTGGGTAAGCGGGCGCACCTGGCTAGGCGGTTCAAGCACCGGGGCCATCAGCTGGCGGCTGGAGGCGTGCAGCTGCGCCACCACCGGCCCGCGCACTTCCACCGCATAATCCTGCTTGGCCATCGGCCCATAATCGCCAAGGTGATCGGCGCTGTAGTTGATCCCGCCAATGAACGCCAGCTCGCCATCGATAACGACGATCTTGCGGTGCAGGCGCCGGAACAGGTTGGTCCGCATGCCGGCCACCCGCGGTTGCGGGTCGAATGCATGAAACCGCACACCTGCTTCTGTCATGGCCGCAATGAACGCATCCGGCAGGTCGGCTGTGCCGTAACCGTCCACCGCCAGCTCCACCCGTACGCCGCGGCGCGCCGCCTCGATCAGCACCCGCTGCAGCTGTTGGCCGACCTTGTCGTCGAAGATGATGAACGTTTCCAGCAGGATCTCTTCGCGCGCCTGGGCCATCGCCTCGAACACACGCGGGTAATAGCCTTCCCCATTGATCAACAGCTCGACGCTGTTGCCCTCTACCCAAGGTTTGTTCACAGATCGATCTCCGCAGCCAACGGTGCATGGTCAGACAAGTGTGACCAGGGATAATGAGACAGCACTTGCGCTTTGCTCGGTTTGGCATTGCGCAAGTAGATACGGTCCAGCCGCAGCAGCGGCAAGCGCGCCGGAAAGCTGCGGGCAGGGCTACCGAAGTGCTCTCCGAACGCTTCCACGAGGCGTTGCGAGAGCACGGCATCGGCCTTGAGGCGCCAGTCGTTGAAGTCCCCGGCGACAATCACAGGTGCGTCGGCAGGCAAGCTGTCGAGCAAGTCGAGCAGCAGGCTGACCTGGCGCTGCCGGTGGGCTTCACGCAACCCCAGATGCACGCAGACGGCATGAACCGACTCGTGGCCTGGCACGTCCAGGCGGCAGTGCAGCAGGCCGCGCTGTTCGTTGCCATGGATCGATACATCGAGGTTGCGGTGCTCGGCGATTGGGAATTTGGACAGCAGCGCGTTGCCATGGTCACCATGCGGGTAAATCGCATTGCGGCCGTAGGCGAACTGCGGCCACATGCTGTCTGCGAGAAATTCGTACTGCGGGGTGTCGGGCCACTCGGCATGGCGCAGGGCATGGTGCTCATGGCTGCCGTGGACTTCCTGCAGGAACACAAGATCGGCATCGGTGGCGCGCACTGCCTCGCGCAATTCGGGCAGGATGAAACGCCGGTTGAGCGCGGTGAAGCCTTTGTGCACGTTGATCGTCAATACGTTGAGACGATGCACCGTGGTGATCCGGTCGATGACGCTGGTGGGTGTAGGCAATGTCTTGTTCACAGTTCCACCTGCGGTGTGACACCCGGTTCTGTCACCAAGTGGCCATTGAGATCCATCTTGTGCAGAAGGCGGCGTGCATCGTAAGGGGCATGTACCTTCTGGTCGTTGTCGAAGTAGCAGTACACATCCCGTGAAGCACGCCGGGGTGGCGGCTGATCGACGATCAGGTGGGCATCATCCGGCTGCTCGCCGCGGCTCCAGCATTCGATACGCTGCTTCCAACGGCGCAAGGCGCGGGCGGTGTAGCCGCTGCTGTAAAGCTCGACATCGCCATGCAGGCGCAGGTACACGAAGTCAGCGGTCACGTCTTCGACATAAGGCCATTTACCCGCGCTGTCGGCGACTACGAGCGCCACCCGGTACTTGCGCAGCAACTGCACGAACGTCTCGCACAGAAAGCTCTCATTTCGAATTTCCACCGCGTGACGCAGGCGGGTATTGCCGTCGATGGGGCTGCCGCCATTGTGCTGTAAACGTTCTGCACAGTTGCGGGCGAAGGCGTTCGCCGCCTGGTGGTCGTGAGGCAACAGCGCCAGGAAACGCTCGAAGCGGTCCGCATCAAATGCCATGTTCGGCGGGAACTGCCACAAAATCGGCCCAAGCTTGTCGCCCAGCGATAGAAGGCCAGATGCAAAGAAGTTGGCCAGCGGCTGTTCGACGTCCTTCAGGCGCCGCCCGTGGGTGATATAGCGGGGCCCTTTGACTGAAAAGACGAAGTCGTCCGGCGTATCGTCCCGCCAGCGCTCATAACGTTCCGGGGTCTGCAGGCTATAGAACGACCCATTGATCTCTATGCTGTTAACGGCGCGCGAGGCAAAAGCCAATTCATCATCCTGCCGCAGGCCATTGGGGTAGAAGTCCTTGCGCCAGGGGCCATAGCGCCATCCGGATATGCCGATGCGGATCTCGCTCACACTGTGGTCCTCATTGCTGTCCCATTATTAGCGACACGCAGCGACCGCAAACGGTTCAGGATGGTTGACCAGTGGCGATCTGGCCCGCGCCAGGGAACTTTGCACCCGCTCACGTTTCCACCGCAAACCAGGCCTGAAGAATACCTTGCGCTGGCGCAAAGGGAGGCCTGTTCACCCTACGGGAATGACCCCCACATTGGAGGTAAGCATGGCCCGACACATCATTCACTTCACCGGCCCGATCAATTCGTCCACCTGTGGCAACCTGATCAGCACCTGCTCCAAAGTGATGCACCAGGGTGGCGATGTGCTTCAGTTGAACATCGCTACGATGGGCGGCGAATGCAGCTATGGGTTTACCTTGTACAACTTCCTTCGCGCCCTGCCGGTACCCGTGCACACGCACAACCTCGGCACCGTGGAATCGATGGGTAACATCCTGTTTCTGGCGGGCGAGCGCCGTACCGCCTGCGCGATGAGCAAGTTCCTGTTTCACCCGTTTCACTGGACATTACACGGTGCGGTCGACCACGCGCGTATGGCCGAATACGCGATGAGCCTGGATTACGATTTGCGGCTATATGCCCAGATCGTTGCCGAAAGAACCGCAGGCAGTGCCGAAACGCTAGACGTTCAACGCTACCTGATGGCTTACCCGCGGATACTGGACCCTCAGGAGGCACTCGATAGCGGCCTGATTCATGCCGTCGATGAGATGCCGATCGATTCGCAGGTGACCCAGTGGAGTGTGCATGCCTGACACCCGGACCAGGGGCAAATAGGCTGGTACGCAAACATTTTCCCGGGCGGTGTTTCGTGCCACCGGTCAGCTGCCCACGATCGAATTGAGCATTCCTGTGCGTCGACGGTTCGGAAAAAGGGCATGGCAAAGATTCATGCGTCCCACCATCCCATCGCAAGGAGAAACGGCATGGCTCGTGATCAAGAGCGTACTGGACAACGTGGCGGCACCAAGGAAACCAACCCGGGCAACTTTGCCAATGACCGTGAACGGGCTTCCCGTGCAGGCCAGAAGGGCGGGCAGGCGTCGGGTGGCAACTTTGCCAACGATAGAGAGCGCGCCTCGCAAGCTGGTCGCAAGGGCGGGCAGAACAGCCATGGCGGGGGGCGCCAGCCGAATTGAAGGGTCGCCGTCGTCGAGGCCTGTCGGTGCTACCAGCGGCCTCGGCCTCCACTCGCGCAGGGATACTCAAGCATCCGCGCAGCGGCCTAGGGTTCGACGACCAGCGGGGCAATGCCGCAAGGGAATCATGCTACCTGGCGATGCATCTAACCCGCTGCTTTGCGAGGTGGTGCGGGAGTAAAATTGTTGGACAATTATTTTGAATCTTTCCCGATGGGCATCACTCAATGAATGAGTCATCCATGGAGAAGAGGAGGGCCCCGTGATGCCTAATCCCCAGCTGTATATCATTGACTACCAACTGCATGGCCAGCCACGCAGTTTCATCATCCGCATGGAGCGGATGGATAATACCGAAGCCTGGCATTGGGCCAGTTGTGATGCGGGTATTGGCATCATTCCTAAGTTCGGCCGCGAAAAAATCAAGAAAGTCAGTAAACCCATGGCTGAACGCTATGGCATTACCGCAGTGAGTTGGCGGCTGTCTGGGGGTAAACCCAACCAACCGGTCAGTGACTCTGCAATTAGCAGTTGAGGGAAACGGAGCGGGTCCTCGCCCGCTCCCTAGCGTCAGGCGCCTGATTCGGGGTCGCTTGCTGGTACGCCTGGATGCTGCTCTTCATCATCGGTGAGATTCGGGTCAGCATCCGGGTCGTCCACTCGATCGTCAGGCTGGTCCGGATCCAGTTCAGGCCAGTTATCTTGGGCATTACCGCCCCCCATTTTCATTAGTGGGTTCATCACGGTTCTCCTTGGCGTCAGATGCACTTTGGAGTGCGATCGAGCGACAGATGATCAGCCGGCGTAATGGGAAAACCGACAGATGGATCACGACCGCAGCACGGGTTTTATCGGCCGACTTTGCCAGCATTACCAGGTGGGGCAGGGTGTCATTAATTGATGGTCGAGATGATTGCCAGGCAACGCCGAACGATCGGGCTGATGTCACTGGCGCGGCGACTGAGGATGATTGGAGAGACGGCTTCGCTTTCTTCCAGCCGTGCGTAGGTCAAGTCGGCGCGGTGCTGCTGCTGGACCGAGGCGGGGACGAGGGTAATGCCAAGCCCTGCCGCCACCAGACCCAGGGCGGTCTGCAACTCGTTGGCCCATTGGGATACCTGGATGCCCATGCCATGGTTGGCGAATAGCGCCAGTACATGGTCGGCGTAACTGGGCCGAGGGTTGGCTGGGTACAGTACGAAGCGTTCCTTCGACAGACGTTCCAGCGTTATCGGTTGGCCTATCAAGTGGTGCCCAACGGGTAACACCGCGACCAGTGGGTCCTCACGCAACACCTCCTGATGAATAGCCGCATCGTCGAAATGAATCCGGCCAAACCCTATATCGATGCGGCCGCTCTTGAGCGCCTCGATCTGCTGCAACGTAGTCATCTCTTGCAGCCCCAGCTCCAGGTCTGCATCGCGCCGAAGTTCTCGAATCAGTTCCGGCAGCACGGCATACAGGGTTGACGGGGCGAATCCTATGCCCAGCCATTGGCGTTGACCTTGGCCTATGCGCTTGGTGTTTTCGCATAGCTGCTCAAGCTGTTTGAGCAATGTGTCGCTCTGCTCATAAAAAAAGCGGCCGGCTTCGGTCAACTGCAACGGTCGACTGCGCTCCAGCAATGCGGTGCCCAAATGCTCTTCCAATTGCTGAATCTGCCGACTCAGGGGCGGCTGGGCGATATGCAGGCGTTCTGCCGCGCGGGTGAAATTCAGGGTCTGCGCAACGGCCTGGAAATAACGAATATGCCTGAGCTCCACAATACCTCCCAGGTATGGTGCGAGATGGAAACAATATTGGACTCAACGAATGTCGAAGGTCGATCCTAAGGTACACGAAACAAGATCCTATGGGTATTGAAGCCTTGATGGCGATCCTTACCTCTACCTTGCGAGATGGAACCTGAAATGACAGCAGCCCGGATCGAGCGCCTTGAGACGATCATTGTCGACCTGCCGACCATTCGGCCACACAAACTGGCGATGCACACCATGCGCGGCCAAACCTTGGTCATTCTTCGCTTGCTGTGCAGCGATGGCATCGAGGGTATCGGGGAGGCCACCACCATTGGTGGGCTCGCCTATGGCAACGAAAGCCCGGAGAGCATCAAAAGTAACCTGGACAGCTACTTCGCGCCTTTGCTGATCGGCCAGGACGCGGAGAACATCAATGCGGCAATGCAGCGCCTGGACAAAGCCATCAAGGGCAACACATTCGCCCGTTCTGCAGTGGAAACGGCGTTGCTCGATGCCCAAGGCAAGCGCCTGGGACTACCGGTCAGCGAGTTGCTGGGCGGCCGGGTGCGTGATGCGCTGGAAGTGGCCTGGACCCTTGCCAGTGGTGACACCGGCAAGGACATCGAAGAAGCCGAGCGTATGCTCGAGCAACGTCGCCACCGCATCTTCAAACTCAAGATTGGCGCCAACGCACTCGCGCATGACCTTGCCCATGTGGTGGCCATCAAGAAAGCCCTGGGCGACCGCGCCAGCGTCCGTGTCGACGTCAACCAATACTGGAGCGAGTCGCAGGCCATCAAAGGCTGCCAGGTGCTGGGTGAAAACGGTATCGACTTGATCGAACAGCCGATTTCACGGATCAACCGGGGAGGGCAGGTGCGCCTGAATCAGCGCAGCCCTGCGCCCATCATGGCGGACGAATCCATCGAAAGTGTCGAGGACGCTTTCAGCCTGGCGGCCGATGGTGCTGCCAGCATCTTCGCGCTGAAGATCGCCAAGAATGGCGGCCCCCGCGCCGTACTGCGCACGGCCCAGATCGCCCAGGCAGCCGGCATTGCGCTGTATGGCGGGACCATGCTGGAAGGGGCTGTGGGCACCCTGGCATCGGCACACGCGTTCATTACCCTGGATCAGCTGCAATGGCACACAGAGCTGTTCGGCCCGCTGCTGCTCACCGAGGAAATCGTGACCCAAGCGCCGGTGTACCGCGACTTCCAGCTGCACGTTCCTGCCACGCCGGGCCTGGGGCTGACGCTCGATGAAGAGCGCCTGGCCAGATTCCGCCGTACTTGAAACCTTTATAGGAGATTGGGCAAATGCTGTTTCACGTAAAGATGACTGTAAAGCTGCCAGTGGACATGGACCCGCAAGTGGCTGCCCGCTTGAAGGCTGATGAAAAGGAACTGGCCCAGCGCCTGCAGCGTGAGGGGAAATGGCGTCACCTGTGGCGCATCGCCGGCCACTACGCCAATTTCAGTGTGTTCGATGTGGACAGTGTCGAAGCGCTGCACGACACCCTCATGCAACTGCCTTTATTCCCCTACATGGACATCGAAGTGACCGGCCTGTGCCGCCACCCTTCGTCGATTCATGAAGATGATCGCTGAGCGTCGCCACGCTCGCTGTTGTGAATCATAAGAACAAGATGAGGATCCCATCATGACTGTCAAAATTTCCCAAACCGCCGACCTGCAGGCGTTCTTCAAACAAGCTGCCGGGTTGGACAACGACCAGGGTAGCCCTCGGGTCAAGCAGATCCTGCTGCGCATCCTGCAGGACAGCGCACGCCTGATCGAAGACCTCGAAATCACCGATGACGAATTCTGGCGCGCCATCGATTACCTCAACCGCCTGGGTGGCCGTGGAGAGGCCGCGCTGCTGATCGCCGGCCTGGGCCTCGAGCATTTCCTGGACTTGCTCAACGACGCCCGGGACGCGCAAGTCGGCCAAACCGGCGGCACCCCGCGTACCATCGAGGGGCCCTTGTACGTCGCCGGCGCCCCGCTGTGCGAGGGCGAGGCACGCATGGATGATGGTACGGAGGACGGCGTTGCCACCACGTTGTTTATCGAGGGCCAGGTCATCGACCTGCAAGGCAAGCCGATCGCCGGGGCCATCGTTGACCTGTGGCAAGCCAATACCAAAGGCAACTACTCGTACTTCGACAAATCGCAGTCGGCGTTCAATCTTCGCCGCCGCATCGTGACCGATGCCGAAGGCCGTTACCGGGCCCGCAGTATTGTGCCCTCGGGGTATGGGTGTGACCCGCAGGGGCCGACTCAGGAGTGCCTTGACTTGCTCGGGCGTCATGGGCAGCGACCCGCGCACATCCACTACTTCATCTCGGCACCGGGGTACCGCCATCTGACGACGCAAATCAACCTGTCAGGGGATAAGTACCTGTGGGATGACTTTGCCTACGCCACACGCGAAGGGCTCGTCGGCGAAGTGAAGTTCATCGAAGACGCTGGCTTGGCGGCCAAACGAGGCGTGGAAGGGCGTTTTGCCGAATTGTGCTTTGACTTCCAACTGCAGCCTGCGGTTGAGACGGGTGAAGAACAACGGAGCTTGAGGCCGCGGGCGCTGCAGGTTTGAAGCAGAGCAGGATGTCGTTCTTTTCTCGAAGATCCAGGATTGGTCATTGCCCATAGGGATTCGATTGGGAGTTGAAGTTGATAGCCAGGTAGGGGCGTTGGCGGTGCCCGGGAGGCTTACGAGTCGTTTGACATGGAGGCGAAATCGCCTTGATCTAAGTAATATGAATCAAGGCGGTACCACCATTAACATGTAGGAAGGGCTGGTAGATCATGGCACCCAAATATAACTAAACTAAATGAATATTTAGTTTAGTTATTCCTTAGATTCATATCATAAGGGCAGGGTAGCTGATCTGGTGAGCTGGGGGTAGCTCATGTGTGATCGCTAGCGCTTACGTTTTCACGATAGGGTTCAAAAGTGAGCTACGGGTAGCTCAATTGGTGGGCTACCTTCGGCGGCGGTCACCATTAAGGAGCGCATTCAATGACTCACTTTCCAGGCTGGATGCTTGAAAGCGCCCATAAATAGGTCAAACACTGAGCTTGTGGACGTCCAAAACGTCCTGAATTTCCGTGCCTGATCAGCACCGAGTTACGTCCGGCGAAACCCATAAGCTCGACATGTTAGCACTCAAAGCGGCTCACCAGCACCTGCAGTCAATCGGCAATAATCCACCTAAATATGCCCGCAGCGATTCGCAAGACCTTGGCCCTGGATAGCCAGGAAGGTTCGTGCGACGTTATGAGGATGTGTCACCAACAGCCGGTATCAGTACGAGTGGACTTGCTGAAAGTTTTCCAATCCAGCGCTGATGAGGTTGCTGCGGTGGACGTCGGCGAACGTGGTTGGCGATTGCAAGTAACGAGGCTCGCAGGATCAATTTGTGGTGAATCACATCGCTGAGGTCCAGGCCCGAGCTGCAGCGCGTGTGATGAAGGCCAGCGCCTGGCTCCAAATCTGCCCACCCACGGCCCGGTAGCTCCATACCAAGGTGCGCATAATGTGACGCACGTTATGTTAGCGAAGCCGGCCGATTAGGCCGAATCAGGCGCCGGGAAAATCGCGCAGCCCCGGCGCCGGATTTACACATAGCGTGCATTATGCGTGGCCCTTTTTTGATGGCATTTATTCAACCAGGTCATCGAGCTGCAGCACGTTTTTGCAATCAAAAAATGATGGAGGGAGTAGGGTGGAAGGCACTGCAAAGCAGATCGCTTTGGCTGAGAAAATCAGGGCTGAGGCAATGGATTCCCTTCGGGCTGCCGGGTTGGCCGCCCCTCATTTTCGCGTGGCTTGCCAGGCTCTTTCTGAGGCTGTTTCGAGCATTACCGATTCGTCCTGGATCATTTCCAATCGCTACAATCTCGGGCTCAAAGTAGGCGTCCTTTATGGCACTGATCAGCCTACGATTACGGCTCAGGAAGTATTTTATCATCAGCTTTTGCGGAATGAATTTTGGCGAGAACCGCGTCTGCGCAAGGGCATTTCCACATTCACAAAAGAGCGTCAGGCAGCGATCAAAGCTCTGTTTCAGGAAGCGTGGCGGCTCGAAAGAGCCTAGGTTTTCGGGTATATTCTGCCGTGTTGGCCGAAAGGCACGTTGCAATATTTCTGGCCGAAAGGCACACACGAAGCCCGCTTCTCAGCGGGCTTTTTGCTGCCTATTTTTCGAGGTAGTATCTTGCCGTACACGTTACTGCATCCAGGTTCGCAGCCCAGCTTTCTCACCTGGACTGCGAGAGAAGAACCGCCCGCACGGCGGTTTTTTTTCGTCCTTTTCCCGTGCTCGGCTAAGTCAAGGGCCGCGACCCCGGCTCGTCGTGACAGCGCCTCATCGTCACGATGAACGGAGTCCCGGGCGAAGCGTACCCTTGACCACACGCTGACCCTTACCCTCTGCAAGGGAGTTAGGAGGTGCTTTTCCTCCTGACTCCCGCCGCGTCACAAAGGGTGACCCCCCGGAGGGCCGTCGGAGACGACTTTGCTTTTATTCCGTGTAATAGACGTAGCAGATGTGTTCGCCGTGTGGATTTGATAGCAGCCACTGAGGATCTTCTGTCCACCACACGGCACCGTGCGAATAACCGTGGTCCATGACCTCACGGAATCTCATCAGCCGCCGGCTGATCTTTTCTTTGGTATCGAAGCCTGATCGAAGATCGCCAAACGCTTTGATGATTCGGGCCATAGCGTCCACTTTTTCCATCAATCCTGACGGCGTATCCCGTGCGATTTCGGCCAGTTCCTGCAACGTTATTGGATCGCCCGACAGCTCCAGATCCTCCAGGATGAGAAGGATGTCGATCGGGTCCTGTCGGCGGTAGAGGCGCTCGATGGCCATGAAGATCAGCCGGTGGGTTGAGGTGCCGAACGAGCCGGCATTCAGCTTGACCTGGTTAATCAAAACCGAGATCAGCGGTGCCTCTCCGTAGCGTCGAGGCTCCAGCCCCATCAAGATCAGCCAACCGAGCAATTCGCGCTCGATGCCCTGCACGGTAAGCTCCTGCATCTCGATCAGGCCTTGGCACTTGCTGTTCAGCACTTGTAGCGATCCTTGCGGTTTCTGGCTGGAGGAGTGGGGGTGCTGTTACACCCCCACTTCATTGCGGATATCCGCATTTTTTCATTTTTGTTGAGCCGTTTTTCCATAGCGTTTTAGAGGAAGCGCCAGATTCTGTCGGTCTCGATTTTCCTCCATCCTGATTCGCTCCAGCTCGAATACACGTTCTTGTACGAGCATTGCTCGGATCACTCGTTTGACCGTTTGCCTGGTTTCTTCTTCCGTTTTGCTCAGCTCGCGTACCAGAAGTGATAAGTCACCGTCCTCCGTCAGCTCATCGTCGTCGAACATGATCTGATCGGCTGAACAGCCCAGTGAAATGATCACTTTCTTCAGGTTGTCCGCCCTCGGATTCGAGACCTCACGCTCGATGTCCGCCAGAGTCCTCTCAGGCATTCCGCTGAGCCTGGCTAGCTCCTTGAGTTCCAGGCCTTGCTTGAGTCGTTCCTGCCTGATCCTCGTTCCAATGCCCATTCCGCACGCCTCCAAAGACAGTTTCCCGTTGCTATAGCCCTATTATCAGGAAAAAACCGTTCTTTTTCTCTTGACTGCATCGGTGGACTGTCTATCATCGCGGAATACCTCCGTTGTGACAGAGGTAATCCGTGGTTTCGATAGCAAGGTTCAGGGATGCACATCTTCTACGACTGGCTCTCCGCCTACCAGGAATACGATTTCGACCTGCCTAAGGTGACGGACATTGTCATTGAGACCCTGTGCTCAAAGACTGGCGAGCTTTTGTCGAGCAAGCAACCTGGCTTCAAGCATGAAGGCAGCTGGTCGACCGTGATAATCATCAGAGTTCATGGCCGTCGGGTATTCATTGAAGGGAATCCAAGCCGCATCGATAGGGCAGACAACCTTTTTGGTTATACAACAATTGAGCAGTGCGTGATCGTTTACAACCGTATTTTGGCTCAATACGGCCTTCCTCCGTTAACGAAGTGTACCCGGATTGATTTTCGCCAAGGTCCAGACGGACAACATGTTGGTACCACTGCCGATGGCATGGTAATTACTCGCATTGACGTGACGAGCAATCACGCTGTCGGTAAAGGTAACGTGCCTGCATATTTGAAAGGTATTTCAAGTCAGGCTATCGGTAGGAATTATGGTTTTTTGTATCCCAATGGTCGCACTGCCACCTGGACAACTAAGGCTCTAGGGCAGGGTGCTCGCCTTCAATTCCGTAAGGCTTACGATAAAGCATTCGAAATGCTTAGTAATAGTCTCCCAAAAGTAAAAAGAATCTTCGGCGAGACCTCCGAAGAGTATAAATACATCCAGAAGGTTCAGGCCTATTGCGAAGAGCAAGGCATTGTTCGCTTTGAACAAGGATTCAAGGCTGAATTTCTCAAACGCCATCACTTGGCCTATTGGGGCTTATTTGACGAAGGTGAGTTAACCCGCCTCCATAAAGATTTTTTGAAGCTTGATCAGAAGCTTAAGGTGAATGCCATGGACTTGTTATCGATCGCTGAACAGCTTGTCGCCTCGGGTGTTCGCCCTAACATGAGGGCTGCCAATACGACTGCTATGTATGCAATCCAGTGGATGAATGCACAAACTCCATTGGATTTTTCGAAGCGCCAAGTTAATGAGCATGCTGCACATCTTAATCGCATTGGAATTAACATCCGAATGCCATTTGATCACACTAAGTTTTCGCCGGTCATCGTTAAAGAAATTCGTGAGGTTACACGTGTTTCTGTTATCGAGATTCCTAACTGGTACAAGCGCCCGGCTGGCCATTTGCAGTTGGTGGCAGCGTGATTACTGTTCGTTTTGACGGAGCCCGTCTAACTGCTTCTGATCGTCGCAACATTGAGTTTCGAAAATCTCTTGAGGCGTCACGCAAGAATTCCGTCCTACAGCAGTCTGTCGAACAAACAATTCAGGCGCTTGAAACTCGTAAAGAGCAGGCAGTTAAGCCCGAGCGTATTTGGGTTCTGGAGTATGAAGCGAAAGGCACTCTCTGTATTGCTGAATGGATGGGTTACTAAATGGACCGTGTAACTTATCAAAACCTACGTTTTGAGGTGGAGGCCCAAATAGATGCTGCAATTCGATCTCCAGGACTGGATCAATCTGCTTGTGTTAATAGCCTTATGCGCGTCTTTCTTACTGCATTGGCTCAACAGGAAGTAAAGCGCCAAAAGTCACGACGTGAGTTTATGACTTTCCGCCGTGATGACTCTGTCCAGGTCCCTGGCTGGGCATTTCATCCACAAGATAAGCGCAGCTGAGGCTAAATATGCAATGCACGCCTGATGTTGTAGTTACTGGCTTTTTATTGGGCCTTGGTTTGTCTCTTGGTTCCTGCCTAGTGCTGGCTTGTTCGACTTATTTCTACTTCTTTATCAAAGAACGCTTCGCCATTAAACGTGCCCGGCTGGGCATTTAACTCCCCAGTGGAATTGAAAATATGAAAATCTTGAAAGGCGTTATCGTTGACGTAATTGATCGTGGCACTGCTGAAAAGCCATGGGCTATCGTAGGTATCCAGGCAGAGAGCCTGAACCGTAATGGCATGAAGCAATTCGAGCTTTATGAACTTTCCGTATTCGGCGATGCGGTAAAGCAGGGTCTCCACAATGCGTATCGCGCTCAAAAGGGCGTCGAAGTCTACGCGCCGTTCAACGTATCTTATAACGAGCGTTATAAAGAGTTGAATTATCAGTTGGCCGGTATTCCCCTCCGCATTGAGGAACAGCGCCCAGTCGGTAATGGTGCAGCTGTTCAGAAGGCTTCGTAATGTCTGGCACCCTTTATTGTCCTTCTGACCTAGTAACTGAGGGCGGGGTGCCGATCTGTTCTTCTAATTGGGTGGTTATTCCTTATAACCCGCCCTTTGATCCATCTCAGCTTGATCCGCTTGTTGCGGCCCAGGCGTTGGGGTCCGGCTTTACTCTCGTTGGAACATTTCTTGTTTTGGCTATGGGTATCCGGGTTGTTTTAAACTTCTTTCAATCATGAGGCTTTAATATGTCCAAGAAAAATAAGTTCAAGAAATCCGCTGTCGTTGCCACTGTAGCCGCTGTTCTGGCTGCGCCTGCTGTTTTTGCTGCCGAAGGTGCCGTCGATTATTCGGCGCTTACTTCCTCTGCTGATTTTTCGGGCGTTAGTACGGCAATTCTTGCTGTTGCTGCTTCCCTGGCCGGCGTCCTGGTCGTGGTTAAAGGCGCGCGCCTGGTACTCGGCTTCTTCGGTCGTTAATTCGAACCTGCTGCACCTGGGCGTCTTCGGGCGCCCTTTTTTTGTCTGTAAATCGAGGCCCTTGCCATGGAGCAATTTTATTACTTTGCATTTTTCTGTATTGGGGCTGGCTGCGCATTTGCTGTTTTCACAGGGTGGGTTAAATGAGAAAATTTTATTCGCTTCTTGCTCTTTTAGCCTTTCTGAATTTTGCGCCTAGTGCTTTTGCAGGATGGCAGTGTTCTGACTCTTACAAACAAGGCGCGACAGCTGCGGCTTGCTCATCTGCTGGAGTTAAGAGCACGCCGGAATTGTTTGTTGCCGCTTATGTGGGTTACCTCAGAAGCTCCAACACCGACACTACTAAAAGCAACTTTACAGCGAAAGGTTGTTCTGCACTGTCCTCCACTATGTATAAGTGTGATTACTCATACACTCTTACATACGACCAAGCCGGCACTCGAGAAATGGCAAATATTGTTTTTGCTGTGCCAGCAGAGGATGTTGTTTGCCCTGAGGTTCTTCGGTCACGCGGCTCTTTATCCCCTGCAAGTTACAATGGCAAAGACTACTCTGTCATTTGGTCTACACGTCAAGTTACTGAGGATATTTGTCATGATTCCTGTTTGTATCTTGCTTCCTCTGCTTCTACTAGCACATGCTATTTAGTTACAGGCTCAACAGATACTGGCTTCTGTAATTTTTCTGTAGGGCTGGACTCTTCCAGCCCTAATTGCACTGTCGAATCTGCCTATTTACCTCCAGGCACTGGTGATCCTTTGAATGCCTCTGACCCCGATGAGGGTGAGGATACAGGGGAGGGTGGTGATACCGGTGGCGGTGACGTAGGAGGAGGTGATGGAGGAGCAAACTCTGGTGATGGCTCAGTGTTTGTAAGGGATATCGCTTTTGTAAATCCAGGCAACATCGATGCTACTTCTATCATAAATAAGGAAGAAAACGCTATAGGTTATCAGCGTTACGCTCTGCAAATGGAGGTTGATTTTAATGAGTCTGCGTTTGGTAAGGCACTCGTAGATTTTGATTCAAAAATATCTGGCAGTGCGCAACAAGGAATTTGCCCCGCACCTGAGATACCGGTATTCGGAACTGTCGTAACACTTGATGCTCACTGCACCTTGCTGTCCAATTATTCGGGAATTTTGAGCACGGTTTTCTTGGCGTGCTGGTCCTTATTGGCTGTCCGTGTGTTCTTGACTGCTTAATAATAGGTAGCCTTTATGACTTCTTTTGCCCAGTGGTTAATCTCAATTATTGAGCAGCTTATTCAGTTTATTCTTGACCTGCCGCTTATTATTGGTGAGTGGTTTTGGCAGGGCCTCTTGTACCTTGTAAGCAACAGTAAAATCGTTCCGTTAATCGAAGCATCTGGCGATCTGTTCTCAAATATCGATCCGGGTGTCTGGTACTTCCTCAACTTAATGCACCTTCCTTACGGGCTAACCATGGTTACGGGCGCTTATGTTCTCAGGTTTCTTGTCCGTCGCATTCCTTTTGTAGGGTGATTTATGGCTATCCATGCATATGTAGGCAAGCCAGGCCATGGTAAAAGCTATGGCGTTGTTGAGCATGTTGTAATTCCTTCCTTGAAGCAAAATAGGCATGTGGTTACAAACATCCCTCTTTCGGTTGATGATCTCCTAGCTACTTTTGGCGGAAATATTACTCAGCTGCCTTCTAATTGGTTCGAATTAGATGATATTTCTGAGGTGATACCACCTGGTTCTGTTGCTATCCTTGATGAATGTTGGAGACGCTGGCCAGCTGGGCAGAATGTCAATCATGCAAATTTAAGCGATAAGTCCCTGTTAGCAGAACATCGTCATCGCGTTGATGACAAAAATAACTCCATGCGCGTTGTGCTTGTTACACAAGATTTAGCTCAAATATCTAGCTGGGTTCGCCTGCTTGTTGAAACCACTTATCGTATACGCAAACTGAGTAAAAAAACGTTCAAGGTTGATATTTATCAAGGTTCAGTAACCGGTGATAGTCCGCCCAAGTCAAAACTTGTTCGAACAACAGGTGGGGCCTTTAAATCATCTGTGTATTCTTTTTATCAGTCTGCAACTCTTTCTAGCTCTGGCGTAGGAGATGAGTCTGCGGCTGATGGGCGTTCTAGTTTCTTGCGTTCCTACGGGCTTTGGCTATGTGTCTTCGGAGCTTTGTTTCTGCTCGGATTTGGTTTTCATTACTCGAAAAAGTTCTTTCAGCGTGATGACGCCAACACGATTAGCGCCGTCAACGCAAAGGTAAGTGCAGTTGCAGCAAAGCCTGTTGAGCCGCCTTTATCAACTACGTGGCGGCTGGTTGGTTTTGTTCACCCCTCAAAGCCTGACCCGAATTCCAGAGCTATATCTGAATCATTAGCTCTCATATCTGATGCAAATGGCAATACCAGATACATATCGTTTAGTCACTGCAGGTATGTTTCAGACTTCACTGAGGCTTATTGTGTTGTTGATGGTTTAAAAATTACAGCCTGGGCCTTAAAAAAGTCCAACCCTATAGTTGGTGGATTGATTGGGGGAGGGGTTTAGCGTAGCGCTGACCCCTATCCCAAGCAATCCACAAATCATGGACATTGACGTTATGAGCATCTGCAAATCTTTTAGCCGTTACTTTGTCGCCGCCTTTCTCTCGGTGATTATCAGCCAAACATTTGCGGAAGACGGTCCGCAATCTCTGACCTTTGACTTTCAAACTATTCAAACATCTGCGGCCTTACAGCTTCTTGCCGATTATAGGGGGCTAAATCTTGTCCTGGGCGAAGGTGTTAGCGGTTCGCTGTCCATGCGCATGAAGGATGTTACATGGGACGAAGCCATAGAGTTCGTTACTGCGCCTCGCGGCTTACTCTATACGGTTGAAGGAAAGTTTTTGCATGTGAGTGCATATCCACGCACTAACGCTGATCCAGGTTCATATGACTCATACGCTGGAAGCGCTTCAGCCATGCCAGCGGCTGCAAGTCAGTCATATAAGGTTTCTGTGCTTAAAGTAAGAAATATTCCTTCCATTGATGCCATCAAGGCATTTCCTTTGGATCAAGGCGAGAGTTTGAACGCGGAAGAAGGCTCATCCGTTATTGTTGCGCGCATGAACACCGAGCGTTTGTCTGAACTGCGCCATTACCTCGATGCCGTCGACTATTCTCGAAAGCAAGTGATGATTGAGGCACGAATTGTTGAGGTTGATCGTTCGTACACCAAAAATCTTGGTGTTCAGTGGAGCACCTCTGTAGGCAGCGGCGCAGGAACTTTGATTGGTAGTGTGCCTTTGGGTTTAACACCAGCTGCTATTGCTGGATTCGGCATTACGTCCAGGTCTTTCAATCTAGATGCTGAGCTTGATGCCATGGAACAAGCAGGCAAAGGTCGTGTGATATCTAGTCCGCGCGTTTACACGACAGATCGGCATCAGGCGAAGATCATTAAAGGTTCGCAGGTTCCTTATCAGCAGTCTGCCGGTGATGGGGCCACGTCCGTATCTTTTAAAGAAGCTGCGTTGTCGCTTGATGTTATGCCTCTCGTAAACGACCAGGGCGTGCTCCTGGACGTGGTTTTGAGCAAGGATGAGCCTGATTACTCTAAAGCCATGAACGGGGTGCCGCCGATTAACACAACGTCGCTGACGTCGCGTGTGTTCTCGGGCTTTGGGAAGACGATTGCGTTGGGAGGCGTGTATTCGGATGCTGACAGCACGGTCGTGCGTAGCGTGCCGTTCTTTGGGAAAATCCCGGGCTTGAAATGGTTGTTCAACAGCACGTCGACGGTGAAGACGCAGACTGAGCTGGTTTTGTTTCTGACGCCGCGGCTAGTCGATGCTGGCATATAACTATTCTAAATAGTCATTTAGCGTAGTTAGACGTTTTAGTGCTGAAAAGTAGGCTACCACCGCCCTGCAAGAAAATCCACGGGTACGCATAATGTGACGCACGTTATGTTAGCGAAGCCGGCCGATTAGGCCGAATCAGGCGCCGGGAAAATCGCGCAGCCCCGGCGCCGGATTTACACATAGCGTGCATTATGCGTGGCCCTTTTTTGATGGCATTTATTCAACCAGGTCATCGAGCTGCAGCACGTTTTTGCAATCAAAAAATGATGGAGGGAGTAGGGTGGAAGGCACTGCAAAGCAGATCGCTTTGGCTGAGAAAATCAGGGCTGAGGCAATGGATTCCCTTCGGGCTGCCGGGTTGGCCGCCCCTCATTTTCGCGTGGCTTGCCAGGCTCTTTCTGAGGCTGTTTCGAGCATTACCGATTCGTCCTGGATCATTTCCAATCGCTACAATCTCGGGCTCAAAGTAGGCGTCCTTTATGGCACTGATCAGCCTACGATTACGGCTCAGGAAGTATTTTATCATCAGCTTTTGCGGAATGAATTTTGGCGAGAACCGCGTCTGCGCAAGGGCATTTCCACATTCACAAAAGAGCGTCAGGCAGCGATCAAAGCTCTGTTTCAGGAAGCGTGGCGGCTCGAAAGAGCCTAGGTTTTCGGGTATATTCTGCCGTGTTGGCCGAAAGGCACGTTGCAATATTTCTGGCCGAAAGGCACACACGAAGCCCGCTTCTCAGCGGGCTTTTTGCTGCCTATTTTTCGAGGTAGTATCTTGCCGTACACGTTACTGCATCCAGGTTCGCAGCCCAGCTTTCTCACCTGGACTGCGAGAGAAGAACCGCCCGCACGGCGGTTTTTTTTCGTCCTTTTCCCGTGCTCGGCTAAGTCAAGGGCCGCGACCCCGGCTCGTCGTGACAGCGCCTCATCGTCACGATGAACGGAGTCCCGGGCGAAGCGTACCCTTGACCACACGCTGACCCTTACCCTCTGCAAGGGAGTTAGGAGGTGCTTTTCCTCCTGACTCCCGCCGCGTCACAAAGGGTGACCCCCCGGAGGGCCGTCGGAGACGACTTTGCTTTTATTCCGTGTAATAGACGTAGCAGATGTGTTCGCCGTGTGGATTTGATAGCAGCCACTGAGGATCTTCTGTCCACCACACGGCACCGTGCGAATAACCGTGGTCCATGACCTCACGGAATCTCATCAGCCGCCGGCTGATCTTTTCTTTGGTATCGAAGCCTGATCGAAGATCGCCAAACGCTTTGATGATTCGGGCCATAGCGTCCACTTTTTCCATCAATCCTGACGGCGTATCCCGTGCGATTTCGGCCAGTTCCTGCAACGTTATTGGATCGCCCGACAGCTCCAGATCCTCCAGGATGAGAAGGATGTCGATCGGGTCCTGTCGGCGGTAGAGGCGCTCGATGGCCATGAAGATCAGCCGGTGGGTTGAGGTGCCGAACGAGCCGGCATTCAGCTTGACCTGGTTAATCAAAACCGAGATCAGCGGTGCCTCTCCGTAGCGTCGAGGCTCCAGCCCCATCAAGATCAGCCAACCGAGCAATTCGCGCTCGATGCCCTGCACGGTAAGCTCCTGCATCTCGATCAGGCCTTGGCACTTGCTGTTCAGCACTTGTAGCGATCCTTGCGGTTTCTGGCTGGAGGAGTGGGGGTGCTGTTACACCCCCACTTCATTGCGGATATCCGCATTTTTTCATTTTTGTTGAGCCGTTTTTCCATAGCGTTTTAGAGGAAGCGCCAGATTCTGTCGGTCTCGATTTTCCTCCATCCTGATTCGCTCCAGCTCGAATACACGTTCTTGTACGAGCATTGCTCGGATCACTCGTTTGACCGTTTGCCTGGTTTCTTCTTCCGTTTTGCTCAGCTCGCGTACCAGAAGTGATAAGTCACCGTCCTCCGTCAGCTCATCGTCGTCGAACATGATCTGATCGGCTGAACAGCCCAGTGAAATGATCACTTTCTTCAGGTTGTCCGCCCTCGGATTCGAGACCTCACGCTCGATGTCCGCCAGAGTCCTCTCAGGCATTCCGCTGAGCCTGGCTAGCTCCTTGAGTTCCAGGCCTTGCTTGAGTCGTTCCTGCCTGATCCTCGTTCCAATGCCCATTCCGCACGCCTCCAAAGACAGTTTCCCGTTGCTATAGCCCTATTATCAGGAAAAAACCGTTCTTTTTCTCTTGACTGCATCGGTGGACTGTCTATCATCGCGGAATACCTCCGTTGTGACAGAGGTAATCCGTGGTTTCGATAGCAAGGTTCAGGGATGCACATCTTCTACGACTGGCTCTCCGCCTACCAGGAATACGATTTCGACCTGCCTAAGGTGACGGACATTGTCATTGAGACCCTGTGCTCAAAGACTGGCGAGCTTTTGTCGAGCAAGCAACCTGGCTTCAAGCATGAAGGCAGCTGGTCGACCGTGATAATCATCAGAGTTCATGGCCGTCGGGTATTCATTGAAGGGAATCCAAGCCGCATCGATAGGGCAGACAACCTTTTTGGTTATACAACAATTGAGCAGTGCGTGATCGTTTACAACCGTATTTTGGCTCAATACGGCCTTCCTCCGTTAACGAAGTGTACCCGGATTGATTTTCGCCAAGGTCCAGACGGACAACATGTTGGTACCACTGCCGATGGCATGGTAATTACTCGCATTGACGTGACGAGCAATCACGCTGTCGGTAAAGGTAACGTGCCTGCATATTTGAAAGGTATTTCAAGTCAGGCTATCGGTAGGAATTATGGTTTTTTGTATCCCAATGGTCGCACTGCCACCTGGACAACTAAGGCTCTAGGGCAGGGTGCTCGCCTTCAATTCCGTAAGGCTTACGATAAAGCATTCGAAATGCTTAGTAATAGTCTCCCAAAAGTAAAAAGAATCTTCGGCGAGACCTCCGAAGAGTATAAATACATCCAGAAGGTTCAGGCCTATTGCGAAGAGCAAGGCATTGTTCGCTTTGAACAAGGATTCAAGGCTGAATTTCTCAAACGCCATCACTTGGCCTATTGGGGCTTATTTGACGAAGGTGAGTTAACCCGCCTCCATAAAGATTTTTTGAAGCTTGATCAGAAGCTTAAGGTGAATGCCATGGACTTGTTATCGATCGCTGAACAGCTTGTCGCCTCGGGTGTTCGCCCTAACATGAGGGCTGCCAATACGACTGCTATGTATGCAATCCAGTGGATGAATGCACAAACTCCATTGGATTTTTCGAAGCGCCAAGTTAATGAGCATGCTGCACATCTTAATCGCATTGGAATTAACATCCGAATGCCATTTGATCACACTAAGTTTTCGCCGGTCATCGTTAAAGAAATTCGTGAGGTTACACGTGTTTCTGTTATCGAGATTCCTAACTGGTACAAGCGCCCGGCTGGCCATTTGCAGTTGGTGGCAGCGTGATTACTGTTCGTTTTGACGGAGCCCGTCTAACTGCTTCTGATCGTCGCAACATTGAGTTTCGAAAATCTCTTGAGGCGTCACGCAAGAATTCCGTCCTACAGCAGTCTGTCGAACAAACAATTCAGGCGCTTGAAACTCGTAAAGAGCAGGCAGTTAAGCCCGAGCGTATTTGGGTTCTGGAGTATGAAGCGAAAGGCACTCTCTGTATTGCTGAATGGATGGGTTACTAAATGGACCGTGTAACTTATCAAAACCTACGTTTTGAGGTGGAGGCCCAAATAGATGCTGCAATTCGATCTCCAGGACTGGATCAATCTGCTTGTGTTAATAGCCTTATGCGCGTCTTTCTTACTGCATTGGCTCAACAGGAAGTAAAGCGCCAAAAGTCACGACGTGAGTTTATGACTTTCCGCCGTGATGACTCTGTCCAGGTCCCTGGCTGGGCATTTCATCCACAAGATAAGCGCAGCTGAGGCTAAATATGCAATGCACGCCTGATGTTGTAGTTACTGGCTTTTTATTGGGCCTTGGTTTGTCTCTTGGTTCCTGCCTAGTGCTGGCTTGTTCGACTTATTTCTACTTCTTTATCAAAGAACGCTTCGCCATTAAACGTGCCCGGCTGGGCATTTAACTCCCCAGTGGAATTGAAAATATGAAAATCTTGAAAGGCGTTATCGTTGACGTAATTGATCGTGGCACTGCTGAAAAGCCATGGGCTATCGTAGGTATCCAGGCAGAGAGCCTGAACCGTAATGGCATGAAGCAATTCGAGCTTTATGAACTTTCCGTATTCGGCGATGCGGTAAAGCAGGGTCTCCACAATGCGTATCGCGCTCAAAAGGGCGTCGAAGTCTACGCGCCGTTCAACGTATCTTATAACGAGCGTTATAAAGAGTTGAATTATCAGTTGGCCGGTATTCCCCTCCGCATTGAGGAACAGCGCCCAGTCGGTAATGGTGCAGCTGTTCAGAAGGCTTCGTAATGTCTGGCACCCTTTATTGTCCTTCTGACCTAGTAACTGAGGGCGGGGTGCCGATCTGTTCTTCTAATTGGGTGGTTATTCCTTATAACCCGCCCTTTGATCCATCTCAGCTTGATCCGCTTGTTGCGGCCCAGGCGTTGGGGTCCGGCTTTACTCTCGTTGGAACATTTCTTGTTTTGGCTATGGGTATCCGGGTTGTTTTAAACTTCTTTCAATCATGAGGCTTTAATATGTCCAAGAAAAATAAGTTCAAGAAATCCGCTGTCGTTGCCACTGTAGCCGCTGTTCTGGCTGCGCCTGCTGTTTTTGCTGCCGAAGGTGCCGTCGATTATTCGGCGCTTACTTCCTCTGCTGATTTTTCGGGCGTTAGTACGGCAATTCTTGCTGTTGCTGCTTCCCTGGCCGGCGTCCTGGTCGTGGTTAAAGGCGCGCGCCTGGTACTCGGCTTCTTCGGTCGTTAATTCGAACCTGCTGCACCTGGGCGTCTTCGGGCGCCCTTTTTTTGTCTGTAAATCGAGGCCCTTGCCATGGAGCAATTTTATTACTTTGCATTTTTCTGTATTGGGGCTGGCTGCGCATTTGCTGTTTTCACAGGGTGGGTTAAATGAGAAAATTTTATTCGCTTCTTGCTCTTTTAGCCTTTCTGAATTTTGCGCCTAGTGCTTTTGCAGGATGGCAGTGTTCTGACTCTTACAAACAAGGCGCGACAGCTGCGGCTTGCTCATCTGCTGGAGTTAAGAGCACGCCGGAATTGTTTGTTGCCGCTTATGTGGGTTACCTCAGAAGCTCCAACACCGACACTACTAAAAGCAACTTTACAGCGAAAGGTTGTTCTGCACTGTCCTCCACTATGTATAAGTGTGATTACTCATACACTCTTACATACGACCAAGCCGGCACTCGAGAAATGGCAAATATTGTTTTTGCTGTGCCAGCAGAGGATGTTGTTTGCCCTGAGGTTCTTCGGTCACGCGGCTCTTTATCCCCTGCAAGTTACAATGGCAAAGACTACTCTGTCATTTGGTCTACACGTCAAGTTACTGAGGATATTTGTCATGATTCCTGTTTGTATCTTGCTTCCTCTGCTTCTACTAGCACATGCTATTTAGTTACAGGCTCAACAGATACTGGCTTCTGTAATTTTTCTGTAGGGCTGGACTCTTCCAGCCCTAATTGCACTGTCGAATCTGCCTATTTACCTCCAGGCACTGGTGATCCTTTGAATGCCTCTGACCCCGATGAGGGTGAGGATACAGGGGAGGGTGGTGATACCGGTGGCGGTGACGTAGGAGGAGGTGATGGAGGAGCAAACTCTGGTGATGGCTCAGTGTTTGTAAGGGATATCGCTTTTGTAAATCCAGGCAACATCGATGCTACTTCTATCATAAATAAGGAAGAAAACGCTATAGGTTATCAGCGTTACGCTCTGCAAATGGAGGTTGATTTTAATGAGTCTGCGTTTGGTAAGGCACTCGTAGATTTTGATTCAAAAATATCTGGCAGTGCGCAACAAGGAATTTGCCCCGCACCTGAGATACCGGTATTCGGAACTGTCGTAACACTTGATGCTCACTGCACCTTGCTGTCCAATTATTCGGGAATTTTGAGCACGGTTTTCTTGGCGTGCTGGTCCTTATTGGCTGTCCGTGTGTTCTTGACTGCTTAATAATAGGTAGCCTTTATGACTTCTTTTGCCCAGTGGTTAATCTCAATTATTGAGCAGCTTATTCAGTTTATTCTTGACCTGCCGCTTATTATTGGTGAGTGGTTTTGGCAGGGCCTCTTGTACCTTGTAAGCAACAGTAAAATCGTTCCGTTAATCGAAGCATCTGGCGATCTGTTCTCAAATATCGATCCGGGTGTCTGGTACTTCCTCAACTTAATGCACCTTCCTTACGGGCTAACCATGGTTACGGGCGCTTATGTTCTCAGGTTTCTTGTCCGTCGCATTCCTTTTGTAGGGTGATTTATGGCTATCCATGCATATGTAGGCAAGCCAGGCCATGGTAAAAGCTATGGCGTTGTTGAGCATGTTGTAATTCCTTCCTTGAAGCAAAATAGGCATGTGGTTACAAACATCCCTCTTTCGGTTGATGATCTCCTAGCTACTTTTGGCGGAAATATTACTCAGCTGCCTTCTAATTGGTTCGAATTAGATGATATTTCTGAGGTGATACCACCTGGTTCTGTTGCTATCCTTGATGAATGTTGGAGACGCTGGCCAGCTGGGCAGAATGTCAATCATGCAAATTTAAGCGATAAGTCCCTGTTAGCAGAACATCGTCATCGCGTTGATGACAAAAATAACTCCATGCGCGTTGTGCTTGTTACACAAGATTTAGCTCAAATATCTAGCTGGGTTCGCCTGCTTGTTGAAACCACTTATCGTATACGCAAACTGAGTAAAAAAACGTTCAAGGTTGATATTTATCAAGGTTCAGTAACCGGTGATAGTCCGCCCAAGTCAAAACTTGTTCGAACAACAGGTGGGGCCTTTAAATCATCTGTGTATTCTTTTTATCAGTCTGCAACTCTTTCTAGCTCTGGCGTAGGAGATGAGTCTGCGGCTGATGGGCGTTCTAGTTTCTTGCGTTCCTACGGGCTTTGGCTATGTGTCTTCGGAGCTTTGTTTCTGCTCGGATTTGGTTTTCATTACTCGAAAAAGTTCTTTCAGCGTGATGACGCCAACACGATTAGCGCCGTCAACGCAAAGGTAAGTGCAGTTGCAGCAAAGCCTGTTGAGCCGCCTTTATCAACTACGTGGCGGCTGGTTGGTTTTGTTCACCCCTCAAAGCCTGACCCGAATTCCAGAGCTATATCTGAATCATTAGCTCTCATATCTGATGCAAATGGCAATACCAGATACATATCGTTTAGTCACTGCAGGTATGTTTCAGACTTCACTGAGGCTTATTGTGTTGTTGATGGTTTAAAAATTACAGCCTGGGCCTTAAAAAAGTCCAACCCTATAGTTGGTGGATTGATTGGGGGAGGGGTTTAGCGTAGCGCTGACCCCTATCCCAAGCAATCCACAAATCATGGACATTGACGTTATGAGCATCTGCAAATCTTTTAGCCGTTACTTTGTCGCCGCCTTTCTCTCGGTGATTATCAGCCAAACATTTGCGGAAGACGGTCCGCAATCTCTGACCTTTGACTTTCAAACTATTCAAACATCTGCGGCCTTACAGCTTCTTGCCGATTATAGGGGGCTAAATCTTGTCCTGGGCGAAGGTGTTAGCGGTTCGCTGTCCATGCGCATGAAGGATGTTACATGGGACGAAGCCATAGAGTTCGTTACTGCGCCTCGCGGCTTACTCTATACGGTTGAAGGAAAGTTTTTGCATGTGAGTGCATATCCACGCACTAACGCTGATCCAGGTTCATATGACTCATACGCTGGAAGCGCTTCAGCCATGCCAGCGGCTGCAAGTCAGTCATATAAGGTTTCTGTGCTTAAAGTAAGAAATATTCCTTCCATTGATGCCATCAAGGCATTTCCTTTGGATCAAGGCGAGAGTTTGAACGCGGAAGAAGGCTCATCCGTTATTGTTGCGCGCATGAACACCGAGCGTTTGTCTGAACTGCGCCATTACCTCGATGCCGTCGACTATTCTCGAAAGCAAGTGATGATTGAGGCACGAATTGTTGAGGTTGATCGTTCGTACACCAAAAATCTTGGTGTTCAGTGGAGCACCTCTGTAGGCAGCGGCGCAGGAACTTTGATTGGTAGTGTGCCTTTGGGTTTAACACCAGCTGCTATTGCTGGATTCGGCATTACGTCCAGGTCTTTCAATCTAGATGCTGAGCTTGATGCCATGGAACAAGCAGGCAAAGGTCGTGTGATATCTAGTCCGCGCGTTTACACGACAGATCGGCATCAGGCGAAGATCATTAAAGGTTCGCAGGTTCCTTATCAGCAGTCTGCCGGTGATGGGGCCACGTCCGTATCTTTTAAAGAAGCTGCGTTGTCGCTTGATGTTATGCCTCTCGTAAACGACCAGGGCGTGCTCCTGGACGTGGTTTTGAGCAAGGATGAGCCTGATTACTCTAAAGCCATGAACGGGGTGCCGCCGATTAACACAACGTCGCTGACGTCGCGTGTGTTCTCGGGCTTTGGGAAGACGATTGCGTTGGGAGGCGTGTATTCGGATGCTGACAGCACGGTCGTGCGTAGCGTGCCGTTCTTTGGGAAAATCCCGGGCTTGAAATGGTTGTTCAACAGCACGTCGACGGTGAAGACGCAGACTGAGCTGGTTTTGTTTCTGACGCCGCGGCTAGTCGATGCTGGCATATAACTATTCTAAATAGTCATTTAGCGTAGTTAGACGTTTTAGTGCTGAAAAGTAGGCTACCACCGCCCTGCAAGAAAATCCACGGGTACGCATAATGCATATTATGTTAAATGGAATATCATGGTACTGCTCCATGACATCTGTGTCGCTTGCGCCCTAAAACCGGATGCGCCAAATGGAGGCATTTGTAACCGTTGAAATCAAAGTGGAATCCGCTGAAGTGACCGGAATCTCAGTTCCCGTGCACCCTTACGTCCCGCGCTTAAGGTCAATTCTCCTTGAGGCCAGGTCAGCCGTTGAAATCAGATCGGACGGCAGATTTCGCTAACTCGTTGAACTGAGGACGCTTTTGCTGATTCCGTCGAAATTGCCGGATCCTGTGAGCGCCTTAACCTACCATTCGGAATAAAATCAGAAGAAAGATTCGTGGCGTCAGCCTACGGCCATCTAAACTGCTGAGTTTGCGGAATTCTTAGACGTAGCCATTCAATTCAAAAAAATCACCTGTCGGAATAAAATCGGAAAAATCATCGAACGTTCTTCGCGCCAGGCGGTGCTTACGCACTATTTGCAAGGCGGTGCCGATTTCGTTTGGATATGGCTCTTGCGCGGACTTGATTGCTGAGCTATTAATTCAAGTCTCCATCACTATTCCGCCTACGCATCTATTCTTATGAACCAGTCACCTAGATCGATCCTCAGCGAGTCTGGAGTTCCGTTTCAGTTCGCTTCTATAAATGCTAGCGATCCTGCTAGTGTCCTGGATGAGGAGCGGCTTGTGTGGGCGTATCTTGGCACTTTTCCCGAAGAAATTGATGCATTCGAGACCTATAGGCTGTTTGCCCAGCACATCAATCGTTTCTCACTCCATAACAGCGCCGGTGATGTAGCTGGTAGGTTCCTTGAAAAATACGTATTGTGGATATTATGCGTAGCGCAGAAATCCCTAAAAGAGTTAAGCCTATCCGATTTGAGAGAGTTTTCTGAATTTTGCAATTCCCCACCTCACGGTTGGTGTGGAGCGCGCGCCCCCAGGTTTACGGAAAGGCAATCAGCATTAGAGCACAACCCTGATTGGAGGCCATTTGTTCGACCGATAAACATCGCGTTAAGCAGTTATGTTTACAGGTTGAATAGATTCATGAGTGAAATTTCACCACAGCTAGAGTTTCAGCTGAGAATTAGTCCTTCCGAACACTGGGTAGAGTTACAGGATCCATATGTTGAGCAGGATGAGATAAATGCGGAGCGGTATTTAGAATATGTGGCCACCTTTCATAGGTCTAACGAGCGAATGGAACGAAGCCTGTTCCTTTATGCGACATGCTTCTATTTGAATATCCCCGCGCTGGAGCTTATTTCGAATTGCGAGATTTTTTGTATGGCCTGCTTCAGGTTTTCGGATACTGATAAAGCAAAATTCTTAATGCGAGGCGTTCAAAGCTCTTACAGCCTGGAAGTGCCGTCACCGCTAATATTCTATATAAAACGATATCGCACCTATATGCGACTTCCACTAATTCCATCATGCAGCGAGGTCGAGCCGCTGTGGTCAACTAATAATTTTAAGCGCTTCATTACAAGATTGCCTTGGATGCAAGAGTTACCTTACTCGCCAGCGATTATCCTTAAAAGAGCTATTAGATATCGGACAAATACCAACCCGCATGAGGCTCGGCGTAATCGTAATAGAGTCGAGGCGAATCGCTTGGGTAGAGTGCACTGGGAAAGAAAGTCGATTGCTCAAGCAAAGTTGCTGCCTGAATACTCAGGAGCCCGTGCATATCCTGAAAATGCGCCCTCACCTCCTCCCCTGTTCGCCTTGGACATACGTGAAACCCTGATAATATCGTCGGAACTCGCGGACAGCTATGTGGACAAAAACTTTCCATCTCACTTGAGGGGGCGGGCACTGGAGGCCTTAGATATGATCCGCTCGTACGCTCGATTGAATAAGGAGCGATTGAAGCTAGCCGCTCTGGAGAAGTGGCTACTTTGGGCGATTTACTTCACTGACAAACCTATTAGCGCTCTCACCAAGAATGATGCCAAAGACTTTTTGAGGTTCTGTATGAGTCCACCAGCATCATGGCGCGGCGGGAGTGCCCAACCCAGGTTTAACTCGATCTCACGATTGGCGATCAATAGTTATTGGACTCCCTTTCATGAGTTTGAGGATTCTTGGGAAAAGTCAATCTTACGAACAGCTAGAATAAGGGGCTGGTGTAAATCAGCTTACAGAAAATTGATTGAGAATAATCATAAGCTTCTTAATGTTTTCAATGATCACTAAATAAAGCGCGTGCGCACGTGTTTTTGCCCTTCGTCGAGTGGCTTGAGGTGATACTCAAGGATGGTCTTGGTGTACTTGTCAAAATAGAAGTAAATGTCAGGCAGTTTAAAGAAGCGGATAGACCAAGTGCCCCCTGCGACTTCCGTGCTGTCATGCAGTCCATATGCCGCAACGGTGCGTCGGCGATAGTACTGCAGTGAAAGCTGAAGTACAATCCGCTTTGGTGTTGTGCTGGCAAAACGAAATTCTTCACATTCTATAGTGGTTTTTTTCATTGATGACTCTCTAAGTCGTTGAGAAAGAAATCAAAGCCCAAGTTCGAACTCGAGCGATGTTGCCGTCAGCGCCTCATCCGTAAGTCCGCGGGAAGTGATCAAAGCCAGCAATTCAAAAGTAAAACTCGACCAACTTACGCCTTGAGTAAAGTCGGGGATAGGCAAGGTGCCCTCGCGCTGGGCCAGCAACGTCTTGTGCAAAATTTCGCCTAAAATCCTAAAGGGGATGCACTTTTCTCCACCGTTCATCGTATCACGCTGACCCACCATGCTACGACCGGCCCATTCTAACCAACGTATGTCAGTGCGTATGGCCATGGAACTAAAAAGCTCGAAAAGCTTGACATTTTCAAGTTGGTCATCAGCCAATCGCCAAATACGGTCGATCTGCTCAAGCGAAACCCCTCTCTGATAAGCAGCATTGAACACGGCACTGCTAACGTTCGCAGTATCCAAAAGCGATATAAAGGTCGGTCGTAGTGCTACGGTTTCACATTCATCTATGACTAAACCTTTAACCTGTAATGAAGAAGCGATAGTTTTCAACATCAAAGAACTCCTCTTCTCGGCTTGACAGAATGACGCCCATTAACTTTATTCGGCTGGTGCATCGCTTTTGCCACCCTCCAACGCTCGAGGGCTGTAGTGAATGGCACCCCGAAGTGGTCGGATCGTTTGCATGCTCGTAACAATCTACCTGGCCGGAGAACCACTCTAGAAACTCTTTCCGCGTCATCATTTTCATAATCCATCTCCTGTGTTTTTTTCGAGCGTAGTCATCCTCATTAATTTTGCTCGCAGCAATTGATCAAGCATCGCATTTCCTGGTGGTGCATCGGCAGTAGATAAGGCATAGGGCTGCGAGTACTGCTGTTGTGTCGAGCTACACGACGGCTACAGCGCCTCGGGTCGGGGGCTGCAGCCCTACTGGAGTCGAGCTTTCTGGCGAGAATCACGCAGGGAGACCATCAAGTCCTCGGCAAATTATCAGCCTCGCTCTCGGTGACCAGCCCGACCCCATTCGAACAGCTCCTGGACAACGGTTGCGGGCCGAGATTTTCACAACGCTGGCACGTCCGTGGAAGAGGTGCTTCCAAGGTGCTTCTAAGGTTAACCAAATAGTAGGAGTTGGCCCTGCGCACCCCCTCATCTTAGAAGCGCGCAGAGGCAACATTTGTACTCCTTTGACGTCCCCGCCCTCTCGCAAGCCGCTGGATCCCCCTTCCACTCGCAAGGGTTTACGGCTCGGTTCAGGCAGTAGCCTGGCTGGCAGTACATTTCTGCAGGTACCAGGTTGGCAACGGATGACGATGGATTCTGGCGGAGATAGCGATCAGCACATCCCACGGCGTGTTGTGCCACTCGAACTCATTGGGCGCCGCGCTGTGTGGCGGCAGGTGCAATGACGCGCTGACCTCCTCCTCCGGCGTATTGCGAAACTCTGAAATGGCCCGGGAAACGCCAACCGTATTTAGTGCCGTTCTTGAGCCTGTGAGTGTTTGCAATCCAATGCTTGGGTACCAGCGCTCCATGGTCACCCCCTTCAGTTGGGGAACAATTCGGGTCGACAGCTTGTGAAGGCTTTTCTGGTCGTCCAGCATTGCTGCAACGGTACCCAGAAGCGGTATCCAAGTCGTGGTTTTGAAGAAGCGACCGTGATGTCCTTCCTTACCATTGTGAAGCGCCATAGCGTCTTCCAGGTCATCAGTGTCGACCGGCATAAAGTGCCTCTCTCGGAGCGCCGCACTGAAGCGGTCGACGCATTCGCCCAAGACCGCTCTGATGTTTGCTGTATCGCCTTTAGCGAACAGAGCAGCCATTGCCAGTGACATGTCGATCGCCTGACCATCGTAGACCGGCATCCGACAGCCTTGATGTACGCTTATGAAGCTGATCAGTTGCGCATGAAGCAGGGCGCGCTCCGACTCGCCGGCATTAATCGCCTGGGCCAAGAGTGAGGCCGTACCCAAGCGCCCGAGCTCCTCGCACGCCAAATCCATGTACAGCACGTGATCTGGGCGGTACCGAAGAACCCTGCGAAGGTTGAGAAGCGAGGGGAATATGCGATCGTAATACCGATTCAGCGCGCTCAGGTGAAGCCTCGCAAGGGTCTCAAAGCGCTTGAGGAACTGTTTGTCCTGCTGGACGTCGAGCGTTATCGCCTCGCTCCACAGCCGTAGCAGAAGATATTCGCCGGCGAGCACACCAGGCTTCTGATTATTTTCAGTCTGGCCCCACACCAGAAGCACAGCCCAGCCCATGGCCGCAGCGGCAGCGCGTTTCAGAAACCGTTTTTTTCGTGTGTTCGCTGAGCCCTCAGCGGCCCCCTCAGGCGCTGCTACACAGTCCTCAACAAACCTGATGAAGCGACTGAAGGACGCTTGCGTGTCTTCCAGACCAGCCAGGGCGGCTCTGAGATCGGATTTGCCCCTGTCTAGAAGCAAGGCATCATCAAACAGATGCTGCTCAATGAGCGGACTGAGTCGATTGATGCCCCAAAAATCCAGCGAGCACAGCGGGTTGATCTCGGCGACTTCTTTGGTGAGCGCGGCGTAGTCTGACTGTGCGTCTTGCTTAAGCTCACCATTGGACACAATGACGATCGTTTTCTTGCACCGTCGCAGTTTCGCCGGCAATCGATTCTGGATGTATTCCGAGGCAGCCTGGCGCACGCTGGGCTGGATCGCCTGTTGACCGCTGTAGAAGTCACTGCGGCTTACGTTGCCAAATTTGATCACGTACAGGAATGCTTCCACAGCTCCGTCAGCGTCGGTAAGGGTAGACAGAACATCGACCCCGCCCTGATTGACGCCAACCTGAGGGCTGCTTTCGACCCAGTGCCCCATGGCCATCAGTAGATCGGGCAGAAGCGCGTCCAGCTCTTCTCGCTCGCGAAGTCCAGAGAGGTAATGAGAGAGCACGAGCTGGATACTCATTCGTCAGATCCGTTCCAGAGAGCGTTCATCATCAGCGCGTAGCGCAGTGGGTCGGCGACCCATGTCTGCGGCAACTCGAAACTCATTTCGTGCGTGAACATTGGAATGGTCATGTCGCCAGCTTCGTCATTCCCTACGTACTCCATGGCGATCCTGGTTGCGTATTTGAAGTGTTTAGCTGTGACCGTGCCGAACAATGCATGCTCATGCGCCTGGTCTGTCACCGATCGGCTCTCGTCGCGGCGTAAATATCGGAAACTGCGCTCCATCGCAGGTGGCATCTCAAGCTCGGTCAGATAAGGAAGGTTATCCAGGGTGGCATCTGCAGCGACAAGCCGCTGCAAGGCTTCCTGCGCCACCCGTGACTGCGCGAACGGTGATTTTTCCGACTTAAGAAGGCGCATGCATGTGCCCGGATACTCAGAAGTCAGGAGCCCCACAACCATTCTGGTAATGCTGGTGAGCCGCGAACTGGCGGGTAGTTCTTCATTAAGGCTGAGAATCCAACCGAGGGATACAGGTACCGGCACACTCATTACGCACATGCGGCTGGCCGCCTTCAGGGCAGATTGCTCCGCCTCCTCAGGCAACAGAAACCTGAGCAATTCTGAGTGCTGCAGGTAGCGCACGCTCACATGATGAAGCAACGGCCTGCTGATGCCCTTATGCCCCAGCTCTCCGACCCACTTACAAACAGCTAACGGAAATAGCCGGGTTTCGGCGATACGATGGAAGCAGTCGTCGGCCTCTTCATTGAGGCTGTCCAGGTCAATCCCGCTCTCCTCTGCCTCGCTCCAAAGCGCAAAGAACTGGTCGAGCAATTCTTTGCCGTTAGCCTGAAGGTCTTCGGTGTACAGACGCAGATAAAGGTCGTGAAAACGCATCATATCCATCAGCCTTCATCTCCTGCGATATGGGCTCATAGTCCCTATAGGCTGCCCGGGGATTGATCGATGCGCTCATCCCGGGCGGCTCCCGGTTTGCTTACCCAAGCCTCCAATGGTGGCCAACCGCCTCATTTAACGACACAGGCTCAAGGTTCACTAGTGTAATGTAGTTCCGGTGGCTTTCTGGCTTTCCCGGCGGGCCGCCGAGACAGAGCTTGAATTTACCGCAACGTCCCACCCCGGTTGGCAGAAATCCAGACTAGGCCAATAGTTCTGGAAGGACTGGTAATCCAACGAGAGCGCCGCCTTCCTGGCATCCTCGTCCACAGCGTTCCATGCCGCGATCATCCGGTCTTCCCAGGTCTGAGCTCCGAGCACCAGGTCTATGACATCGTCCTCCCACCCTTCCCTGCTAAAAATTTCTCGGGCAACCACTACGGCTGAATGTTCGAGCCCCGCATCGAGCTGAGTGACTGAATCAATCATGTGATAAAGAAGACCTAAGGCCTGAAATTTGGAGAGCTCTTCAGTGTCGCGTTTCTCTATGGTATGCCGAACATTCAGCCTGTCACCGATAACTTCGATGAGGATTTTAAACTCGGGCATTTGGGCGCTCCTTTTTATTATTATTCTATTTCAGGATACTGTGGAGCTTGCGCCTGTACAACCGCATGACGATTGATATTGACCCATTACAGGTTAGAAACATTTACCGGGCTCGGACAACACAATCGCGCCTCGTTGTGTCTCCAAGTGCGTTAGAGGCTATCTTCTCGGCAACACGAATAAACCGCGCAGATCTCAAACCTGCCGAGATTGGCTAGCACCCTTTTCCAAGGCATCAGCCAGCTCATTAAGGGCTTGGCGCAAACGGATATCTTCCTGGGCGTCTCCAGAATGAGGCAGGAAGCTACGCGCATGCTTGAGAAGCGCCTCGAGATTTTTGCTACTGACTGCCAGCTCAAACGGCACGGGGAAGTCTAGTGCCAGCACACCAATACGATCAAAGAAAACAGGGACTACCCGAGTCTCAGTGTACCCTGCAATTTTTGGTGAACCTAACAGGTACCCATAGCAACAATCGCTTCTAACGGCCACTACCATCAGCAATTTATTGGATTCGCGGCTTTTCTCATCAACCCAATTCTCAAAGAAGCGGGGGCACCCGGTGGAATCAGAAATGAGCCCTTCTAGCTCCTGCAGTGACCTGGGCCACACATTGTCAGTCCATTCCATATCCTCAGATATAGGCACCAGCAAGCAATGCCCTCCCCTCAAATCCGCGATAGTCTTGCTCTGGGAAAATGTTACAGGGAGAGGATCGGCCACGCCCGGACGTACGAAAAACAGCGTACAACGCATTTGCTTGCCGCCAGTGAAACTGACCGCTACTCGAATTTGCGTAACCCCATCAACTTGGAGAAGCTCAGCATGGGTGCAGCCAATATCGAAGGCTTCTTCGATTCCCCGATGCCGCAAGCAAAATCGGGCCCAGTCATGGCTTCTAGCCCTGTCTTGCTCGTGAGAAAGCGTAACAAGGGCAGACTCAATAATTGGATCATTAGGCACGTCGGCTGGTCTCGTCTGCGAATTTTTCAATCCGTGGAAGTGTTACCTCATGGTGGATCATCGCGTGGCTCTGAGCCCAGCGGATCAAATAGCCCGAAAGCATCGTTTCCATCAGCAGCCATACCCGTGATCAATCCGGTCGAGCAAAGCCTTCACCTTCAGATATTCAGCCTCATTGCGTACATACTTCAGAGCTGTTAAACCACCGAATTCGACCCGTGGGTGAGTCAACCAAACGTCGGCTTTGGCTTTGCTACCAAGCACCTGCTCGGCTTGGTGTCGAATCATCTCCTCAAAATTCATTGCTGCTCCAAGGGCGCGTGCAGGCAAACAGTCGCTAGATCGTGAGCGCCCTAGTCTGCGCAACGAACCGGTTCCATCCAACCACGCCATCCCTATAAGTTCCACTCATTTGACTATACGATATCGTTTGGAACCTCGCAAACCTGGCCTAGAGTGGTTGAGTGGTTGAGCGCGTATCCACATTCAGCGTAGCGCTCATCGCTATGTAGATTCGCGCTCGCCAGTAACCCTAGGTATGGATCAGGCTGCTGTTCGGTGAACGAAGCGTCAGTACGAAACGTGGTGAACATCCCCTGTCAAAACTGCAACCTACCTACCCAGCACTGCAGCCAAGCAACCCAGCACAGCAGCCAAGCTACCCAACAATGCAATCAAGCTACGCAACACTGCAACCAAGCTACGCAACCCGCGCGCGGGCCGTTAAAATGCCACCACCCTCATTGTCGCGAACCAGGTATGGCCAAGGCTCCAAGGAAACAGCCCGCAAGGGAAGCTGCCAGTGCACAGAAGACACAAGCCAAGGGGCGCCGTAAAAACGTGTCGAGCCCGGTCTCCTCGGGTGGCAGAGGCGATGCGTTCCAGTTACGTGTACAGGCGGTTCGCCTTCTATCGATGTGTCTGGGCCTCGAGTGCCCAGGTGCCCCCGCCGGCTTCTACATCACGCGCATGGTCTTTCAAGGGCGAGTATTCGGCCACAACACCGATGACCTCATCATCGACCTGATGAACCCGAAAACCGGCCAGACAGCCAAGCATCGCTTGCAGATGAAGCGGTCACTCAAACCTGGTGATAACGCGCAATTCAATGAATCCGTTGGCCTAGCCTGGGAGGATTTCAGCAAGCCTGATTTCCAGCGCGGACTGGATGAGTGCCAGATTGTCTTCAACAGCTCGTGCCATTCACAGATGCAAGGTGTAGTCGAGGTCGTTCGGTTCGCAATGGCCTCGGAAGCCGCGGCAGACTGGATCGTCCGGGTTTTTGAGGAGGGGTTTAGTAACGACAGCAACCGTAAAGCCTACGGAGCGCTGCGAAATGCTGTCGAGCTCCAAAAAGGATCGCCAGTGGACGCTGAGGAGCTCCATCTGTTTCTCTTGCATCTCAGGTTCATGTCGCACGACCTCGATTCCGACCATACCCAGGCAGTCGCGACCCAGAAACAGCTGATCAGTCAACGCTTGCCTAATCGCAAGAGCGCTGAGGTATGGGCATTACTGCAGGCAGCGTGCGTGGAGCTCAATAGCACTGCCGGCCAGATCACCCAGGAGAGCGCTGAGCGTCACTTGGGCGAGCTTGGTGCAGAGTTCAAGGAAACGCGTGAGCTCATGCGGGCGCTGCACGATCTACAGAGTGCCAGGCCTGGTGGCGTGAACCACCACGTGTCTGCTCAGCCGAACAGCGCCCTGCCCTTGAGTCCTGAAGCTCACGGCCATCTGCTGCCTCTGGCGCAGCTACTGCAACCGTTTTTCGCCTCGGCAGTGACACCACAGGGAGCCTCGATGACTGAGGCCCTCCCCGGCGCTCATTCGACCTCTACCAACTCGTTGGTAACTCGCCAGCTCGACCGCATCACTCAGATGCAAAAGGAGCATCGCTATCAGGAGTGCCTGAATCAGTTGGATCTCCTGCAGCCTGAGTTGGAGGATTTCGACGACCACCAAAAGGCTCGCTGGTACCTGCTTCATGGCTTATCGCTGTGGCATAGGGATGATGATGAGCTGGCCGCGAAGGACTTTGATACCGCAGCCAGTCTTTGCGACTCTGATGATCGGATCGCAGTGGCGTCGGTGCGTAGCCGCATCATCCGGGGCGACATAAAGGCCGCTGTTGAGGCCGGTCAAGCGCTGATGGTTCGATTCCCCGAGTCTTTCGCGGTGTGGGTAGCTCTCACGAACGCCAGAATCATCGCCGGCGAGCGCGTGGGTGAAGACGAGATCCCTGATGCATTCGCAGATAAGGCGCTCGCCTGGCAACTCGTGGCCAGCTCGCATGCGGCCTTCGACGACGACGAGAGCGCGGTTCGAGTCAACCGCATTGCGCTAGAGCAAGAAGACAGTTCAATTTTCATCTTCGAAAGCTATCTGCGCTTCGTGTTGCGATTGGTGACGCTGAACGCGGTTCGGGTGAATTGCAGGGCATTAGAAGCGGAACATGTGCAGCTTTTGACGGAAACAATGGCCCGCGACGAGATTCGAACGGGTTCGTTTTGGACGTGCCAGAGCCCGAAAACGTTGGGGGAGATCATCGCACACCTGGCTTACGGGATGATTTTGCTGGAGCGCACGGAGGCCGCATTAGAGCTGCTGCACCAAGCCAAGCTGAAGGGCGTCTACGAAAAGGCAGGCCTGATCCGCTTTGAAGTCGAAGCACTCTGCGACTTGAACAGATGGAGCGACTTGATTGCCCGCTTCGGGGAGTCGATCGGTACCTTGCCAGACGACTCACTACTTCGCTTCGGGCATGCATGCGTCCTACTGTCACGGGCAGATCTACTGCAGCGAGTTCGTGATGAAGCAGCACGGCGTCCGGAGTCCGATGTCATTTGCCATGTGTCCAGAAGGCTTCAGCACCTCCACTGGGATCAATTGCTCGATAAGGGTGAGCTGGTCATTGTGCAAAAAGAGTTGGAGGACGCAGGACTATCAGTGCGCAGCACATCATCACTTGTCGACCTGCAGTTTGTTGCACGAGCGTATGCGCAGGATAAGGTCGTAGCGAAGGCTGTAGAAGATCAGGTGGCCAAGCTTGCTCCTGACAGTACTGATCCCCACGAAATCGCGATGGGCGCGCGCGTGATGCTGCATGCCGAACGTTTCGACATTGGCGCTCAGCTTCTAGAAAGGCTGCTGCCGTTCGATATATACACGGAGCTGCATGATGAATTGCTGTACTGCTACATTCGAACAAGTCGACATGCAAAGGCCCGTGATCTGCTCGATGCCATGCCCATCGCCTGGTGTGACTCCGCCAAGGCACGTGAATTGGCGCTTTTCCTCTACGGCAACGCTGGAGACTGGGGGCGAATGCGCCCTATTGTTGAGCACCAGCTATCCCTGTCTCCGCAAAGCGCCAGCGAATGGATCAAGGTTATCCGGGTGGTCGCGTGTGAGGGCGCCGCAGATCTGAATGTGATCATCTCCTCGATGCCCGCCTGCCTCGAGGGCGCAGTGGAAGACTTGCTGCTCCTGGCCAACATTGAACTGCGGTACGGTCATATCGAGCGTGGATTGAATCGGGTTTGCGCTGCGATTCGCGCCAATCCAGGCAATTCGCAGGCAGCTGAGACGCACGTAAAAATGGTGCTGATGTTGCGCGAGGGATCCGACGTCTTTCAGCAGGAGCCTGCAGTCGTCGCACCTGGCACCTCAGTAGAGCTTGCCGATGCGCAGGGAGTGATCCGATACATCTCGATCGATGCTGAGGCAGGTGCCTTTGCGCCTGGCGCTGCGGAGTTCCTATCTCCTCAAGATGATTTTGCTCAGACGTTGATGGGGCTAGCCGTCGGCGAAAGCATCACTTTGCACGACATCTTTAATGCTCAGGTGTTCGAAGTGAAGCGGATCATCACCCTGCACCGCCGCTTGTTCGACCTCTCAAAAGCGCTGCTTTCGGAATCCATTGTCCCGGGCAAAACGCTCGTTTCGTTGAAATTCCCGCTAGATGCCAATGGCGAGATGGATTTCACGCGTCTTCAAGAGCAACACAATCTGTATCAGGCTCGCACGGCAGCGCTTTACGCGCTGTATGCACAGAAACCGGTACCTTTGGCCCTACTGGCGAAGCAGATGGGGCGAGATATCATCGACATGGTTCGCGATTGGCCCAGTGATGCTCCTTGCCTGGACGTGTCGATTGAAGATGACGACGCCGATAACAAACCAACGTTCTCGCTCGATGACCGGATCTGGGTGGTCGATCTCTCGATACTGGCTGAGCTCGCAACCCTTGGGTTGTTGGACATTCTTGAGCATTTGCCCAAGGTCTATATCAGCGCCGTATCGCGGCAGGCACTGGATGCCAAAATCGAGGTCTCTGCGTTCTTAGGCGGCGGCGTGGGGCTCTTGGAGGTTGGCCAGGAGAATGTGGTGTATGAAGATGAGCCGCCGATCGACCAGAGTGAGGGTTTCCTGGGCGCCATTGATATGGCGATTTCGAACTACTGCACCGTTGTCCCGGCGTACGGGTCACACGACCCCGGCCTTCCGCTTCAGCGATTCAACAAAATTCTAAGTGCTGAGGGTCGTGCGGCTCTGTCGCTGTGCCTAGAGTATCAGGCCAGCCTCATCTCTCTTGATGGGCGCCTGCTTCAGATCGCTCAAATGCACGACATACCATCCGCCACTGTGCAGATGCTTCTTACGGCAGTCACAAATAAGGGTGGCCTGAGGCCCGTTGAGGCGTCATGTGCACTCGTCAAGATGGTTATTGCGCGGCGCAGCTTCATTGCGATCCGCCCTGACGACCTTGTCGCGATGATGGATCAAGGGTTGCCTTTCGCGAATGTGGGCATCAACAGCCTTAGGCGCTACCTCGCAGATCCGAATTTAATCTTTGACTCCGCAGCGTCGACGGTCATCGACTTCATTTGCAAAATGTTCACCAGCGTTCGCTGTACGTTCAGCGTACTTTTGAAGCTGATCGAGCTTCTGCTGGAACCGCTATTCAGGCATGTGCACTGTCCTGGGGAGTGGGAAACAAAAGCGCTTCAAGCGTTTCGTCAACTGCAGCACCAGGGCGTCACTGAGAGCTATTTTACTTTCATAAGGCGCAGCGTTGCTGTTGCCAAGGACAATGCTCAGGGCCCTTGCATGCCGGCCTCCCTGGAGGCGCAGGTTACGTTCTCGCCAAGGACGCTGTTCTACTGGCGGTAAGCGCTCTTGATTAGGTGCTTCAAGGTGTTTTATTGCTGAGCGCGTCGCGCGACGCGGCAAGCGAGCCACCTTTGAGCAGGTTGGCGGCCTTGCGGCTGGCTTGGAGCTTCGCATGCTTTAAGTGATACGACACGAATGCATCTGTAACGCTGCAATCTACCAGCGCCAGCTTCATGCCGCTGCCGGTCGTCTGTAGCTGTGTCAGATCGACCTGGTGGTCTTTGCAGAAATGGGCGAGCAGCTTCCAGAATGGCGTTTCGTGATCCACATGCAGATCGTTGGGATGAACGATTGGCTCGCCGCTGATGGCGCAGTCGATTGGATAGGTCAGCTGCGCCCGGAATGCGTCGAGTTGAGGTCGGACAGCGAATCTAAGTGCTTCACACACCTTGCCGTGCGGCGACTGTGCGACGCCGGTAATGCACTTCCTGTAGGAGAAGCTTTCTTCAGTCCCATCCAGGCGCACCAAGTGAAACCCTCGACCTGATAGCTCATTTCTAGCCACCATGAAGTGGTCGACGCCGGCGCCGATCTTGCGCTTGGCGTCGGGGTGCAGCGCCAGCAACAAATGAAGCTTCTGAATCGCTACAGGATGGCTCACCCTTCCCATTGGCGCGGTGCGCAGGAAGGTCTTTAAGCCCTCTAGCAAGGCTTTCTTACTACGGTACTCAAATGGCCCTAGCCAGTACATACCACTCCCCTGTCCGTTCAAGTGGAGGCAGACCCTACGCCTTAACCCAGGGCTTTCAATTACGCGGTATGGGCACGAAGCGCAACGAGTACATTTGTACTCCATCCTTTCGTGCTCGCACCTTGTATCAGGTCACTCAGTCAAGCCACTCTAAAGTTTTCAAAGACGGCATTTTGCAAGATAGCGGCGCCAGCGCGCCGGGCGGTCACACTAGCGTAGAGCGGCTTCAATGGGGTGCTTCCCCTGCTGCAAGTCTGGAGCGCAACGCTTCATTTTCAGCCTTGGCCTGATCTAACAACTGCTCCGTCTGCTTGTCGCGGATCTTCAGAGCGGTGAGGCTGGTGCGCAATTCATCTGAGGCAGCGGCAAGCGAAGCTACCTGCTGTTGAAGCAATTCCCGCGCGCCCTCGGCGCGAGCGGTTGCTGCATTGGCGATGCCAATATCTGTGCTCAGGCGCTCAATCTGATCCCTGTGCTGCGCCCTTTCCTTAAGCTGCTGGCGATTTTCACCAATGAGGCGCTCGTTGTCCCGGATCAGGCGCGTCACTTCATCCTGTTTGACCATAAGCGTCTGCTGGAGCAGCGTAAGCTCCTGCTGCTTTTGGTGAAGCTGAGACTCGTGGCGGGCCTGATCCTGATCGCGCTGCTCCCGGGATGCTGTTCGGTAGTGTTCGAGTGCATCCCGCGCATGCTGGTGTTTGTCCTCAAGCGACTTTATCTGCTCGTCCTTCTCACGAACGCGTACTTCCAGGTCTGCGCAGCTCTGGCTGATGCGTGCGTTGCGAGTCTGCTCGGCCTGAAGCGAAGATTGGCTCGTTTGCAGCGCTTGGTCTTGGGACTCCAGCGCCTGGCGCAGCGTAGCGACTTCCTGTCTCACAGCATTGAGCTCTGCTTCAATCGTACTGTGCGCTTCTCGCATACCTTTTCGCTCTCGCTCGAAGGAGGCGCGTTCATGTAGCAATGCTTCGTTACCCTCCTCCAATAGCCGCTCCAGCAGCTTCTCAACCAGTCCGCTCAGCTCATCGCTCAGTCGCGAGGGCGAGGCATTTGGCTGCGTATCGTGATTCTCGATCTCCTTCAAATATCGCTGAATGGTCGTTTTCGAGCCGGTATTTCCCAGCTCAATGCGTACTGCATCGATACTGGGGTTTTGACCTCTTGCCAGCAGTGCCTCGCGGGCTTTTCGCACAAGAACCAGGTTAACGCCGCCTCTAGCCATGTCAGCTCCTACAATTTCGTACTGTATTACGTGTCATGTAATTACGTACTATCCTATCACTTAGAAATGCCTTCTTATTCAGTAATCTTGAAAAGACATAATCGAGTGTTATCTCTTGTCAGGCGCTCCTGCGCAGGTAAAATGCCTCGAAATGCGGTATTGAGGGGACGCGAGAGCGACGGCGCCCCCGCCGGGCCAAGAAGCAAAAAGGGCTGAATATGAGCAAGGCGGATCGATATCTAGATGCCAGCGTTCGGGTCAATACCTCCAAAAGCTATGCAGCTGCCATCAGTCACTTCGAAACCACCTGGGGCGGTTTCCTGCCCACCACGACTGAAGCCGTTGTTCGTTACATCGCCGAGTACGCCGATCAGTTGGCCATCAGCACGCTGAAGCAGCGTCTTGCGGCACTTGCAAACTGGCACCAGACCCATGGCTTTCCTGATCCCACCAAGGCGCCAAAGGTGCGCCAGCTCCTGAAGGGCATTCGGGTGCTCCATCCCGTCCAGCAGAAGCAGGCTGCTCCCCTGCCCTTAATGCAGCTTGAGAAGGCGGTTGCGTTTCTGCAGCAGGAAGCGAGCGATGCGCGCATCGCTGGCAACATGCAAGGTGTGTTGAAGTCGACCCGGGATATCGCGCTGCTCACGATCGGGTTCTGGCGAGGATTTCGCGGCGATGAGTTGTCTCGATTGACAGTCGAGAACACCCAGGCGGAGCGCTATGTGGGTATCAGGTTCTACCTGGCTCACAGCAAGGGTGATCGCCAGCATGTTGGTCGCGAATACAGGACGCCATCGCTCAATAAGCTCTGCCCTGTTGAGGCTTACCTGAACTGGATCGAGGCTGCTGGCATTGCTCGTGGCCCGGTGTTCAGGGGGATTGATCGTTGGGGTAATGTCAGCGGCCAGGCGCTTGCGGCCCACAGTTTGATTCCCCTGCTCAGGGGTACGCTGGAACGATGCGGGCTACCTTCTGAGATCTACAGCGCTCACTCGATGCGCAGGGGCTTTGCTACCTGGGCGGCCAGCTCTGGCTGGGACATCAAGACACTGATGGAGTACATTGGCTGGAGTGACCTGAAGTCGGCCCTGCGCTACGTCGAGCCGGCACAGCAGTTTGGGGGATTGGTACGAACGCTTGAGGGAAGCTCGTAGCTTGGCATTCAAATGCAAAGAAACTCACAGATCATCGATGTGGATGTCAGTGCGGGTTCATGAGGCAGCCGTTTCAAAAGAATCAAAGCTGAGCTTTGCTCGCTCAACTGGGTTTGCAAGGAGGCAACGTGGCTAAGCTGGATTTCATTTTTAGCGTTCACATGTGTGCGATGAGTCAGTCCATTTCGATTATGCGAATGCTCGCTGAGCAGGCAGAAAAAAATGTGGCGCTCGCGATCAAAGAGGCTAATGAGTCAGGGTCAGTAAACGCGCATGAATTCGAAGAGGAAGCATGCGACCAGTATGGTGAAAGCTACGTCAGGATCCGAACGTGCTATTCGTGCGGCTCTTCTGTGGCTTATGACCCTGAAGAGGCTTTGGCCATGCACCAATTCTTGATCACTCAGCTCACGCGACGCTCAGCGTATCTCACCATCTTCGGCTTGTTCGAGCATCGTGTGAGCCAATGCCTGGAATTCATGATTGAGCTCACTGGACACGATGGAGAGGTCAAAGGTAAGGGCCCTGTAGAAAAGGCTCAGTACATGCTGCTCAATGTGGTGGGTGGCAACGAAATAAAGGATTTAGATCACCTCACAGTCCTTAGAAACATCATGATCCACAGCGACGGCGTTGCTGAGGGATATGAAGAGATGAGCACCCGTAAAACAAAAAAGACCCACGCAGAAAAAAGGGTCTTGTCAGCCATTCGTAGAGCAACGGGAGTGTCGGTCAACATGTTCGATGGCGTCATCATGGGTCAAACATTCCTGACATATGCCGTCGATGAGTTTGAAAGGTATGTTCGAGAGATGGAGGAGGCTGTGCAGAATTACCATAAAAACAGGGCGATCCCGAATGTCTAGCCGCTATGGCGAGGGTAACCCCGAGCGTAGTCAGCAGCATCGATCCTTCTGGCGTTGAATAAGGGCCAGCGGAGCTCAAGCCAGCACGATCAACCACGGAGCGCGCCTGAGGTACTCCATGCCACGAACAGATAATCAGCCTGGGAAACGTTGAGACTGAGGCTTGCTGTGAAGCGGCTTCGTCATGGCGCTCAATGATAGGAGTACATCTGTACTCCTATAAAAAGGCTCATTCAGCCGTCTTACGGGTGTCCATACCGGCTCGTTTACGAAGCAAATCGAGCTTTCTTTTTACCCCGATCTTGGGATTCAGGCTGAGCGCCTCCTCGTAGCATGCGATCGCCTCTGTGACCTGTGATAAGGCTTCGTGCGCCAGGCCTTGGACTTTGAGCGCTGTGGGTTTCCATGCAGGATTCATATCCGCGCCAATGCGCCGGGCGCGAATCAGAGCTTCTAGAATTTCCTGTCCCTTTTCGGGGGTTAGCAACGTCGAGTCGCCTTTCAACATGGATTCTGCAGAAAGGATCACGGCGGAGTAGTCGCTCGAATTCAGGAACGCATCATCAGCCGTGTGTTCATCCAGGATGGTGCCATCAGCACCGTAGCGGTACTCGCCACCGCCGGAAACCTTGAAGACCAGCTGGCAGTGCTTCTCGTCAAACTCGATCTTGTCAGCGCCAAAGCGTCGCGGCCTTACAGAGAAAAGCACATGCCCGGTCGTCAGGTCGAACAGGGTCAGTTTTCCGGCATCCTCTGTCGGGCTATTTGCCGTTATGCAGTAAGCCAGCTTCCCGTTTTTGGAGAGTCCACTTTCCAGGATGTTGGCTGTGAAGGTGCGCAGGACGATGGGCGTCCCATCGGCGGAAAAGACATGGAAAGTGCCGGACAGGTTGCTTCCAAAATGCCAGTCCTCTATGGAGAAGGTGCCGTTGTCGGCAACCTGACCCTGGTTTGGCCTAGGCAGGGATCCCTGAGCAGCAACGGCGCCAGTGGAAAGGTTGACCAGTAGATATCGACCCTCCCCGCTCTCCCGGTGGCCTCCCCTGGAGCCATCCGGGGTACTGTCGCGCCACGACACAGCCCACTTGCGGTTTGGAGATTTCTTGAACAAGCCGTGCCATTCGATTGCATCGATGCATAAGAAGGTTTTCGACAGCTCGACAATTGGTTGAGGAGCATCCTTGATCATCACTGCTGGGGGATTGGGCTTATCACGCTTGCCGAACAACCACGAAAGTAACCTCATCGGAGCGCTCTCTCTTGCTGTCTGATGATTGCTGAGCGCCAGCCAGGCCTAAGATCCAGCCATCGCCCGTCACGTGAAAGTAGTCCACCGTATGCACTCCGATGTGCAGGCAGGCTGGAAGGTATTGCTCACTGGCAGATCTGTCACCAGTTGAGCTCGCTGACGTTGAATTCGAACACCCGATTGCCTTCTTGGTAGAACTCCGCCTCTATGTAGACTTTGTTGACTTTCCTGACCTGCGCTATGAACTGCTTGTGATTGGTAATGAACAGGAGATTCGTGCTGTGATCGCTAGGCTCCGAAGCGCTGAGCCGCTGAGGTGCACCCTCTCCATAGCGCACTCGAAGGTTGCAGTTGTCGTAACCGCAGACGAACTGTCCTTTCTCCAGCGAGACGTATGCCGACTCGCCCCAGCGGGGATGCTTACGCAGGCTGAGCTTGCCGCGCTGAGAGCCGTTGTACGGGAAACCAAAATCCACGGAATTCGTCGAATCGACCACCGCGAATTTGATCTTTTTGCCCGTCATTGAGTCATCCGACTCCACGTAGTTCCATAGCAGGCCGGCATTGCGCTGCGTCTCTCGGGCCTCATGCTCGGCAGCCTTTTGCTTGGCAATAGCTTCCTGATCGGTAACGAGCTGGGCGAGGCGTTTAGCCTCTGAAATATAGCGAGCGTTGTCAGGCTCCAGGGCGGCCAGTTGGCGATAGGTGCTGGCGAGCTCTTGGTATTGCTGTGGTTTCAACGTTTTCAGCGTGGCTACAAGGGAAGCTTTGCGCTGTTGATCCAGGAGTGATTTTTCGCCCTCCAATGCAGTTTTTGCGATTGCATCCACTTCCGCATCTCCCAGCCCCTGGTACTTTCGGGCCAGCACCGCCGCTGCTTGATAATCCTTGTTCGCCACCTTGCCCTGCATCTCTTGCAGAATTTGCGGGCGATGAGCTGCCAAATACTCACGCTGCTCCTGGGCTTCCTTCTCCGCTTGTTGCTTCTGATCAGCAGCGGCCCTCACTTCTCGGTCTATGTTGTCCTGCTTCAACTGTGCGTTGAGCGCGGCGTTCGACAGAACGATAAGTCCTATGAGGCCCAGAAATCGAAAGGCTGGCGTTAGTGGTTTGCCTGTCTTGGCGGTAAACCAATCGTTGACTGGCGGCAGGAACAGCAGCGCAGCTATCAACATGGCCAAGCCTGCCAACAGGCTCGTCGTCGCCATCCCGATCGCCGCGATAAGCAGCATGCTGAAGAGGCAGTACATCACCAGCAGTGAAATCAACCTACGCATCCTTGCCTCGCTTGTCCTGGATTGGTTCCGTGCGCCACTACCGGCCTTGAGTGCAATATGAGGCGCGCCCTGGGTCACCATCGGTGGCTACAGGCCAGCATTTTTCGCACAGGCTCCGAGAGAACGCAATCAGTCACGGTTGCCCAGTGCGATACCTTGCAGCGTTTGACGCCGCGCCGGATCCAGATATGAGTTCAGTGGCTGATTGACGCCCCACGAAAAAGGCTATGGATAAAGCCGTTGATGAGTTTCCCCGCAACAGCTACCCGTCCACGTGTAGGCAAGTGCATTAGCAAAAAACACCTGCTCCGCCAGCGTGCGAGGTCAGCCAGGAGCCGCCGGCGACGGAGGCACTCAATCGCTAGTAGTGCCGATAGGCGCGCGTCATTGCGAAGGCCAATGGATGCGGGCGAAGGCCTGGACTCTGGCTTTTTTGGCAAGGTATGCAAATACGAACAGAGCAATCCTCTGGTCGCCCTCAGACATCAGTGGCGGCACTCATTTGAAGCGTACTGCATCCATGGAACTCGCCCCAAAGCCGGTCTATGCTCGACCGATCTCAAAATGCCTTCATGGAGTAGTCCATTATGGACGAGCAACTCGGACGCTTGCACGCTACAGCCTGCTTCAACTCAGCTTCTACCTTCAAGGAAACGACGCTGCGCAGCAAAGCGTATGCGAATGCCGCGTTAACTGAGTTTGTTAAGCTTCAGCGCGAGCAGCCCGAGATCCTGACCACCCTCCTCAAGGGCGGCAATCAGGGCGCCAAACGGTTGAATACCGACCCCTACCAAGGGCTTCGCGAGGTTATCCAGAATGCTGATGACCTTGATGCCACTGCCGTGCAGTTCGGGGTGCAAACGGTTCAAGGCAATAAGCAGCTGGTGATCGTCCATAACGGTCTGCCCGTTGAACTGCCCCACGTGCTACCGATGATCTACCCGTTCTATTCCACCAAGCAGCAGTCAGCGGTGCTTAAAGGGCGGTTCGGGATCGGCCTCAAAACCCTCACCCAGCTCGGCGACAACCTGACAGTCCACAGCGCCCCCTTCCATTTCGGCTCACGCGATGACCACGTGGCCATGGTGGAGGAAGCCGAGGCGATCAGGGGTTTTTACGACCCCAACGCCGGTCATACCATGGTGAGCGTCGATCTCTCTCCAGACTATGACATCGATTCTCTGGAAGCCTGGTTCGATGATTGGGCCCCCAGTGACTTGGTTTTCCTGGATAACGTCCGCGCGATCACCTTATTCGATCTGGATGAGGGCATTTCGCTCAAGCATCTTGCAATCCAGCAGACTCAACCCGATCGCCATTTCAAACTCGCACTTGGTAAGCAGCAGAGCCGTGTCACTCACTCAACCTTCCTGGTGGACGACAACCTTTGGGAGCGCTTCGTTTGTGACGTGAAGGTTCCAGCCGGTAAGGCACGCGCTGCCAAGGCGACCGGCGATTTCACGCCCATTGGTGTTGCGATACCGGTAGATGGTAGGGCTCATGGACGAATCCACATCGCGCTGCCCACCAAGATTCACACCAATGCGGCGTTTTCTCTGGACGCACAGTTTGACCCGTCCACCTCCCGAGAGGACATGATTCACGGCGCCTGGAACCAGTGGTTGACTGAGGCATCCGGGCAGTTTTTAGGTGAGCTGGCCATCTATCTAGCCCAGCAACGCAATACGCTTGCTTGGCTGGCCATCCCTGTCGGCGCGAAGACGGACAGCAGTTCGGACTGGCTCAACAAATTGTTCCATGAACAATGGAGCAAAGCGATTGAGGCTTTCAAAGCGTGTCCCACCCTCATTGATGGCCGCTATGCGCTGAGTCAGATTTCGTACTGCGATGAGTCGATCGACGGGATGCTGACGGAAGCTGACCACCTCGCGGTGAGCGGGTTGCCGATGCTGCCCGAGTGGATGCGGGACAGAGATGGACGTTGGCGTGTCGTCCTGAAAGCGCTCTCCATTTCACACGCTCTCGCGCTTGCGGATGTATTCGAACACTGTGACCAGGACGGATTCGAGCAAAAATCGCCGGCGTGGTTCCTGGACATGGCTATAAAATGCCTCGAACTGGACGAAGACTATCTGCTGCTGGGCGCTCAATGGGTGCCGCTTGCAAGCGGGCGGCGTACACAAGCCAAAGCCGAAGACGAAGCCGACTCGTGGCTAACGGGGCAGCCACCCGCAATTGGCTTTGCAGCTCGCCATCATCTGACGAATGTAGTTCACCCTCTTCTGCTTGCTACACCGTACGCCTCCCTCATCGAGTGGCTATCAGAGAACGCCAATTACAAGACAGCCGTAGCCGCCCAGGACGTGCTTGAAGCGTTTGCCAGGCGATTCGCGCAAGATCCCATCACAGCCGATAAACAAGACCTACTCGATCTGCGAGACCTGTTTGAGCACGTTGATACCAAGAACAGTGACTTGGGCTCGGAGGTAGGCGCGGCACTGCTGATTGACGCGTTCAGCTATGTTGCACTCGAGGATGGTCGATCAACAGTTTCGAAGGTGCTCGCCTCGCCGACCAGCGTATACCTGCCAGCCTCCATCGCTGATTCGCAAGATACGTGGTCGAAGGCAGCTGGAACCACCCCTGAGCTGCTATGGGCGTCCCCCAGCTATGCCGAGGTGTTCAAAATCAGCAGAGCAGAACAACGGGGCATCCAGGGCGATTCAGTTGCTACCAGTCGAAAGCGAGGTGTAAAGCGCTTTCTGTCACTGCTGGGCGCCGAGGTTTCTCCTCGCCTTGTTGAAGCCACGACGGACTCCGCACACATCGTGCTCCCGTCCCAATATGCAGCACGCCGTTTCCTGGGCCGAGCACGCGGCGGCCTGCGGCGTGATTTCGCCTCGCCTGATCTTGATGCCGTCATACGCCACATTCGCCAGAGCCCAGCCCAACCTGTATCGCGCAGAGGCGGAAAATCTCGTGCTTCGGCGCCAGTGGCCGCCCCCACCGCCGTTGAAAGAGCGATAGCCCTGTTTCGCTGTATCGACAGCAACTGGCTCTCCTTCGAGCCGTATAGCAGAACCTTCGCTTACCGAGAAAGCGGCAGGAGCGATAGCTCGCCGGTGCCCACCACGTGGCTCGGAAGGTTGATTGACAATGCGTGGTACCCCAACTACGCAGGTACACCGTGTAAACCTGGCACCCTCATCGTCGAGACGAAGGTCACACTCGCGATGTACGAGCATCACACGGATTTTGCCAGTGGCTTGACAGAAACCGACGCCAATAGCGAATTTGCGCGCGCGCTGGGAATGCGCGTCAATCCGCCCGTTTCACAGCTGGTAGCGGCTCTTGAGCGTGCCAGGAGCACGTCGTCATCTGATGACGTCAGCCTGATGAGGTTGTACAAGGCTCTGGCTGGTCATTGCCCACAGGGCGGTTCTACCGTCGCGCATGAAGCGATGATCGGCGACATGCAGGCGGGAAGCCTACGTGGCAAATTTGGCATTCAGCGCTCTCAAAAAGGGCTGATTGCGCCCTGCGTCACAACCTCCAGGGGCAGCAAGGAATGGTTCAGCATGCGAGCGGTCTTTGCCGGCAAAGACATCTTCCATGGCAGACAACCTTTCGTTCTGTATGACCGCAGCCTTACCCCTTTGTGGAACGCGTTGGGCATCAGTCATCCTGACTTGAAAAGCTGTATTCGTGAGCTGGAATCCCTAGCGAAAACCGCGTACGACCCGAAGCACGACGCATTGTTGCTGGACATCTATCGGCACATGGACAGGCAGCTGGACAAAGCGACTGCCGCAGATCGTCGAAGCCTGAGCCTGCTGCCATTACGGTCAGGCGATACCTGGACAACCAAGCGTCCTCTGTATTACTCACACTACTCAAATCTTCGATCCGAAAAGATCGCCTTGTGGACGCCACCCTGTGCGGCTGACACCATTTCTCGATTCGTGAACGCTGCGGGCCTGGAGCGACTCCCATTCGCTGCAGCTGCCCCGGCGAAAACGAATGTGACCAATGACGAGCTCGAATTCCGTTTCCAAGCTGCACTTCGCATACTGAAAGCTGATCTTGCGAGAGATGATGAGCGCTCTTACAAAGCGATGGAGCCTTGGAATCGGTTTGAAAACGCGACACTCAATATGCATCTGCCAGGACAGCTGATCGTTAACGCAGCCCCCCAGGGGGCGCGGCAAATTTCTATTCAGCTACATGCCTACTCCCACTTATCCGATCTCGCGGTGCATTTCGATGACGAGAAATTCATCGGCAGGAGCGAGTATGGGGGCGTCGCGATCGCGGGTCTGGGCGATGGTACGTGCATGCGTGAAATTGCGCTCGCGTGGGTTTCCGCCTGGGCTACCAGCCAAGACCGGGAATACTTCCCCGACATCAATCTGGCGACTGATGCTGAGGAGACCAGTCTTGACATGTTGATTGCCGAACAGGAGCGTTTGAAAGGCAGTAATCGTAAACGCATCATCAAGCGGGATGCCGGCGCTACGTCTATCACGGACAGTGCTGAGCGCCCCATCCAGACACGTAAGCTGAAGGCGCTGCCTCACGACTTCCAATTTACTGTCGAAACCGTAGATGGGAGCAGCCTTGCACATAAGGGGCCGCAGCCGCGCAAAACTGACCCTTTGTCAAAGCCGCCCGTTACACCCAAAAGAGCACCTTCTACGTCGGTGCCAGAAAGCGCCTACAAGCAGTACTCCTCCGCAGAATTGCAGACCAAAGCGTGGGCTTATCTGGAAGCTTCGTTGCAGCGGGACGATGCTGTGCTGGTTGATTTACAGTCCTGCAGAGGAATCGGTGCTGACGGAGCTTTGGATAAGAGCACATTCATCGAGATGAAGTCGTTCGCTCGCGGAGCGCCTGGTGAAATCACCCTCACCGAAGCCGAGTTCCGCCGCGCTGAAGAAAGCAAAACCAACTTCTACCTGGTCATCGTCTCTGGCCTGGAGGAAGGATATGAGACTGAGCTTCGCATCTATATCAATCCAACCAAAAACCTTCCCTGGACACCTAAAGGTCAGGTGGCTATAGGGGGGCTGGCCAAAGGGGCTGCCTTGGTGCTTAAAGAAACCGCGGATTGATCCGCGGGCGTGATGCTGGCTCCCGCGCCGACTCACAAAGAAGGCGCTGGTGCCTAAGGTAAGTGGGGGCTTTCGAAAACTGAGCTTCTCGCTTCGTGAGCGATTGTTCGTTCACAAGACGCCTCGGTGGCGCATTGGTTCAGGCATTGCCAGCGTTGCCGAGAACTGGATAGCCTGATGAAACCGACTGATCGAGCGCAATTCCATGCCCCACCATTATCCTCAAGAGAATATTCAGCAATGCATCAGCCGCTATCGGTACCTCTTCTGCGTAGACCTCGAAGCCACCTGCGATGATGTGGGGCAGGACGAGCCTGCCAGGCCGCTGATCGTAACGCCTGATGAAATGGAGACAATTGAGCTTGGTCTAGTGGTAGTGGATCAGCGAGAACACCGTGTGGTGGACAGCTTTCAGAGCTTCATCCGACCACGCCTGCACCCCCTCCTCACATCATTTTGCAAAGCACTCACCACGATCAACCAACGCGATATTGATACAGCGCCAGGGTTTGTCGAGGTCATGCAGCAGGTTGATGATTTCTCGAGGAGCTACGAAAACGCTGCCTGGGTATCCTGGGGTAAATACGACGCTACCCAGATTCGGCGCGATGGGAGAATCAATCAGAGCTCCAGCATTCTGGAGGCTCTCGCGCATTACAACGTCAAGGACTGGTTTGAGCAGGTCTATGCGAAGCGGCCAGGTGGCTTGAAGCCCAGCGTGGAGCAGTTGGGGTTGCCTTGGTCAGGAACGTACCATCGCGGAATCGATGATGCGAGAAACGTAGCGGCGATCGTTCTTCATTTGATCGAAAAGTCTGTCCGCTGAACGCGCCACCAGATCTTTTCCCTGAGACTGTAAGTGATGGCCGCGCTGGGATTGTGCCAGCGCGGAACAAGAGTCCCTAGTCAGCTCGCGAAGCCTTGCTGATCGAGGTGCTCACGCAGGAACTTCTCGTTGAGCACTTTAGGGAACGACACTGCGAGCTTCCACATGACGTAGACGAAGCCGATTGGCACGATGACCCCGAGATACCCTCCCATCAGCAGCCCCACGAAGCTAAGCGGTAAGAACAGTAAAAGGAGTACGAAGGCACTCAGGCGCATCTTTCTGATCCAGCTTGAGAATCCATTTTCCTCATAGATCTTCTGCCCGTCTGTAGTTTTCACCGCGAAGAGGATGTGCCCGAGGCGTCCCAGTTTGACGAAGAAAAATTGCCCTTCGATGCCCGGACGCAGGTAGGACTCAACCAACTGCCCTACCCCGACCTTCTTCATCAGTTTAGTAGCCCCGTTCTTTTGACTGAACCGGAGATAGGTGTACTCGGAGCCGTCAGGTTTGTCGCTTGAAGGGCCTACAACCTCGAGTTTCCCGGTGACGATGCTGACGTCGGACATGCTTCACTCCATTGGAAAGCGGCCTGATCTGGCATGTTCAATCACGCCCAGGCGAGCCCCAGCGTGCCGTGGTAGCTGTTACGCACGATCTGCTAGGGGCTTTTGAAGGGGTCTATTGATCATGCGGTCAGCGCCAGACATTAGGGGGGCGCTGTTACCGACCAGACGACAGCCCTTTAATCTGGAAGGCACATGGCATATGGCGCTTCGCCATACGGTAACAGGAGCTATATTGCATAGTTCCGTAGGTGGCAATGTGGCTACATCCTCAGTTTTCGAGGATTACCCATGTCGCTCATGCGCCCGTTGGCTGCCGTGCTTCGGCTCGTTCGTGTCGCGCGAGGCCTGTCTCAAGAGCAGTTTTCCGGCGCAGTCGAGGCCAGACACATCCATAACCTGGAAAATGCGAAGGCAAGCGCGACGCTCGTCACGCTGGAAACTTTGGCTGGTCGACTCGGGATCGACCCGGTTGCACTGCTGGCGTACGCCTCGCGCTTGGAGCAAGGCGTGACGCCTGCTCAATATGTTGATTACTTGAATTCGGAGCTACAGAAAATCTCAGATCTGGGGATCGATGCCCAAATAGCTGACCATTATCGAGACGGCGATGTCGTCATCCAAACCCCTGGGCGTCGCACCGATCCTGCCAAGGTTCAAGCTGTTCTAGAGGCAAAAGCTGCTGGAAAATCCAAGCGAGAAATTTCCGAGAGCCTGGGGATTGCGCGGTCAACTGTTAATGACATTTGGAAAAAGTCAGACCTCTAAACCCTCGATTTTCTGATTTATTGCTGAGGATTTGCCCAGGCGAGTTCGCTAGCTACGGGAGGGCCATAATCCGTTAGCCTGCAGCAGTTGTGCTGTCGATACGCCATCGAGAAAACAGATACGGCAGGGCGCAACGAGATTTTGGGTGAACGCCAGTGCCAAGGCCTGTTTGCGCACCGCAGCGCCGATCTTGTGGCAGTGTTGAATTACATAGATCTGAGCGGGAATATTGAAGAGCCGGTAGAGCTGATCAGCATTTTTTCCCAGATCAGAGGGCTTCATTTCATGAAACCTGGCCGGCCCCTTCAGAAGGAACGCTCCGAGCTGGCGCTGGCCTCCAACGAGAAGGTTATTGGAGAGAAGATCACATTCTTCCCCTCCCCAGTCAGCCGGCACGTCGGGCTCCTCTAACAGGCTGCACAACAGCGCCTTCACGGTGCGTTCGGGCACTTCCTTCATTCTCTGAAATTCCGCTCCTCTTGGCATCCCGGAGCCATTAATGCTCGCGAACTGCTGGATTTCCTGAGGGCGCAACTCCAAGGTGGTGATGATGGGGGCGGGAAATGCAGGTGCTGCCTTGACCAGATCCCCTATGACGTACGGAACAGCACGGATGGTGTAGTCGTCAATTTGAGTGACATATCCAAAGATGAATAGGCGGGTCAGACCTTGCATGCGTGTGTAGGCGGTGTCGTTGATGAGTCCATTTTTCGTGAAATCGACGATCAGCTTTTTACCCGCCAAGGCATACTCAAGTCTGCCCGTGAGACACAGAGCGGGCGTCTTGTTGGCCCAGGAAAATCCTTTACCCGACACTTGGCCGTAGTGCATGAACAACGATCCTTCTGCGAGCTGGCCATCTCGCTCTAACTGGTCAAGCGTCTTGATCGAGCTCGTGGTTATCGCATCCAGAACGTAGGCGCCAAGCTCATTAGACAAGATGGCAGAGGCCATCGAGACATTCTGCCCCTGAAGCGCCATCCTCACGTATGAGGGCAGTTGTTGATTGTGGAGCAACGCTAGCACCCGATCACGACTGAGGTAGAAGCTCATCAGCTTCATACTACTGGTTGCGTGTTCTGCGAAGCGGGACGAAGGGATCATGGCAATTCCCGGTGGTTGAGGGTTGATAGATCATTCGATGGTTGTGTGGGGGAAAAAACAGGCTCGTCTACCGGGCGCCTGATCCTTCGAGGAATTGATCCCAGAGCGCTATGCAGTCACGCCCCAGCTGCAGGGCATCCATTGCGACGCCGTTGCTCATGACGACGTAGCTGCACTTCAGACCCTCGCCACCACCATCCCTTGCGTACCAGGTGGAGTACTCCACTCCACCGTTGGCAATTGACGGCTGACAGCCAGTCCGTGGTGCGCGCGTAAGCTTGCAGTGCTTTGAGCCGTTGGCCAGATCCGTGCAAATCTTCAAGGATTCATGACTGTTGATGAATGCGTCGATCTCTCGGCTGTGCAGTGCTGCGCCGTGAATAGCCCAGTCTCGAACGTGGTAGCAGTGGATGAAAAAGGAGAGCATATCGTCAAGGTAGGCGTCCTCGTCATGACAGGCCGATGAGATCACCCCACTGTAAAAGCGCTCTATTTTTCCCAGGTAGCGCTTGGCTCTGTTCAGCTGCTCCATGACTGCGATCCTTTGCTCACTTTCATCTTTAGCCTCCGGTCAAAGGGTGCGAGACCGCTGCTCAGGCTCGAGCATTCTGCCACGGCGCTCACAGCGGCGTCGTGCGAACTCGTTAAGAGTACAAATGTACTCCTCCAGGCGTAAAAGGTATGATGAACGCGTAACAGCATGATGATCTGACCAGTAATCTCATTTTGGGAAAGATGGATGTCACTGAAATCTGCGTTTGCAAGCGTGCTTCGAGCGTTGCGTACGACGCGCAATATGAGTCAGCGGGGATTCGCTGAAGTCAGCAGCCGCACCTACTTGTCCAAGCTCGAAACCGGTAAATCCAGCATCACGTTGGACAAGCTCGAGCAATTGAGCCAGCACCTGGACTTAAGTCCCCTCACATTGCTCACGCTGACATTGAGTGAGAGTTCGGGTGAGTCGGTAGGGGAGCTGATCAGAAAATTGGAGTCTGAGCTGTCATCGCTCCACCAGGGTGACGGTCTTACCGGATTGCGGGTATCTGGAATGGAAAGCCCTACGATCAGCCAGAGAAATATGCCAGCGCGCCCCGCCACTCACCGATCGACCGGCTCCTCGGGCATGCAAACCGAGTTGGCGTTTGTGGATTAACGAAATACAGAGCCCGCAACACCTGATCGGGTCGACGTGGTGTCTGACCACATCGCAGGTAGGTGCCGCATCCTTATCGTGGCTAAAGGGCCCTTTCCATCACTCATCAAAAAGCTGGCTGTACGCAGTGCTGAGTTCTTGCTGGCTGAAGTCACTTGCAATGAGGCGGGCTTTGATGCCTGTGAGGCATGAGCCAAATGGCCTGGAACCGCAGCACGGGCACATCTTTGTGTCAGCCGCTGCAGCATCCATGAGGAGTAGCTTCAGCAGGGGCTCGAGTTGTGCCCGCTCTTCAAGTTGGAAAATATCCTGATAGTCCTCAGCCAGCCCAGCTGCCCCATGCTCAAGCTCTCCAAATGGAAAGACGTGCATGCCTTGCTCGCGCAGAACTCGTGTGTAGAGAAAAGGCACCACACAGCTTTCTGCGAAGGATTGCAGTGTCGTACTACCGCACATAGCAAGACGTTGGCGCAGTGGAGAACCCAGGCACAGCGAGTCGTCCGGATTTATATGGTTGGCTGCAATCCTGGGTATCCGTCCGCCCTCCTCGAAAACCTCTGGAAGCGCCGTTTTCAGCGGGGCACTGAGACTAATACGCAGCCAAAACTCATCTTCAATGTAAGAGAGGCGGCTCGACCGGGCTCGAAATCTGAAAAGTCCCGAGATGTGTTGGACGCCTCGGCTTACAGGGCCATATCCCATACCTGGGTTAGTCAGGAGAAAATCTTCAACGGAAGGGTCAATCACCGGCCTATCCCCCATGGCCGTGGAGGCGCTGTCACAAACGTGGTCGGCAGCGCGGCATAGGGCTCGTCCGTCCCGCCAAGACCCTCAAAAGGTAACAACTCACTCAGCTCAACCCCAAATTTTACTCTGACCCTACTCATCGCCTCCTGCTCGCTTTGCGCGGCTTTGATAAAGTCGATGTCCTTTCCCAGCTGTATGACCCAATTGTGGAAATTCTGCTTGAGTTGAAGGTCAGCGTAGCGAGGATCATCCCAGCGGTCGGCGAAGTTCTCATTGGGGTCGACTGGATTCCTCAGGACATGCACATTGCTCCCAATGAAGCTGCGTAGCCCCGCCATTGCCATTTCCAACGTCTGCTCCAGAGATTGTGCAGGTTGGTATGCCTGTGCAGCGATCGTTGTAATGATCACAGAAATGGGCTTGCTGTCGGGTTCGAGTTTGAACATTACGTCGCGATGTCGCTTGAGTAGCTGGATAACACGCTGCAGGTTGGTGGATTGACTGAAATAGGGAACAGCTTCGACAAACGCCTCAGCCGAATACACTGAGTTGAGGTTCTGTGACCGGGCCGCAAACCATCGAGCGTACCCATCAGGGTTACTCACCAGCCAGTTCCTATCAATCTGCTCAAACGTGGCACTTTCATTGTCCGTGATCAGAACGGCCAACGACGCAATGCTTTGAGCCTCCTCGGTTGCGGTACCAATGCTCTCCATCGAGGCGACCAACAGGCTTCGCTGCTTTTCGTGAGCGGGAATGCAAGGCACGATATCCAAATGAAAGCTTGGGTATAGAAGTCGCCAGCAGCGATGCTTCTCCTCAAGGGGCTCTGCTATACCGGTGTGGAGGCGATAGAGCTCCAACTCGCGCTCAAGCATCAGCTTGATCTGCTTCTGGGTATGCGTGTCGATCGAAACGCCCTTGCGGAATTTGAACGCAAAGTCGAGATCGTAGCTATCTGCAGGATTTACCGGTGAAACTGCGGTTCCCAAAGCAAATGATCCCTGAGGGAACGCGTGTATATCATTGTCCTTAAGAGGGGAATCGTCCCGCTCGAGCCACTTTCCAAACCCCTGGTAGCGATCCACTGCGGTTTCATATGCATCCAGCGGCAGGGCTGAGTGGGCGACGATGTTGGTCAGTATGCTTTCAAAGCGAGACATGGGGGTCATCCTGGATAACGGTTACAGCGCAGGACGTCCTAGCCGACCGCGCACTTGGTGTGTGAGCCTATCTTCAGTCCACGACGTGCTCGGCACTCCAGAGCGTGGAGCCGTCATGCACCCAGACAGCAAGCCCCTGGGGAAAAGGAGCGTTACCTATGATCACGAAAAGCAATCCCGCGAAGTCATCAATGCCGGCACGGGCCTGATCCGCAGCCATGGCAAGGTCTGGTTGCGACGGGCGTGGCTGGGCCTCGGGATGGGAATGCCAGAAACCCAGGCAGTGCAGCCCCTCTTGAAACAAGCGCTCGCGCTCCTTCTTCACAACCTTGAGATCCAGTTTCACCCCGGCATAGCGAGCCCATCGTGAAACGGGATTGGTAACCCTCTCGACGCGTATCACTGGGCCATTGACGTCCCTGGTGTAGAGCTGCCCTGCTGCCTCAGCGGTTTTAAAATCGTGTTGGACATGCTGCTTCAGTATCAGTACAGATTCAGCGGGGAACTCGATCTGCCATTGAGCGCCTGGAATTCGGTACCGCAGGCTGTGCTCATGCATGGCTGAGTGTCTCCGGAAAGTCCCTGATGATCTGAACCGCATGAAACGGATCATCAGAGTGAGGCACGAGATCACTCAGCCTGGTGGCGGCGCCAGTACGCTCAAAAAAGCTCGAGGCCCTCACCCAGCTCCAAATCTGAGAGGGTGAATCCGGCGCATCCAGAATCGACAACGCGCGCTCAGTGACGAACCCAGCAGCTTGCCAGGCATCGGCAGCGCCATAGGTGCTGAAACTGGTGCTACATGCAGGAAGCTTTATCACCCCGTTAGCCCCCCAGCTCGCTACATTCACCCGTTCAACTGGGTCATCAGCGGGCCATGTATCCTTGGCTGAAACGTGGACGACATGGGCTGCAGCGCAGAAGGGTTCCATCCACGCATACACCGTTGCGCATTCCCCCAGCAGCGTTTCGCGAAGAAGAGATAGGACGGTTCTAGTCGTGCTTTCACCCGTGCAGTCAATCACGAGGTCATAGGCGTCTGTCTCACAGTGCTCAGCTAGCCATTGGGTGACAGTCTCATGGAAGGGATTGATCTTCACTTGAGGTATGAGTGCGGTAAGCCTCTGGCTGACCGAGTCAGCTTTGGCCTGGCCAATGGCATTGGCCCCTAATACGTGGCGAGCGCAATTAGCTGCCTCGAAAACTTCCTTGTCGACGATATCGATCGTGCCGACCCCCGCCCGCGCCAGTAGCTCGGCTACAGGGGAACCCAGCGACCCACAACCCAATAGCAAGGCCCGCGAGCTTCGTCGTTTGTGCACAATCGCCAATCCAGTATCTCGAGCCAATGCCCAGTCTGCGTCGACACGCTCTGCCCTGAAGGGAGTGACCCTGGGTGGCATGAGTCGATCAATCATGGACGGCGAAATCAGATAGCCGTAGCAGACTGTGGCTTCGGCGAAGATGACGGTCAGTGATTGCTGCCTGTTCTTGCCATCACGGACTTTGGTGATCCATTTGGTGAACCGCCCCGGCTCATCTGCGAGGTAGTCGACCAAGGCCGAAAGGCCCACGAAGTCGGTGGGCCAGACTACAGGCGTCCAGAGACTACCATCTGGGAGAGGTACGAATAGCGCGCAACCACGCGCTAACGTGCCGAAGTCCCATCTGTGCCGTTGGGCCAGCTGATGAGGGTCTTCACTGCCCTGGGTGACCACCAAAGCGGATGTCCCAGCGTTCTGCCCCTTAGGGAAGTAGCCAGCCACTGTGCCTTCAGTCACCTGTGACAGCGGGTGCATCATTACTCGGGTCGTCGCCGGCGGCTGATAACCCAATACTTTGTGGCGTATTGAGCAAAAACGCAGCCAGTAAGACAGACGCTCTGCTTGAAATTCGCTTTCAAGCCAGGCCTGATTCTGCGTGTTAACCCAGAACTGCGCTAGCCTGTCGAGGACATCTTCAACCACTTGAATCGGTGATGCGAAGTCCCCGGGAGCAGGTTCAACGCCGTGACAGAACTTCCCATCCTCCTCAATATGTGGCCACACCAAGCAGAGTGATGGATCGACATGAATCAAGGGAGGAGTAACCGGGAAGTCCGATAGGATCGACAGTTGCACCGATTGTTTCCCCACTGCTGGATGATCCAGTTCGATCACCCAAGCGTCCATTTTGACGCGCTGGGGTTTAGTTGAGCGCTTGGCAAACACGGCGCCGTTTCCATCCAGCCACTGCCTGACAATCGCGGCAGCGGCTTCAAAGGGCGTCACCGCTACAGTCCCGTCAGGCAAGGGTATCCCTCGATCCAGTTTTCCGCGGCTGCACTGGCTGGCCAGAGCTGGATGTCGGGGACGACGCCTTTAGGCCGGCCAGAATCGCAGGGGCAGTGACCGCGGGAGCTGCTGCCGCTTGGCTGCCTTTCCATGCACGAACCCCAGTCTCACCGAAGATCGCCCTTACCCGCTCTTCTGCAGCTTTGCTTTGCCCAACGGAGAACAGCGCTTCAAGGTCTTGGGTCAGACGCTCATGCCACTCGTTGAAACTCTTGTTGCGAGCCCCTCCGTCGGTATTCCACCGATCCGCGAAGTTCTCTTTCACGAAGCCGGGCATAGCCGGGTTGTTAACTCGTATCCCATGGCTGCGATCAATGAAGTCAGGCATCCGGGCAATGATTTCCATCACCACCTCAATCGAGGAATGCAGGCCATAAGGGTGGTTTTGCAGGAGATCGTCGTAAGCCTGGCCCGCCAGTGTCACCAAGATGATCGAGATTGGACTGGTTTCGCGGATGTGATCCGGCTGACGCTTGAAATGGTAATCGCGGTGCAGCTTCATCAGTTGAACAAGCCGGCGCAAAATGTCATCAAGTGCCACTGGCGCGTTGGGTATCGGATCCACCTGGGTACGCATGTTGATCGCTTCATCCATTGCGATCATCTGGAACGGGAAGCGCTTCGCCGCGATTGCACAGAACCAGTTGGCGAAATCTTCGGGGTTGGACGGGCTCCATACGCTTGTTTTATCGCGCACGCGTAGGTCTGTACCCGTGATATGTGCTGACAGAGGAATGGCTGGTGTCACGTCGAAGTAGAACGGCTCCCCCGGGTACGGGAGGCGCCAGCAACGATTTTTTGGCTCTGGCTCCCCTGCTCCATCAATGCCTTCCAGTGCTGCCCCGAACAGCTGGAAGAACCCTTCTGACTGCGTCAGGTTCGTGAACCGGGAACCGCTGAGCTTCACGACCACGTCGAGGTCAAAATTTTCACGCCCATCGCCAGCGATGGTGGTCTGGGTGCGCATCGAGCCTTGCACCACGACGTGGACATCATCGGTGGACATGCCGAGCTTGTGCGCAATGTGAAGGCCGAATCGCTTGTAGCTGCGTTCCGCCGCCTGCCGCTTGGCTTCAGGAAGCTCCAGCTTCTTCAGCATCGATACGATGAAGCTCTCCCACTGCCTGGCCTCGCTTTTTTCCCGCAAGCCTGGGAGCACTTTGGAACGCCGTTGCGACTGGACAGCCATGTTCACCTCACTTGGTGGCATCAAATTCGGGAAGGAAGTGTTGGACGTACTTGCCAGGCTGCTCAGGTGCGGATGGCATCTCTACGGCCCAGGGGTATGGATTTTCTTCGGCACGCTGCCATTGATAGCAACGAAGCGGGGGCATGTTGTGCGGGTCATATCGGCGGCCAAAGTTGATACAGATGCTGGCTGGCGCCGCCAGGATAAGGTGCACCATGGAAACCTTCAGGCCTTCCAATTGGCCAAGGGTCTGCAGGAACTGATTCTGCAACGCGGCGTTCTCGCCCGCGTACCACAGCTGATTCGGCAGTGCCTTGGGATGGCGCAGGTGCACCAGTGGAACGCCAGGAAATGCTTTTTCGATATCGGGGAGCGATGCCACGTAGCTCGCAGACACTGCCACCACCACTTCACCGCCCGGCTGAACGTTTTCCAGGCCGGTGATGGCGAAGCGATCGCCGGAGTCAGCTTCGGCAAGTTCGCCCCACCGAGAGTTGATGCGATCCCACTCCATGACCAGGATATTACCCTCGTCTTCGAGCACAACGCCTGTGAAGAACAGCAGCGGTACCTGCATGATGCCGCCGGCGACTACTTGGACATCCCCCCGGGCGTTTTCTTCCCGGATGCTTCTTAGGAAGCGAGGCATCAGATAGATCTCATCCAGCACCTGGGCAACCTGAGGCGGGTTTGATGAGAGCTTCTGCCTGACATCCAGCAGTAGACTGCGACGCTGACCGACAAGACTTTCGGGGACTGCTTCCAGCAATGGATGATCAGAGGTATCCACCAGGCCTCGCAGTTCTACTACCACTACGCGCTTTCTTTCGCGCTCCTTGCGCTCATTGCGCCAGTCGCTATACGCCATGGAGACACCGATGGCGATGATCAGAAGTCCAAAGTACGCACAGAGGGTGCTGAGGAAGTCGCTCAGTCCGCCCTCGTTTGAAAACTTGAACGCTTCGATGACCCCGAAGAACTGATGGAATTCCAGGGTGAAGCTGCCCGCCCCCACGATGGCGATGATGCCGACACCAACCGCCGCAATGCCCAAGCCAATGTTGCGCTTTCGGGTTAGGAAATTGACGAGTTTAGTGCCGATCCCCATCAGGTAAGACAGCAATGCCTGCATGATCAAACGCTCCTCTTGCACGGCAGGTTGCTGCGTGCTTGGCCCGGTACAACAGCAATCACTCAGTTCCTGTCAGCCAGCGACATGCGAAGCATTGACGATGCCTTCAAGAGGCCATCACTGTACGTTTGACCATGAAAAAATACAAGATTGGATCCAGCCCTTTTCATTCAGCCCATGATGGTCACCGGTCAATGGGCGCGCGCGTCGCTTGCGCGAGCAGCCTTTACGCATGCTGGAAGGGGGTCTTTGCCTGATGCGAGATATGGAAATTCGTCTCGACAGTCAGGGCTTCTTTGCCCATGGGGGATATTTTCCGTTCCTGAGCATGAGCTTGTCTCGCTGACACCACCTCATGAACCAAGAACGATACATGCCGGTCAAGCTGTAACAGCAGATTGCGAAAGTGGGGTATATAGGATGTTCATTTTCGGTAGAAACCGCCGCCAAGCTCGAAAAATATCTTAGCTTCCTTGAGGGAAAGCGACCTTGAAGGTTGTGCCGTCTTCATCGCTTGACATCACGTCTATCGTGCCTCCATGGCTCGTGACAATTTCATTGGCGATGAACAACCCCAGCCCCAATCCATGGGTGTTTTCTGAGTCATCCGTGGCCCGCGCCAAGCGAGCCTCGGGGTTGAATAGGTAGGGCAACTCATCGGGCGAAATTGGGCTCCCCCAGTTGTGAACGTCAATCTGCGCTACGCCGTGGGATCCAGTAAGCCGCAGCTGAATAGGCTTTTTCACATCCCCATGTCGTATAGCATTGATGACTAGGTTGGAAATCACCTGCCCCATACGTTGCGGATCGAAGCTGGCAGACAGAGAAGAGATGCCTTCGAAGACGATGGTCGCCTCTGGGTGAGCCAGGCTGACCTCCTTTACGAACGAAGTACACAATTCCCTCAGCTCAAAAGTTTGTCGCTGTATGGGTATCCCTGTGCTGAGGTTGCATCGGGCAAGATCGAGCAGGTCGTTGACCATGTCGTTGGCCCGCTCGACGCTTACGGAAATCTGGCCGACCACTTTCTGTTCCCTCACCCCCATCTGATGGGCGTTGGCGAGCAGACCAGCCCCCATGGTTATAGCCGTCAGGGGCGCCCGCATATCATGGCCGAGAACACCCAGGACGAGCTTACGCGTGGTTTCGACAGCTTTGCCATACGCGGCAATAGACTCCATCAACGCCTGGTCAATGGCCTCGTTGAAGCGAATGATCTCAGCAACGCGCTCGGGATGCTCAACCGAAGTCTCCTGTGCCAGCCACAGCCTCAATACACTGGAGCGTAGGGCTCGGTATTCGGAGACCATCTGGTCAAGGCTGAATCCATCCCGCAAACGCAACACTGCATGTGTTTCGGCGGCACTTACTACGTTGGGCCTGTCGATCCCGTCCGTGAGGAAGTGGTAGGCCCTGCAGGGCCTACTACGTCGACTCGGATGGACAAGTTCACGCCGCGCCTTCTGAGCGAGACGGGTCTGCTCGGCATGATTGGTAAATCGGAACGTGGCCCCATCGCTATCGAGGCAATCAGCCAACACGGTGCAGTCTACCTGATGGCTGTCGGCGGCGCGGCTTACCTGGTATCCCAGGCAATTACGAATGCCCGCGTGGTCGCATTTGCAGACCTGGGGATGGAAGCAATCTATGAGTTTGAACTTAAAGACATGCCGACCACGGTAGCGGTTTCTTCCCAAGGCGAGTCTGTCCACACTACGGGGCCCATCCATTGGGCGCCTACCAGTAAGCTGGTTTGGAAGACAGACTCCGTCGACTGATATTTCTTCTCTTGGGCAACGATAATGCGCTTCCTGTAAGCGTGTATCAGAGCCTAAGGGCTACAGAGTCCAGCCCAGGCGTGCGTTCAACGCATTTCTGGGATTTGATCGGCGGGTGAGGCTGAGGCTCACGAGGCCAACTCCTCGCCACTGATCGGACAGGTGCTGTTCTGACGGCTTTCAGCACCTTGAAGCCACCACCCCCACGCGGGTGGTGGCTTTTTTATGCTCGCAAGATGTCTGCGCTGCTCGCCCCACGGAACCCAGGGCATTTGGACTTCTTCGTCGACACCGATCCGCTGGCTTGCTGGCGGGCATACGTGCGACGATCGCGCCGCCCCTAGGGAACAAGCCATCTCGACTCTGGACGAGGTGATACTTGAAGGAAGGGGCAACGCTGAATACTACTTTGGTGATGAGATGAACGATCGCGTATTTTACTCTTGGCAATCTGACAGCCCCGGCAACATCAATCGAAATTTCATTCAGCAGGCACTGGAAACGGCGATTGCCGACATACACAAAGACGACACGACCGACGTTGAGCCGGTCATCGACCGAGACACACTTGGCCTGGCTGGCTCACCGGACATCAGCCACTCCATTTTCGACAAGATCGATGCCGCCTCGGTGTTCGTGTGCGATGTCTCAATCATCGACCCCTCGGCAGCAAGGCCGACACCGAATCCTAATGTGCTAATCGAACTGGGGTACGCGATCAAGGCTCTGGGCTGGAACCGCATCATCATGGTGATGAACACCACATTCGGCCTCCCAGAGAAGCTGCCCTTCGACCTCAGATCCAAGCGCATTACGACATACGCTATTGCAAGCGACGCGGCAGAAAAAGCGCCCACGAGAAGAGCGCTGGCAAGTACGTTTGTGGTGGCACTGAACACGATCTTTGAATCCCATGGGTCACGGACGCACGCGACTGAAACCAGCGACGCTAGAGGCAATGAGGCTCAACCCCGCGCAGCGGATACCGAGCTGTTCGAGCGCTTCAGAACCGAGTTACCTACCAAGGGCAGCATCAGTTTCATAAACGAACAAAATATGGCCGGTTTTTCCTGGCGCCTCTCCCAGCTCGACCAGCTCAGGCATTTCTACTATGAATGGGATAACGTCGAGCACGAATTCATCGATGCGCAAATGGAAACAATGCGCGCGCAGCTGCATCAGTTGGTCGGCGACTACCTGGAGCAGATCGCCACCTACACCTTCCCCACTCATAATCCGGACAGACAAACCGTCCCTCCAGAATGGGAAATCGATAAGCCAGAGCTATTCGCTTCAGTCGTCAAAGGCCTTCACGAGACCGCCGGAAAAATCGTCAAGCTGCACGGTGAACTCTTCCGTACGGGCCGGCAAAAATTTGATCGCTGAACACTCAGGCGATTAGTTCAACGGCCCTGCGCTAAAAAACCCGTATGAAGCCACCGCGCTGTGAGGCGGTGGCTCTGCCAAGCTTCGAGAAGCGTTCCTCAGTTGAGGATGGGTCAGGAATTTGCGTTGACATTCGCCAAGCGTCTGTTGCTAAAGACGCGCGCACTCACTTTATCGAATACCCAATTGTAAATAATATCGTGTAGGGCAGAATGAAAACAAAGAAGCCCAACTCAACCATCAGTGCTTTAAGGAGCGTGATGAAGGCGCTAGCAGGCTGATTACTGGAGGGGTGCAGAAGCCACACCCATCGCACGCAGCTGATATGCGGATACCGCTTGAAACAGGCTTTCTGCGTGCACTCGTAGCACCCTGATCTACTCAGCCGGGTGGCCTGCCGCTTCAGCCTCATGCAGACGTCGCAATGCTTCGATCGCTTGGTTGATAAGCGGCAGGCTGTCTTCGTAGATTTTGACAAAATCCTTTTTCATGCCTGCCTCCAGCAGTGCAGTGATGACCACGCTATCGAGTGGGCTCCGGTCAGCGAAACATAGCGCTGCAAGGTCGTTACACAATTACCACCTGTCAGGAAGTCCTCACCTCGAGGACGACAGTACCCACTGGGAGCTTTCTGCTAGGCGCTTTTTGCAGTTCACGTGATTGGATCAGGCGAACCGCCCGATCTGTTGCCTTGCGGTTATGCCTATATTGATCCAGCCTTCATAACCCAGCAGTAATAACGTGCAGAGCACGATGCTCCGCAGAGCCAGATGCTTCCAGATCAAGGGGGGCTTATGAACTCAGTGGATAGCGACGCCCAACGCTTGCTCAGCTTGATTGTAAGAGCTGCACAGCTGGACGCCAGTCAACATGGGGCACGCCACGATCTTCTTCGACAGGTCAGCGCTTTACTCTGGTGGCTGGAGCCTGACGCCCCGCCTCGCACGATCGCCAACCTGCTCGCATGCTTGAGCTTGCCGCTTGAGCAGTGGCTCGATAGTCGCCTCAGACAAGGGTATGAAGGTGCGCTGAAGTTCGCTGACGAGCCCAGCATGCTGTGCAACGCCATTGCCCTGGAGTCCAACCCCCGGGTGGGCTGGGAACGTATTCAGCAGATCGTTAAGAACGTTCGTGACCTGTGCAGGACGCGTCCTCACGGGGCTGATGAGTACCGTCTGTTTCGCATGTTTCTGATCGACCACGGGGTAGTCGACGCTGACCGAAGCCTCGACTTCCTGATACCCCTTCAAGTCAGCTTCAACTCCCTGTACGAACCCATCCCTGAGCATCTGATCCGGGCGGGTCAGGTTTACCTATGTCCCAGCTGTGGGTGGCCGATGGAGATACACCGCCATGCCGTGTCATGTGGTGCTCACTGGTGCGAACAAACATTCGGGATCGCGCAGTGGATGGAAGAGGAACTGGTAAGCGTCAAAACCTCGAAGGTCATACCCCCGCAGCCCGCGCAGAACAAATACAGACTCACGCCTGCACTGTGGAAATTCACGTTGATTCCGGGCTTACTGGAGCGGCGTCTGCGTGACGGTATTACGCGCCTAGGCGTGCCGGTCGAACTGTGGCCGGATGTGGATGACGCCGACCTGCGATTTAGCGTTGCCGGTGAAAGCTACTCGCTGGATGCCAAGGTATGGCACTCCCCCGGCCATCTTGGGCACCACCTGCAGAACACCGCACACGCCGATGCCATGATCGTAATTCCCGATTACCAGGTGCAGTACGTATCCATGCTGAATGAGCAGTGCTACCCCAGGCAGATCATGTCTGAGACACAGTGCCTGCGCTGGGTGAAGATCCATGCCAACCCTAACTGAAAATGCCACCACGCTTGCATTGGCTTTAGCCATCAAGAATATCAGCAAGGAACCTATGCTGGCCGATGCCGAGATTTTTCTGGTGGGGCGACCACACCTGTGGAATGGCTGGAATGATGCCCCGCAGGAACATCGCGACCAGATCATCACGCTCATCAAGTATCGCCCAGGTGACCTGAATCAGACGGGTCGTTTCATGGAGGAAGCAGTACGAATCCTGCTGTCAGACAATGCGCCATTTCGCGTGGCCGGTGCTGACCTCTGGGGTGAACTGGAGTCCCCGCCTCGCCTTAAGGAAACCGACTTTTACTTTTTCAAAAAGGGCTTTGACCTCGAAGGTTTGATCGAAGAGAAACTCCTGGCTATCAAGTCCAATCCCGCTGAAGCTTCACAAACCAAGTGGCCTGCCCAAGGCCCGATCATCCTTCGCGAAACGCTCTCTGAAGGCTACCGCACGTTCGTGATACCGGAGGAGCATCGCTCACGCCTGCAGTTGGAAGACGATCCGTTACCTCTGCAGGTGGCCCCTGATGTCACGACCTTTTGCTGGGATAAAGCCATCCTTTTCGACATCGCCAGAACGCTGGATGAAGCAGGTGCCGATCCGGCCAACCATTTGCACCGGAGTCATCGAGACTGCCTGAATGCTGTCTTGCGCAACGATGGATGCGTAAAGGCTGACGCGGGTAATTTTTATCGGGTGAACGCACCGACGGGCGTCGGGAAGACAGTCGTCATGGGAATGATGGGAATCAGCTCCGCCCTGGAGGGCCACCGCGTTGTGATTGCGGTGCCGAATCTGACCGATGTGCGCAATATGGTGGAGCAGCTAAAGCGAGCGAGCAAGGTCGTTGCACCGCACCTTAGGATCGCACCCTTGCACTCTCAGCGACGAATTGCCAAGGCAGCCGACTACTACGTCGCTCGCGGTAGAGAGGATCATCCATACGACTATCGATGCCTTTTGGATGCTTGTGCCACCGACGGCAGCGTGAGCCCCAGTGATGCAGAGCCCTGCTTTAACTTGCAGCTTCCAGGCGAGCGCAAGGGGCAAGAGGTCTTCAAGCGCATACGCAGCTGTCCCTTCATGAATCAGTGTGGCAAGCGCACCATGCTCGAGCAGGCATTGGCCGCTGACATTGTCGTGGTAAACCACCATGCACTCATCTCAGGCACTTCTCGCATCGCAGTCGAAGGAGGTGGTGGCGAGTCGCGCAGCCTGCTTGAGTTGCTGCTGCGATCGGCTTCGTTGTTCATGGTCGACGAAATTGACGGGCTGCTGCTGAGCGCAATCGATACCAGTGTCTTCGAACTTCCTCTGAGCAACCACATTGAGCACAGCAGCCTCGCCGAATTGCATATCGAAATTTTCCAGCGTGACAGAATCCCCGATGTCGATTCTTCTACCCTCTATCGCGCGCAGCGCGCCTGTACCGCTGTCATTCATCACACCACTCGCTTACTGCAGCTTGCCCTTGAGCACATCGTCTGGCCAGACCGCGAAACGGTGTGGGAGCGTGCCGACGACAAAAAAATCAGCGACGACCTGGGCGTCGAAGCCAGTATTCTCGATGGGGTGTGCGGCTACGGTGTACAGGCCATACCGCCTCACCTTGATCCGTTGCGCAAGCTTCTTTGCACACAATGACCCGATACCCAGTCCAAGCGACGTAGTCGTCGAGATCGGCAGGCTTCTCCTTACGCTTGCCAAGCAACGGAAACTAAGCGGTCGCTTCACGGAGAAAAAACTCGAAAAGCTGAAGTCGTCGCTGGTCATACGGACGAGTTTGCACTACATCGAAACCAGTCTTCGCACGCTGTATGCCGATGTTCCTGTCCTGGCACGTGCCAAGGTCGCAGCAGCACTCAGGGTGCAGCAGGATCTATCAGGATCCGCGCCCTTCAGCCCAACCCCTCTCGGCCCTCTGCAGCGCGTCGTTTACGGATTCAAACGCAAACAAGCGGGTCACGACACATGGGCTCTTCAGGTCGTGGCCATGTCTGGCGATCCCCACCGTACCCTGCAGTTTCTGCCCAACCTTAACTCCAAGATTCACGCTGGCGTAAACAGGACATTTATCGGCTTCAGTGCCACAGCCTATTTTCCAGGGGCCAGTTGCTTCGATCTGAATGCGAAAACCTTGATCGACGTGCCCGACGCCAAAGGCAACATCCGCTTTGAGAACGTAAATGTGTCCGTTCACGTTTCGGGTACGCCGATCGATGGCCGTCTGCTGCATGTCAGAGATCTGGCCTTCGAGCTGTGGCCGTGGTTATCGGGCCGCTTGGCAGCGCTTGAGCAGGATCCAGTCACGCGACATCGCGCTCGTTTACTTCTCGTCACTGGCAGCGATGCTGAAGCAGAGCAGCTGGCGTCAACACTTTACGAAATTGCTGCCGGCCAACGGAAAGTCGCTTGGATCCGGGGTGGAAAGAAGGCCGATCGCCAACACCGCCTACCCATGCCCAATCGCTTGACCTATGACGATCTGGTTGAGTTCGCCGACAGCCCTCATGCGGATGTCGAGCTGCTGGTGAGTTCCATCTACCCTATGGCGCGGGGCCATAACATCGTCACCAAAGACGCCAAGTCAGCCTTGGGCGGCGTTGTGGTTTGCGTGCGGCCATTGCCCTCCTCCGATCAGCCCGGCAACAACCTGGCCCACCTGTGCTACAGCGTGGGCGAGCAGGTGCATGCGTCGGCGACGCCAGGCCTGGCATTGCTGCAAGAGCGTGCCAAGGCCAACCGTATCCTCAATGGCATACGCCTGGCGCCCCCCTACTTTTGCAGCCAACCCGAGGACATACGTTTTTACACCGTGATGAACGTCCTGGTCACGCTGACTCAGTTGGTAGGGCGGGCAAGGCGCGGAGGAACGCCTGTCACCTGCTACTTGGCCGACGCGGCGTTCTTTGACGGACAGAACACGTGGGCGAAGCTTTTGAACCGAACCATAGAAAAGCTCAGGAATGATGGCCACTGGAACGAATTTTCCACCCACCATGCAGGCTTGGTGGAGGCCATGATGCTGTACATCGGATCTGCAGGCACCGAGGATGAGGGACTACCTGATGACGATTTCCCTGAGGACTAACCTGTTCAGGTTCGATCCAGACGAGCTACCAGCTGCCGTGCAATATGCAGCATCGCCGGCGTTCAAGAACGGCTGGCAACTGCTCACCAATCACTTTGGTAGACCTTACCTGCCCACAGAAGCGCTTGAGGAGATGCTCAGTTACATCACGGGTGGCCCTGTTTGGATAAATGCCCAGCTGTTGAAGGGCGGGCCTGCCATTGCTTCGCTGAAAGAGATCCAGACCGATAAGCTGAACCGGGCCGTCAACGTCTGGGCCCAGCACATAATGCGCAAAGCACCACTTGAGGCGCAGGAATTCATCAAGCTACTGATACCTGAACGTGCAGCCCCGCTGTATGCACGCGATGTGATGAACGACCCCCGCCAGTCTGCGTCGGCCTACAAGGTTGTCCCTTGGATGCTCGCCCAGCAGCTGGCCAGCCAACCCATGGAATCATCCGTCCCGTTAAACCTCGAAGTGTCCAGTGATGGAAACCTACTTGCCTGGGACAGCCCGCTGCTCTACAGCTACGGTGAGCGTCGGGCAGTGGCAATGCACTCGGTCTCAACCAGTTTGTTACTGTTGCACAAAGTTCCCAGCCAGTACGCGTCAGTCACAGTGCATCTGAGCCATATCTTGCCCGAATGGCGTCACACCACGCATTCCACCTGGCTAAAGACCGAGCGCGGGATCTCCAAATTCCAGATTCGCACATTGCCCCTGGTCGATGGTCAATTCCGGACGATCTATACCAGCCCTTCGGCGGAGCTCCTGGAGCTCATGGGGGAAGGGACGCTGCCGGCGCTAGGCGGGAATGAAATCTCACTGACCGGTGCACTGCGTCCAATCCATGCGCACACACCGATTGGCTCTCCTATCGGCAGCGGCGTGGGTACGGTGATTCTCGACCAGGCGAGCTTCCACCTGCAGAAGACGCTTACCTCTGCCAAACCCATGCTGACCCGTTATGTAGGACGGCTGATAGCCCAGCGTGACAAGACGGGGAATGATTCGGTGCGACCCATCCGCATCGCTGTAGTAACTGCGCACACGGACATCATGATGCGTATCAACCATGCCTATGAACACCTGAGTGCGCTCTCCCCGGTCTTCAAAGGCAAGCCCAAGCCCCAGGTCACCCTTCAACAGATTCAATGCAAGGACGCCCAACGGGTGCTCACCACCAAGACAACGTCAACTGATATCCAACAGTGGTTCACCAACGAGTTGCTTCCACGGTTAAGTGCATTCGCACCTGACGCCGCGATCATTGAAACGGCGCCTGAGGTAGCCACCAAGGACGACCATGACCCAAAGCATCTGTTACGAGCACTATGCGCCAAACACGGCATCTCGACCCAGTTCATCTTTCATCTCGCACCACCAGGAGAAGGAGCCGATACAAAGAAAGCGATGCCAGCGGGGGTAAAAAGTCGGATGCGCAAAACCAAATCGATAGAATCCGATCCTCCCGAGGATTGGCCTGCCATCAACAGCCTCATCGATGGATTGCGCGGTACCGGCTACCTCCCCCTTCCACTGGATCGTACTGCCGGTATTCCCGCAAATACGACAGTGGTATCGGTGTACGTTGACCACCTCAGCAAACTGAACGTCTATTTGCCCGTCATCACGCGTACAGTGGTCAACACACGAGATTTGCAGGTGTACGTCCAAGGCGCGGATGGCCACCCTGGCCAATGGAAAAGCTACAGCGAAGGCTTATGTGCTATCCATGCTTCCCCTGGATTGCTGAATGAAGACGATGCGAAGCTGATGATCAGGCAAGCACTTCTGGCACCCACACCCGTTGCGAATACTCCTCTGATCGTACTGATCAATGCCGGCGGCAAGCGTCTATACCCCGGCATGAACGATGGCGCGGGGAGCGGGCTACCACCAGTACCGGAAAATGCCTGGCTGATTCGTACCCGGTCTGACTCTCAGACGGCCCAAATGACCGGCGTGCACTCACTTTCGCCTCTGGCTCCCATGTACATCGGCAACCGGATCGGTGTTCATCAGGCCGAGCACCAGGAGCTCGTTTACTACTTCACCTCATACTCCAAAACCTTCAACAGGACGCGCTCACACCGCTACCACACGCGCTATGACGTGAGGCAATCCGAGCTGAAGGATTCATGGCAGCAACTGGGCGTGACGGAATTCGTGATGATCCAGAAAGGCGACTTTGCCTGCAACGATCAGCTGGCACTGCAGACAGGTTACTGGTGCAAGAATGCTCCACTGTGGGATGGCTTCTTGCGCCTTCCCTCCCCGCTTCATGCAGCGCGTCAGATTGCAGAGGATCACCCGGTTGCGGAAAAGCTAAGGAAAGGAAGGTTTTGATAGGCGGCCCAGAAAGGGGCCGCAAGTGACCCAGCGCATATACTACTCAGCGCTTCATTTGGGGCGTGTAAGGCTCAATATGCGTGCTGTTGCAGTTAGTTCTGGCACCCCAGCAGCAAGGATAGGCCCGAGCGCGCTCCTGGTCATCGGAGCGGAAAACAATCACGCGGCTGCCACGATGCTCGCCTTTTGTGGTGATGCGTGCCTGAACCGTAAAGGGCGTGGAGTTCCCGCCAGTATGATACTGGCGGTCAGGCTCTTGAGTAGCCAGGTCGTAGGCCTGATCAAACGTCAGGGCATTAACAACCGCCCCGCTGTGTGGGCCGATGCTTTCCTTTACCACCATGTTGATCTCATCCTTTGTGTAGATGTGAGTAGAGTCAGGGTTCACAACCATCCTGCCTGAGACGGGCTAGAGGCCCTCTCACCTGAGTAGGTGCTTTTCTTTCGGCAGGCGATAATCAATGCATCGAAGATTTTGGCACGAACGAAACCACGTCGCTGAAGGGCTTTGATCAATCGCACGTTCTCAACCTCCGCGGCCAGTCTGATCGGGCGCCGCTGCCCAGCAAGGGCTGAGAACTCATCCCCCAAATGTGGCAATACGGCTGCAACGCTCAGCCAGTCGCAGCCCATGATCAACAAGTGGATCATGATGTCGGCACGGTTTCCCTGGCTGAGGAATGGGCTATTGGTCAACTCAAACAACACCGGGAGGTAGCTCTCAGAAAACGGCATCCATTCCTGATTTCCTCGTGCACACGCGTTTGCGAGCCCAACAGCTGCTTCGGAATTTTTCATAAAGACATCAGCTGGCACCGTCGACCATAGCTGCATGACCTCTCCCATGGAGGGCACTTGAGAATTGCTCAGTGCGACAGTCATGGAGATCGGCAGAGCACTAAAGTTGAGCTTCAGCCTCGCCTCTTCCCAGCGGTTGAGCAGGTAAGCCAACTCCAGATGGGGTGCATGAACCCTGAAGATGTCCAGCCCCACTTGGCTATAAGGCACGCAATCAGCTTCAGAGATGAATGCCCACCTCGAAGCAGGTATCGACGAATCCAGGAGGGCGAAATCTATCTTTATCGGGGCAAACAGATGCGCCAGAGTTTCGTCCTGCACACGCTCATTGCAAAGAAGGTACCGTTGCAGCTTGATTTGCTGGTCGGATTCGCTCCATAGCTCATGAGCCAGGACTTCGGCCTTGCTCTGGATGTAGTCCAGGAATACAGCCTCTGCATTGCGGTCTTGGACGGCGGCTGATACCCCCTCACCGTCATTCAAGACCTCCCTGAATACCATCCAAACTGCACCGGGCATACCGTTGGCATCGATACGATCCTCATCCATTGCCAGCAGCCAAACCTCCCGCAGAGGTTCATCGAGGCTGGGCAATGAACACTGGGTGCGGCTGAACAACTCGCGCATCTTGTCTGGCTGTGTACTGAGCAGCTCTAACAGAGCCCGTAATGTATCGGACGACTCATCCAACATCCCTTCCTGTTGCAGGAGCTGCTCGACGACAGCAACGATGTCCTCGTCGAGTTGCTCTTTGAGATTCGGAACGTCCAGCTGAACGAGCCTTTCGTAACTGACAGCGTCGTCCTCAACATTCCCATCAGCCACCTGGCAAAGCAGCCGTAGCATGCGAAGATCCAGTTTCAAGCAGCGCCACGTGACCACGGCCTTGAGGTCGTCCGGGCTGATCTGCTTGCTAATATTCGAAAACTTGATGGGTTTGCTGCGCAACCATTGCCAACCTCTCTCACTCGCGCTCATGCGCGGGATCCAGGCTGACACGTCCTTGAGCTGTTCAACCCATGTTGAGAGTGTACCGTCCTCGTCCAATCTGGCCGTCTCATCCGCTGTCAGGGTATCCAGAACGTGGTAGATCCACCGGGCTCGTGACGCATCTGTTTGAAAACGCCGAGTGCTCAATACGCTGAAAATCAGGTCGGAATCAGCGCTGTGCAACGCTCGCACCAGCTCGTTACCTTTTTCAAATTCGACGAAGTACTCAGTTGCTTCTCCCAGCAGCTCAGGCTCCTGATGCCCCCCCTTGAGTATTACCGCCAACTTCTCTGCCCGTTCTTCACTCTCCTCTCGCTCCAGAAGCCTTGGCTTGAGCAGTTCGTTCATCAGGCCGAGCAAGATCCCGCGCCCCTGGCTCAAGGACTCATGATCGAGCGCTCTAATCACGCGTTCTGGTTTTTCAACCTTGGTATTAAAACCAGCCATTTCATCACGACCGAGCGCAAGAATGAGGTTCTTATCCGATTGGGTCAGCGAGCCTTCGTAGAAATAGCCGAGGTAATCGACAAAATCGGTGTCGAGATAGCCCTTGAGCACCAGGAAGATCACCATCTTGAAGTCAGTTAGCCTCTCCCTGACCACACCACCATAGGTTTTTCTGACAGCAACCCTGAAAGGTACCGCTTTGAGGTGACGAATCTCACGCTCCAGTTTGGCAATCTGGGCATCAAGCTCGGGCAACGAATCAGCCAGCACCTTGGCGCGTGCCTCGTAATTCACTTCCTTGAGGATCATTTCCGTTTTCTGAGGATTCCATATGACGTCAGGTCGTTTTTGAATCGATGGCCGGGCGTTGTTAGCCGCTTTGAAGCGCGCAAACCCATCATCTTCGGCGATGTCCTTCAGTGAAATGTAGGAGCCGTCATCTAGCTGCAGTGAGGTTGCCTCCCACGCTTGGTCGCGCCTCATTATCTCGTACCAGACGCGGGCGCGCAGTTCTACAACATCCGTCGCCTGTTCGTGCTGACGGGCTATACGGCGCGCCTGAAGGGCAGAAAGCTCATCCTCTTTGGACTGGAACTGGGAAGCCACCCACGCCGGGTATTCTTCGAAAATTGAATAGAGTGTTCCTCGTCGTTTCGCCAGGTCTGCAAAGGCACGGGGGTAGAGATTTCGAATCGCAACCATGGCAAAGAGCTTGTTCAGGTCGAGTTTCACTTCACCGCAGACAAGCAGGCTCTCGTAGATAGAGTATTCGTTGACGAGATTTTTGATCAGACGCATGTCATCAATGTAGTAGCCGACATTGTCTATGAGCCGCTCATGTAGCCGATGGGGCAGCCGATCGCTTGAAACCCTTTCGCCAAGCAGCTTGGAAAGCAGCTCGTTGGCGTTATCCCCATGAACGACTGGGATGATCGGAATGATGAGGTCGAAAAACTTGGTCTTGTCACCCACCCCAAACATTTCATCCCGAATGGCGTACACAAATCGGACAGGCCGCTTCACCTGAGGAGAGTTACGGATGATGAAATTGATTTCCCTCAGCCGGAAAAAGATTTCCTGAACATCGAACCTGTCCAGATCCTCGATCACCACCACATCGACGTCGCTGCGCTCAAAGCAGTAGATGATCTCATCCACATTTTTGTGAAGCACCGAGCCATGCTGGGTAGCCTCAAGCTTGCCCCCCTTGAGCGTTAACCCATCGATGCTGAATAACGACAGGAGCTTCAAAGCGGTGTGAAGCAACCAGATACCTCCAGCAGCCAGGACGAGCAGGGCCAAAGGCTCGGAAATCAACAAGAGCTTCTCAAGCAGCCAGCTTGAAGCGACGCTCGAGTTATTGGCTATCGTAGGGCTGTACAACCTCAATGCGCAGACAGCGATTGCTGTCATCGCACCGGTACGAAGCGACAAGTGAAAGCTCGAAGTCTGTGTGATCCGCTTCAGGCGGGACTTGGGAACCTTGCTGGCAGGCACTGCATAGAGCAACTGCTGAACAATCGTCTCTTCGATGCGATTGATCAGGACGTCCTTGTCCGCTTTTTCAACCGTGATGTCCTTATCCACCTTGGGCCCGGCAGCATCAGCGCCTTTTTCTGCAGGCGTCTGAGATGACGTGTCCACCTTGGGCTTAGTCCCAGATTCACCGACAAGATCGGGCTTGGTGAAAGTCGCCAAGGATATGAAGGTGTGTTTGTAGGATCGGTGGTTCTCAAAAAAAGTCTTCAGAACGCTGCTCTTGCCAGCGCCATAGCTGCCCGTGATGGCTATGTTCAGAATCTCGGGATTTTCCAGAGCGTGCCTCAGCTCACGCTCGTACCTGCTTGAGACATGTTCCTTCAATAGCACGGGGGTCAACGGCTCAAAGAACTTCTCTTTACTCGAAAGCGTCTGAGACGTGTTATACCCCTCGCCCATTTCGCAGATCCGCGCCGCTAGCGCGTCCCATAAACGCTTCACACGGCCTTTCCGATACTCAACCATCTACCTTGATCCCGATCCCGGCCTTCCGTGTCGCGCTGCGAGCGGATTACCTAGCCTCCATCTGCATGCGCACCAGCTCAAGGGTGCTCACGCTCCGATAGCGGCTATATGCCATAGATGAGCCTGGCTAGCTAGGCTAAAACAACTAATGAAGCTGGGCGACAACCGTCCTGGCGGCTTCACACTCACCTTGGCTTAACGTTATGTCACCATGGCGGATGTCGACCAGGCCACTCAGAGTCAGATCTCCATCATGAAATCTGCGGCAAATCCTGTTCGCTCACCAGGATATCCCCTCGGATTTGAGACGAGTCTGCAGCCGGAGACACTTGTATCAACAGCATGGTGCGTGTGACCAAAGATCCATGCATCCGCGAGCTCAAGCAAATCGTGCCATTGGTTGGAGTAAGCCGCCGCTAGGTGGCCTTCATGGCCATCCCCGGCGACCTCAGCTATCGGGCAGTGGTGTGTAACAACTACCGTCTTGCCGTCAAACGGCTTAGCGAGTTCGCAGGCGAGATACTCGCGGGTAGCGATGTTCCGGGCAATGAGGTCGGCGGGTCTGAGCTTGCGATAACCGTCCCCGATGCGGATTCGTTTGAAGTCGTTCATCCATTGCGCACATTCCCTCATCGCTGCTCTGTAGTCCCCGGTCGAGGTGAAGTCTGTCCAACCAGTCGCCACCAGAAACCGAGTGCCCCCGATGACGAGGCTCTGGTTGTCCAGGATGCGCACATGCGGCTCGGCTGCGTCTCGCATCTTGGTAAGCGTTCGATCAATGTGCCCCTTGTAAAACTCGTGGTTGCCGCAGACGTAGATCACCTGGCATTTGAATGTCTGATTTGCCCACGTCACTCCGAGGCTTCGCACCGAAATGTCGCCCGCGAGTACAACCACATCAGCCTCGACCGGAGGAGGCTCGAACTCAGAAAATTCCAGATGCAAATCAGAGTAGATCGCTATCTTCAATTACCCAGGCTCCGTGTCGTTAGTATCAGGTCGTCGCTTCACATTGCGTCCTGGGTCACCCGCCACCCAACGTTATCGAGCGTCAGTACAGCTGTGAGACTGGTGTGATTGCGAAAGCCGGGCCCCGCCAGGTAATACAGCGTGTCTTTGCTTTCGAACACCGACCCTACCTGCGAGTAAAGAAAGCTGGATCTCAGCCCGCCTGGCCGTGAGCACTGGGTGCGACTGTCGAAAATGATTTCCCGTCCCAATAACACGGTAGGTTGAAGACCTTGCGCCTGCAGAGTCTTCTCGTCGGTGTGAGACACCATCACATCAAGCAAAATCCAACTCCTGATCACGCAGTAAGGCTTGTCTCCCGAACGGGTCTTTGCTAATTCAATCAACTGATCGTCCGAAGATGCCAGTCCTTCTACGTGCTCTGCGCCGTGGAGTAAAAAGTACGCCAACTGTGCTGCTTCCACCGTCCCACCTTTCTCATCATCAGGCCCGACGACTGAATGCTTAGTCGCCTCTATCGCAGTCGGCTAACAAGGGTTACCCTCGCCGCCGAGTAAATTTGTTTGCAAGCTTCTCAACGCCCCATCGACGCTCAGGCCAGCAGCTCGTGTCTTGAGAATCTGGTGTGATAGCGAGCGTTGTCAGATTCGCATCATTAAACTGACGCCACCTGCTGTCTGTTGAATCGCTACCCACGCGTGTACGGATGCCGCAGCTGTTTTTGCGGCTCGATAACCAGGCCGGTCGATAACCTCAGATGGCGGCGCCGACACCCTTCCGTCAACGCATGAGACGGTCTTCAACGATTACAGGAATGCCGTCACCTCCCTCTCCTCTTCAGTCGACCTTCTAGCCCCTATGAACCGATTCAAGCACCGCTACGCTCAACAACTGAATGTTGCGAAACGTGAGTTGAGCTCCACAGAGGCCCAGTCACAGACGAAATAGAGGCTCCCGTTCACGGTGCGATAAAGCCGAAATCCCTCCTGCTCCCAACCACCCTCTAACCGAGAACTTCGGATGACGGCGCTATCCTCAAAGCGGCCTCGACGCTCGCCGTAAACGATGCCAACCAAGCAGCCTAGATGCAGATCAATCGCGGTGTGGTACAGGTACCCCGTGACCAATGATGCAAATCCGGTAGCGCGCGCCCGAGTAACGCACTCAGGCTCGCCACAGGCTGCGGCTGCGCGCTGCCGACCTGGCTCGTCCCATTGGTCATCCATCTCAATGCACCTCAAAGAACGGACGTAAACCGCCGTTTTCGTAAAACCAATGGGCAATCACATACAGCCCGCCGCCCTGTGCTCGCACAACCAGGTAACCTCCCCGATAGAGACGCTCTACCACTGGGGGCGTCCACATCGGCAGCCCCTCTGGGAAGTCATGGCGATAGTCGCAAAAGATCAGGCCGGTCATCTGCGGCGGCTTGTCCAGCGCGCACATCAGATAGCCAACGACTTCGTCATCGGATATCACCTCCCTGGCGGCCTGGATAACTTTAGGAAGCCGATTGAAGGTAACGTCTGCCTTTGTGGCGCCAAACGTCTTGATCAGGTAACCCAGATCGGTGCCTGCAGTCATTAGATCTCAACCTCAAAATCAGAGCGAAACTGCAGTCGCTCCCCCGGATAGCCTCTTGGGTTCGACACCACACGGCAGTCACGCTCCATGAGGTCGACCGGACAATGCGTATGGCCGAAAACCCAAAGATCTGCCTGGTGAACGAGATCCGGCCAGTGATTGGCATACGCCGCATCAAGGTGGTCACGAGGGCCATTCAAAACACCGACCAACGGAGCATGGTGAGTTACCACTGCGGTAAGTCCTGCAAAGGGTTTGCTGAGCTCCTGGGAAAGCCAAGTGCGTGACGCCAGGTTACGTACAGCCACATCTTCAGGTCGCAAGCGGCGATTGTCTGCTCCAGTCCGAATCACCCGAAAATCATTCATCCGTTCAGCAGCCCTGCGCATGGCAATGTCTGTCGAACCCGTCAATGAAAAGTCAGTCCAGGCAGTGGCGCACAGAAACCGGGTTTGATTCCAAATCCAACACTCGTTTTCCAAGACATGTACATGCGACGCTGCGACCGCCTTCATCTCCTCAAGCGTTCTTTCGAGGTGGCCATCGTAAAATTCGTGGTTACCGCAGACGTAAATGACAGGACAACCGAACGCAGCGTTTGCCCACTGCACGCCCCGAGTTTTCACACCGATGTCCCCTGCCAAAATAACCACATCAGCACCCGTCGCCGGCGGCGTGAAATCTTCGAATTCGGTATGTAAATCGGAATACACCAAAATTTTCATGCAGCTACCCGCAGGACTGACTTTCAGTCCCGTAATTTCGATTAAGCGATATATTGAAATCGCCCCTGGCTTGCGTGTGGACAGGCCGATCTGGTCTTCCGCACGCGCAGCAAATCGCGACAGTTCCACTCATTTGACTATACGACATTGAGTGGAACTGCGCAAACCGGGCATACAGTCGGATTTTAGGGATACGCCCGAATGCTCAGGCAAGCGATCGCCGCAGCGCTGACCCACGTTCGCCAGCAACAGCAAATACTGCTGACCGATCTTGAGGAAGGCGTAACCGCCGCCCACCTCAGTCGCGTCGAGCGCAGTGAGCGTGGGGTTACGGTGGAAAAGCTCGATGCGATCGCGCGACAGCTTGGTGTGCATCCCCTCACCCTTCTCGCACTGGCATACGGCGCTGATGAGGTCGTTCGCCCTACGGAACTGTTGAAGCAGGTGTCTAAAGAGGTGGCTACCCTGGGTGGGTCGATAGCCCCGCTCGCGATCAAGCCAGAGTCCAGGACACACTCCCGGGTGGCAGCGGCCAATGAGCGCCGGGAAGAGGTTCAACGCCTGAGGGGCCAAGGGCTGACCAAGGCTGAGGTGGCTCGGGAGCTAGGCGTTTCCAAACAGACGGTGGCGAGGCATTGGTAATTACGGCAAACACCACCACCCAGCAGTCATTGCTTCTGGACACCAGGGCGGCACAACGGATTGTCAAGCAGCCACACCAGTGCTAGTCTCCGCGGCCAGGTACTCGGTAGGTGCCTGCAGTCCACACCAGCGAAGCTCTAGCACTATCGTGACAGTTGAATTACCCGACCTGACATCAATCAGGTTGCCTCGTAGTGGACGCCAGGCCAGCCCTCCCGAGAGCTGAAAAAATGCAAGTCACCTCCAGCCACATCAAGCAAGTCAAACGTGTCGCCAAGGAATTGAAAGACACCTACCCCTGGCTAAAGCTGGGTCAGCGTCAAGACAAAGCTGCAGTCCAGGAATTAGGCGTCAGAAATTACCATGAGGCGATCCGCCTTTATGACAAGTGGATCATGCTCCATGTGCACGTCTCTCCTGACCCTCATGGCGTTAGCAAGTGTTCCCTCTGCGATTACAGCTTCGCCTTCGACCTCAAAGAAGATCGCGAATCTCACCGTGAAGTGCATGAGCAATTTCATGAGGCAAGCGAGGCGATGGGCTATTGCCCAGCAAATTTTGTGCTGCGCGAGCAGATGAAAGACAGGGGAAGTAAACAGGCTTTCTCGGATCAGGGCTTGGAGGCACGGATCGAAGGCGTGCTACTGCTTGTGCGTGGTTGGTATGACCGCTCCCTCGCCCATGCGATCTATGGTAACTACTGGCGCAAGCACCCGTCTTTCGAAGCTTATGTTTCCATGATCCAGGATACCCTGGGGGGCATGTACCAGGAGCAGAAAGCCGAACTCAGAATCAGATATGGGTACTGCCCAGGCCATATCCGTCCTGGCGACAGTAACTGGTACCCACGCCCTCACTAAACCTCTCCCAATGGTAGGGGGCTTCCCAGACCTCACTCTGTAACCGGAGTGGGGTCAACAGATCCCACCCTGCCTGAACCTTCACGATCGACGCCTCAGCTATCCAGACGATGCGCCTGCATTCAGTCGCATGTGAAGCCAGTCAGCGGCCAAGCAGCCGGTGCTGTCCACGCAGCGCTCGCGCTACCTTCTTAGCTTGTGCAGTGATCGCTACTACCAATGCGCAGCAGACAATGTAGGGAAGTGTTTCAGCAACCCCCTGCTCAACCGTCAGGCCGTACGTTATGCGTATGAGGTTACGAGATTCGTCTCCCGCCTGGATGAGACATAGCGGAATCAAGGCCCAGGCCACAAGTCGCTTGGCCAGACGGTTTTCGATAATGCGGTTATGGATGGCTTTCATGGTCATGCTGCTCCTGTTAGCGATGCTAGGGTTTGTACGAAAAGTCGCCGAGCGGCGATCAGGCAAGGCGAAAACAGGCGAGGAACGGTCGGAGTCGCGCTCGACTTTGCTGGTGGCAAATGAGCATTCCGAGCCTGTATTCAACGCAGCATGATCGGCGCGCAGGCACTTTTCGTACAAAGCCGAGGGGCATTCATACTCACACGCTAAATCCTGCTATGCACGCCAAAACAGGCCCTCCAAAATCACGGTACAGAGCAATGCTCTCATTGCCTGTTACGTAGGCTTGGCCAGACATCAAACCGTCACAGTGGTAATCGTTTGTGTCTGCGACTTGAATACCAGCAGATAGCCACCACGTCTGGCTTACCGGATGCGATAAGGATTTCCCAGGATCGCCCGGCTCAGGAACGTAAGACATGGCCAAGGCTAAGACCATCAGCGACATCAACGCCAAATACAGCTACAAGGATGAGAACCCAGGCGGTAAGCGAGACGCCTCACTGGTGTCGTGCGCTCAGTGTGAGGATTACAACGAGTTGAGCTACATCTACAAGACGAAGCTCAAGCCTTTGATCGATGATGACGAGATCACCCACGACGAGGCAATTCAGGCGCTGGACGAAGCCTGTGCCGAACTCAAAAATCCTCGTAGTCGCGAGAAGTTCTACGAGCTGTTAACCAGCAAGCTTGGCCAGACCATCGGCGAATAACCCATGCACTAACGCCTTCAAACTGGGGGCTGCCGCAAGGATCTGCTCCCAGTCTCGTCCACGCAAATCTCTTCCCTGCATAGCACTTTTGCGCGCCATATAGCGGCTCGCTCCTTCTCCATTAGAGACCCGCTTGCCTGCGGACTCAGGCTGTCGGATCATGCCAAACAGCCACCATCCCTTAACACATTGGAAAATGAGAGCGTCACATGGAATACGACGAAGGCCGGGAGATCACTCGCCTGATCGCTGAAGAAATGCTTAACGTAGGACGTAGCTTCCCAAACATTTCATCAGAGAAAATCAATCTCCTCGCCGCGTTGCACCTGACGAAGGGGCTGATCCTGGAAGACAGGTACCGAAGCAGTTTTGAGGATGCCAGGGTACATGTAACCGAGCTGATGAAGCTAAACGAATTCGATGATACAGACGTCAGGGCAGCGTTCAACGAAAAGCTGCTGCACATCCGAGCGGTGTCTAGTGACACGATGGATCGGGAGGTCAGGGTAAAAACGGCGACACATCTCATTGATCTCTTCATCTTTGAGTTCTACAAGATTGCCCCGAGCCATCCAATGGTGGTCGCAGCCTTGGTCGGAAGTATTCATTCCACCTTGTACTCGCCTATTGTCGAGATTGCGCCGACGACGGCTGAGCTGTCTATTGGAAAGTCCTCTGAAATAGACAGCAGTTCTTTCCCGATGCTGTCCCCGACCTCTGCTGCTTTGAAGGCGCTGATTTCCTTAAAACTCATCATCAACCAGATCTACCCTGACTTTATTCATCGTCACGTTCCTGACAGGGTCGCCGACAGTCAGCCGAGCTACCTCGTTGACGCTGGCCCGCAATTCAAATTCACTGCCGTGACGGGACTCATCAACCTCGCCGCATTTGCCTTACAGTACCCTCAACCTGCGCGATTCATGCTTGTACTGCCAGCCAGCAAAGCGAAGTACGGCGGACTACGTAAAGAGCTTGCACCGGCGATCTTCAACGGTCTGCGGTTAGACGCTGCTATCTGTTTTAGCTCCAGCGAAGCGACAGCCGCCGCGCATGACCAAGTCCTGCTGATTTTTAGCCAGCATATTCACTTGATGCGCAAGCCAGCGCTGTACATCGACGTCTCAAACGCTAATAAATCCCTGGAGCGGCTGGATCTTGAAGAACGCGCGATCCTAGCCGGTCATATCTTTAACATCCATGAATCACGCAACATCGACGACCTGCCCAGGAGCATTCCTCCGAAGGTCGAAACTATCTTGAATGCACAGTTTTCAGATGGTTTCAAGGATGTAAAGGGGCTGTGTATCGAGGACAAAAGCGAGCATCAGGAAGCCTGGAAAATCTATTCGCCCAAAAACTTCATCCGAACCAATCAGCTTCAGGGAAGTGTTTTCAACCTTGCGGCCAACCCACAAGACATTCTCAAGCTTTTGAGCGATCCGACTGAGCCTGCCTGCATCTATATCATTGGTAACAACGGTGCAGGGAAGACCCAGTTGCTGTGTGAACTCATCGACAGGGTCGGTGAGCTTGATCGCAGAACTGTTGGCATCTCGACAGGGGTACATGATCGTTTCCCGCTCGGACGCAGCCAACAATACAAACGTTTTGAGTATCGCGGTGCCCGCACCAGTGCAGATGCCATCTCACCCTCCAGGTTGACCAAAGCCGTAACCGCCTTGGCGGCCAGGGTCTTCGTCGATCAGCACATGCTTGAGGCCTTGAAAGAGTGCCAAACGTGCCTGGGCTTCGCCCCACGCTTCTACTTCATGCTTCGGCCAGAAATGGCACTGGACAATGCCCCTAATGAAATTCGCACCTTGAGGATGTCAGATCACGCTGCGGATAACCATGTTCCTGACGAGCTGGCCAAATACGAGTTCGGCGTCGTGCGCCCAGCGATTGACGATCAAAAGGAGCGGATTGTCTCCTACTCATCGCTGAGTTCTGGAGAGCAAAACATCAACCAGTTGCTGCTCAACATCATCACGTCAGCCGAACCAGGGACGGTCTTTCTGGTAGACGAGCCAGAAATCAGCTTGCATCTGAAATGGCAGCAGACACTTCCAAGGGTGTTCCACCTGCTCTCCCGCCGCTTCGGTTGCTCATTCGTCGTCGCAACCCATGCTCCGACCCTCATCACCAATGCGAACGACCAAGGCAGTCACAGCTTCTTGCTCGACACGGGCAAATTGCCGAAGCTGACTGACAAGGAGCGGTACTCCGTTGAGTCGATCATTCTGGAAGGCTTCGGTACCTACACCCCTCACAACCGCGCGGTGCATGAGGCCTGCGCTCGTATCGTTGCCAAAACGATTGAAACAAAAGGCAAGCTTCGAGCTGACCAGCCCTCACCTCTCAAAGAGCTGAATGACATGCTCAAGAAGATGCCGACTCAACCTGGAGCATACGTACCTCCAGGTCAGGAAGAGGACATCGACCTGATCAAGAAGGCCTACACCGCGATTGAGTTGCTACTGGTCGACCAGGAAGCGGCAAGCAAACGTACCGACGAGGCTCAGGTGTAGCATGGCGGATTACTATGTGCTGAAAGATGCCGACATGAAGCCTGCCTACGACGAGTACAAGGCGCAGTGCCATGCCGAGGAGCGCTTCCATAAGGTCGTAATGTTCAACATTCACCGTTTCCACGTGATGGCTCTGCAGCGATTCAAGGCAAGACAGGCTGGCGAAGCAATCAAGAAGCGAAACCTCTGGAACGAATTTTCGAATCCTAAAAAGCCGGTGCCTGCAGCTACAGTGGCCGCAGCGCCTGGCGCGATCGCCGCCCCTGGCACGGTCGCTGCACCCGGCACGATCGCTGCACCTGGCTCACCTGAGGCGGGAGCTGCAGGTTCCCCTGCACCTGCTGAGACGCCCAAGCGCAAGCGAGGCCCAGCGAAGCCGACCGTCAGTGACATCAAGGGGGCTTTCAGGCAGTACATCGCTAAGCAGCAAGGTAACCGTTGCTGCTACTGCCGGCGGTGGTTATTCAACAGCGGTTACTCGAAGCCAATCGAGCACATCCTTCCACGCGAAAGCTACGAACAATATTCCTTCCACTTCTGGAACCTGTCGGTCGCCTGCGTTGACTGCAACAGTTTGAAGACTGACGACGACTGGGCCAGCCCCACCAAACAGGGCTTGGAGGCGTACCCTGCGCCCAATTCTTTCACGGAAATGTTCCACCCTCGCTTCCATCGCTTCGACGATCATGTTCGCTTCATTCGGGTGCAAACCAATGATCACAGCGTCACGCTATACCGAGGCATCACGCCGCAAGGGCAGAAGCTGTGTGAGGATCTGCTGAACAAAATCGCGGGTAAGGAAGTGATTGTGAACGCGAACGCCGACCTCAAAAGCTCGCTGGAAACCATTGAGCAGTTCGAGGTTGAGGAAGGCAGTGAACTGGAGAGCGCCTTGAAAAGCCTGCATGGTGCCCTATCGGGTCGCACGTTCGAGCTGGTGCAGAGCTAATAGGCCAGACGAAGCGAAACGGGTGGGAATTTTTCCACCCGATCGCTTCACCATGCCTTCCCGTGAGATCAACGATGATGACAATGTCTCCGGGTTTTACCGGGCATATCAACCGTGGGTCAGCTTGCCGCTCTCGCATCCAACTCATTGATCACCCAGCCCTGTGCCTGCAGGGCCGCCCTTCGCTCAACTCTCGCCTCCCCCTCACCCAGCGCGCTGCTTCGAATCGCCAGACAAAGCAGATGCGTAGGCCGAGTCATGCCGACATACATGAGCATCCTGTTTTTCCGGTAAGTCACCTGATGTTCTTTCTTAACCAAGGGCTTTCCTTCAAGCCAGGGCAACATCATTTCCAGAAAGTGCTGTCCACTGAACGTTTCCAAGATCAGCGTCGCCGAATGCGTCTTCCCTTTGACGGAGTGCATGGACGCCAGCTGAACGTCGACAGGCTCGTGCCCCCCGGCCTCCCATCGGTATGTGTTAATGGTTTTGCGGGGCACCTGCGACTCGACCTCGACCGTATCGCCTGGTTCTGCCCACGCCAGATAGGCTTCCACATCGGTAGTCATTGAAACCTCCTCCCCAGGATGCAGCTCCTGGATCAGCCGCTTGAGGAGCCCAACGTGGGTCTCAACCCACCGCTTCTCTCGTAGTGGATGCGGATAGAACAAGTAGAGGTAGATACCTCGCTGGTAGGCTTTGAGAAGCTTCGCGTTAGCTGCCAAGCTTCGCTCGATGTAGCGGTGTAGCCTTGTTCTGATCTGGACTGGCGTCCTCAACCCAGCACGCTCAGCGAGATGGAGCAGGCACCTCGCGATCATCTCAACGCTTTCGTGCGCGTGACCGCTGATCGCCAGGTGGGCTCTGGCCCTGCGAACACCGTCAATGAATGTCTTGGGCGCATACGTCGAGCCATTAGCGTCTGAGCGGTAGGCGCTCCAATAGTGCTCCAGGGCCTTCGGGAATTGGTTGTCCTTGTACTTCCTCAGTCGGTGAACAGCACCGAGCGCATGCACCCCATCCTTGCGCTGGGTGATGGGTACATGCCGTGACACAAGCTCTGCAAATGCGCCAAGCACACCGCTCGTATCGTCGTCTGGAAAGACAAAAAGGGTGTTGGGACAGTCTTCACCCGTTCTGGCCCGACCGACCAATCCGCCCGTAATGGGAGCGACTGCAAAGCTGTTTGCCAGCGTGGCAATGGCCTGGTTGAATCGAAAGCTTGTGGAGATCTCGATTGTCCCGCCATGCGGGAATGCCCCATCAGACTCTCCGTCACCCTCGAATATCTGCTGATTGGGATCGCCCACCCTGATCACCACTGTATTCGCTGCATCGCGCGGAAATACGTGGTTCAAAAGGCGATTCTGCTCCAAGTCCGTGTCTTGCATTTCGTCGATGAGTACACAGGGGAACCGGGCTTGCAGCGATTGAGCAACATTCGGTTCTTGCTCAATCATGGCCTGGCCAAGCGTGAAAACCTCGTCATAGCAGAAGTAGCCTTCCGAAGCGGCAGCGCCCATGGCTCTGCATAACTTTCCATGAGTAGGTGCATCTGGCGAGCAAATGTAATGCTTACCTTGAAGAGGGGTAGAAAAATCGACCGAGGGCAGTCGAAGATCAGCGAGCGTCTTTTCTTTTTGATCGAGAAAGTACTCTACACCCCAACGATCTTTTCCCAGCGCCCTTCCCCTTGCTCGCCCGGTTGCCTCGTCATCCACCACCGTCAGCGGGTGGCCATTCGAGCGCAGCCAGGGCGACGCAAGAAACCGCATGACAAAACCGTGGATGGTATCGATGAAATGTGGGTAGCGCAGCAGCCTCTGGCCAATCTCTGTGGCGCCCAGCCGGCTCTCAATTTCCTCACGCGCTGCATTGGTGTGCGATAGCACGCAGATCCCCTGCGTTCGACTACGCCAATGACGACCAAGAATGGCCAGCTTGGCAACCACGAGGGTGGTCTTACCGCTCCCCGGGCAGGCCGCTACATCGAGCGTATCGAGACGCTTGAGGAACTCCCTCCGAGGTTCATCCAGGTCGCGCAACGACATAAGCGCGCTCACCCACTCGATGTCTGCATCCGTGACTGGAGGCACAAGATCCTGGAGCCGCATTACGCCAACTCCCCTGCTTCAAGCGCCTCTAGCGGCGTCTCCGCGGTGTTTGTGGCCGGCTGCTCCGGCGCCGAAGGCATGATCCGGCCTCTTGTGGCGTATTCGATCGCTTCAATCACGTAGGCCGGTAACGCTGCACGCAAGCTTGCCCGGTCGAGTTCACCTTCATCAAATGCCGACTGCAGCAGGTCGACCAGATGCTGTGCAGTAATCGACTTGGAGCCCGAATCAACCTGCCGGTAAACCTCGGTGGCACGCTCTTCATTGGTGAGATACTGAGACTTAAGTGCCGCCAGCGCCTTCGTCGCCCTCTCGAGGACTTTCTGTCGCGTCAGCTTTTTTTCGTTCATTTTTACATCATGTAAGGCCAACGTGGCGGCACGGTGTACCCAGTCCATAAGCCCTTCGACAGCCAGGTCATACTCGAGCGTCCAATGATCGGCCACGAAGGTCTTCACGTTTTGGCCATCGCCACGTGTCCGTTTCTGACGATGAGCCGCAAGCTTCGGTTCGCGCTCAATCTCGGTAGCGCCAAAGTCACTGAGCATCCGCCATTGACGACGCGCCGGTTTACCCTTGGCGTTGAGCTTGTGCGGATCCAGCCCCATGATGGCCGGCGCGCAATCCGGCATCACATCCATGTCGGTGATGCAGGCCGTTGGGATCTGGATTATTCCCTCTGTCGCATCAGCTCGCTGCATGATGTGTGCGTAACGGCGTAAGCCAACGCCACCCACATTGACGATTGACACACCATGCTCGGTCAAGTCACACCCAAGCAGCCTGGCCAGTGCCGGCAGCAGGATCGCCTCTGCATCCCCTTCAACGATGAGCAGCCCTTTCGCAAAGAACAGGCTGGCCTTGGTGACATCCAGAAAACGACTCAGGAAGCGATAGTCGTCAGCGGACAGCCTGGTTCGCCCCTGTGCCATGGAGAAGGCACGCTGGCCATGAATGAGCACCAGATTCTCCAAGGCAATCTTAGAGCTCAGGTTGGGACTGTGTGTGGTGAGGATCACCTGCACGGGACGTGTATGCGCTGGTTCCGCTTGGGCTTGATCTGGCTGTTGTGTTTGATCTTGCTGTTGTGTTTGATCTTGCTGTTGGGTTTGATTTTGCTGTTGGGGGCGAGGCTGCGATGCGCGCTCGAGGAACTCCATCAGTCTAAGTTGGCGCTGCGGGTGAAGATGCGCCTCCGGCTCCTCGATCAGCAGCAGCGGCAGCCCATCCGGTTCCTTGCCGAGCAGTAAGAGCTCGCAGGCCATGAACAGCAGGTTATTCGAGCCCAGACCATAGCTCCCCCTCGCATTCCCCGATCCCTTGTCCAGCAAACCCAACTCCAGGCGCTCAAGGATCTGCTTGAGCTTTGTGGTTTCACTGCCGGTATCGCCGAAGCCAAGATGGCTATGAAGCGGCTGTCCTGCTAAAGAGAGAGGCTCCAGATATCGGTCGTTGATTGTCGCCTGGGCAACCTTGATGGCTTGATGTCCTCTGACCAGCTCGCGCATGTAATCACCCATGCCCGCAATGCTCAGGCCAGTGGCTTCAGCTGCCGACGCCGGTGGAGCGATATCGACATAGGACTCACCGGCGTCTATACCCGGGAAGCTCGACAGGACTTGGGACAAGCGCGAGTTGCGACCCGGTGACATCTCCCGTTCGGCATCTCGCAATGGCTTCAGGTATGCGGTTGCCAGCAACTGGCGCGCGCCGACGTCCAAGGCAGGCCCTTCTCCCCGCTCACCACAGCGAACCTGGATGTCCACCCAGCGACGCGACGCTGTCGGCATCGCGAGTCGACGCGCCGACCAGTGCACATGAAGCAGCCCCTCCCCGCGTGAAAACGTGACGTATTCGGCGAAGGCTCCAAGTTCCAGTGTGGTCAGCCCTGCCAGCGTGCAAACCATAGTAATGTCGGTCGCAGGCTCGCCGTCACTCCCGACATGGAAGTCCTCGAGCTCTAGTCGCAGGAAGTCTGAATCCCGGGTTTGCAGGACATGCCGGATGGCGTCGATCACCGCAGTCTTTCCGGCATCATTCTCGCCTACAAGCGCAGTGACGCCCTCGTTGAAGTGGATGGTGAAACCCGGAGTCAGATCGCCAAACTGGCGGAAATTACGGATCGACAGCGCTGAAAGGTACATCCCCACTTCTCCCTAAGCCTGGCTTCTGTCGGCGCTATTGGCCACTTCTCGCTTCTTCTGGCCTCTTTTGGCCAGTGTTGGCTTGGTGGAGTCCTGGCCAAACGCAATGTTACTGGCTATATGCCACAGACTGGGGGCGAGACGCTATCTCTCGCGATAAACGTCTGTTCGACTGGAATGTGTGGAATCAAAGCGTGTGACCGCCAAACGCTGGTCTCGTAAGTCTACCCGCTGTTGCGCACTGGGATGTTGCTTGAAGCCAAGTGATTGATTAATCGATTGACACTATGCTCTAACTAGCTCCCATTCGGATACCATGAGATTTCGCGAGAGCCGCAGCGACCCTCAGGTGAATTTTATGTATGCTTGCCTGATAGAACGCTGCGCGAGAGCCAAACATACCTGGCCCCCATTGATAGAACTCAAAGAGAATGAAATCCGAAAATTCTCTTATTGAACGATATGCTTCACCGGCTGGCCAGGGTGAGTAGATATCCTGACGATTCAATAGCCAGTTTGAACCGCTATGTTTAACTGCTGGGATCAACCCAATAGCTGTACATGCTTTGTGAAGGACTTCAGCCCGCGCAGCCTTTGAGCCCCAATGTATCGAGTACTGGAAGACGTGTATCGTTGGCAGGGAAATGGTACACGAAAGCCAAGCCTCATGATTCAAACCACCAACTCCAACACCGACAACACCCAAAGGTAGTGTCACATTCCCTATATAGGAGTATTTTACTGGCATGACAGCTCCCAAACATTCTATACTCACGACCGAATAGATACCTCAGAAAATCCTTCGATGAATTGTTGCAACAGAGCAGGACTAGGATTTGGCATCCACTCGCGCAGTCGTCTAGCTATAACGTCGCTGTGCAGGCTATTGAACACATTACATGCTGCTCCCAAGCTGCGTGCATCATGAAATCCTGCTATAGCACCTGCGCGCTCGATGAACGATTCAACATCAGTGCTCTCGCGGGGTGTAAATAGCTCAAATAGCCATCCGAGCATCAGCATGCCAGCCCATCTTTGAGCTATTCCTGCAACCAATGGCCCAGCGTTAAGAGTCTGTTGAAATAGGGTAGTAATACGATATGAGCTTCGAGGAGCTATAAAACGATTCACCAAGCCAAATCGTGGATACAAAAAAATTGACAGCAAAAGGCGTGGCAGTCCCGTATGCGGCTCACTGCATGACCACATTCCGTTTTGATCAGCTTGCTGCTGAGAAGCTTCCAAGGTTTGAAAAAATAGTTGAGTCTTATAAAGCGCAGTAAATTGTTCGTCAGCATCATGGCTACGAGACGCAGCAACGCATTGAGAAGGATCCTCGGAATATGCCTTGAGGATGCGCATGGCCATACTCGGACTTGAAGCAACAATACCACTTGCATCGAGCAGGGAACACTTGTGAATTTGACATACGACCACACCAACAGAGCACCACTCTTTCCTGTATGAAGGGAGTGAAAAATTCGCAATGTGCTCCTTCATGCAGCTGTAGCAAAAGCTGCGTCTGAAGTATCGAGGTATAACCCATTGACTATTCGGCTGGAAGATCTTTGCCTGCTCCTCCCTTGGAATATCCAGCATTTCGCACGCCGCTCGTGAGAATTTGGCATCGTGCGTAAAGTCAGGGTCAAAGTCTTCTGACTGTACGCACGCATGCCAAAGCTCCGCAAGCCTGCTCCTATCGAGCAATGTATGCTGGGAACATAGGCTTTGCCTGTAAACCCAGCAAGAGAAAGCCTCACCATCAAAAATGGGGACATCAGGAGCATTCATTGAAGGGATGACTCCCGTTGACTGCGATAGCCTGGATGGAAGAGCTCCAGCATCGTCCACGCCAAATTGCCGTTTCGTCGATGATAAATGTCATGCAGCAACAGCTTGTCAGCTGCTCGTCCCAGTCCTGACTTCTGATCAATCAATGCTTCAAAAAAGGCTGTAAACTCTGTCCGATCCGCGAATGACCCTAACTCAACAGGCGAGTAGGCACGCTCGTGAGCTCGACACAGTCCGACCATCTCAGCCTGATAGTCAGGACTGCTGACGATGACAAAACTACTATCAGGAAGCGCCTTCAGCAGCCATCCCAGTTGCTTCAATGACTTTTCTTTGGCAAGCGCCGTGAGGGCAAATTTTTCGAAGTCGTGGATGAATATGGTCGGATCTCCTTTCATGGCGCAAAGCTCAGTAACCAATGCAGGAACACCCGACTGTGGCTGAAACTCAAAATCAACGTGTATCTCTTCATAGAACTGACCCAGCAAATCCAGTCCCGCAAGGTCTACGTGATCCCCAACAAAGACTGTAGAGCCGGTAATTTGGCTCAGAACGGCATTGGTGCAGGTGGTCAGACCATTGCCAGGATCAGACATCAAATGGCATACCACGCTACCGTCCTTCAGCGCAGAAACTACACTTTTCACAGCAACGGCTTGGAAAGGCGCCAATGTCATTCTGAAACCTCCTTATCCTTGGGATGGTGCAGTTTGTAACCATAGAGCCTGGTCATCGGTTCAAGATTCTGGAACTGACTCGGCGTAATCTGCTCCGTCCCATGCTTGATTGCATCCATAGCAGTGGACTTGATAATTTTGACGATATTGTCAAGGATCCCGTGTGAGTTCACATGAATAAGCGTTCGCAGCTTAGGGCTTGCAAGGTTAGAGGGCAATTTGAGTGGAAGGTAGGTCTCGTATGTAGCAATGAAATCCACAAAATCCTGATCAAGTTTCCAAGGCTTCAGATGCCACGGCACGAATCGCCGATCAATTATTCGATCCAGTGAGATGATTTCACTCGCAACTGAGTTCCCGAACGCAATAACACAGAGCTTACCATCACCCTCTGCGAGTCCACGAAGCAGCGACAATATAGATTTTTTATGGGAATACGCTTCGAGCATGCAATCAGACAACTCATCAACAACGATCGCGCCGATTCCAAGGGCCTTTATCTTCTGTATGATGAGCTTAACACGATTGACCGCAGTGCCACGCTTGCCAATCGGAACATCGAAGACATCGCACAATGCATCGTGTAATTTAAAACGGTTAACGTTTTCGGTAAGTGTAATAAACACGAACCTTTTACCTTCAAGCTCACCGAGAGCCTTAAGCCGGTTGAATAAGGCCGTTTTACCGTCGCCTCCATCCCCATGGATGAAAATGCTAGCGGACTGGATCTGGTTATCGGTATAGAGCATGTTCCTCAAGCTTTCGAAAAGAGGCGCGTAGCGAGGCGTATCAATCCATATATCATGTCGACATATCTTAATTCGCTCCTTCGCAGGCAGATCAGCGTTATTTCTAAGATCGTGCTTGATATGTTCGTAAGCCATCATAGCTCTCCAAGTTAGTCTTTATGCTTATCAACTATAATTACAGGAAGAAAATCAGGCTGATCTGAATGCTCTCTTATGATGCGCGGCACAAAAACATCGTGAGCGTTTTCGTCCTGGGTTAAGATTGTCGGGATAAAGTCTTGCGTGTCTTCGATAAGCCAGTCCTCAACGGGTTCATTGGTTACTGCTTCGGTTGCAGGGATTAGAGTGCTCTGTGGAGCGGGCAGACCTTTAGGCGGTAGATTGGCCATGAAAGCAGTTTTAAGGTCAACGGCCTCTTGAACGATCACTGTCTGATTGGCAAGAGCAGCGTGCGCGAACTCATCGTCGACAGTGCCAGGGGGCAGGTCTTTGAGTAGTGCTTTACGCTTCGAAAGTTGTTTATGGTTCGAGTAGGAATCCCAAGTGTTAGCTAGCCCCACCCGATTATAACTACAAGGAACTTTCAGAAATTTGCCTGGGAGCTTGACCCAGACGTAGCTCAGATCGTGCCGAAGGTACTTGATATCAAAACGCTGACCCACGTAGGGGGCAAGCTCGTAACATGCGTATCTACGGCCAGCAAAATTTATTCCGTAGGGATGCACCTTGTGATCGAAGCTTGTCGGTGAGAAATCAATCAAAAACCTCATTTGATCGTTTGATGCAATGACACGATCATGATCATAAAGACCTTGATTAACGTAATGATTCCAAGCTTCACGCGGAGTGCATTTTAGCGACGAGTGGATTTTGCCATGATAAACAGTTACTTGATTTAGGAACCATACAGCGAACTGCTCATAATCCATCGTTGCATTATATTCGCTATTGAAGTCCTCTCGCTGAACGACGTTACTCCCGGTTGCGCCGGGAAGGAAGTGGACTTCTGTCGTCATAAACGTGCCAATCAAGCGTTCTATAATGCCTCCATACCATTTTTTCCCTATAGGGCGGTGTTCCCAATCCATACCCCACGCCTTGCACTGCTCAATGAACTTTTCACTTGTAAACTCAGCGGCATTGTCGGTAAATATAACAAATGGAATACCAAAGAATGGATACTCATTCGGATTAGTCAAGAAGCGGAATAGATGAAAATCTTTGTTCATCACTGCAAAAGCAAGGGCGGCAGCGACGGTATCAAGGTTAGGGGGATCTAGACTAAGAAAAAAACCTAAGATCACTCTCGACTTATCGCAGATTAACATCGTTACCCATGGCCTACCGATGATAATATTTCTGTTCTGCTCATCGACCAACAAGATGTCGACCATCGTGTGATCCATCGATACTCTGTGCAAAAGCCCATCGATCACAAACTTGTGAGGCTTGAATCCATATTTATGATCCGTCTTTTCTTTCCCGTACCGCTTGAAATAAACCTCTCTTTCCGGCTTGGACATTAAGAATTGCCTGGCCCTATAGCGCGTGACATTTTCACCCTCTCCCTTGAAGTACTCCCGCGCCCACTGGTGGAGCTTACTGAGGGATGCCTTGGGGCCTTCAAATTTCTTCTCGTAGGCTTCTTCAAGAGCAGCGATTTGTGCATCACTGGCCCAGCAACTTCCTATAACCCTGCCTTTCTTGTTTCGCTGGATACTTTCTTCTTTTCTGTGCTTGCGCAGCAAGTTATAAAATTGAGAGTGGCCGAGGCCAAGAACTTCCATGCCTCGCTTGACGGTCATCCCGTTAAACCGCTCAATGACCTGGTCAAAAACGGATGCGCGCTCTTTAGCCACTTCTTGCTCGCGCGCGTCATAAGTTCTTTCCTGGTAGGGAATGTACTCACCTCCAGGAGGTACTCCTGACTCTTTCCAGTCTCTGGGTACTCTTACCTTTGCTTTTTCTTCCGAATCGCTAGGCGCTGCAGGCAGGTTGAGTTCTTTATCCATCTTATCCGGTACTAATCCGATGATTTGACAGGTGAGGATAGTGGAGTGGTAGATGCACGCAAATTTCGGCTAGGCAGCTTCCAAGCGGTGGCAAGGCCAGGAGGAAGTTGAGTATTAGATATATTGACATTTCTTCAGAAATTACAAAAAAACTCCAACTAAAAAAAGCTTATAGAGATCATCAAGTTAAAAATCACGAAATTCACGCACATTCAATATATATTTAACCCGAATGATTAAGTCCTGAACATAAAGCTCGCCTTTTTCATTCCTAAACCGTCTAACCTCCGAACGTAAATATTCGGTCGTTGGAGCAGATCTTGGACGGGAATGGCATTTCCCATACCTGTCGTATTGCGACATACGCATAAAAGTGCGCTTGTGGATCTGCCGTTGGGGCCGGTGTGTTTCTCGGCTTGGGACGACGATTGGTTCCTGGTAGCTACCTGCGGTGGGCGGAACGAGGGAAGAGTTGTGACGAATCTGGTGTAGGTACTGCGTTCTTGTTGTTCATTCTTGAACGCACCGTGCTGGGCGAGTAGAAGGCGCACACCTTGTCATTTCGGTTACGTCCCAGGTTTCAGGGCTTGCGGGCTACCAAGCGCTAACAATCTTCAACGGCTTATCTGGTGTTGGCGCCATACACATCACCACTTTCCTCCCGGTTCACGGGCTTTCGAGTGCAATGGGATCCCCTGAGAAAGACGTCTTGGATCGTAGAGTTTTATCGGTATTGCGCCCATTAGGCTATCCAACCAATCCATGAAACACCTGCGCACCTGGAATCACACTGCGGGCTCAGGAGTACATCGAACCCGTGTGACATAAGACCGGAAGACAGACTCTTATGCGGGATAAGCCCGGAAAAAAGACTTCGTTTTTCCGCCGATATAGCGACAGGAAGGGTTAACATATTGTTTTTAAAAGGGATTGTGGGCGTCCGATTTTATTTCAACGTTTACAGCATTTAAATGCCCGTCACAAAAACCACCTAATGCACCCGCGCTCGAACCAAAGGTTGGTTTCTCAAGACCGTCGACATCACGTCAGAAAGATCCTTGCTGGATCAACTGAACGGAATCTGTGTTTCGACCGCGAAGTTGATCAACTGGGCATCGAAGCTTACGCGCGAGCGAGAGCTTGCCAAGCAACTGATTGCTGGCAGAGCGCACAACTTCTGGCCCGCCACGCGCTTCTACGAAGCCCGCTGGGAAGACCGTGTTCAAGCGTGGCTGGCTAATCTCCCCACGGGCGAACCTGATCACAGTTTGAAATCGTGAGACTCGTAGCCCAACCGCCGCCAACTCCCCTCCAGTTCGCACAATAGAATCGAGGGGCAACACGGCTCTGCTCATCTGATTGTTCAGCCTTCAGTATCAGAAACCGCGCCGATGATAAGCCCACCTGGCCATCCTGGAGCCACCGCCAGTCTCGCGACCAACCGCCATGCTCGACATCGTTAATCAGGTCATCCAGGTGGCACAGTCTCGAGGCCAAACATAATGCTGTACGCATATACAGTGTTCGGTAGGCCACGCCCGCACCAGGCACCCTGCCCTCGCCCTTATCCGCACAAGCGCTAGCCGTTTGCACAGCTAGAGCAAAAACACTGAAACCGGCTCCGTTGAGTTTGCCGGTCGGGTAAACGTTGTGCGCTTTAGCGGTGTCCGTACCGTCAGCGTCGTTCCCTGGCAGCGATGCAGGTTTCTTAGGGGCATTCAAGGAAATGCACGCCGATGAGGCCGTGCTGTTCGACGCTGCGGCTCTCCGATGACCATTGAACCAGTCAGCCTGAACTTTGGCGCTACTCCAGGCTTCCCCTGCATATGCTCATAAATTTACCGCAGCAGGAGCAAGCATGATGAGAGCACTGACCTACCACGGCGCAAACGATGTGCGGGTCGATAATGTCCCAGACCCCATCCTCCAAGACCCAGACGACATCATCCTCAGGGTGACGGCCACCGCCATCTGCGGATCCGACCTCCACCTCTATCGGGGCAAGATCCCGGAAACAGAGCAAGGCGACATCTTCGGCCACGAGTTCATGGGCATCGTGGAGGAGGTTGGCAGGGACGTGACGACCCTGAAGGTTGGCGACCGAGTGGTGATTCCATTTGTCATCGCTTGTGGAAGTTGCTTTTTCTGCCAGCATGATCTCTTCGCTGCCTGTGAAACCACCAATACCGGGCGCGGATCGATCATCAACAAAAAGGGCATACCACCAGGCGCGGCGCTGTTCGGATACAGCCATCTGTATGGAGGGATCCCTGGAGGCCAGGCCGATTACGTTAGGGTGCCAAAAGGCAATGTCGGGCCATTCAAAGTTCCGACTTCGCTCGCGGATGACAAAGTGCTGTTCCTATCAGACATCCTTCCCACCGCTTGGCAAGCGGTCATCAATGCCGAGATCGGCGAAGGTTCATCGGTAGCGATCTATGGCGCGGGGCCAGTGGGCCTGTTGAGTGCCGCCTGCGCAAAGATGCTGGGCGCTCACACCATCTTCATGGTGGATGACAACAATTACCGGCTGGCCTATGCCCAGCAAGCCTATGGCGTTATCCCGATCAACTTCGAAAAGAATGATGACCCAGCCGATAGCATCATCCGCCATACACCGGGTATGCGTGGCGTGGACGCGGTCATCGACGCGGTCGGGTTTGAAGCCAAAGGCAGCACCACGGAAACCGTGATGACGGCCTTGAAACTGGAAGGCAGCAGCGGCAAGGCCCTGCGCCAAAGCATTGCGGCTGTGCGGCGTGGCGGCATAGTTAGCGTGCCCGGCGTCTATGCCGGCTTCATTCACGCCTTCATGTTTGGCGATGCGTTCGACAAGGGGCTGACGTTCAAGATGGGCCAGACCCATGTGCAGAAATACCTCCCGGAACTGCTCGAACACATAGAAGCCGGGCGCCTGGAACCGGAACTGATCGTGACTCACCGCCTCGCCCTGGAAGAGGCTGCCATGGGCTACAAAATGTTCGATCAAAAACAGGATAACTGCCGGAAAGTGATCCTCGTTCCAGGAGCGGCCGCTGGAACGTTAGGGAGTGATTACGTGTAAGCCATCGGAGCACAAACCTATGAACGCCCTTGGTATGTACTTCTGGATCGCGGTCGTCAATGCCTCATAGGTTCGAAAGCGCAGCTTTAGTGGCCTAGGATGAGTTTCTCAAGACGACTGGGGCCAGGCGTTGGGTGGAAACTGCTGGCCGGCAGTGGCGACTACTGCCCTGCGACTTGGCGCAACAGCAGCAAAGCCTTAGCAGCGTACGAAAACAACGTCGTACACCCCCCATCCAGATCGCAACCTCATCTTGAGATATGATCGAACTCGAACATCCACCGGTGACACGGGTCTTAAAAGCTTGCTTACCAAGGTACTTCGCATGATTGTCAACGCACTGGTGTTCTTGATGGCTTTGATTGGCATGGAGGGATTGGCGTTCGTCGCCCACAAGTACGTGATGCATGGATGGGGCTGGGGCTGGCATCGTTCGCACCATGAGCCTAGAACTGGGCGCTTCGAGAAAAACGACCTGTTTGCCGTCGTGTTCGCGGGTTTCGCCGTCGCGCTGATCGCCCTCGGCAATCTAGGCGTACACCCGCTGGAGTGGATCGGTGCCGGCATGACCGCGTATGGACTGCTGTACTTCCTGGCCCATGATGGGCTGGTACACAAGCGATGGCCATTGCGATTTGTCCCCCGGCACGGCTACCTCAAGCGCCTTTATCAGGCGCACCTGCTGCACCATGCCGTTGCCGGAAAGGAGGGGTGCGTGGCGTTCGGCTTTCTGTACGCACCATCGGTTTCTAAACTTCGCGCCCAGCTTCGTGCTTTGCACGGTGGGCCGTTGGCCAGACATGATGAGGACGCTGCCACAAGCCAGCAGCGCGGTCAGGCCAGCGACGGCCACGGGACATGACGGTGCGCCATAGCCCCGCAACAATGTGCCAGACCTTTTCCAGCTTCGACGTAGAGACCCGCACGTCCCATGCCCGGCTGCCCCGCTGTCTGACCTTCAACCCGATCGCCCGGTACACGCCGCCAGCCGTTGCCACCGCCCAGGCCGAGCGCCATGGCAACGCCGTCAACCCTGCCTGGGCGCTGATGTAGAATGGCTCTGCCATGTGGATCAGTCGCTGAGCCAGCATGGCCACAGCATCCCGGTACTTAGGGTTGGCAATGTCGTGCTCTGGAATCGACATCGCTTGCAGCCATTCTTGGGGCAGATAGCATCGGCCAACGCCCGCGTCTTCGATGATGTCCCGGGCGATATTGGTCAATTGGAACCCCATGCCCAGATCGCACGCCCGGTCGAGGGTCTTTTCGTCGCTCACCCCCATGACACGCGCCATCATCAGACCAACCACACCCGCAACGTGGTAGCAGTAATCCAATGTGTCTTCGATGCGGTGATAGCGTCGGTTCTGGGCGTCCATCGCGAAACCGGAAAGATGCGCCAAGGCGTACGGCTCAGGAATGCAATGACGGCGCACCACTTCGCGGAAAGCCGCGAATGCGGGCGTTTGCACCGGCCGCCCGGCATATACCGAATAGGTTTGTGCAAATAGGCTGGCCAAGCGCCGCTCGACTTCATCCTGCCCTACAGAGGTAGCAGCATGGCCTGCTACCTGCCCGTCGATCACATCGTCGCAATACCGGCACCAGGCATAGAGCATGACCGCGCTGCGCCGGGTGGCGGGGGCGAACAGCCGCGCGGCGGCGGCGAAGCTCTTCGAGCCTACGGCAATGCTGCGGTTCGCATGGTCGAACAGGGTCTGGTCATTGCCTTCAACTGTCATCATCCCTGCATGTCCTCCAGCATCAGCCCAGCGGTGGCTCGCGCCGACCCTATCACACCCGGAACCCCCGCGCCTGGGTGCGTGCCGGCACCGGCCAAATAAAGGTTAGTGAGCATCGCATCGCGGTTGTGTGGCCGGAACCAAGCACTTTGGGTGAGGATCGGTTCGAGGGAAAATGCCGACCCAAGGTGCGCGTTGAGCTCACTTTCGAAGTCGGCGGGGGTGAAGATCCGGCAGGTCACCAAGTCCTTGCGCAGCCCGGGGATGTAGTGCTGTTCGAGGTAGTCGAAAATACGCTCCCGGTAACGCGGGCCTTCGACTTTCCAGTCAATCGGGGCATTGCCCAAGTGTGGTACCGGTGACAGCACATAGTGGCTGGAGCAGCCTTGGGGGGCGAGGCTGGGGTCGGTGACACAAGGGGCGTGCAAGTACAGGGAAAAGTCGTCGGCCAACGCCTGCCCCTGGAAAATGTCCTGAATAAGCGCCCGATAACGCGGCCCAAAGCACACTGTATGGTGTTGCAACTGAGGTTGCGGTCGCTTTAGCCCAAAATGAATGACGAACAGCGAATTGCTGAAGCGCTTGCGTTTGAGGCGAGCGCTTTCCTGCACGCCTCTGCGATGCCCACTTAACAGCTGGCTGTAAGTGTGCACCACATCCGCATTGGAGGCCACGCTGTCAGCCTCATAGTGCCGCCCATCCACTAGGCGCACTCCAGTGGCACGCCGGCCCGCGGTAGTAATATGGGCGACATCGGCATTGAGCTGCAGGCAGCCGCCAAGGTCTTCGAACAGCTTCACCAAAGCGTTCACCAGCGCGCCGGTTCCTCCTCTGGGGAACCACACCCCCCACTCGCGCTCGAGCGCGTGAATGAGGGTGTAGATCGAGGAGGTGGCGAAGGGGTTGCCCCCCACCAGCAAGGAATGGAACGAAAATGCCTGGCGCAGCTTGTCGTCCTCGATAAACGTCGAGACTTTGGCATACACGCTGCGCCAAGCCTGCAGCCGCGCCAGTTGCGGGCCTGCGGCGACCATATCGCGAAACGACAGAAACGGCACAGCGCCCAGCTTCAGGTACCCTTCACGAAACACCGCCTTGGAATAGGCCAGAAAACGCCGATAGCCAGCGACATCGGCTGCGTTGAATTGTGCGATCTGGCGGTCGAGCGCGGCCTGATCGTTGGCGTAGTCGAACTGCGTACCATCTTCCCAGCACAGCCGATAAAACGGCGCTACCGGCAGCAGTTCCACGTAATCGGCCATCGAGCGCCCCGCCAGTGTGAACAGCGCCTCGATCGCTGTCGGGTCGGTGATCACAGTCGGGCCGGCGTCGAACGTGAATCCTTGCTCGTGATAGACATAAGCGCGGCCGCCCGGCTTGTCGCGTTTTTCCAGCAGGGTCGTCTGCACCCCAGCGGCCTGAAGCCGGATGGCCAAGGCCAGCCCGCCGAACCCGGCACCAATCACGATGGCTTTCTTTGCGTCGGTCATTCTCGAATTCCATAGTGTCTGGGGTGATACCGGAGCATCGCGCGCACGGCTTCGCCGAGCGGCACCGGTGGTTTGCCCGACAGCACCCGCAGCTTGTCGGAAAAGCTGTTTTGGCCTGCGTAAAAGCGGCAGATCAAACCGTCGGAGAGCCCGTAGAAACGCTGCATGACCTGCCACCGGTACTCGGGCCGCCCGGCCAGGAACAGCATCCGGTTGAGCAGGCGGTAGAAACGCTGGCTCCGCCAGATCTTATAGGCGATCGATCGTATGCCGGCAGCCAGGACGCTTGCGTCAAGGTCGTGCTGTTGCGCGACCCAGTCGGCCAGGCGCACGGCATGGGGCAGCGAATAGCCCGTGGTGCAATGGAACAAGCCTGCGCGCAGTCCGGAAAGCGGGTGCCCCTGGGCTTCGCTCCAGAAGCCCTCGAAATCTCCCGCCAAGGTGATCGGCAACACGCCGGTTTCTTCGCGCAGACATGCCTGCACCGCCCAACCTTGCGCCTCGGCATATTCGGCGATGTGCGCCCGCAATTGGTCGGGCGACAAGGTATGTCGATCTACATAGTGGGTATCTTCTATCAGCACGGTGTCTGGGCTGAAGGGCAGGACGTAAACGAACCGGTACCCCTGCCCTTGTGCCACCCGCGCGTCCATGATGATTGGCGCGACTAAGCCATGGGGCGCCTGCAATCTCAACAGTTGCCCCACAAATGCCTGATGCCCCAGCACCATCCGCGCGCTAGCCCGAGCACCTCGACCATCGATGACAGCACGCGCCTGCACGCGCTCGCCGTTCGCCAACGTTACCGACGTGGGGGTCAGGTCGATGATACGTTGGCCTACGCGCAGGTCGTCACCCAGCTCGGCGCCGATCACCTCGGCAAATCGCTCAGAGGTGATGCTAGCGTACCCCGAGTTCAGGCGGCGCGAGCGGGCTGGGAAATGCACGTCATAGCACGGCCAGCGCTTGACCACCAACGGGGCGAGCCAGTCATGTTGCTCGGGTGTCAGGTCACCGTCATGGAACGACCACGTGTGATTGCCGCCGATAAGCTTCTGCGCTTCGATGCACAGCACACGCCATGCGGGCCGCTGCTGCTTCAGTCGCCAGGCGATCAGGCCGTTGGCCAACCCGCCACCGGCCAGAATCAGGTCGTAAGTCATTGGGCAGGCCCCCCAAGTACAGCGCAGCCGGTTCGGGCAACCCTTTCAACGATATCGGCAGCCCGCGGCGTGCCCCCCGCTTGCTCCAATTCAGCCGCCAGCCACTGTAGCCGTTCAACCGGATGCTCCAGCAGCCGCTTCAGCGCATCATGGATGGTGCTCGCCCTCGCCCGTCGGTTGACCTGCAACCCGATACCCGCGTGCACGACCCGCGCTGCCACACCGGGCTGATCGAAGCCAATGGGCATCACCAATGCGGGGGTCCGCGCCTTGATCGCATCCATGACCGTGTTCAGGCCGCCGTGAGTCACCACGACATGGGCGTGGTCGAGCACCCATTGCTGCGGCGCGTAGCTGGTTACCCAAGTCGCCCCGGCCCTGCGCAGGCGCTCTTCCTGAGCCGGGCCGAGTTTTGCGCAGTGGGCGATCAGCAGCTGAGCATCAAGCCGTGCGCAAGCCTTGGCTATCTGGTGAAACATACCCACGCGATCACCTTGCAACGTACCGAGACTGGCGAACACAAAGGGGCGCCCTGGGTCGATCGGCCACTGCCCTACCCCGCCAGAGAACGGCGCCCGCAACGGGCCCACCGCATGGTAATGAGCAGGTAACTGCTGGCGAGGAAGATCGAACCCGGTGATCGTCTGGCTAATCTGGGCATAAGATGACAGGCATTGGTGCAGGCCATCGCGCAGCTCAATGCCGAACCGCCGACAAGCCTGGCGAATCACATCGCGCAAGGGGCGCATCAGCCAGTCATATACACGCTGGCTGCCTTCATAAAGCCGTCGCTGGCGCTCATCTTCCCCGTACGCGAACGGCATGACCGCCAACGGAATGCCAGGCTCGCGGTTGACCGGGAGTGCGCAGGCCACGGACAAGAACGGCATACCCAATGCTTCGGCCACCAGGCCGCCAGCCGCTTCCATCTGGTCGCACAGCACCACATCGACCCCGGCTTGGTTCAGCGCTGGCGGCAAGGCTTGGCACAGCATCCCAGTGTTGGCGCATAAATCACGGATTACGCCGCGCAGGCGCAGCGGGTGATTGGACGTTGCAGCACGCTGCAATGACCGGTCAAGGCTGCCAAGGGGATGACTGTCACTACCCACTGCGACGAAACCGATGCGTGGATCAGTCAGCCAGCGACGCGCATCGACCTGCTGAAAGAAAGTGACACCGTGCCCGCGGTCTATCAACGCCGATGCCAGTGCCTGAAAAGCCTGAAAATGGCTATAGAACGCCGGCGCGACCACGCCGAAACGGCTCATGGGATAACCAACGCAGTGGGGCCGGATGGCAGCACGCGCACGCTGCGCAACGCTGCCAGGTTGGCCGAGCCCGTGCAGAAGCAAGCAATGCGCAGCTGCCGGATGAGCATCTCGAAATGCTCGACGACCGCCGACGTCGACTGAGTCGCCTCGTGGAGAACACCCGCCGCCTGACCGATCACATCGGCGCCCAGGCAAATGGCTTTGGCTGCATCGACGCCATCTCGAATCCCGCCCGAAGCAATCAAGGGTATCTGTGGCAGCGCACGTCTGATGCGCTGCAGGCTGATGGCCGTCGGTATACCCCAGCCACTGAAAGCTTCAGCTACGCGACGATCCAGCGGACGCACCGCCCGAGCTGCTTCGACCGCCGCCCAGCTCGTGCCGCCCATGCCCGCAACATCAATGACTTGTACGCCAGCTTCGCTGAGGGCTAATGCGACCGGCGCCGATATCCCGGCGCCGACCTCCTTGACAACAACCGGTACACCTACCGCTGCCACCGTGCGGGTAATAGCCTCCAAAACCCCGCACCAGTTCCGATCACCTTCAGGCTGAACCGCTTCCTGCAACGGGTTGAGATGAATGATCAGCGCGTCGGCTTGCAGCGTTTCGACACACCGGTGCGCCAGGTCGAGGCCGTCTTTTTCCAGCAGTTGCGCAGCGCCGATATTGCCGAGCAAAGGTATATCCGGGGCCAGTTGGCGCAGACCTCGCGTCAGACCTTGGTCATTACCACTTCTCAGAGCAACGCGCTGCGAACCCACACCCATGGCGATCCCCAGTGCCTGTGCAGCCTCGGCCAGGTGGCGATTGATCGCGGTCGAGCGGGCTGCACCCCCGGTCATGGAACTGATCAGTATCGGCGCCCGAAGCGATTTCCCGACCAGCGCACTACCCAGATCAATGGCGTCCAGATTCAGCTCTGGCAAAGCACAGTGCTCCAATTGCAACGCATCGAAACCGGTGCCCATGCCACGTGGCTCTGTGCGCCTACTCAGCACAATGTCGAGGTGGTCGTCCTTGCGTTTACTCAATTCGCTGTCGCTCATATCAAGCTCCGGTTGCTTGAATCATTTCGTACCCAGCGTGGTCTTCTACGAATAAAACTTATACAACATTGGCAGCGGCGCTGGTTTTGTACAAGATTGATTGAGACTGAGGCAGCTGCGGGGTTGAGTCGTTCCCCGAATTCCAGTGTGGCAGATCAAAAAAACATTCGACCAATTTGGCCACAGCAGAGGCATACATCACGATGACCACCGCCCTCGTAGCTTTTTCCGACCTCGGCTCCACTGACCGCCTTTCGCAGATACGGATTTCGATCGAACAACGCCTGGATGAGTTACTGCCCGACACAGGTAACGAACGTGATCTCGTCGCGCTCGCCATGCGCGAATCGACGCTGGCTCCGGGTAAGCGAATGCGCCCCATGTTGCTAATGCTCATTGCAAGTGGCCTGGGCCACGAGGGCTCGGCAGCCCGTGACCTGGGCTGCGCAGTGGAGCTGATCCACGCCGCCTCACTGGTGCTCGACGATATGCCGTGCATGGACAACGCCTCGCTTAGGCGAGGCCGGCCCACGGTGCATTTGAAATTTGGCGAGGATGTCGCAATTCTAACTGCGGTAGCACTGCTGAGCCGCGCCTTCGGTATCATCGCGGCTACCCGTGAAGTGCCACCTGCGATCAGGAGCGAACTGGTCGAACTGGCTTCAAATGCTGTAGGCATGCAAGGCCTGGTGCGTGGCCAGTTTCAGGATTTGAGGGACGGTCAGCAACCCCGGAGCCCCGAAGACATTGCCATCACCAATAACCTCAAGACAGGGGTCTTGTTCGGTGCCATTGTGGACATGGCCTGGCTTATCAGTGACAGCGATGAAAGCACTCGTTCAAGCTTGCAACGCTTCGCCATGGAGCTAGGCCAGGCGTTTCAGATGTACGACGACCTATGTGACGTCCGCTGTGATACCGGCAAGGACTCGAACAAAGACCGCGGTAAGTCGACATTCCTGTCGATCTACGGTGAACAAGAGCTGCAAGCGAATCTGCAAATGCATCTTTCCAATGCCGAAAAAGAACTGCGCACTGTATTCGTTGATGCTGACGTGATCGCAGGCTTCATTGCCTCGATGTTCAAGAAAGCGGCGGTGACCAGCTGATCACCGCTGCGAACGCTGAGCAATGGCCTCTTTGAGCGCCTCGCTGTCTGTATACCGCTGCTCTTGCACAACGGCGCCGCCCTGTAAGGCCAACCATTGAACGGACTCACGATCGCCTTTATAGGCACTGGCGACCCGGCCGTCGCGGTCCAACAAGATTCGGTATTTGGCGGAACGCATAGCAGGCACGGCCACTAGCTTGATCACCGATGGCATCTTTTCGATGTCTGCGACATAAATCACACGACGTGACTCCAGATAGCCTGCAGGCTCATCTTCAATTGCCGCGTTCACCAATTTAGCCGCCGCCATGCTTCGTACCACCAGCAGCACCTGAGCATCGTCATCGAGGGTGTAGGCTTTATCGTTCTGATCCAGCAATGTCCACTTCTTGACAGGCTCAATAATCGCGCTGTCGGCCAAAGCACTGAAACTCAGCAGAGCCCCTGCGAGCAAAACAAGATGGCGCATCGATCAAGACCTTGGTAAGCCAGAAGGACTTTTACTTTACAGCAAATTGAAGACGATCGAGATAAACGAGATAAATAGGAATCGCGCAACTTTTCATGCGCGTACTGCGGTTGAGTCGATCATCCAGGTTTACAGATCAATCAAGCCTTGCTCAATCAGTCGGTCGCTCAGTCGAGGCCGACCCCGGCCAAGTCTTTTCGACGTGCATTACTCATCCTTAGTGGCATCCAAAGCGTCGTACCAATCAGCGTAGGGCGTATGTTCCACCCGACAACGATTGTAGTCAGGACTGTCGTCGTCCCACCAAACAGGCCCCCGCTCGCCCAGTCCCACTTTGGCGGCATTCACTCGCGCACGCGCAGTTTTGAGCATTTTCAAATCGTCAGCGCGCTTGGCCCTTTTGACATCTCGTCGAGCATCCATCAGGTCATGCACAAGGCGTTGCCGCTCGCATTCACTAAGTGACGGGTTCGTACAGCGCCAGAGCTGACCTTTGACAACAAAATAGCGTCTGTCTGGTGTCGTTGGATGCATAACGCAGATCTCTTGAGTGATACACCAAGGACACCAAAGATGACGCATTGGCTGCATGCCAGAGGGACATAGGTTGAAGTCTCCCCTACCAGGGGACTTTCCATCAGCCCAGCGCCCTCCGCTTGGTGGCTCTGGTTAGTTCTCTTTCGAGTACGGCTTGATGCCGCTTTTGGCAAGAAGGGACTCTATAAGAGCAACATCAAGAAAGCCGCTCAATCAACGGCAATCCATTCACCTGCGGTCGGGCGAACAGATACCCTTGCATCAACTCAATCCCCAGCGTCGCCAACGCTTGACACTCTTCGTCAGTCTCAATCCCTTCGGCGATAAGCGTAATGCCCAACCGCTCGGCCACCAGAACGATACCGGCGACAATGGCTTGGCGAACTGAATCCTTGCAGATTCCCCGCGTGAGTGCCATGTCCAGTTTGAGCACAGCCGGCTGAAATTCTGCCAGTAGATTCAGCCCTGAGTACCCCGAGCCAAAATCATCTATTGCAGTGGTAAAGCCCTGTCGCTCGTACTCCTTGAAGATTGATTTCAAGTGCTCGGTGTCTTCGATCCGCTCGCCCTCGGTCACCTCGAACATGAGCCGATTGGCGGGGAAGTCGAATGTTCGAGTGGCTTCTAGAGTGGCCCGGATGCAGGTGCTGGCACTGTAGACGGCATTGGGCAGGAAATTGATGCTCAATTTGCACTCTTTCTGCCGCCCCAAGCCGAGTGCAGCCGCTTGTTCAATGGCCTTGACGCGACAGGCCTGATCAAAGCGGTACAGATTGTCGGGAGATACCTTCGCCAAAATCTCCGCAGCGCTTTCACCGGCCAGACCGCGAACCAGCGCCTCATAAGCGAACGGCCTGCCTGAAGGAACATGGATTATTGGCTGAAACGCCATAGTAATTTCGACATCCAGCCTGGCCAGGTCACGACACTGGGAGCAGCCCATCGCTGAAAAGGGCTGGGGGAAAACAGAGTTGCTCATGGGATATCGTCGAGCTTGAAGAGGATGGCTATGCAGGATGCTTGAATATGCAACACAAGCCAACCGCCTTCCATCCAAGCCATCTATCAGTAAACCGACTGCTCAAGGGGGCCGGCCTGGTAGAACTGGTAACCGCTGACGGTTGATACAGAGGGTCAGCCTCCAGGCGAAGCCGTACTCCGCGTCGACTGGTAGCGCGACTTCAAAACACAAAGTTATGCCCTAGCTCGCTCTCCATCCACTCCAAGAACCGCCTGACGCGCGGAAAGCTTGAGTGAGCTTTAGGAAATACCAAGTGATGCGCTGCCACTGGGGCCGTCAAGCGCTCGGGCGCCACCTCTACCAGCGCTCCGGATGCCAAATATTTCTGGGCCAGCAACGTGCTTTCCAGAGCAAAGCCCAGACCATGACTTGCCGCCTCGAGCGTCATGTACGAGCGATCAAAACTCAACGCGTAGGGATGCTCCGGACGCGCCAGGCCATGCTGAGCGAACCATGCGGGCCACTTTAACAGGGTGGCTTCCGAGAGAATCAGGTCCCGCTCAAAGAGATCCGCAGCCTGAGTCACTGGATACCGGGCAAGCAACGAGGGAGCGGCCAAAACCGCAAACGTTTCGTGGCGGACAGTACGCACCTCATAGCTCGGCCAATTGGGATGCCCGTGACGGATGTCGACGTCGATCTTGTCTCTGCTGAAATGCAACGATTCATAGGAGCAGGAAAGATTGATCTGAATGTCAGGGTGGCTATTGCGAAACGCTTGCAAACGCGGCATCAACCAGAGCAAGCCGAAACTAGGTGATGAATGCAGTCGCAGGCAATCCAGGCTCACATCACTGGCCGCGCGCTCAGTGGCCATCTCCAGGCTATGCAAAAGTCCCGAAACGTCTTTCAGATACTGCTCACCTACCGGAGTCAGTGTCACACCACGTGCTGCCCGAACGAACAACTGACGCCCTATCAGCGCTTCGAGTTTGGCCAATTGGTGACTGACTGCCGACGGTGTCAGGTCCAGCACTTCAGCCGCCCTTGCCAGATTGCCGAACCGAGCGGTTTGCTCGAAGGCCTGAATAGCTCTCAACGGTGGGAGGTCAATGGGGGCACGATCGTCTTGACGCATAGCTGCTCTCACTCGGTTTCCATTGATAACCAGGCCACCTCGGATTCAACCACTGGAAGTGCGGTATGGCGAGAGGTGAATTTTATTCACCTACCAGTGACGTTTACATAATTGCTCGACCAGCTGCAAGGGGACACTCTGAATCATCGATCGCTGAATCGAACCATAAAAACAATCAGAGGAACTCTTCATGCTGCTGCAAGGTAAAGTTGCCATCATCACTGGCGCTGCATCGGAGCGAGGGATCGGTCGAGCTACGGCCATCACCTTCGCTAAACATGGCGCCAAAGTAGTAATCGTGGATCTCGATGAATCCTCGGCACGTAAAGCTGCTGAAACGCTGGGTGAAGGCCATCTCGGGCTGGGAGCCAACGTCGCCGATGAAGCGCAAGTGAAATCCGCGGTGGCGAGCGTTCTTGAACATTTCGGGCGTATCGACGTTCTGGTCAATAACGCGGGGATCACCCAGCCTATCAAGACACTGGATATTCGCCCGTCTGATTACGACAAGGTGCTAGACGTCAGCTTGCGGGGCACCCTCCTCATGTCGCAGGCGGTGATCCCGACCATGCGAGCCCAATCCACAGGCAGCATTGTATGTATGTCGTCGGTTTCCGCGCAGCGCGGGGGCGGCATCTTTGGCGGCCCACACTACAGTGCTGCCAAAGCTGGCGTATTAGGCCTGGGTAAGGCCATGGCCCGAGAGTTTGGCCCTGACCAGATTCGCGTCAACTCCATCACTCCCGGCCTGATACACACCGACATCACAGGTGGCCTCATGCAAGACGAGCGTCGACACGCAATCATCGATGGCATCCCGCTCGGCCGCCTGGGTGCAGCCCAGGACGTGGCCAACGCTGCACTGTTTCTTGCCAGCGACCTGTCGTCCTACCTCACGGGCATCACCCTAGACGTGAATGGCGGGATGCTCATTCATTGAGTTGAAGTACGTGGGTCGTTAACGGCCCGCCCTGTTCTGAATCGATGACCCACTCGGCGTTACAGCCGGGTGGTCTATAAAAACAAGAGATCAGACTGACATGATTACCACAATGCCCCTCGACGCGGCCTCGACCGTGCGTTCGAATGCTTACCGCAAAACGGCCTGGCGGCTCATGCCATTCCTGATGCTGTGCTACCTGTGCGCGTATCTGGATCGGGTGAATGTCGGCTTTGCCAAGCTGCAAATGATGAATGACCTGTCGCTGAGCGAAACCGTTTACGGTTTGGGCGCGGGTATGTTCTTCATTGGTTACTTCCTCTGTGAGGTACCCAGCAATCTGATCCTGCACAAAGTCGGCGCGCGGCGCTGGATTGCAAGAATCATGATTTCCTGGGGCATCATCTCTGCCCTCTTCGCCTTCGTCGAGACCGCCTGGCAGTTCTATGCACTGCGTTTTCTGCTGGGGATCGCCGAAGCAGGCCTGGCCCCCGGACTGCTGCTGTACCTGACTTACTGGTTCCCCTCCTACCGGCGCGCCAGAATGACCGTGCTCTGGTTTGTGGCTATCCCGTTGTCGGGCATGGTCGGCGGCCCGCTGTCAGGCTGGATCATGACTCAGTTCGCGGGTGTTCACGGCTGGGCAGGTTGGCAATGGATGTTCGTGCTGGAAGCCATTCCTACGGTGATCGTCGGACTGCTGGTACTGAGCTACCTCAAAGACGGCGTGCATCAGGCCACTTGGTTAACCGATGAAGAAAAAGCGCTGATCAACAAAGAATTGGCCGAAGACAACAGCCATAAGGTCACTCATGGATCGCCTCGGGAGTTCATCCGTGACAGCCGCCTATGGCTACTGGCATCCATCTACTTCTGCGTTGTCATGGGCCAGTACGCAATCACCTTCTGGCTACCAACCCTCATCCGCAATGCCGGGGTTTCAGATCCACTGCACATCGGCTTGCTGACCAGCCTGCCCTACATGTGCGCCATCGCCGCAATGTTGCTGATGGGACGCAGCGGCGACAAGCATCGCGAACGTCGCTGGCACCTGATTGTGCCCATGCTAGCCGGGGCCGTCAGCCTGACGCTTGCGGCCATGCTCGGGGGCAATCTGCTGCTGTCAGTGCTGAGCCTCTGCGTGGCCGCCGCAGGTGTGCTTTCGGCTTCGTCACTATTCTGGATGCTGCCCACCACGCTGCTGGGTGGGGTCTCTGCGGCGGCAGGCATCGCCGGCATCAACAGTTTTGCCAACCTTGCGGGCTTCTGTTCGCCCTACCTGATCGGCTGGATTACCACCACGACCGGGTCGAGCGCCATCGGCATGTACCTGATCACCGGGGTGCTGTGCATCGGCGCATGCCTGGTGCTGCGTATTCCAGCTGCTTCGGTCAATCGTTAACTACTCGGAGTTATCACCATGGCTGTCAATGCCTCAACTACCGGGCTCTCGGCTTTGGCCGAGCGCGCCTTCAACATTCGCCGCCATGCTCTGCGCATGGGCCAGGTGCAAGGCCAAGGCTACGTCGGCCAAGCGCTTGGGGCTGCCGATCTGCTGGCAGTGTCGTACTTTCACGCTCTGCGCTATCAACCGCACAATCCTGAATGGGAAGAGCGCGACCGTTTTTACCTGTCGATCGGCCACTACGCCATTGCCCTGTATGCAGCGCTGATCGAGGCCCAGGTCATCCCCCTCGATGAACTGGAAACCTACGGGTCGGATGACAGCCGCTTGCCGATGTCAGGCATGGCGGCCTACACGCCTGGCATGGAAATCACCGGCGGCTCCCTCGGCCACGGCCTGGGTATTGCCGTTGGTGCTTGCCTGGGTCTGAAGCGTAAAAAATCCGATTCGTTTGTTTACAACTTGCTGTCCGACGGCGAGCTGAACGAGGGTTCGACCTGGGAAGCTGCAATGTCGGCCTCGCATTGGAAGCTCGATAATCTGATCGCGATCATCGACGTCAATAACCAGCAAGCCGATGGGCACTCGAGTGAAGTCTTGGCCTTCGAGCCCATCGTCGACCGCTGGCAGGCGTTTGGATGGTTCACCCAACGAGTGGACGGTAATGACATCGGGGCATTGGTCACAGCCTTCGATGCAGCACGCAGCCATCAGGGCCAACAACCCCGGGTCATTATCTGCGATACCAAAATGGGTAAAGGCGTCGACTTTCTTGAAAGCCGCGAAAAGACGCATTTCATCCGCGTCGATGAAAACGAATGGGATCTGGCACTGCAAAACCTGAAGGTCGGGAGAACCGTATGAGCCGCGCAAACACAACCGAGACCGGCAAGAAACGACTGACGACATCAGCGATGATTGCCTCTATCGCCGCCGAAGGTCAGGCAACACGATCTGCGCCATTCGGCCATGCACTAGCTGCGCTAGCGGATCAGCGTTCGGATATCGTGGGCCTGTCTGCTGACTTGTCGAAGTACACCGACCTGCATATTTTCGCCAAGGCCCACCCCGATCGCTTCTATCAGATGGGTATGGCTGAGCAGCTACTCATGAGCGCTGCTGCTGGTATGGCGCGTGAAGGCTGCGTGCCGTTTGCAACGACTTACGCTGTTTTCGCTTCACGGCGGGCCTATGACTTTATCTGCATGGCGATCGCCGAAGAAAACCTCAACGTGAAAATCGTCTGCGGGCTGCCCGGCCTTACCACCGGTTATGGGCCAAGCCACCAAGCGACCGACGACCTGGCGATTTTCCGCGCCATGCCGAACCTGATGATTGTCGATCCCTGCGATGCCTTGGAAATCGAACAAGCAGTGCCAGCCATTGCAGAACACCAGGGCCCCGTGTACATGCGCTTGCTGCGCGGCAATGTGCCGCTGGTGCTAGACGAATACGGATACAAGTTCGAGATAGGCAAAGCCAAGACGCTGCGCACTGGCAGGGACGTGCTGATTATCTCAACGGGTCTAATGACCATGCGCTCGCTGGAAGCGGCAGCACAGTTGCAAAAGGACGGGATTGACGTGGCCGTGCTACATGTACCGACCATCAAACCTTTGGATGAACAAGCAATTCTCAGCGAGGCCCGTAAATCCGGGCGCTTGGTGATTACCGCCGAGAACCACTCGATCATTGGCGGCCTTGGCGAAGCGGTCGCAGGCTTGCTGCTGCGCAACGGAGTGGCACCCACCTTCCGTCAAATTGCCCTGCCGGATGCTTTCCTGGATGCAGGAGCACTGCCGACGTTGCATGATCGGTACGGCATCTCTACCGAGGCGGTTTGCGCTCAGATCAAAAGCTGGATGTGACGACTCAAAGGAGGGCAACACAGCCCTCCTCTTTTTCACAAGTCAGAGCGTGGCGGTGCTACCCCAACGAACAAGGTGGGGTGCTGAATGCTCAAGAAGCCACGCTGCTGACCTGAAGCGCCTACCTCGCCGGTGTCAATTCTGACTCCGCTTGCTGCAGCTCAGCTTGGACGTCCGTCCACATCGATACCAACATGGCGATCTTTTCGCGAGAGGCCGTCAGTTCCTGGCCCATCACCGCGAGTAGTACAAATGTTCTCCTCACGCGCTTAGCGAGATATACTGGATGCATCTACAGTGTCTCACTGGAGCGATAGCTCCTCCTGACCGCAAGGACAGGCAAGCCAACGGGCTTCGAGGTTACGCAGAAATCCCATGTGGGTTTCACCGAAGACACGCTCAAGCGGAGAGGTCGCATATGTCACTGAAATCGTCTTTCGCCCTTGTCCTCCGGGCGCTACGCAGTCAGCGCAAAATCACGCAGCGTGACTTTGGTGACACCAGTCGGACGTTTCTTTCTAAGCTGGAGGGGGGCAAAGCCAGCCTGACGTTAGATAAACTCGAGCAGGTCAGTCAGCGGCTAGGGGTGAGCTCACTGACGCTACTGACACTGACCCTGAGCTTGGAATCTGGCCGATCCTCAGCGGAGCTTATCGATGATCTTCGCTTGCAAATAGAGAAACTGGAGCGTGATGGTGGCTTAGCGGGCTTAGAAAAGTCGCCCGCCCCAGTGCCATCCGCTTGGCACCCTATCGGCCTCCGACGCTGATGCTCGTGAGCTTCCCTCGCGCTGACCACGGGGCTCACATGCAGCAGCCTGAGGCGGCGGCCAGTCACATCGCTGCGTTCATCTCGGCCTGGGCTACCTGAGGGCCCCCGGCGGCCCCTCCTCCCTCATCCGGTTACCACTCGCCTGGCATCCCTACGTACTGCCTGAGGCGGAACGCCAAGCCCACGAATGAACACTTCCCGCATATGTCGGCGATCCCTGAACCCCGTTTCTCTGGCCACTACATCCAAGCTGTGCCGGCTCTGCTCGATCATCAACCGGGCAGCTTCCAGGCGCAGACTTTCTACGGCTTTGGCCGGTGACTGTCCGGTTTCTGCGGTAAAGACCCGGGTGAACTGCCTGGGGCTCAAATGCGCTACTTCAGCAAGCTCCTCAACGCTGAGTGGCCGGCCAAGATGCTTGCGTGCGTAATCCAAGGCGCTCTGGATGCGGTCAGACTTAGGGGAAAGCGTCAGCAGTTCGGAATGCTGGGATTGCCCACCGGAGCGGCGCTGATGCATGACCAGTTTCCGCGCCACCGACCGGGCCAGCTCAGTGCCGTGATCCTTTTCGACCATCCCCAATGCCATGTCCAGAGCGGCTGTCATGCCCGCAGATGTCCATATCGGCCCATCCACGATGAAAATCCGGTCTTCTTCGACCTCGATTTTCGGGTACAACTCACGAAGCTTATTGGCATAGGCCCAATGTGTCGTTGCCCGCCGATTGTCCAGGACACCTGCCTGCGCCAACACGAAGCAGCCCGTACACAGGCCTGCAGTGCGCCGCGCACCGTCCACAAAACCTCGCACACTGGCAAGTACCTCTTCACTCGGCGGCGTCAGTGGCGTAAACGTCCCGGTAATCATCCAGGTGTCGGCCAAGCCAGGCGCACCCAAGGGAAGCGTATCCATGTACATCCCCAGCGAGGAGCGCACCGTTCCGCCCTTTATGGAAAAATTCTGGATCTTGTAAGCCGTTTCGCCGGCAACGATATTGGCAAACTCGAAGACAGATTGCGTGGCCAAAGACATGACCTGGAAACCTTCGGTTATCAGATAGCCGACCCGGTGCATCGAATGACTCCCTACGCGATGTCCTAAAAACGTATCTTATGCGTCATTTAAGCCGAAAGCGACGTTCTGCATCATGGCTTCACACCAAACAATGGAGCATGACCATGACGCAGCAATCCAAAGGCACCGCGCTCATCACCGGCGCTTCCACCGGGATCGGCTCGATCTACGCAGAGCGTTTGGCCCGCCGTGGCTACGACCTCGTACTGGTGGCCCGCAACCGGGAACGTCTCAACGCCCTGGCCAGCCGTATTACCAGCGAGACCCAGCGAAATGTGGAGGTTATTCCGGCAGACCTTTCCAACGCCGCTGACCTGGTTAAGGTTGAACGCCAACTTCGTGAGGACGCCAGCATAAGCCTGCTGGTAAACAATGCGGGAATCGGCACTCACACAAGCCTGATGGAGAGTGATGTCGAACGCATGGCCGAAATGATCAGCCTCAACGTCACCGCCTTGACCCGCCTGACCTACGCTGCCGTTCCAGGTTTCATCGCCCGCCAGCAAGGCGCCGTCATCAACATCTCGTCCATCGCAGGCCTTGCGCCAGAGCTGCTCAACGGTGTCTACGGTGGCAGCAAGGCCTACGTGACCGCCTTCAGCCAATCCCTGCACAAGGAGCTTGCAGACAAAGGCATCAAGATCCAGGCGGTGCTGCCAGGAGCCACTGCGACCGACTTCTGGCAGATCGGCGGCCTGCCTGTCGAGAACCTCGACCCCGGCATCGTCATGTCCGCTCATGATCTGGTCGACGGTGCTCTGCAGGATTTCGACAACGACGTGCTGATCTCCATCCCTTCGCTGCATGACTTGCACGCTTTCCAACACTACGAAGCCAGCCGGCAGGCGTTGTTCAGCCAGTTGTCGAGTAACCAGCTCGCGCCGCGTTACAACGCCAAGTGATCATCAGCACAGGAAGCTGAATCATGACTCGAATCAATGCGCTGACCCTCGACCAGGCGCCTGCAGCAGCGCGTAGTGCCCTGCAGGGTGTGGAGAAAGGCTTGGGCTTTATCCCGAACGCGTTCGCCACCCTCGCCCATTCGCCGGCAGCCCTCGCTGGCTATCTGGCGCTCTCGCAAGCCCTTAACAAGAACAGCCTCAGCCCTGCCGAGCGTGAAGTAGCGGCGCTGGCTGCATCAGCGGTGAATGGCTGTGACTACTGCATCGCCGCCCACAGTTTCTTCGGCGAAAAAGCAGGTTTGGATGCTGGTGCGCTGCTGGCTGCTCGTGCCGGCACTCTCGATGGCGTTGCTGCGTTCGCCAGAGCGGTGACGCTAAGCCGAGGCCAGGTCAGCGAGGTGCAACTGGCGGCAGCACGGGAAGCAGGGCTGGATGATACGAAAATCGTGGATGTCATCGCCCAAGTCTCCCTCCTGACGCTGACCAACTACCTCAACAATGTGGCGATGACGGACATCGACTTCCCACCTACCGACAACCAATGAACTGCGCGAGGCGTCCAGGCACCGGTCGCCAGCGCCTCCCGCTAGTTTCATTACACGCGAGAACGCCTTGCTGCTTTGAGGCTGATTTTCGAATTAATCAAAGACAATACCCTGTGCCAACTTTTGATTCTTATTAGAGGTAGCGCCATGAAGGCTGTCGTTTACACGCAACCCGGATTACCTATTCACGACGCTCAGTCTCTGTATGACGCGGAGCTCACGAAGCCAAAACCCGGCGCACGCGACCTGCTCGTCGAGGTCAGGGCGATTGCCGTCAATCCCGTCGATACCAAGGTTCGCGCCAGCCGTGGTACAGAGCAACCACACGTTCTCGGCTGGGATGCTGTCGGTGTGGTCCGCGAGACTGGCCCAGAGGTAACGCTCTTCAGGCCTGGGGATGAAGTGTTCTACGCCGGTGCCCTAGATCGACCAGGCAGCTATAGCGAGTTTCATGTGGTGGACGAGCGAATCGTCGGGCACAAGCCTAAGAACTTGGACGACGCCAGTGCCGCCGCCCTGCCGCTGACGTCGATCACCGCGTGGGAGTTGCTGTTCGACCGTTTGGCCGTCGAAGAACATGGCGGCAAAGGTCAACGTCTCCTGGTGGTCGGGGCAGCAGGCGGAGTGGGCTCGATCCTGGTTCAGCTGGCAAGGAAGCTGACGCAGCTGACAGTCATAGGCACTGCCTCAAGACCTGAGACTCAAGCCTGGGTCAAAGAACTGGGACCCCATCATGTCATTGATCACTCTGAGTCGATCCCGCTTCAGTTGGCAGAGCTCAAGCTCGAACCCATTGATCACGTGATCAGCCTGACCCACACCGACACTTACCTGCCGCAATTGGTGGAAGTGCTTCGCCCCCAAGGCAAGCTCGCACTGATTGATGATCCGGCACAGCTGGATGTCATGCCGCTCAAGCGCAAATCGCTGTCACTACACTGGGAACTCATGTTCACCCGCTCGCTGTACAAGACCGAGGACATGATCAAACAGCACCAACTGCTCGAGCGTGTTTCCCAGCTGGTTGACGAGGGCACACTGAAGACGACTGTCGGAGAGCATTTCGGAAGCATTTGTGCCGAAAATCTCAAGCGAGCCCACGCGTTGATTGAAAGTGGTGAAGCCAGGGGCAAAGTTGTCCTGGAAGGTTTCTGATCATTGCTCGAATGAAAGCCCGCGTTAACGTGGGCTAACCTGAAAGCACCGCTGCTCAGTGACATCGCACCGGTAGGCGCGAATTGGAGGAAGCGCCAGCACTCCAACCCACAGGATTGCCCTGAAGTGCGGCTTCTACGCCCAGCCGCGTTTCTGCCGGACGTTTATGAGATCCGAAGGGATTACGCCTCAAGCATGGAAGCGGTTTGTCCAAGCTGAGGGGCATCGCTGGTCTCGAGTTAGCGAAATCCCTATGGCGGGAGCATCCTGCTTTTCCAATGATCATCCTCTCAGGCCATGTCGCCATATGGCGTCACCTCGTGAACTAGCGTCGAATTTAGCCGGTCAATCTTTAACCGGCGATTGCGACATATGGGACAAACCCAATGGTTTCGTTTGATCTGCACAGGATGCTCATTGGCGAACTCCCGCCGACCTTTCTGTTGGAGGTCGCCCTGCGCGTTTCAGCGGCTTTCTTGGCCGTGTTCTTCTTTTTGAAATTCAGTGGTCGACGTGGAATCAGGCAACTGTCTCGATTCGAGCTTGTGGTGATCCTGACCCTGGGCTCAGCCGCCGGTGATGTCACCTTTTACGAAGATGTACCTTTACTCCCCGTCGGATTGGTGTTCCTGACGCTCCTGATGCTCTATCGCGGAACCATCTCCTTGATGAGGCGCAGCAGAACATGCGAAGCCTGGATCGATGGGCTACCCATCACGGTAGTAAAGGACGGGATGTACGAAATTCATTCGCTGCAGAATTTGAACATCTCGTCCAACGAATTGTTCATGGAACTGCGACAACAAGGTGTGGAGCATCTCGGCCAGGTTCGACTCGGTTTATTGGAAACCGATGGCGATCTCAGTCTGTATTTCTACGGGCCTGATGACACCCGGCCAGGGCTTTCAGTGCTGCCAGTCGAACATCGTCCTGAGTACCAGGCGCCGCCGAACGCCGGCCTGCACTGTTGCGTGAGTTGCGGCTTCACGACCTTCCATGAACCCGTGGACTCAGTCGTGTGTGAACGCTGCGGTCATAACGTCTGGTCACCTGCCCTTGGTACCTTACGCACCCGTTAAGGCTCCAGCCACTGACGTGGGACACGTCGGACGTAAATTGCGATGAACCAAAACCTGATGGGTTGCGTCCACCGCAAAAGAACAAGCGAGTCGATTCTTCAATGGCAAGCGACCCTGTACTGGCCGCCCTCGGCTATCTCAAAGACAATCAGTTAGTCCTGACGACTGCGGAGTCGTGCACGGCAGGTTGCATGGTGGCCCTCCTAGCAGGGGTACCCGGTGCCGGGGAGGTAGTGGAGAGTGGTTATGTCGTTTACTCACCCAGTGCGAAGCAGCGCTTGCTCGGCGTAAGCGCCGAAACTATCGAGCGCTATGGCCTCACCAGCGAAGCAGTCGCGTGGGAAATGGCCTTGGGCGCATTGAGAGGCAGCGATGCCAATGTGGTGATCGCCACCACTGGCGTGGCTGGGCCACTACCTGAATCTAGCGTACCACCAGGCACCGTGTGCTTCGCTTGGGCATTCGCCGGCGAGCCGGTAGCCGTGTTTACACGAACTCAGCGCTTCTTTGGTGAACGCGCCGACGTGATGCGTCAGGGCGCACTTTTTGGACTCACCCGACTTTCCCATTATCACCAGCGATGGCTGCGAGGCGAGCGCGCCTGACTGTTTCTTTCATTGGCGCATCAGTCAAGAACTACGATGACCATCCGATTCAAGCAGCCTACGCTTGATGAACCTTTGGTGGCACCCTGCGATCAATCATCAATATCACTGCGGAGTATCGCGCGAATCTGCAGCGCCAATACCTTATGCAGTGAAGGCGCGTTTGCTAGATTCAGCGAATACGCCGGCAGTCTTGACGCCCACTGCCCCAAGCAGGGCCACCCAGTTCAGGAATGAAAATGAATGCCCCATAAGATATCCGCAACGCTATCTGTTGGTAACGAAGGATTGGATCTGATCCTCAAAGGCGGGCTGCCGGTGCATAGGCTCTACTTGGTAGAGGGCACGCCAGGAGCTGGCAAGACGACATTGGGGCTTCAGTTCCTGTTGAGTGGTGTGACCAACCAGGAGCCGGTGCTGTACGTCACCCTCTCCGAGACTGCGGATGAACTTGAGAGTGTTGCCAGGTCACATGGATGGAGCCTGGACGGCATCGAGGTGTTCGAGCTGTCCCAGACGGACGAGATTTTCGGCGAGGCCGCAGAGCAGACCATTCTTCATCCGTGGGAAGCTGAGCTCGGAAACACTATCAAGCTTATACAGCAGCGCGTGGAGCAGTCCAAGCCCACTCGGGTAGTGTTCGATAGCCTTTCTGAGATGAGGCTGCTGGCACAAGACCCCCTTCGATACCGCCGCCAGGTACTGGCACTGAAACAGTATTTTGCGGGACGAAACATCACAGTCTTGCTGGTGGACGACCTGACTACATCCCATGGTGAGCATGACAACCATCTCCATAGCATCTGCCATGGGGTGATCACGCTGGAGCGACTAACGCTTGATTTCGGCGCGGCTCGGCGGCGGTTGCAGGTTCAAAAGCTGAGGGGTGTCGACTTCGTTGCCGGCTATCACGACTTCGTGATCGTAAAGGGAGGATTGCATGTCTTCCCGCGGATGATGGCGGGAGGACAACATTCGGCCTTCGAGCTTGAACCTGTGGGCAGTGGCGTGGCAGCGCTTGACCGTTTGCTTGCTGGAGGCCCTCTCAGAGGCACAAGCACGCTGATCACCGGGCCTGCGGGGTCGGGCAAGACCACGGTGGCATTCGCCTATGTGGCTGCGGCATGTGAGCGTGGTGAGTGCTGCACCGTCTATGAATTCGATGAGCGGGTCGGCACGCTGTTGAGAAGAGCCGAGGCTATGGGCTTCGCGCTTCAAAAATACATCGCCAGCGGTCTATTGAATGTGCAGCAAATCAACCCTGCCGAGATTTCGCCAGGCGAATTCTCATGGCGAGTCCGTACTCAGGTAGAGGCCAGGAATGCCCGGGTGATCGTGATCGATAGCCTAAACGGCTACTTGGCGGCGATGCCACAGGAGCAACAGCTGATACTTCAGATGCACGAAATGCTGTCCTATCTCGCCCAGCATGGTGTGGCAACGTTCCTGATCAACGCTCAAAGCGGACTGATCGGCACGATGACAACCACCCTCAATATCTCTTACGTCGCGGACACGGTCATCCTCATACGGTTTTTTGAGGCTCAAGGCCGTCTGCGCAAAGCGATCTCTGTCCTGAAAAACCGTGGTGGCGCCCACGAAGATGCTATTCGCGAACTGAATATAGATAGCCAAGGCGTCCGTGTTGGTGAGCCCCTGACCAAGTTCAAGGGCGTGCTGACCGGAACTCCCGAATATTTTGGTAGCCAAGAACCCTTGCTGGAAGGCCGCCCCTTTGGACGTTAGCCGCCGATCTCAAGAACGGTCGTTGCTGGTGGTCGCGCCATTCCGAGGCGATGCGGCTGTGCTCCAGCGTGTTGCGGGCACACTTTACCGAGTACAGGCATATTGTGACTTGAGCGCTCTGGCAAAAAACATTGGTGATGAGACAGGCATCATCCTGATCACCGAAGAGGCCTTGAGCGGAGACATCGCAGACCTCGGAAAGGCGTTAGCGAATCAGTCTTCCTGGTCCGACATTCCGATTTTGCTGCTGACCTCCAATCGAAACCGCGCCGGGAAAGACAATGATGAAGTTCGCAGGCGCCTTCCCTCCAGTGCCTCCAACGTAGTAGTACTGGAACGCCCGATGAGCTCCTCTGCCTTGATGAGCGCCATTGCTGCGGCATGGCGATCTCGAGCACGCCAATTCGACATGCGCGATCGTGTTGCGGAATTGGGAATTGAGCGAGAACGGCTTCGTATCCTGCTGGAGAATGTGCCTGTTGGCATCAGCTTCGTCGACGCCTTTGGTGTGTCGCTGATCAGCAATCCGCTTTATAACCAATATGTCCCGGATCGAGTTATTCCCTCCAAGGTTATCAATGGCCGGGAGCAATGGGTCTCGATAAGCGCTGATGGCCAGCCAGTCACGCCAGAATCATTCCCCGGTGCACGCGCCTTGAGAGGCGAAGTTGTCGACGGCATGGTGTTCCAGCACAAGCCTGCCGGTCAAAACGAGGCCTGGATCCGGGTCAGCGCTGTTCCGCTTTGGGGAGCCCATGGCACGATCATGGGGGCAGCCATTGTGATTGTTGACGTCACCGACCAGAAGCAGTCAGAGCTGACGCTTCGTGGGTTTAATGAAGCATTGGAAGAGCAGGTAGCTGGCCGCACCCAAGCGCTTGCCCTGGCTGTCGAGCAACTCCACCGGGAAAGCAGAGAGCGGGAGCGAGCGGAAGATCAACTGCGACAATCCCTGAAAATGGAGGCCGTTGGACAACTCACTGGCGGAATTGCCCATGACTTCAACAACATGCTGACGGGGATTATAAGCGCTCTCGACCTGCTTCGATTGAGGCTCAAAAAGGGCAACCTAGACGCACTGGACCGCTATATCGATGCGGCTCAAACCTCTGCAAAACGCGCAGCGTCCCTCACGGAACGCTTACTCGCGTTCTCCCGCAGGCAATCGCTGGATACAAGACCGCTATCAGCCAACGACCTCATCGTCAGCCTGTACGACCTCCTGAAGCGCTCGGCGACCGAGCAGATCAGGGTATTGATGAAACTCGGCGACCACCTCCCCTACGCCATGGCGGATGCCAACCAACTGGAAAACGCGATACTCAATCTGGTCATCAATGCCCGCGATGCTATGCCGGATGGGGGAACGATCACAGTATCGACACGCGAAGTGACCGTCGCGCAGGCGTCCTCAGAAGCCGATGAGCTCGCAGCCGGGCAGTATATCCGGATTGATGTGGAGGATACCGGGACGGGGATCAGCGCTGATCTGCTGCCAAAAGTGATTGAACCATTCTTCACCACTAAGCCTATCGGCCAGGGTACGGGCCTGGGGCTTTCGATGGTGTATGGCTTTGCCAAGCAAAGCCGCGGGAAAATGGAGATATCGAGTATTCCAGGTAAAGGAACCACGATCTCCTTGTACCTCCCAACCGCTGACCTCCAGCTTCATCAGCCTGTTGAAACACCCCATGCAGCGAATCACGGAACCGGACAGATAGTGCTGCTGGTTGAAGATGATCAGTCAGTCCGGATGCTGAATCAGGAGGTGCTCACCGAGTTGGGCTATGAGATTTTCGTTGCCAGCGATGGCGAAGAGGCATTGCACGTGCTCAAGACCCTGGAGAGTGTCGACATTTTGGTCACCGACGTGGGGCTCCCAGGCATGAACGGTAGACAATTGGCGGAGATCGTGCAGCAGAGGTATCCCAATCTCCCAGTGCTCTTCCTGACAGGTTATGCCCAGGCTGCATCTGACAGAGAGGCGTTTCTAGGCCCCTGCATGAGGTTACTGACCAAACCCTTCACGCTACAAGCGCTCGCTGAAAATGTAAGTTTGATGCTGGAGCCGAACACCAGGGATAACTAAGTCTCACGACGCCGCCCCTCTACCGCAGGGGGAGCCAGCAGCTAGCTAAGGTCTGTGGATCTACCCAGCAATGGCTTCGTTGGAGATCTGAGATATCTTCCTAAGATTGGAAAAGCCCGCCTTATAGCGCGGGCTCCTCCATATGCCGGATGATCAGTTATCCAGCGCGTCTTTGATGATCTTGCCGTCGTGCGGGTCAACCTGGAACTCATACTGCTTGCCGTCAGCTTTCATGCCCTCACCTTCCCAATGACCATCATCGGCCTCGATCTTGGTGATCTGCGTGTAGCCGGCGCCCTTCAACGTGGCCTCAGCCTGATCCTTGGTCACCTTCCAATCAGCGCCGGGCTGGTCGGCCCATGCTGCAGAGCTTGCCAGTGCGCCAACCATGGCGAGGCCAGTGAACACTCGAGTCATCGCTTTCATGCTACCTTCCTTTTTCGTGACAGTTACCGTTCCGACCCCCGCGCTGCTCTCGGCGTTCAGTTTGTGTGGGGGCTGTACTGAAACTGAGGCATCATCAGCGTGCACGAGCTCCGGCAGAGGCTCGTGCACGCAAGGCAAATGAGGATGCTGTGCACTGGGTGCCACAGCGCCCCTCAGCTCATCGAAGCCAACCAGGCTCTCCAGCCGCCCCATTCCGTGATGTCCGTGGCCCCCTCAAGCCCCGCGCCTTCGCAGATGAAACCTGTCTCCCAGCGACCATCGCTCAGTTCCACCTTGCCCAGCCCCAGCGGCGCCGGGATACCGGTCAGGAATGAGCCCAACTCCATGCTCGGCATCTCCCAGACCTCAACGGCGATGGCGGCGCCGCCCTCTTGCACCCGCACCATCCCGGGTCGTTTCACAGCTCCGCCGGCAAGCGCGTAGAGCTTGTAGTGGGAAGAGCTGCTTGTGGACTCCAGCAAGCGTGCGCCACGCTGGCGGAGCTGCCAATTGAGCGCGAGCCCATCCAGGTGGGCACCACAGACCACCAGGCGGGTCATGTCATTACGAGCATCGCTCGCTGGCGCTTCGAGCCCTTGGTAGGCGTTCGCGAGGCTTAGCAGGTAGTGGTCGGTGTATGCCCTGCCCATTAGCGTGATGCCCCAAGGCAGGCCGTTCTGCATGACACCGCTGGGCACAGCAACGGCTGCATAGTCGAGCAGGTTCATGAAGTTGGTGTAATAGCCCAGTTCAGAATTGCGCTTCACCGGTTCATCAGCGAGCTCGGCCAGGGTCACGGGCCGACCGATTGTGGGCGTTAGCACACAATGCAGGTCTTTCAGGGTTTGATCGCATTGGGCCTTGAGCCTCTGCAACCGATACTGAGCGCGGAAGGTATCGACGCCGCTTACCTTCGGGCCTGCCTCAAGCACCGCATGAATGACTGGCAACACGGCTTCCGGTTGGGCCTGTGCGAGCGCCCCCACAACACTGTAACGCTCGGCAACCCAAGGGCCTTCATACAGCAAGCGTGCAGCCTCAAGGAATGGTGAGAAGTCGATGGTGACCGGCTCTCCCCCCAGCGCCTTCAGGCGCTCGACGGCTGCTTCAAACAACCCTGGCCCCTCGCTGCATCCAAAAAACTCCAGGTCGCACGCTCGCGGGATGCCAAACCGGAAGGATGTGATGCGCCCAAACGCACTGCCATCATTCCAGGCAGGGTTGGCTCGGCTGTATTCGTCCGCAGGATCCTGCACGGCAAGCAAGGCCAACAATTGGCTGGCTTCCCGTGATGTCGCCGTGAATGTAGTGACGCAATCCAGGGTGCGGCATGCGGGTATGACGCCTGCGGTGGAAATCAGCCCTTTGGTTGCCTTCAAGCCCACAAGGCCATTGAGGGCTGCAGGTACGCGACCTGAGCCTGCAGTATCGGTACCCAGGGCGAAACTGGTGATACCCAGTGCCACGGCCAAAGGTGATCCAGCGCTCGAGCCTCCTGAGGGGTAATCACTATTCACACTGTTCACGCATGCACCGTAAGGTGATCTCGTGCCATTGAGCCCTGTCGCGAATTGATCAAGGTTGGTCTTCCCCAATGGCACGGCACCGAGGTCGATCAGGCGCTGGACGACGCTGGCCGAGCGCTCAGGGGTGTAAGCATAGGCAGGGCAAGCCGCCGTAGTCGGCACGCCCGCCAAGTCGATATTGTCCTTGATGGCGAAAGGCACCCCATACAAGGGCAAACGCTCAATAGGCGTCGACTCCAGCACCGCAAGGTACGGCTCAAGCTCCTCGGGGCTCAGCAGATGGATGAACGCGTTGAACTGGGGGTTGATGCTCTGGGCCTTGTCATGCAAGGCCAGCATCAGCTGCCGAGGGCTCACGTCACCACGCACATAGCGCTCACGCAATGCATCGATACGCAGATCATTCTTCATGCGGCGGCCCCTTTGGCGATAGGCTCAATCACAACTACCCGCTGCCCGGCACGAATGGCTGCCCCTGGCTCCACGCGGATCTCCCTGACCACACCTGCACAGGGCGCGCACACCGGTATTTCCATCTTCATGGATTCAAGCACCACCAAGGTCGTGCCAGCCTCGACTTCATCACCAGTAGCGATCTGGACTTGCCACAGGTTGCCAGCAATCGGGCTCTCCACGCCCAGCAGATGGTTGGCTAGGGGGCTCTCCTCGCTCTGCGCGGCGATAGCCTCGCTACTCTCGAAGTGCGCTTGCCCCGTATCAATCCAACGCTGCCGCTCGGCGGCGAACGCGGCCTGTTGCTGATTGCGGAAGGCTGCAATGCTGTCCGCCTCACCCGCCAGAAACACCTGGTAATCGGCCAGTCGAAGTTGGCTCTGCTCGATACGCAGGTCGTATCGGCCGAGCGGGAAGTCCCTGCGAATACGTTGCAGCTCTTGGGCTGTCACAGGATAGAAGCGAATTTGATCAAAGAAGCGCAGCAGCCACGGTTTGCCGCCGAACGCCTCTACTTCTCTGTAGCGGTTCCACATCTGCAGGGTTCGCCCGACAAACTGGTACCCCCCAGGCCCCTCCATGCCGTAAACGCACATGTAAGCGCCGCCGATGCCGACAGAGTTTTCTGCAGTCCACGTACGTGCAGGGTTGTATTTGGTGGTCACCAGGCGGTGGCGAGGATCGAGCGGTGTGGCCACGGGAGCGCCGAGGTAAACGTCGCCGAGGCCCAGGACCAGGTAACTGGCTTCGAACACCGTGCGCTGCACCTCATCCAGGTCTGGAAGAGCGTTGATGCGACGGATGAACTCGAGGTTGCTTGGGCACCAGGGGGCATCCTTGCGCACGGTGGTCATGTACTTTTCGATGGCCAGCTGGCACGCAGGGTCGTCCCAAGACAACGGTAAGTGGACGATACGCGACGGTACCGCAAGATCTTTAGCGGCGCACACCGCATCCCACTCGCCGGCGATGGCTTGCAACAGGTGGTCCAAGGGAAGCCGCTCGGGCTGGTAGTGGACCTGAAGCGAGCGGATCCCGGGCGTCAGATCGATGACCCCGGGTAGCGCCTGGGCTTCCAGCGCCTGCATCAGCGCGTGGCCACGGAAGCGCAGTACCAGATCGAGCTCTGGTTCGCCAATTTCCAGCAACAGATGGGTATCACCCGCTAACCGGGCTACCAGGCGCATCTCGCCCTCCCCCAAGTCCATCACGACTGGAGGCAAAAGCTCGGACATTTTCACCGGGCAGGCGGTACGAGCCGGCACCTCCCCCAGCAACGGCGAAATCGCCAGTGCCCGGGCGTGCGCGATGTCCGTAGGTACGAAGCGGACCTTATCACCGGCTTTGAGCTGCCCCAGCTTCCACAGGTCGGCTTCGATCACCGTGACCGGGCAGACGAACCCCCCCAGGCTTGGCCCGTCCGGGCCCAGTATCACCGGCATGTCGCCAGTGAAGTCCACCGCCCCGATCGCATAAGGATTGTCATGGATGTTAGAAGGATGCAGCCCAGCCTCCCCTCCATCAGCGCGCACCCACTCGGGCTTTGGCCCGATCAGCCGAACACCGGTGCGGCTGGAATTGAAGTGCACTTCCCACTCAGTGGCGAAGAACGTCTCGATATAGGCCGGCGTGAAGTACTCGGGCGCCCCATGGGGGCCGTAAATCACACGGATCTCTCGGCGCGCCCCTAGCGGCGCTTGCTCTGGCAGTTGCTTTCCTGCACTTGAATCGGTCAAGCGGTTGATGTGCAGAACATCCCCCGCGCGCAAGGCTCGCCCCGCGTGGCCGCCAAATTGCCCAAGGGTGAACGTGCTCCTGCTGCCCAGATACTCAGGCACCTGGATGCCTCCACGTATACACAGGTAGGCCCTGGCGCCAGCACCGCCGATCGTGCCGATGCTCAGTACCGAGTCTGCCTTGATCAGCAGCGCGGTGTTCATCGCAGCGGCGTTGCCATCGATCAGTACCGGAATCTCTGCCCCCGTGACTGCTACCACGGCGTCGGTGTTGAAACGAATGCTCGGCCCGGTCATGGTGATTTCGAGCCCAGCCTCACCTTCAGGGTTGCCGATCAGCTGATTGCCAAGGCGCAATGCTCGACTGTCCATGGGCCCTGACGGGGGCACGCCGACGGCCCAGTATCCTTGGCGACCAGGGTAGTCCTGCACGCTGGTCTGCGTGCCACCGCTGAGGACCTCGAGGGTTGACGCTTCATACACCAACCCCTCAAGGCAGCGCGTCCACGGCTTGCCTGTCGCGAATGGGGCATCCAGCAGGATCTGCTTGAGGTATTCGCGGTTGGTTTCAACGCCGTAGATGACGCTGTTGTCGAGCGCAGCGTGCAACCGCGAACAGGCTTGGTCGCGATCATCTGCCCAAGTGATGACCTTGGCGATCATGGGGTCGAAGTACGGAGGAATCTCACACCCCGCCTCTACCCATGTGTCGATACGTAAGGTATGGCCGTCGGCGTCCGGGAATTCAACGGCGGTGAGCAGGCCAGGGCTTGGCTGGAACTCCTTGCCGGGGTCTTCTGCATAGAGCCGGGCCTGAACGGCATGGCCACGAGGCGCCAGGGTGCGCGCCAGGGCCTTGAGCGGTGGCAGGGTCCCAGCCGCGAGCTCGACCATCCAGCGCACAAGATCGATACCCCAGACCTGCTCGGTTACGCCATGCTCGACCTGCAGGCGGGTGTTGACCTCCAGGAAGTAGAACGCTTGCGCATCGCTGTCGAACACGAACTCTACGGTACCTGCACTGCGATAGTTCACTGCCTTGGCCAGGCGAATGGCAGCCTCACAAAGTGACGCTGCGATCCCGTCCGGAAGATTCGGAGCGGGGGTTTCTTCCAGTACCTTCTGGTTTCGACGCTGGACTGAGCAATCACGCACGCCCAGTGCAAGGACGTCCCCACGGCCATCGCCGAACACCTGGACTTCAAGATGGCGCGCACGCTGGATGTACTTCTCGATGAAGACGCCTGCATCGCTGAAGTTGTTCTGACCCAGCCGTTTTACCGTCTCGAATGCGTCTTCCAGCTCCGCGGCTGACCAACATACCCGCATGCCGATGCCGCCGCCGCCGGCTGTGCTTTTGAGCATGACCGGGTAGCCCACCTCCTGCGCAGCTGCCAGGGCCTCCTCCACGCTGTCGAGCAGTTCGGTACCCTCAAGCATCGGGACGCCATGCTCGCGCGCCAGGGCGCGCGCAGTATGTTTGAGGCCAAACAGCTTCAGCTGATCGGGCGTGGGGCCGACGAAGGCAATGCCTGCCGCCTCACACGCCTGCGCGAAAGCCGCATTCTCGGAGAGGAAGCCGTAACCTGGGTGAATGGCGCCTGCGCCGGTTTCCCTGGCAGCAGCGAGGATCTTGTCAACGCACAGATAGGTGTTGGCAGCAGCGCCCTCCCCCAAGCTCACAGCCTGGGCTGCGTCACGAACGTGAAGGCTGGCCACGTCAGCTTCTGAATAGACAGCGACGCCCTGCACATCCATCTGGCGGAGCGTACGCAGGATCCTGCAGGCGATAGCGCCACGGTTGGCGATCAACAATGATTCGAACATAAGAAGCCCCTTACGACGGTACATGTCCGTGCGGTTGGGTTGTGGGTCGTCCCACAGTGCTTACGAGGTCTTGGGGTCGTCCCCAGCCTGGATCAGGAATGCTTGTCAGGGCAGTCTGGTGGGTCGCTGCGGTACTGGATGCGCCCAGCACGGTAGTGGCAGTACACGTAGAACATGTACCTCAAGCGCTTCGCCCACGTATTCATGCCCATATGGTCAGCTCTGCTGGTGTCGGGTTGTAGCCGTTGCAGGGGTTGTTCAACTGCGGGCAGTTGGAGATGAGCACGATTACATCCATCTCTGCGCGCAGCAGCACGTATTTGCCGGGCGCAGAAATGCCGTCCTCGAAGGTCAGGCCGCCATCAGGAGTGACTGGCACATTCATGAAGAAATTGATGTTCGGGCTGATATCGCGCTTGCTCAATCGGCCGTCATGGCTGCAGGCCCGAAGGTAATTGTCACGGCAGCTGTGCATGTGACGCTTGTCCAGGGCATAACGGACGGTATTGCTCTCCTGCGCACAAGCGCCGCCGAGTGTGTCGTGGCGCCCACAGTTGTCTTCGATGAGGGTGAGTAAAGGCCGGCCCAGGTTCGAGTACAGAACGCTGCCTTGGCCCAGGTAAACATTGTTCTGCCGCCGCAAGGTGCGCTGGACGTCATAGCGCTCACGAGGATTGGCGGCACTGTAGAACAGGGTGTCGATCGCCTGGTTACCTTCAAGATCCCGGATGCGTAGAGTCTGGCCAGCCTTCACTTCAGTCAGCCAGGGTTCCCCGGCTGGAATGGTGGCTTGGTACAACGCGTTTTCAAGGTGCAATGATGCAGTCATGAGGCTTCCTCAGGCATGTATCCGTTGGGTGTTGATGAAACCGCGCTCGTTCTCCGGGCGCGACGTCCGACAGTGTTCGGCGACCTCTTGCGCGGCCTTCATGAAGGTGAGCTCGACAGGCTTTGGCGCATAGGCCTTCGAAGGATCCATCGGATGCTGAAGGGCGGTAATCACGAACAAGGTGTCCATCGGTGCATAAAGCTCGATGCAGTCGCCTGCTTTGGAATTACCCTCGACGAACTGCAGCCTGCCATCGGTGTCGACGTCGACTCGGCTGAACATGTTGAGCACCATCGTCAGATCGCTCAGCCCCAGCCCCCACTTGCCCATTTCCACGAGCAGGTTGTCCGCACCGTTGCGGTAGAAACCATTGCGCAATTCCTGGTAACGGCCATTACCGTATTTCTCTAAGACTTCCTCAGCGCAAAGCACGCCTGCGATGCTGTCACTCCAACCACAGGTGTCGCGCGTGATTGCAGCGAGCACCCGGCCCATATCCGAGTACAGGCAATGGCCTGCCGTGAGCTTTGCGGTGTGCTGGCACTTCAAGCTGTCGGGCAGGTTCAAGCGCTCGGTCTTCTCGTGGGCGTTGAACAGCATGACGCTGACGTTCGCCCCGCCCTTCACGTCGGTCAGGCGCAACAACTCACCGCGCTTGAGCACGAATGAGAGGTGACCTCCTCCCGGTAGCAACTCATTGGAAAACACAGTGGGTTCGATCATGGGTAGCATTCCTTGGTTGGTTGAATCGCACACGACAGCGATGCACCAGAAGCCAGCTGCGCATGTGTACGTTTACTGTTGAGTGGCAAGTCGTAGGTCACCCGCGCGCCATATGAAAGTGGCGCATGCGGGTCGACGCGGACCTTGTCGAACACCATCAGCCGAGTGCCCAGGCTGAAGCCTTCGCTGAGGTCGTGGGTAACCATGAAGACCGTCAGGCCTGTCTCCCTCCACAGCTCCAGCAGCAGCGCATGCATGTCTTTGCGAATGCCCGGGTCGAGCGCCCCGAACGGCTCATCAAGCAGCAGAACGCGAGGCTTCATGATCAACGCCTGCGCGATGGCCAGGCGTTGCTGCATCCCCCCTGAGAGCTGCGATGGGTACTTGCCGAGTGCGGGTTGCAGACCTACTTTGCTCAAAAGCGCCGCCGCCTGATCCCGCGCAGCGCGTTTTCTCGCGCCAAATAGCCGCCCCAGCACAGGTGCAGTCGGCAACTCCAGCCCCAGTGCGACGTTGTCCAGCACTGTCAGGTGTGGAAACACGGAGTAACGCTGGAACACGACGCCACGCGCAGGATCGGGCTCGGCGCCAAGCGGTTGGCCACCCAGGAGGATCTGGCCTTTACTTGGGGTTTCCTGGCCCAGCAGCAGGCGCAAGAACGTGGATTTTCCGCAGCCGGAAGTCCCGACCATGGTGCAGAACTCGCCTTCCTCGACAGTGAGGTTCAAGCCTTCCAGCACCACGTGCTCCCCGTACTGCTGCCATACATTTTTGACTTCTATAAAGCTCATGCGCGCGCGCCCTCATACCAGGGGAAGGCTCGGCGGGTGAGCGTTTTCAGCGCCCAATCCATCAACCAGGCCAGCAGCGTGATCCACACGACGTATGGAAGAATCACGTCCATCGCCAGATAACGGCGCACCAGGAAAATCCGATAGCCCAGGCCGTTTTCAGCTGCGATGGCTTCGGCAGCGATCAGGAACAACCATGCGGAGCCAAGCACCAGCCGCAGCGAAATCAGCAGGCGCGGCAGTAACTGCGGCAGCACGACCCGCAGTATCAGCGTCCAGGTACTGGCCCCCAGTGTCTGGGCCTTGATCAGCAGCTCCATCGGGATCTCCCGGGCCCGTTGTTCCAGGTCGCGGGCCAGGATGGGGGTGATGCCGATGACGATGAGCATCACCTTGGACAGCTCGCCCAGCCCGAAGACGATGAACAGGATCGGCAGGATGGCCAGTGGCGGAATCATCGACAGCACGACGAGCATTGGTGACAGCGATGCGCCAACCAGTGGCAAGGTACCCGCGGCGATACCCAGGCACAGGCCGACGCCTGCGGCAATGGCCAGGCCAGTACCCAGCCGTTGCAGGCTGGCGCCTGTGTCCTGCCATAGCAGGTAGGCACCACTGCGCTTGTCCTCGGTGAACGCCATCCGTTTCATGGCGTCGGCCATTTGCACCGCGCTGGGCAGGAGCTTGTCGTTCGGGTTATCCGCCAGGCGCTGCGCCGAACTCACGAAGTACGTGCACAGCACCAGAAGTAGCGGGAGTATCACCAGCAACAGCCGTGAACTCCGGTCGGGATGTCGGTTGATCAAGCGCATTGAGCACTCTCCCTTCACAGGGCGCCGTCGGCGGCCATTTGCACGTAGGTCGGGTCAAAGCGCAGCTTCAAGTTGGCTTGGTTGCCCAGGGTGACGCCATTGGCGAAACTCATGCCCACCACGTTGCTGTCAGGTGCTCCATCACCCAACAAACCGTGCTCGAACGAGAAGTTCGCGACCTTGCCCATGGTCTGTGGCAGCTCCGGACTCTTGGCGAATGCCAATGCATCCTGGGCAGTGAAGAACAGGTGGGTGGTTGCCAGTTGCGCCCTGAAACCGGCAAGGTCGGTGCCTGATGCCTTGGCCATGTGCTCCTCGGCCGCTTCGGCGCCGGCGTCCCTGGCGCTCATCATGCTCATGACCTCAAACCACGCCCCTGTGAGTACCTTGCCCAGTGCGGGGTTGTCTTTGAGGGTTTCGGTGTTGACCACCATCATGTCGAGGATCTCGCCAGGTATCTGGCTGGAATTGAACACTTCGGTCACACCGGGCGTGGCCCTGATGTCGGAGAGCATCGGATTCCAGGTGGTGACGGCCTGGACGCTCTCGGTGTTGAAGGCGGCGGAGATGTCTGCATCAGACGTGTTGATCACCTTCAGATCCTTCTCTCGAAGGTTGGCCGTATCGAGTGCTCGGGCCAGCAGGTAATGCGATACCGAGAGCTCGACCAGATTCACATCCATGCCCTTGAGGTCGGAAACGGTCTTGCCTGCCCCCTTGATGACAACACCGTCGTTGCCATTGGAGTAGTCGCTGACAATCAATGCCGTGCTGTCGACACCGCCGGCAGCTGGAATGGTGAGCGCGTCCATGTTGGTCATGGTGCAGCCGTCGAACTGGCCAGCGGTGTACTGGTTGATCGATTCGACGTAGTCGTTGAGCTGAGTCAGGGCGACATGGATACCGTATTTCTTGGCCCATTTGTCGACGATGCCTTGCGTCTGTGCAAACTCCCAAGGCATCCAGCCGGCATAGATCGTCCAGCAGACGTTGAAGTCTTTCTTGGCCGCAGCGTGTGATGAAGTGGCAGCCAACAGGGCAATGCCTGCTGCCATGAAAGCGGAGAGTAAGGGCTTTCGCATGGTGGGACTCCAGTTGACGGTGAGCGGACAGGAGCAGCGCATCACCCTCTACAAGGTGGTCTGTCTCCCGGGCTTTTATCCCGCCGTGTAACCTCAACTGGAGGTCGTCAGCTCTCGGTCCAGACACTCGTTTTCGCGAGCCGGAACCCTAGCCAACCATTGTTCAAATTGTGGTGCACTCAGCCAGCGCTGCTCCTGCACGGAATTACACGATGCGAGAGGCGTGCCAACCTGCGTGGAACAATGCCATTGCCACTCCAAGGCTCAGCAGTTACGGCCGGTTGAGCTATACCCACGGGCGCTGGCACAGCGATATCTCATTGCCGTGCGCCCTGTGCGGCGCCTCTTTTGAGGGCGGCGATGCGCTGAAAGTGGGCAAGAAACAACCTCGTCATAGCGCATCTGCATTAGTTTTTCTAATCCGTCATGCTCGCTATTCATTGCAGTGATCACTATTTCAGGCAGACTTTTGCCTACATTTTTTGGAGGTGACACATGGCCGGTGAAAAATCTATCGCTGCCCTGCTACGCGGTATGAGCCCAATCCTCAACGAGGGTGAATACGTTTTCTGCACCGTCCCTGATTTCGCAGGGCTGAGCCCGGACGACGTGGTGGGCAGCTTCAAAGAGAAGGAAGGCTTGACCCTGATCATCGAACGAAGCCGTGCCGAAGCGCTCGGGCTGAAGTTTGATTTCGTCGCTGCATGGATCACCCTGACCATCCATTCAGCCCTCGATGCAATCGGGCTGACTGCGGCGTTCTCGACTGCCCTGGGCCAGGCAGGGATCAGCTGCAATGTGATCGCGGCCTATTTCCACGATCATGTCTTCGTAGGGAAAGATGATGCGCAAAAAGCAATGAAGGTGCTGAACACCCTGGCCAACGCTTCTGAATGAAACGGGTCGAGGTGCTTTAGCGCTCAGGTTTTGCTGCATGGCCGCGGTCACGAGCCTGCTCCACAACGGATCTGCCAACCCTTCCCACCAGCCATCGAGGTGACCGACCGATGTCGCCCTTGCGGCCGACGGCTGAGTATCCGTGATGTAATGATCGGCCAGCGGAACCTCAGGCTGTTTATAATCCGGGCCAACCATGCAACCTGCAGTGAGACTTCAGCTCGACAGCAGAGCAATCGCCCGGTAGGGAAGCATGATGATTCTCACAGACCAATAGGGGTTGTGACCATGCTATATTTTGGTCACTACCTGTCAATCAGTTCCAGGATGCTTCAGAAATGAGTAAACCTTCTCCACCCTCGCCGGCGCGAGGGCCAGCCGATCATGACGTGAGGGATCAGATCATCCAGGCGGCCATGGAGCACTTCGCCCACTATGGGTACGACAAGACCACGGTCTCTGACTTAGCCAAGTCGATCGGCTTTTCAAAGGCTTATATCTACAAGTTCTTCGAGTCCAAACAAGCGATCGGAGAAGTGATCTGCTCCAGCCGCCTAGCGCTCATCATGCAGCACATTGCGACGGCTACCAGCGACGCCGCAACTGCATCAGAAAAGCTAAGACGCCTATTCCGCGCGCTTGCAGAGGCGGGAGCTGACCTTTTCTTCCACGAGCGGAAGCTCTACGACATCGCGGCGGTCGCATCGCGCGATCAATGGTCGTCGGTCAAGTCTCATGAGGCCAATATCAGCAAGGTCATTATGGAGATCCTGATCCAGGGCCGCGACGCTGGGGAATTTGAACGCAAGACACCATTGGACGAATTGACGCTGGCCATTTTTCTGATCATGAGGCCTTACGTAAATGCCGCGCTCCTTCAGCACAACCTAGACACGCTTCAGGATGCGGTCATCCAACTGCCGGCTTTGATACTCAGAAGTCTCGCGCCTTAGCATGATGTGACCATTGACAATATTGGTCACTGGTTGAAAAATGGGATTCCTCAATCGCCTTTTCAGAAAGGGATCCCATGCGCCTGCGTCCTGCCGCCTTAGTCGGTTGCTTACTCCCACTGGCCCTCGCCGGTTGCGGGGACTCTTCACCTGGAAAAGACCCGAGAGATAAACCGCCGGTCGTGAAGGCGGCCTCAGTACAGGGCGCGTCAGAACTTGCACGTTCGTTTTCCGGAGTTGTAGTCGCTCGCACACAGAGTGACCTCGGCTTCCGAGTATCCGGCAAAATCTTGCAGCGCCTGGTCGATACCGGCCAACCAGTCAAACGCGGTCAGCCCTTGATGCGTCTGGATCCAGTGGATCTGAACCTACAGGCACGCGCGCAGCAAGAAGCAGTAACCGCTGCTCGCGCACGGGCCAAGCAGACCGGCGACGACGAAGCTCGCTATCGAAGGTTGGTGGCCGAGGGCGCGGTCTCGGCATCTTCTTACGACCAGATCAAAGCTGCGGCTGATGCTGCCAAGGCGCAACTCAGCGCGGCGCAAGCACAGGCTGACGTTGCCAGGAACGCCACCGGCTATGCGGTCTTGCTAGCCGACGCCGATGGTGTGGTGGTGGAGACACTGGCCGAACCGGGCCAGGTCGTCAGCGCTGGCCAAGCAGTGGTAAAGCTGGCCAGGGCCGGCCAACGAGAAGCTGTCGTCTACTTGCCAGAAACGCTTCGCCCGATGCCTGGCTCCACTGCTCTGGCCACGCTATTTGGCAAGCCTTCACAGGCCGTACCCGCCCAACTGCGCTTACTTTCCGATGCAGCAGACCCTATCACCCGTACGTTCGAGGCCAGGTACGTACTCTCTGGCCCTTTGGCGAGCGCGCCACTGGGTGCAACCATTACGCTTGATATTCCCAGTTCTGATACGCATTCCGACGCTAAGCAGATACCCATCGGTGCACTCTTCGACCCGGGGACCGGCGCCGGGGTCTGGGTAATCGCAGGCCAACCGGCCAAGGTGTCATGGCACGCAGTGCAGGTGCTCAGTGTCAGTGACGAAAAAGCTGTCGTGAAGAGTGATCTGAACGCTGGCGATCGGATCGTGGCACTGGGTGCGCATCTGCTGCGCGATGGCGTCGAGGTCATGGAACAGGCTCAAACAGCGCAGGTCACGGAGCACCAGCAATGAGCCAGCCTGGTTTCAACTTATCCGCGCTCGCGGTACGCGAGCGGTCGATCACCCTCTTCCTGATCGTGCTGATCGCCTTCGCCGGAACGTTGGCGTTCTTCATACTGGGCCGTGCAGAAGATCCACCCTTTACCGTCAAGCAGATGACGATCATCACTGCCTGGCCCGGCGCCACTGCACAAGAGATGCAGGATCTGGTGGCCGAACCGTTGGAAAAACGCATGCAAGAGCTGCGGTGGTATGACCGTACCGAAACCTACACCCGGCCTGGGTTAGCCTTCACGATGGTGTCGCTGCAAGACAAGACCCCGCCTTCGGCGGTTCAGGAGGAGTTCTACCAAGCCCGCAAGAAAGCGGGTGACCAGGCCAAGCTCATGCCAGCGGGCGTGGTCGGCCCAATGCTCAATGATGAATTTTCGGACGTGACATTTGCGGTCTACGCGCTCAAAGCCAAAGGCGAACCGCAGCGTCAGCTGGTACGCGACGCCGAAACGCTGCGCCAGCAGCTGCTGCACGTGCCGGGCGTCAAGAAGGTCAACATCATCGGGGAGCAGGCTGAACGGATATTCGTGTCCTTTTCCCATGACCGGCTGGCCACGCTCGGAATCACGCCGCAGGACATTTTCTCAGCCCTGGCCAACCAGAACGCCTTGTCGCCGGCGGGCTCGGTTGAAACGCAGGGGCCACAAGTGGTGATCAGGGTTGACGGCGCCTTCGATCAACTGGCAAAGATTCGCGAAACCCCGGTGGTCGCACAGGGCCGCCCGCTGAAGCTGTCGGACGTGGCCGACGTAGAACGCGGCTACGAAGATCCCGCGACGTTCCTGGTGCGTAACGATGGCGAGCCAGCCCTGCTGCTTGGCATTGTCATGCGCGAAGGGTGGAACGGCCTCGACCTTGGTAAAGCCCTGGACGCCGAAACAGCCAGAATCAACGAACGCATGCCCTTGGGCATGACGCTCAGCAAGGTCACCGATCAGGCGGTGAACATCACGTCCTCCGTCGACGAGTTCATGATCAAGTTCTTCGTTGCCCTGCTGGTCGTGATGCTTGTCTGCTTCCTCAGCATGGGCTGGCGTGTCGGCGTGGTCGTCGCGGCCGCAGTGCCATTGACACTGGCGATCGTATTAGTGGTGATGGCCGCAACAGGCAAGAATTTCGATCGGATTACCCTGGGCTCGCTCATCCTGGCCTTGGGGCTGCTGGTCGACGACGCGATCATCGCCATCGAAATGATGGTCGTGAAGATGGAAGAAGGTTACGACCGCATCAAGGCGTCGGCCTATGCCTGGAGCCACACGGCTGCCCCCATGCTTTCCGGCACATTGGTTACCGCCATTGGATTCATGCCTAACGGCTTCGCCCAGTCCACTGCCGGCGAATACACCAGCAACATGTTCTGGACTGTCGGCATCGCCCTGATCGCATCCTGGGTCGTCGCGGTAGCGTTCACCCCCTATCTGGGTGTGAAGTTGTTGCCTCAGATAAAAGCGATCGAAGGGGGGCATGCCGCCATCTACAACACCCGGCATTACAACCGGTTCCGTACCTTATTGGGCTGGGTGATCGCACATAAATGGCTCGTGGCGGGCGCCGTCGTTTCGTCATTTGTGGCCGCTGTGCTTGGCATGGCCCTGGTAAAGAAGCAGTTCTTCCCGACCTCTGACCGCCCCGAAGTGCTTGTCGAGCTGCAGATGCCCTATGGCACCGCCATCGAACAAACCAATGCCACCGCGATCAAGGTGGAGTCCTGGCTTCGTCAGCAAGAGGAGGCAAAGATTGTCACCACCTACATCGGCCAAGGCCCGCCCCGCTTCTTCCTGGCAATGGCCCCTGAGTTGCCCGACCCGTCCTTTGCCAAGATTGTCGTCCTGACCGAGAGCCAGGAGGCTCGTGAGGCCCTCAAGCATCGTCTGCGCGAGGCCGCCTCCGAAGGGCTGGCGCCTGAAGCACAAGTGCGGGTAACCCAACTGGTGTTCGGCCCTTACTCGCCTTATCCGGTGGCCTATCGCGTGATGGGCCCCGACCTTGCGCAACTGCGCCAGATCGCTGGCCGAGTCCAGAGCGTGCTGCAGGCAAGCCCCATGATGAAGACCGTCAATACCGACTGGGGCCCGCTTGTACCCACGCTTCACTTCTCGCTGAATCAAGATCGCCTGCAGGCGGTTGGCCTGACGTCCGCCTCGGTGTCGCAGCAGCTTCAGTTCTTGCTCACCGGTGTGCCGATCACGTCGGTCAGGGAAGACATTCGCTCTGTGCAGGTGGTCGGGCGGGCCGCGGGCCGGATCAGGCTCGACCCTGCCCAGATCGAGAATTTCACCCTGGTAGGCTCGAACGGTCAGCGGGTTCCGGTTTCGCAGATCGGTGATGTGAGTATTCGCCTGGAGGATCCCATCCTTCGTCGCCGCGACCGAACCCCCACCATGACCGTGCGTGGCGACATTGCCGAAGGGCTGCAGCCGCCCGATGTATCCACGGCACTCTGGAAAGACCTCCAGCCCATCGTCACGCAACTGCCGGCGGGCTACAAGATCGAAATGGCAGGTTCCATCGAGGAGTCAGGCAAGGCAAGCCAGGCTATCGTCCCTCTTCTGCCGATCATGATCGCCCGGACTTTGTTGATCATCATATTGCAGGTGCGCTCTATCTCGGCGATGGCCATGGTGTTTCTGACTTCACCGCTGGGGCTGATCGGCGTAGTCCCGGTGTTGCTGCTGTTCGGACAACCGTTCGGCATCAACGCGTTGGTTGGCTTGATTGCGCTGTCCGGGATCTTGATGCGCAACACCCTGATCCTGATCGGGCAGATCGACCACAACCAGCTTGAAGGGCTCGCGCCTTTCGACGCGGTGGTCGAGGCCACGGTGCAACGCGCCCGCCCAGTGTTGCTCACGGCATTGGCAGCCATCCTGGCCTTCATCCCTCTTACCCATTCAGTGTTCTGGGGCACCTTGGCCTACACCCTGATCGGAGGCACGTTCGTGGGTACGATCATGACCTTGGTGTTCCTGCCGGCGATGTACGCCATCTGGTTCAAGATCCGCCGCATTAACCGCACTCACCGCATTGCCAAGCCAGAAGCTGCTCGCAGCGCCTGAGTACGCATTGCCTTCAAACCGCGCGCCAACGATGGAGTTCGAGGTGCGCACAGGCTCCAAGAGAGGTCGAAATGAATCACAACGTTAGTCAAAAGCGCATCGTGGTGACCGGCACCGGCGTTGTCAGCCCATTGGGCTGCGGCGTAAGGGAGGTGTGGCGCCGCTTGCTGGCGGGGCAGTCCGGGATTCGCGCCCTTGCAGCCGATACCGTCGAAGGCACTGGCGTGTCGGTGGGTGGGCGCGTGCCCACGCTGGACGAGGATCCAGCGGCAGGTTACCAGCCCGATCGTATCATCCCCGCTAAAGCGCGCAAGAAGATGGATCGCTTCATCGAGTTCGCTCTGGTTGCTGCGGATGAAGCCTTGCAGCAAGCTGGCTGGCACCCCGAGGGCGCGAAAGAACGGTCACGTACCGCCACGATCATCGCATCGGGCGTAGGTGGCTTCGGCGCCATTGCCGACGCGGTACGTACCACTGATACGCGCGGCCCTCGCAAGCTCTCGCCCTTCACGGCGCCATCATTCCTGGCCAATATGGCAGCGGGTCATGTCTCCATACGCTACGGGTTCGAAGGCCCACTTGGGGCACCCGTCACAGCCTGCGCTGCGGGGGTGCAGGCCATCGGCGACGCCGCTCGGCTAATCAGAAGCGGCGAAGCGGATATCGCAGTCTGCGGCGGCGCCGAGGCGGCAATCGATCGTGTGACGCTTGGCTGCTTTGCGGCTGCACGAGCGCTCAGCACGGGCTTTTCGGATAGCCCTGAGCAAGCCTCCCGTCCTTTCGATCGCCAACGTGACGGGTTTGTCATGGCTGAAGGGGCTGGCTTGCTGGTGATCGAGTCGCTGGAACATGCCCTGGCCCGTGGCGCCAAGCCACTGGCCGAACTGGTCGGCTACGGAACGAGCGCTGATGCCTACCATCTGACCGCTGGCCCAGAAGACGGAAGCGGGGCCAGGCGTGCCATGCAACTTGCGCTGCAACAGGCGTCGGTAGCGCCTGGGGATGTGGACCACATCAATGCACATGCGACTTCGACCCAGGTTGGCGACAAGGGTGAACTTGCAGCGATTCGTGCAGTATTCGGTAGCGGCAGCGGCGTGGCGATTACATCGACCAAATCGGCCACCGGCCACCTGCTGGGCGCGGCGGGCGGTGTCGAAGCCCTATTCACGGTGCTGGCGCTGCAAGACCAGATCGTCCCACCCACGCTCAACCTGACGCAGGTCGATGACGCTGCGCTCGGCCTTGACCTGGTTGCCCGCATAGCCCGTGAAATGCCCATCGAATATGCCTTGTCCAATGGTTTCGGCTTCGGTGGTGTGAACGCCAGCGTGCTGTTCCGCCGCTGGGAGGCCGACGTATGAATAGCCAACTCGAGCCACACGCCAACGAAGCTGATGGCGACGCTCTGAAAGCCAACGCCCTGACGGTCAAGGTCATCCTGTTACTGGCAGCACTCGCTGCCATCAGCAACTTGTCTACCAATATCATCCTGCCCGCTTTTCCGGACATAGCGCGACAACTTCACGTCTCGTCCCAGGAACTCGGGCTGACGCTCTCGAGCTTCTTCATTACGTTCGCCTTCGCCCAGTTAGTGGTAGGGCCGCTTGCCGATCGCTATGGCCGAAAGCGGCTGGTAGTCGGTGGGCTGATGATTTTCGTGGCGGGTACGTTTTGGGCGGCTAACGCGGCGACACTCGACATGCTGATCCTTGGTCGGGTAATCCAGGCCATTGGCGTGTGTGCCGCCGCAGTGCTGGCCAGAGCCATCGCGCGAGATCTTTTTGAGGGCGAGAACCTGGCACGCGCGTTATCGCTGACCATGATCGCTGCCGCCACGGCCCCAGGCTTCTCACCATTGATCGGCAGTGTGCTGAACACCACGTTGGGTTGGCGCGCACTTTTCATAGCCGTCGGCATGTCGGCAATCCTCATCGCCCTGCTCTACCTCAGGGGGATAGGTGAAACCCTTCCGCGCCATCGGCGGGTCAGCCAATCAGTACCTGCGACCCTGATCGCATACGGCAAACTGGCGTCCAAGGGCATCTTCATTTTGCCCGCACTCGCGACCAGTCTGCTGATGAGCGGTTTATTCGCGTCGTTCGCCGCTGCGCCCTCAATCCTGATGGAAGGCATGGGCCTCAACTCGCTGCAAGTGGGCCTGTATTTCGCGGCAACTGTTTTCGTGGTCTTTGCCGCTGGCGTGGCGGCTCCTCGCCTGGCTCATCGTTGGGGTAGCCGCGCCATCACCTTGGCAGGTCTCGCCACTGCGTTTACAGCGGGTGCCTTGCTGCTGGTAGGCCCAAGCAATCCAGGCCTGGGCTGGTACTCATTGTCGATGGTGCTATTCCTATGGGGTATGGGGATTGCCAACCCGCTGGGAACGGCCTTGACCATGACACCGTTCGCGAAAGAAGCAGGGCTGGCCTCAGCCCTTTTGGGATTCCTCACCATGGCGATCGGCGCAGTGTCGACCTGGGTGGTCTCCACACCGAAGTTCCCCACGATTGCCGTACTGGGAGCCACTCAAACCTCTGTGTGCCTCCTAGCACTGATGCTTTTCGCTTGGTATGTCAAACGCCATGCCGCTCGCATGCCCAACCGCAGCTAGCAGCACGCCTGGGGGGATCGAAGCATTAGTGGTTCACTCAATCGTCGCGCATGTGCCGTTCATTGCGCTCCTGGCGTTCCTTGGCCTCCACGCACAGGGTGGCGGTTGGCCTGAGCAGCAAACGCTGCAGGCCGATCGGTTCGCCGGTTTCCTTGCACCAGCCATACTCGCCACGGGCGATGCGCTCCAGCGCTTCGTCGATCTTGTCCAGTAGTTTTTTCTCCCGCTCCAGCAGCCTCAATTGCCATTGACGATGCTCCTCCGCCGTGCCGATATCGGAAGGATCGCTGGTGGGTTCGAAGTCGCGGATCACTTCGAACTCTTCAGCGATGCGTTGCTGAAGCTCCTTGCGCTGGGCATGCAGCAGCTCACGGAAGAAACGTTGCTGCGCAGCGTCCATGTAAGCGTCTTCAGGTTGGGATAGCAGCTCTTGTTCGGTCATTGCAGGTGTTCTCAAGTCAATGAAAAGAAATGGGGCTCAGCCGCGTCGTGCGTTGAAGGCCAGAGGCAAGCCTTGGCAGCCCTCGACTAGCCGGCCTTCATGCCAGGCCAGTTGCCCGGAGACCAAAGTCGTGGCTACTCGGTGATGAAAACGATGGTGCTCGAACGGCGTCCACTGGCAGTGCGCCAGGACTGGATCGAGGCTGACAGCGCGGGGTTCGGGCAAACGCTCGATCAGCGTCATGTCGGCCCAGTAGCCCTCACGCAGGTAACCGCGTTCTGCGATGGCGAACAGGTCCGCGACGGCGTGGCTGGTCTTGCGCACCAGTTGGGCAATGGTCAGCACGCCCTCCTCCACCAGCTCGAGCAGCGCCACAAGTGCATGCTGTACCAACGGCAAACCTGAAGGCGCCGAGGCATACGGGCGTTGTTTCTCTGCCAAGGTGTGGGGGGCGTGATCGGTACCGATTACATCGATGCGGTCGCACAGCAGCGCCTGACGCAGGGCGTCCCGGTCTTCCCTGCTTTTGATGGCTGGGTTGCATTTGATCAGGTTGCCTAACCTGGCATAGTCGCGGTCATCGAAAAGCAGGTGATGTGCGCACACTTCAGCGGTGATCTGCTTGCCCTGCAAAGGGCCTGGCTGGAACAACTTCAGCTCCTGGGCGGTGGTCAGGTGCAGCACGTGCAGCCGTGTGCCGAACTGCTTGGCAAGCTGCACGGCCAGGCTCGAAGAGCGCAGGCAGGCATCGGCATCACGAATGATCGGGTGCATGGCCGGCGGGATGAAATCGCCGTAGCGCTCACGCATGCGCGCTTCGTTGGCGAGGATCGACGGGGTGTGCTCACAGTGTGCCAGGAGGATGGTCGGCACGCTGGCGAACAGCCGTTCCAGCACCCTTGGGTCATCCACCAGCATTTCACCGGTGGAGGCGCCCATGAACACCTTCACCCCCGCGACCTCACGTGGGTCGAGGGCTGCCACGGTATCGAGGTTGTCCTTGCTCACGCCGAAATGAAAACCGTAATTGGCAACCGAGGTGGCGGCGGCGCGGGCTTTCTTGTCCTGCAGGGCGGCAAGATCCAGCGTGGCAGGGTTGGTGTTGGGCATGTCCATGAAACTGGTGATACCGCCCGCCACGGCGGCGCGCGACTCGCTGGCCATGCTGCCCTTGTGCGCAGCGCCAGGCTCACGAAAATGCACCTGGTCGTCGATCATGCCGGGGAGCAGCCATTGGCCACGGGCGTCGATTTCGATCGGCGCATTGACGCCCGTGATGCTGCGGGCGATTTTTTCGATACGGCCATGGGCGACCAGGACATCGGCCTCCTGTATGGCCCCTTCATTGACCAGGCGGGCGTTGCGAATGATGATCCGGCTCATGCGCCCACCTGCGCCGGGTTGCCCGTCACCACTACCTGATCACCCTTGATCGCGTTGTAGAAACAGCTACGACGCCCCGTGTGACAGGCGGCCCCTGTCTGGTCTACCAACACCAACAGCGCGTCGCCATCGCAGTCCAGCCGCACGTCATGGACATGCTGAACATGCCCCGAGGTTTCGCCTTTGCGCCACAAGCGTCCGCGGCTACGCGACCAATAGCAGGCCCGCCGGGTTTCGAGGGTTTCCAGCAACGCCTCTTCATTCATCCAGGCCAACATCAGCACCTCGCCGCTGTCATGCTGCTGAGTGATGGCGGGAATCAGCCCCTGGGGGCTCCAGGGAATGTGGCGAAGCACATCGGTCAAGGCAAAGCGACTATCCGCTACTGCCTGCTCAAGGGTAAGGAACATGATTTGCGACCTACTGTAAATGTTATGTTATAACACTGATAATGTAGCAGATAACGCCCCTACGGTTCATCTTTTCGACTCGCGCAGGTAAAACGCCATGACCGAAACACGCACCAACCCTTGCACCGAAACCTACGCCGACACCGAACTGGCCTGCCTGGCAGGTGCCAAAGCAGCGCTCTACCATTGGGCCGCTACCGTGGCTACCCGTGATGTTGATCAGGTACTGGCACTGTACGCACCGGATGCGATCCTGGTGCCGACCCTGTCCAACCAAGTGCGTGACTGCGACGACAGCCGTCGCAACTATTTTGAAAATTTCCTCGCCAACGACGGGCTGGTCTGTGACATCCAGCTGTTCAAAAAGCGCGTCAGCCGCAAGCTGGGCACCGTGGTGGTCGGCGGCCAGTACACCTTCGTCTACCGTGAAGACGGCGAGCAACGGGTAGTGCCAGCGCGCTTTTTGTTCACCTTCGAACGAATCGAACAGCAGTGGCTGATCACCGGCCACCATTCCTCCATCGAGGCATGAAGGTCGTGGCCCACTTCCCGCACTCAACGGGCGCTTTCCCTGCTACGCGCATGCGGCGTAACCGCGCTGACGAATGGACGCGTCGTCTGGTCGCTGAAAACAGCCTGTCTTGCGATGACCTGATCTGGCCGGTCTTTCTCAAGGAAGGCTCAGGTACACGCGAGGCGATCAGCGCCATGCCGGGCCAAGTACGGGTGAGCCTGGCCGAACTGCCGGATCATGTAGGCCGGGCGGTCGAGCTGGGCATTCCGGCCATTGCCCTGTTTCCAGCTACCCCGGCGCAGCGCAAGGACAGTGAGGGTAGCCACGCCCTAGACGCGGACAACCTGATCTGCCGCGCCGCCAGGTTGCTCAAGGCCACATTCCCCAACCTTGGCCTGATCGGCGACGTCGCCCTGGACCCCTACACCGATCATGGCCACGACGGGGTGCTGCGCCAAGGCCGCGTGGCCAACGACGAGACCTTGCAGATGCTGGCGGCTCAAGCCGTGGTCCAGGCCCAGGCCGGCATCGACACCTTGGCACCCTCGGACATGATGGACGGGCGCATCGGCGCGCTCAGGTCAGCGCTGGACCTGGCCGGGTTCAACGAGGTGCGGCTGATGTCCTACGCCGCCAAGTACGCGTCCGGCTTCTACGGCCCGTTCCGCGATGCGCTGGGCTCGGCGGCCATGCTCAAAGGCGACAAGCGCTCGTACCAGATGGACCCGGCCAACAGCGACGAAGCCCTGCGTGAAGTCGCGCTGGACCTTCAAGAAGGCGCCGACATGGTGATGGTCAAGCCCGGCATGCCCTACCTGGACATCATTCAAAGGGTCAAGGCAACCTTTGCCGTGCCAACCTTCGCCTACCAGGTCAGCGGCGAGTATTCGATGCTCAAGGCCGCGATCGACCAGGGCTGGCTGGATCCGGACACGGTCATTCTGGAGGCATTGATGGCGTTCAAACGTGCAGGGTGCAACGGCATTTTGACTTACTTCGCCCTGGAGGCCGCCACGCGACTGCGGCGGGGGTGACGGCCTTGATAGACGCATTCACATCGGTGATGTGAATGCGTCCGTTCAGCGCTTCATATCAAAGGGGTGGAAACCGCTGGTTTGGCAATCACGCGCCCGTCGCGGTCCAGTATCACCCCAGGCAAATCGTGGCTCAGGGTCTCATGCTCCCGATAATGAATGACCGAGCGAATCGCTTCACCGCGCTTGAGGAGATCGAACGCGTGATTCAGCGTTTCGTGGTCCATGTTATGCGTGATGTAGGGGTCGACATTTATTTCCCCGCGCAACCACTCGTCCACCATCCCCGGCAACTCGGAACGCCCCAGCACCCCGCCGAACGCGCTGCCTTTCCAGACGCGGCCGGTAACCAGCTGGAACGGCCACGTGGCGATCTCCTCCCCGCCCCCTGCCACGCCGATGATGATGCTTTCGCCCCACCCTTTGTGGCAGCACTCAAGGGCTGCACGCATCAATTCCACATTACCGACGCATTCGAACGAAAAATCCACGCCGCCGTTGGTCATATCGATGATCACGTTCTGCAGCGGCTCGCGAAAATCCCTTGGGTTGACGCATTCGGTCGCCCCCAGGGAAAGGGCCAACGGAAACTTATTCGGGTTGACGTCGATCCCGATGATCCGCCCCGCCCCCTGTAACACCGCCCCCTGAATGACCGCCATACCGACGGCGCCCAGGCCGAATACCGCGACCGTGTCACCGGGGCGTACCTTGGCGGTATTGCGCACGGCACCGATCCCGGTAGGAATCGCACAGCCCATGATCGAGGCCTTGGCCAATGGTGCCGCAGGGTCGATCTTGGCCACGGCGATTTCCGGCAGGACCGTGTACTCGCTGAATGTGGACGTGCCCATGTAATGAAAGATCGTGCGCCCCTTGTAGGAGAAGCGGCTGGTGCCATCGGGCATCAGCCCCTCCCCCTGGGTTTTGCGAATGGTCTGGCAAAGGTTGGTCTTGCCGGACTTGATGAACGGGCAGTTCGGATCTTCCGGTGTATAGAGCGGGATCACGTGATCGCCCGGCTTGACCGTGGTCACCCCCCGCCCCACGTCCTCGACGATACCGACGCCTTCATGGCCGAGGATGCAGGGGAACTTCCCTTCCGGGTCACGACCGGACAGGGTGAATACATCGGTGTGGCAAAGGCTCGTGGTGACGATACGAACCAGCACCTCGCCCTCTTTGGGCCCCTGCAAGTCGACCTCTTCGAACTCAAGCGGTTGATTGGGCCCCCAGGCGATAGCTGCACGTGTTTTCATGTCGTTCTCCATGTAATGTTATAACGCTTGAGAACATTAACCTGCGTGATTCCGTGCGCCAGATCACCCGGCCAAAAGTGGCCGGATCCGTACGAAATCTGTCCGCAAGCGCCCATGGAGTTCGATCGCGAATGTCTGACCAAGCCTCTTCTGAACGCAGGGTGCACATAGTCATCTACCCCGGTTTCAAATCAATCGAGGCTGTAGGTGCCCTCACCGTCTTCGACTACGCCAACATACGCCAGGCGGCCGAAGGGTTGCCTGCGGCCTACAGCCTGCATCTGGTGGCACCACAACCGGGGCTTGTAGGTTCGGACACCTTGGTCACCCTGCAAGCCGACGACCTTCGTAGCAGCCCACGCCCGCACACCGCACTGGTTGTCGGCGCACGCGACATTGGCACGGCGATAGTCGAGCAGCGGTTGATCGTCGACTGGTGCAGGCAGGCCGCCTCTCGCATCGAGCGGCTGGTCGGCGTTTGCTCGGGGGCTTTTTTTCTTGCCCAAGCGGGAGTCGTAGACGGCCTGAATGTCACTACCCACTGGAGCGTCGCCAGTAAGCTGGCCAGTGATTTCCCCTTGGTCAATGTCGACTCCGATGCCATCTTCATCGAGCAGGGGCGCATATGGACGTGTGCTGGCGTTTCAGCTGCCATCGACCTGAGCCTGGCGCTGGTCGAACAAGACCTCGGCCAGGAAATGGCCCTGCAAATTGCCCGCGAACTGGTGGTATTCCTCAAGCGCCCGGGTGGCCAATCGCAGTTCAGCCAGCACCTGGACAGCCAGATGACCCCGCACTCCGCGATCAGGCGCCTACGGTTGTGGATCCTGCAGAACCTTGATCGGCCGCTGAGCCTGGAGTTGCTCGCCGAGCGCGCGAACATGAGCAGTCGGAACTTGCGCCGGTTGTTCCACAGGGAGTCGGGCTGCTCACCCTTGGTATTCATCGAGCGGGCGCGAATGGAGAAGGCAAGGCGGTTACTGGTGGACGAGGACACTGCACTCAAGCGCATTGCCGACCAGTGCGGTTTCGGCTCCGAAGAACAGATGCGCCGGGTGTTCCAGCGCAACCTCAAGCTGACCCCTCGGCGCTATAGGGAGCAATCCCGCGCTCAATGACGTCTGAGCCAATGAAGGATCACGCCTGCCCCCTGGCCGCGATCAGGCTGCCAGCCGGTGGTTTCTGGCGGAAGTAGCTGTCCAGCCCGTCGAATATCGCCTGCGCCACCTTGCGTTGATGGCGCACATCATGCAGCCGCCGGCAATCTCCAGCATTGGAAATGAAACCGGTCTCGACCAGGATCGAGGGTACCGCCGCTGACTTGAGCACGGCGAAGCCCGCCTGCTCCACCCGCGTTTGATGCAGGCCCGACACCTGCCCAAGCTGGGCGAGCACCTGATGACCGAGATCCAGGCTGGTGGCGATCGTCGAGTTCATCGACATGTCCAGCAGCACGCCCGCGACCATAGGGTCGTGCTCGCGCAGCTTGATCGGTAATCCCCCGCCGACCCTGTCGGCACCGTTTTCGCGCTGCGCCATCCAGCGTGCCATCGACGACGTAGCGCCGCCTTGCGACAAGGCGAACACCGATGCCCCCGACGCCGTGAGCCGCGGTGCAGCATCGGCGTGTACCGAAACGAACAAGTCCGCGTTCAGCCGCTGAGCGAGTTCGGCACGCTTGCGCAGCGGAATGAATACATCGTCACGACGTACCAAGCGCGCCTTGTAGCCCGGCTGCGCATCGATGCGCTTGGCCAGCAAACTGGCGATCTGTAGCGCGACGCGTTTTTCCTGCTCCCCCTTGGCGCCCAGCGCGCCGGGATCTTTACCGCCATGCCCGGCATCGACCACGATCAACAGGTCGCGCTGACGGCGCGAGGGCTTGGCAACCGCTGGCACAACGGCCACCGCTGGCTGAGTGAGCAGCAACTCCAGGCCATGGCTCGCTGTGTTGAGCGAGCGCACTTCGCTGCGCACCGCCGAGTCGGCTAAGTCGAGCACGATACGCAAGTCACCCGTGGCGGTAATGCCACTGCGCACGGCCGTGACCGCAGTGCCGTCCAGGGCGAGCTCGTTCAGTGACGCCTCCAGCGTGGCATGAGGAAGATCAAGCACCAATCGCGCAGGCGCTGTGAGGCTGAAATGCTTCGCGGCTACCGGCCCGGTCAACTCCAGCGACACCTTGGTCACGCTGCCCGCCCGGCTCACCCGGACCCGTTTCACCGCCTGCCCGGCTTGCGCCGCCAGAGGCAGCGGCAATGCCAGGCAGGCAAGCACTAATTTCAGCACTCTGCGTCGATCCATACGTACTCCTGTTGACCTGCGAACCAGCGGCCCCCCGGCAATTTAGCTGGCCATTTTATAAATGTTACTTTATAACATCCTACTTCCAGATAAAAATGAAGACTGCCTGCCAAACGCAAGGAGGCCTGCATGCAACTGACCAGCAATCAGCAACGTGTCCTGATGGCGCTTCGGCAAGCCGACAAGCCGCTCAGTGCCTACGCCATCCTGGACAGCCTGCGCAATGAAGGTGTCAGGGCGCCGACGCAGATCTACCGCGCGCTGGGCCACCTGGCCGAGCAAGGCTTGATTCACCGGCTGGAGTCTTTGAACGCTTATGTCAGTTGCACCTGCCCAGGCCAGTGCGAAGCAGGTTTCAGAGCGTTCGCCATCTGCGATAGCTGCGGCCACGTCGATGAGTTCAACGTGCCGCACCTGAGCCAGGCCTTGGGTCTCTGGATGAAACAGAACGTGTTTTCGCTGTGCAGCTCGGTCATCGAGTTGCGCGGTAAATGTGCCCTCTGCACTCGCCGTGATGCAGGCGAGAACTGAGCAGAGCCGCACGCATGCGCACCCCCCTTTATCACGAGGCGTCCCGATGAGCACCCCCATCCCCAATAGCAACGAGGCCGCGCTGCGCCCGCGCTTCGATGCTTGTCTGCTGACCGATGAGGAAATGGCCCAGGGACCGCAAGGCTGGGTGAAGCTGCCCAACCCGTTCACCCGCGGGACCTGATTCATACGCCTTGCTGCAAGGTGCAAGGCTCCCACCACTGGATATACATGATGAGCTCAGCATTACCCGACGTTTCCGTCACCGACCTCGCCCCTACCCTCAGCCCGCTGCAATGGGTCGGGATGCAAGGTATCGACCTGCCGCTAAGGATCGAAGAACCGGCCTACCAGCGCGAGCTGCACGCCCGGGCGGATGTCCAGGTCGACCTGCCAGCACCGCACGTCAAAGGCATTCACATGTCCAGGCTCTACCGCCTGCTGGACGCCTGGGGGGAGGCTGCAGCGCTGTCGCCGGCAAGCCTGTTTGCGCTGTTGCAGGACATGATCGATAGCCATCACGACTGCGAAAGCCGCAATGCCAGGTTGCGCCTGGATTTCGACCTTCTGGTTCGCCGCCCTGCACTGGTGACCGAGGGCCTATCTGGCTGGAAGTCGTACCCGGTTCACGTGCTCGCCACGAAGGTCGGGGGGGTGACGAACCTGAGCATCGAGGTCAGGATCGGCTACTCCTCGACGTGCCCCTGCTCGGCCGCTTTGTCCCGGCAATTGATCGAGGACGGCTTTGTGCGAGCCTTCAAAGACCAGCCACTGCTCGAAGCCAGCGCCGTCGCGCAGTGGCTGCGCAGCAACGCATCGCTGGCCACGCCGCACAGCCAACGCAGCGAAGCCCGGGTGCGCGTCGCGGTGCCTGCCGATGCCCCTGATCTGGGGTTGCTGGCCCTCATCGACCAAGTCGAAGGCGCCTTGCGCACCCCGGTTCAGACCGCCGTGAAGCGGGCTGACGAACAGGCGTTCGCAGCCCTCAACGGGCAGAACCTGATGTTCGTCGAGGACGCTGCGCGGCGTATCCAGTTCAGCCTGCACGGTTACCGCGATAGCCAAGTGCATGTTCGCCACCTGGAAAGCCTGCACCCGCACGATGCCTCGGCTTGGTCCGCCCCGCAGGCCGCTGCACATGACTGAACCGATCTACCTGCACAACACGCTTACCCGGCGTAAGGAAGTGCTGCGCACCGCAAGCCCCGAGCGAGTGACGATGTACGTCTGCGGCCCCACGGTCTACAACTATGCGCACATCGGCAATGCCCGCCCTGCGGTGGTCTTCGACCTATTGGCCAGGCTGCTGCGCCACGACTATGCCGAGCTGGTGTATGCCCGCAACTTCACCGACGTAGACGACAAGATCAATGCCGCCGCGGCAGCGGCAGGCGTGCCCATCGCCGATATCACTGACCGCTTCATCGATGCGTACCATCAGGACATGACGGCACTCGGGGTGGCGTCACCCGACCTCGAACCCCGGGTCACCGCGCACATCCCGCAGATCATCGAGTTGATCGAGACCCTCATCGCGCGTGGCCATGCCTATGTGGCGCAAGGCCATGTCCTGTTCCATGTGCCCTCCTACCCAGCCTACGGCGAGCTTTCCGGCCGTAACACCAAGGACATGCTGGCGGGCGCCCGCGTGGAGGTCGCGCCTTACAAGCGCGACGCGCTGGACTTCGTGCTGTGGAAGCCGTCCACGGCCGACCAACCCGGCTGGAGCAGCCCCTGGGGCAGAGGCCGGCCGGGCTGGCATGTGGAGTGCTCGGCGATGATCGGGCAACACCTTGGGCATACCATCGACATCCATGGGGGTGGCCAGGACCTGATCTTCCCTCACCATGAGAACGAGATTGCCCAAGGCACCTGTGCCCACGGCACGTTGTACTGCCGCACCTGGGTGCACAACAGCTTCGTCACCGTGGATGGGCAGAAGATGTCCAAATCACTGGGCAACGTGCTACTGGTGCGCGACCTGCTCAGCCAGGCCCCTGGCGAAGCGATTCGGCTGGCGTTGCTGTCCACCCACTACCGTCGCCCGATGGACTGGAACGCCGAGCGCCTGAGCGCGGCCGTGCAGAGCCTCATCCGCTTCTACGCTAGCCTGGCTCGCTGCGACGATCTGCCCGGCGCCAACGATGTACCAGCCGACGCGCAATTGCTTGCTGCCCTCAGGAACGACCTGGGCGTCGCTGAAGCCCTGGCCCGCCTGCATGTGCTGCGCCAGGCGCTCGACAATGCCAGTGACGGTGCATCCCGTGCCCAGGCCAAGGCCCGGCTGCTCAAGTCGGCCGCGCTACTCGGCCTGTTGCAGCAGGCACCGCTGGCAGCACTGCGGGGCCTGCAGCCACACAGGGACGAGCCGCCACCGCAAGCCGCGTTACTCCGTTTGCTCGAGGCCCGCGAGGCCGCGCGCAAAACCCGCGACTTTGCCACTGCCGACCGACTGCGCAGCGAGCTGGAAGAGGCTGGCTACACCGCCGAGGATACCGCCCAAGGGCCAAGACTGCGCCGCCTCCAGCAGCCCACCCGCGGCCGCGACAATGCAGGTGACCCATGCTGATTCGCAAACTGTTCAAATTCGAGAACGCCCACATCGTGCGGGGCTGCAGCACCCGGCGCTGTTCCCACTCTATTCATGGGCACTCCTACAAGGTCGAGCTGATCCTGCACGCCGACGCGCTGGACAATGGTCAGATGGTCTACGATTTCGGCCTGCTCAAGGGCGACATCAGGGACTTGATCGACGCCTTTGACCATAGCGTCGCGCTGTGGTCCGGTGATGATCCCGACTACCTGGCGTCGGTCCGCCGGCATTCGGAACGCTGGGTGCTGGTGCCGGTTTCGCCCAGCGCCGAACAGTTCTCGCGCCTGTTCTTCTGCCTGGTCGACGCAGCGCTGTCGCAGGCCGAAATGCGCAATGGCGAGGCGGATGTACGCTTGCATTCGGTCATCGTGCATGAAACCGAGACCGGCTACGCCCAGTGCTTCCGGGCAGACGCGCAGAACCCGCGAATGGGCCTGATCGACCTGCACGCCATCGAATTTTCGCCCGCCATCTGCCAAGCCTGGGCAAACCCAGGCGTGTTCGAGCACCTCAAATCCCACTCCGCCATGCTGCAGACCGAGCAAGGGCTGGGTTGACCGACCCGCCGCCACACTATTGAACGCCGAGCCTGAAAAAATGCCAGAAAACGCCCAACCCCCCGCCTTCTCCGTGACCTTGCCCGACGGGTCGCAGCGTCACTTCGACAGCCCCGTCACCGTGCTCGACGTCGCACGATCGATTGGCCCCGGCCTTGCTCGTAGCACCGTTGCCGGCAAGCTCGACGGGCAGTTGGTCGATGCCTGCGAGGTTATCGACCACGATGTGAGCTTGCAGATCATCACGCCCAAGGATGACGAAGGCCTGGAAATCATCCGACACTCCTGCGCTCACCTGCTTGGGCACGCCTTGAAACAGTTGTTCCCCACCGCGCAGATGGTGATCGGGCCAGTGATTCGCGATGGCTTCTACTACGATGTCGCCTATGAAAGGCCGTTCACCCCGGCCGACCTGGAGGCTATCGAGGCCCGCATGCGCGAACTGGTCGCCCAGGACTACGACGTGATCAAGCGCATGCTCAGCCGCGCAGAAGCCATCGACGTGTTCAGCGCCCGCAACGAAACCTACAAGCTTCGCTTGATCGACGATCTCCCGATGGCCACGCACCTCGGCTTGTACTTCCATCAGGAATATGTCGACATGTGCCGCGGTCCGCATGTGCCGAACACCCGCCTGCTGAAAGCATTCAAGCTCACCAAGCTGGCCGGCGCCTACTGGCGCGGTGATGCGCGCAACGAACAACTGCAGCGCATCTATGGCACTGCCTGGGCCGATGCCAGACAGCTCGCGGAGCACCTGCGCGGTCTCGAAGAGGCAGAAAAGCGCGATCATCGCAAATTGGGCCGCGAGCTCGACCTGTTTCATTTCGAAGACGATGCGCCTGGCGCGGTGTTCTGGCATCCACGGGGCTGGGCTGTATTCCAGTCGCTGATCGCCTACATGCGTCGTCGCCGGGACGACGGAGACTACATCGAGGTCAACACGCCGGATGTGATGGACCGCAGCCTGTGGGAAATTTCCGGCCACTGGCACAACTACCGCGACAACATGTTCACCACCGAAACCGAAGATGGCCGTGCACTGGCGCTCAAGCCCATGAACTGCCCCGGCGGCTCGCTGCTTTACAAGCACGGCCTGAAAAGCTATCGGGACCTGCCAATTCGCATGGGCGAATTCGGCAAGGTGCACCGCTACGAACCCTCGGGTGCGCTGCACGGGCTGCTACGGGTGCGCCACTTCACCCAGGACGATGCGCACATCTTCTGCACGCCACAGCAGATGGATCAGGAATGCCAGTCGGTGGTGGCCATGGTGCTCGACATCTATCGCCAGTTTGGCTTCGAGCATGTGCGTATCAAGCTTTCCACACGCCCGAACAACCGTATGGGCGACGATGCCACATGGGACCTGCTGGAAGGCTCGCTGATCACCGCGCTCAACGCTATGCACCTGGCCTATCAGGTGAACCCCGGCGAAGGCGCGTTCTATGGGCCGAAGCTTGAGTTCGTGCTGCGCGACGCCATTGGCCGGGACTGGCAATGCGGCACCCTGCAGGTGGATATGAACCTGCCAGCACGTTTCGGCCTGGAGTATGTCGACGAGGACGGCCAGCGCCAGCGACCGGTGATGCTGCATAGTGCACTGTTCGGCTCGCTGGAGCGCTTCACTGGCATCCTGCTCGAACACCATGCCGGTAAGCTGCCAGCCTGGCTGTCGCCGGTACAGGTGGCGGTGTCCTCGATCACTCAGCAGTACGCAGGTTATGCCCAGGATGTGGCGAAGCTGTTGCGCGGCGCCGGCTTGCGTGTCGAGGCCGATACGCGCAATGAAAAGATCGGCTACAAGGTGCGCGAGCAGACCTTGCAACGTGTTCCGTTCCTGTTGATTGCCGGTGCCAAGGAACAGGCAGAAGGCACCATCGCCATTCGCAACCGCGACGGACAAGACATGGGCAGCTTCGAACTGCGCTCGGCCATCGACCTGCTGTTGCAGCAGTGCCAAGCGCCGGATGCGGCTGAGCGGCGACTGGAGATGGAGCGCCTGTGGGCGGGCGTCTCGCCTGCCAATCGCTCAGCGACTGCCTGAACCCGCCTTGAACCAACGCCTCTGGAGGGCAGCATTGCATGCGACCCTCCAGAGTGCGCTGACACGGTTCGCCTTCTAGCCCAGCCTGCTGTTACGGCTTACCGCCAAACCCGGAAAAGCGTTTCTTGAAGTTGGCGATGCGCCCTTCAGTCGTGGCTTGACGTTGCTGGCCGGTATACACCGGATGCGAGGCGCTGGAAACGTCCAGTTGCACGTAGGGATAAGTCTTGCCGTCGGTGTGCTGGTAGGTGCGGTCGGATTCGGCCGTAGAGCCGATGAGGAAGAAGATGTTCGCTGAGGTGTCGTGGAACAGCACGGGGCGATAGTTGGGATGGATGCCAGGTTTCATAAATAACTCCTTAACGTTACTGGATAACATTACACTACCAATACGAATCACTTGCAACTGGGAATGATCATTAAGCTCTGGCGTTACGTTATTACATCTTCTAAAATGCGCGCCCCAAGATGAACGTTTCCTCATCAAGATTCATTTGTCAGGCCTGGCGCTAGGCCTGCGCCGTGACACCTGACGTGTGTCCCTTGTAATCCCTTACCAACTCGCGGGCAGTGCCCAAGCCAGGACAACTAAAAAATGCAGCGTTATGGCGTGAAAAACGGAGACTTTTCGTGAACCCTCGTACACCCCTTCTGGCCGGCCTGACGCTGGGTTTGTTCGGCCAGCCGATTCTAGCGGCAGAACCTTTGGTGCTGGACGAAACCGCCATCACCGACGTTTACCTCCAAGAGCGCGCCGACGGGCCGGTGCAAGGTTATCGTGCCACCCGCTCAGCCACGGCCACCCGCACCGATACCGACATCCGCGACACACCGCAGAGTATCGATGTCGTGCCCGCGCAGGTCATCAAGGACCTCAACACCACCCGCATCGACCGCGCCCTGGACTTTGCTGGCGGCGTGTCGCGGCAGAACAATTTCGGCGGCCTGACGTTCCTCAACTACAGTGTGCGCGGCTTCACCACTGGCGAGCTGTACAAGAACGGTTTCGCCATCAACCGCGGCAGCTACAGCGCGCCGGACACGTCCAACATCGAGCGCATCGAAGTGCTCAAAGGCCCGGCTGCCAGCCTGTACGGCCGTGGCGACCCTGGAGGCCTGGTCAACATCGTCACCAAGCGTCCCCAGGCCGAAGCGTTCAGCAACCTCACCCTCAGTGCCGGCAGCTGGGATCGCTACCGCACCGCCCTGGACGCCAACTCGCCGCTGGACAGCGAAGGGAACCTGTTGGGCCGGATCAACCTCGCCATCGAGGACAACGACAGCTTCCGCGATCATGTCGGCAGCGAGCGCCGTATCGTCAGCCCCTCCCTGAGCTGGCAGCTGTCGCCCGACACCCGGCTGATGATCGACACCGAGTTTTCCCGTACCGAGTCGGTGTTCGACCGTGGCATTCCGGCGGTCAACGGCGAAATGGGTTCGGTCAAGCGCTCGACCTTCCTCGGCGAGCCGAATGACGGCAAGATCCGCAACGACAACCAGACCCTCGACCTCGCACTGGAACACGTGCTCAACGACAACTGGAAGCTGCGCCTGGCCAACCACTACACCCAAGGCACGCTCAAGGGCAACAGCTCCGAGCCCCAGGCCCTGGTGGGCACCACCATCACGCGCTTCTATCGCGAACGCGACTTCGAATGGAACGACAACATCACCCAGGCCGAGCTGCACGGGCAGTTCGAGTTGGGTGGCTGGCAGCATCAGACCCTGGTCGGGCTGGAGTACGAAAACTACCGCAACAGCCAGAAGTACCCGCAAAGCGCCACCTCTGCAGGGTATGGCCTGGATATCTACAACCCGGTATACGGCAAGCCGAAGCCGGCCATCACCCGTGCCAACGACTTTTTCGAGCACACTGAAAGCTACGCGATCAACCTGCAAGACCAGATCGCCTTCACCGACCGCTTGCGCGGACTGCTGGGTGTACGCCTGGAGCGCTTCGAGCAGACATCGCAGAACCGCACCACCGGTGCCAGCGACAGCCAGGAAAAGGACGTCGCGACTCCGCGCATCGGGGTCTTGTATCAACTGACCCCGCAAGTCGGCGTGTTCGCCAACGCATCCACGTCGTTCAAACCCAACACCATCGGCACCCAGGGTCAGGTCTACAAGCCTGAAAAGGGCTTGGGTTACGAGACCGGGGTCAAGCTCGACCTGCTCGACAGCCGCCTGGGCGCGACCATCGCCCTGTTCCATATCGACAAGGAGAACGTCATCACCACCGACGCCCTTGGCGAGAGCGTGGCGGCTGGCGAGGCCCGCAGCCAAGGCCTGGACCTGCAGTTCAGCGGTCAGCTGACCGACGCCTTGCGGGTGATCGGTGCCTACGCCTATATCGACGTGGAGGTCACCAAGGGCGACGCGGCCCTGCCAAAAGGCAGCGACCTGCTGGGCATCGCTCGCAACAGCGGCAGCGTGATGGGTGTGTACGAATTCCAGGAAGGTGCCCTGCGCGGTTCGGACGTTGGGGCGGCGGTGAATTACGTCGGCGAACGTTCCGGTCAGGCCGGCAGCGACTTCACCCTGGACGCCTATACCACCGTCGACCTGTTGGCGCATTACAAGGCCAGCGAACAGGTCACCGTCGGCCTCAACCTCAACAACCTGTTCGACCGCAAGTACTACGAACGGTCGTACAACAGTTCTTGGGTGCTGCCCGGTGAGCCGCGCAACTTCAGTGTCAGCCTGACCCTAAGCCTTTGAACCGAGGAATCATCATGCATCCATCGTTGAAAGTCGTCGCCCTGTTGACCCTGATGGTCAGCGTCAACGCAGGCGCCCACGGCCTGTGGACCGAGGAGCGACGCGGCAATATCGAGGTTGTGTACGGCCACGGCGCCGAGGATAACGCCTACAGGGCGCAGAAGATCAAGCGCGCCTGGGCGTTCGACGCGACCGGGGACATGGTCCCGGTCACCGTCGAGCGCCTGGCGGACCATGCTGTTCTGCAGCCGCTCACGCCGCCTGCGGCACTGGCCGTGCTGCTGGACAACGGGCCTTGGTCGCAGCGCCCGGACAAGCAGTGGGTCAATCAGGATCGCACCCACATCAAGGATGCGATCGCCTCCACCCACAGCTTCAAGTACAGCCTGGCGATCTACCAGAGCGGTGCTCGGCTGCCGAAACTGGACATGCTGCGTTTGGCGATCGTTCCCCTGAGCGATCCTCTGCAGGTCGGCCCGGGCAAGATGCTGGAAGTGCAGGTGCTGCTCGATGGCAAACCGGCTGCGGATATCCCGCTTGTGGGCGATTACCGGGGCGCCCCTCACCAGGTCAGCGCCACCACCGACCAGCAAGGCCGCGCACGTGTCACCGTTCGCAATGAAGGGCTCAACATCATCGCGGCTCAGGCTACCCTGCCGATGGCCGAAGGCAGCCCCGTTGCCCAGCAGAGCTTCTTCAGTTCGCTGACGTTCCTGGGTGAACCGCACCACGAGTGACGAAAGTAGCGTACCTCGGCCATCTCGGCCGAGGTACGGCAGGGATGTCAGGCCAAGGACCGACGGTCTTCACCGGATTGGAAGAAGCGGCGCCCGCCAACTACGCTGAATGTCTCAGCACTCGTTAAAGGCGTTCGAAATGGGTACCTGCAACCAGCATCCCCACCATGACCATCAGCACAAACCCGGCTGCGGCCACACTGCAATCGAGCACGATGGGCATATCGATTACCTGCACGACGGGCACTTGCATCACGTGCATGGCGACCATGTCGATGAACACACACTGGAAGCCAACGGCCAGAATCCCGACCGTTGCACCCCCGGCCACCAATGTGGCGGCCATGCTGCCGACCATACCCACGGCCCGGGCTGCGGGCATGAGGCGATCCCCCATGGTGATCATGTCGATTACCTGGTCGATGGCCACCTCCACCACCCGCACGGCGATCACTGCGACGACCACGGCCCGGTGACCGTGGTCAAATGACCGTTGCCCGTCTCCAGCCGGCAAGGGCTGGAGGCGCTGGCCTCACTGGCCTGCCAGCGCCTGGGTGAGGGTTTGCACATTCTGCCGATACATGCCCAGGTAGGTACTGGCAGGGCCTTCGGCGGCAAGTGCATCGGAATACAGCGTCCCACCTATCTTCGCTCCGGTATCGTCGGCAATCTGCTGCATCAGCCGGGAATCCTTGATGTTCTCGATAAACACGGCCTTGATCTTGTCGCGCTTGATCATCGAAATGATGCTGGCGACATCCTTGGCAGTAGGCTCCTGGTCGGTGGAAAGGCCTTGGGGTGCCAGGAACTCGATGCCGTAAGCCTGGCCCAGGTAACCGAAGGCATCATGCGAGGTAACGATACGCCGGTTGTTCGTCGGCAAGGCCGCGAAGCTTTTCTTCACCTCGGCCAGCAAGGCGTCGATCTGCTGCTGGTAGGCAGCCAGGTGGCTGCGATAGGCCTGCGCATTGCCGGGGTCAACCGCTTCCAGCGCCTTGGCAATATTGGCCGCGTAGATCTTGGCGTTGGCCAGGCTGTTCCAGGCATGGGGGTCGGGGATGGTCTGGCCCTCCTCGTCCAAGGTACGCGGAAGGATCCCCTGGCTAGCCCGGACGACCTGAGCCTGGGTGCCGGTGGTCTTGATCAGGCGGTCCAGCCAGGGCTCGAAATTCAGGCCGTTCTCCACCACCAGGCGCGCCTGCAACACGTGCCTGGCATCATCCGGCGTGGTTTCGTAGACATGCGCATCGCTGTCGGGCCCGACGATATTGATGACCTGTACCTGATCGCCACCGAGCTGTCGGGTGATATCGGCCAGAATACTGAAGCTGGTCACTACCTTGATGCGTTCGGCGGCAGACAGTAACGGTGACAGCAACAACATGAGCACAACGATCAACGGGCGCATAGCGGCTCCTCAGTGAGTGACAGGGGTGTAGTGACGACGCAGCAGCCCGCGGACCGGCCCCACCATCACCGACAGCAGGTAGGCACAGCCGGCCACGACGACGATCGCCGGGCCACAGGGCAGTGAGGCGTAGTAGGACAAGAGCAACCCCAGCCAGACCGAGCCCATGCCGATCAGCGCCGAAATGGCTATCAGCCAGGGCAGGCGCTGGCTCCAGAAACGTGCGGCGATGGCTGGCAGCATCATCAGGCCAACCACCATCAAGGCGCCGATGGCCTGGAAGCCAACCACCAGGTTGATGACCACCAGGCCCAGGAACACGCCATGGGCGATTGGCCCAAAGCGGCTGACGCTGCGCAGGAACAGGGGGTCGAGGCTGTCGAGCAGCAAAGGCCGGTAAATCAGGGCAAAAACCAAGAGACTGCCTACGGCTACCCACACCATGGTTTGCAAGGTCGCCTGATCGACCGCCAGGGCCGAGCCAAACAGCAACCCCAACAAGTCCAGGCGCTTGCCCGCCAGCCCGAGCAGCAGAACGCCCGAAGCCAGTGAAATCGGGTAAACCGCCGCCAGGCTTGCGTCCTCACGCAAACCGGTGTGCCGGCTCACCAGGGCTGAAAAGCCTGCCACCATCAAGCCCGCCACCAGGCCGCCCAGTGTCATGGCAACCACGGACAGCCCTGCCAGCCAAAAGCCCAAAGCAGCGCCCGGTAAAATGCCATGGGAAATGGCGTCACCGATCAGGCTCATACGCCGTACCACCAGGAATACCCCCAACGGCGCGACACTCAGCGCAAGGGTGAGCCCGCCGAACAGCGCACGGCGCATGAAAGCGAACTCGACGAACGGTGCCCATGCCATATCCAACATCACTGCACCTGCCCCAGTGCGGCACGCCCGATCACAGATTGACTGGGGCCGTATTGGCACCCCTCGCGGTCGATCAGCAGGCAATAGTCGGCCATCGCTTGCACGCGCGGCAGGTCATGACTGACCACCACCACTGTCTGGCCAGCTTTGTGCCAAGCGTCGATATGCCGCCAGAGCAACGCCTGCCCCGGCTTGTCCAGCGCCGAGTCCGGCTCGTCGAGCAGCAGCAGGTTGGCGTCGGTCAGGCTCAAGCGTGCCAGCAGCGCACGCTGCAGTTCGCCGCCGGAAAGCGCTTCGAGCGGGTGGGCTGCGAGCTTTTCGATTTCCCAGGCTTGCAATGCCTGGCGCAACCGCTGGCTGCGCTCCCGACGGTGCAGGCCTTGCCCCCAGAAGCCGCCACTGATCAACTCGCCCAGGCTGATGGGGAACTGCCGGTCAATGGCAGAGCGCTGGACCAGATAGCCAATTTTCGTGCCTTCGGCACTGATGCGAAGGCGCCCGGACAGAGGCTTCTGCAAGCCGGCAAGCACTTTCAAGAGGCTGCTTTTGCCAGCACCATTGGCCCCCACCACTGCAGTCAAACTACCCGCTGGCAGCGTGATGTTCAGGTGCGGGGTCAACGGGCGTTTGGCAGCCCCCCACAAGAGGTCTTGGCACAGAATCACGGGTGAGTTCCAAAACGAAAGGAATGACGCGGCCGGAAAACCCTGGCCTCACCCGCATAATGATATGTTATAACACGTCGAAAGCAACGCCTTTCTTTCTAGTCACAGCCTTTCAAACGATTGCAACTGAGTCGGCCCTGGCCGCCGCCAGAGGTAGAAAAGCGAGTGATTACCGCATACCAACAAAGCACTTTTTACTCGACATCCGTTGGGCTCGGGCAGCGAACTGCATCATTCGGTTGAATACTCACACCTTAAAAAACACCCTGTTCAGACGTTTCAGAAGATGTAGAATCGCGCCGCCACATCTAACCTGACAACCCAGTGCCATCCAGAGTACTGCCATGAAACTGGCCCGCCACACACGATCGCATGTCGCCTGGATGCTGTATTTCAGCATTCTGTTCGGCTCGTTGCTGTGCGCCATGGGCCATGGGCAGATGGCCGGGTTGCGCCTCGCCGGGTTGGATGACGCCGCCTGGTGCTCCGCCGACGCCAGCGGTTCTTTCAAAGCTGAGCAAGACACTGCCGACCCCATGCTGCCTGCCGGCGGTGACTGCGTGATCGCCAGCCTGTTCAGCGCCACGCTGCTGGCCGTATTTTTCGGCCTGCTGACCCTGCTCGCCGAACAGTCGGCCAGCCCCTTACCCAGCCAACCCACGCCACGCCTGCCCAAGCTGCGCTGGCCACGGGTGAACCCCCGCGCCTCTCCTGCTTCGCTTCCCGCGTTCTGACATCGCCCCCGAGCCACCCGACCGGCATCGGCGGTGCGTTCATCGATTTCAACCAGGAAGCCTCGCATGCTCCGCATGACCACTTTGGCGCTGCTCGTTGGCAGCGCAAACTGCGCCTGGGCGCAGGATGAAACCCTTACATTGCCATCCAGCACCATTACCGCCACCGCTGACCAATCCACCGAGGCCACGCGCCTGGACCTCGACCGCCCCATCGAAAGCGGCTCGCGCCTCAACCTCAGCGCACGTGAGAACCCTGCTTCGGTCAGTGTGGCCGACCGCAAGACCATGGAGCGTATCGGCGCGCGCAACTTCCAGGACGCCGCCAACGCACTGCCTGGCGTGAACGCCTCGGCGCCGCCAGGCTGGGGCGGCTATGTCTCGTACCGGGGTTTCAATGGCGCGCAGATCGGCCAGTTGTTCAACGGCATCAATTTGCAGTATGGCGGCGCAGCGCGCCCGGTGGGCGCCTGGATCTACGACCGCATCGAATTGCTCGGCGGGCCGTCCTCCTTCCTCAATGGCAGCGGTGCTGTCGGTGGCAGCCTGAACTTCATCACCCGGCTGGCAAGCCGAGACGAAGACACATTTGAAGGGCGCGTCAGTTATGGCCGCTTCGACACCACGGAAACCTCGGTCGGTTTCAACAAGACCCTGAACACAGGCGACGGCCCGCGCCATTACGCCCGTCTCGACTACAGCCGCACCAGCACCAACGGCTACATCGATCGCCAGGAGAATGGGGCCGGCAACCTGGCCTTTTCGCTGCTCAGCGACATCAACGACCAGCTCTCGCACACGCTGGCCATCGAATACCTGGAAGAGAAAGAAGACAGCCCCTACTGGGGCACTCCGGTATTGCAGCCACTGGTCGGCACCCTGCACATCGACAAGCACAACCGCTTCAACAACTACAACGTTGAAGACGGTCGCTACGAACAGCGCACTCGCTGGCTACGCTCGATCACCGACTACCGCTTCGACGACAATACCCAACTGCGCAATACCTTCTATCACTACAACGGCCAGCGCGATTACCGCAACCTCGAGGTGTATCGCTACAACGCCGACAACAGCGCCATCGCTCGCTCGGGCGGCTACCGCCAGCGTCACGACCAGGAGGTGAACGGCGACAGGGTCGAGCTGACCCATCAGGGTGAGCTGTTCGGCCTGGCCAGTGACTGGGCGTTCGGCATGGACTACAACACCAACCAGCAAACCAACTACCCGCTGTCCAAGGGCGCGTTCGACACGGTTGACCCCAATGGCTTCGAGCCAGGGCAATTCCTCGATATCCCCGGTATGGACGCGCCCATGGCCAAGGGACGCACCACCACCACCGACACCACCTCGGCCTTTGTCGAGAACCGTACCCGTCTGACGGATCAGCTGTCATTGATAACCGCCTTGCGCTACGACCACATCGATTTCGACGTCATCGACCACGTTGCGCGGGCCAAGCTGGACCGGCGCTGGGACGCAGTGACCGGTCGCCTGGGCCTGGTCTACGACCTGACCCCGAATGTCAGCCTCTATACCCAATACAGCACCTCGGCCGAGCCGCCGGGAGGCACTCTGACCAGTGCCTCGATCAGCCAAGTGGGCGACTTCGACCTGAGTACCGGGCGCCAGGTCGAAGTGGGCAGCAAGTTCGACTTCCTCGATGGCCGCGGTACGGCCACTGCAGCGGCTTACCGGATCGTGCGCAAGAACATCTCGGTGCCCTCCTCGACCGTGCCAAACACCACTGAGCAGGCAGGCCAGCAGACCTCTACCGGCATCGAACTGGCGGCTTCGTTCAAAGTCACGCCCAAGCTGCTGGCGGCAGGTAACTTCAGCTGGGTGAACGCCGAATACGACGAATTCAACGAGACCATCAGCGGTGTGGTGTATTCGCGCAAAGGCAAGAACCCGGTGAACATCCCTGATCGGGTGGCCAATCTCTGGCTGACCTACGACCTCGCCCCCGGCTGGCAAGTCGGCGCCGACGCCCGTTATGTGTCGTCGGTGTACGCCAACACCGCTAATACCTCGTCGGTACCGTCCTACACCGTTTACGGGCTTTCCATGACCCACGACCTGGACAAGCACGTGCAAATCAGCGCGCGGTTGCGAAACCTGACCGACGAGGTCTACGCCCGGTTCATCCACCAGACCAATACCCAGTACTACCTGGGTGAGCCGCGCAGCCTGGAAGTCGCCGTGCAGTGGCGGTACTGATGAGCATGAAGCGCCAGCTCTACCTGTGGCATCGCTGGCTGGGAATCGTCGCCTGCCTGTTCATGGCGCTGTGGTTCGTCTCTGGGGTGGTCATGCTGTATGTCGGCTACCCCAAGCTGACACCGGCCGAACGCCTTGCCCACCTGCCGGCGTTGCCTGCGGGTTGCTGCGCCGAGTTACCCGAGCAGTGGGCGCAGCGGCCTCTGAAAGCGCTGCGCCTGACCAGCCTGGGTGGGCGGCCGTATTACCTGTTGGAATTGGCCGATGGCCGCCGCGTCGCGCTCGACGCTGCCAGCGGCCAGCCCCTGGCGCAGGTCGACGCCGGCTGGGCGCTGGAAAGCGCGCGGCAGTATGCAGGCGAGGTCGGGGTGGCGTACCGGGGCACGGTGGACGAGGACATGTGGACCCACTCCACCGCCTTGGACAGCGACCGCCCCTTGCACCGGGTGCAGGTCGACGATGCAGCCGGTACCTGGCTGTACCTGTCCGGACGTACTGCAGAAGTGGTGCGTGACGTCACAGCCCCGGAGCGCGCCTGGAACTGGGTCGGGGCCTGGCTGCATTGGCTCTACCCGCTACGCGGCGGGTTTGGGTTCAGCAACGGCTGGCGCACCCTGGTAATCGGGCTGTCTCTGGCCGCAACGATCATGGCGCTGCTGGGCATGGCTGTCGGCATCTTGCGCCTGCGGCTGCGCAAGCGCTATCGCAGTGGCTCGTGCAGCCCTTATCCCGGCGGTTGGCTGCGCTGGCACCATATAGGTGGGTTACTGTTCGGTGGGATGTTGGTGCTGTGGATATTCAGCGGATTCATGTCGATGCGCCCCTGGGGCCTCACCGACAGCCGCTCGCAACTGGCCACCCAGGCTCTGCATCAAGGGCCGCTACGTGCGGTGGACATCGGCCAGCCAGTGGCTCAGGCCTTGGCCCGCCTGCACAAGATACCTGGGTTCGCCCCTGTGGAACTGCAGTGGCAACGCCTTGGCGCTGACACCTTTCTGGTGGCCCGCGATGCCGTGGGCGATAGTCGGATTCTGGAGGCCGACGCGGCACCCGTACGGCAGTTGTCCGAGCAACGCCTGCTCAACGCTGCCCACGCGATGGCGGCAGGCATCCCGGTGCATACCCATTGGCAGCGCCACTACGACGCCTACTACTTCGCCCGCGACCCGCAGAGCATGTATGGCTCCCAGCGCCGCCCGTTGCCGGTGCTGCGCCTGCGATTCGACGATGCCGCCAGCACTTGGGTCTACCTTGATCCGGCCAGCGGGGAGATGGTGGCCAGCCACGATACCAGGCAACGCACCGGCCGCTGGCTGTTCAATCTCTTGCACAGCTGGGACCTGCAACCCCTGCTGCAAAGGCCGGCGTTACGCGAAAGCCTGATCATCGCCTTGAGCATCGGCGGCCTGGTGATCTCGCTAAGTGGAATCATCTTAGGCTGGCGCAGGCTACGTCGCTCCACAGTTCGAGCCCGCGGTTGAACGGCTTTGGCAGCGGCGATCTGCTGGGCGCCCACTTGGCCAGCGTCAAGGTGCTCGCGGCCTGAAATTTCAACTGAGCACCTGAAAAGACAAAAGCCGGGGCGTTGATACGCCCCGGCTTTTGTTTGACCCGATGAAAACCCTGCCAAGAGTCAAACATCGGATCGACTTCAACGTAGCACGGCCTCGGCTCAACGCCGCCCTGCGACATCCTGCCGCACCCCATGCACCAACCAGGCAGGTAAGCCTTGGCAGCCCGGGGTGCGGCAGGGTGTCGCACCTGACAGGCATGCGTACTCCCATAGACTCTGCCTTCCAATAAAAAACCTGAGAGGTCGGTCATGAAAAAAACACTGGCAATGCTTGCTTGCCTGGCAACCGCCAGCCTGGCTCAAGCGGCCCAGGACCCGGAGGCAGTGTTCAACCGCGCGTGCCAGATGTGCCACAACGGCCAACTGCCCACGGCACCGAAAAAAGGTGACCACGAGGCCTGGAAGCCACGGCTGGCCAAAGGCAACGAGGTACTGGTCAAGCACGTCACCGAAGGCTTCAACGCCATGCCGCCGCGCGGCCTGTGCATGGATTGCACCGCAGACGACTACAAGGCCGTGATCGACTACATGTCCAAGTGATTGGCGTACCAGGGCCGCCTTCAGCAAGGCGCGCCCTTGGTAACCGCCTACACAGGGTCAGTGCGGCGGTATCTCGGAGCCAAATTCAGGTGCGGCAGGCTGTCGCACCCTGCGTAAACAGCAAGCGTTGCTAGACTCGCGCACCGCACCATTTCAACCGCCGCAGTCATCGAGCAAGGGATATGCACCGATCAGCAGGACGTCGTCACGCCTACGCCTGGCTCCTTTACGCCAGCGTGCTGTTTGCCGTGCTGCACTGCGGGCTCGGCCACGGCCAGACCAGCGGCCTGACGCTCAATGGCGCAGGTAGCGCCTTCTGCGGCCACGCCGGGGTCCCGCCCGGTCCGCTTGGCTTCGCGCCAAGGCTGGGTGACACCTTGGCCGCAGGCGCTACGCTCGATTGCCCCTTGTGCAGCCACACCGGCCTGGCATTGATGCCCCTGCTGCGCGACCTTCCGGTCGCCCGGGTGACACCTGACAGTTCCCTGCCCGCCTCCCCTGCAGCCTGGCCTCGTCGCCTTTGGCCTGCAGTCAACCCCCGCGCCTCACCCGCCCTGACCTGAATCAACCCAATAGCCTCACCACGCCCCCGGCTCTATACACATGGGGATGTCGCCTGGCGCGTGGACTACGGCTCGCCTTGCCACTTTTGCATTCAGGAATACCCAGAGCATGAAGAACAAGACAATCTGCTGCGCTGCTGCACTCGCGTTATCCAGTGGTGCCACGCTGGCCCAGACCAACACGGTGGAGTTGGCCGAAACCTCGGTGGTCGGGACCTCGGTCATCGACCAGAACAACGTCGATAGCTTCGGCAGCTTGACCACCGTGGTAGGCCAGGAGCAAATCCGCGACCTCAACGCCCTCGACCTGTCCTCGGCCCTGCGTCGTACACCCGGCGTAGTGGTGTCGCGCTTCAACCCGGTAGGCTCGTTCGGCGGTGCCGAAGGCGGTGCGGTGTACATCCGCGGCATGGGTGCCAGCCGCCCGGGCAGCGAGATCAAGACCTACATCGACGGCGTTCCGTTCTACATGGGCGTCTGGGGCCACCCGTTGCTCGACTTGCTGCCGATCAACGCGATGCAGAGCATCAGCGTGTACAAAGGCCCGCAGCCGCAGAAGTTCGGCAACACCTTCGCGGCCATCGACCTGACGCCCAAGGTTGCCGAGCAGGGCGACAACCACCATGGGGAGCTGCAACTCACCGGCGGCAGCTTCCGCACAGCCACCGAACAAGCCAGCCTGATTGGCCGGGAAGGCGATTTTGATTACCTGCTGGCCCAGGGTGCGGCCCACTCCGACGGTGACCGCAGTGACGGTGATGGCCGGCTGAACAATGGCATGGCGCGCTTGGGTTACCGGCTGAATGAGAACTGGAGTACCGGGTTGCTGCTGCTGCATGCCAATAACCAGGTCTCTGACCCCGGGCAGAAAGGCCTGCCGGAAACCAAGAATGGCGAGTTCAATACCCGCGGCACACTCGCTTCGCTGTCCTTGGCGCACAATCACGAATGGGGCGATGGCAGCCTAAAGGTCTACCACAACGAAGGCCGAGGTTCGGCCCTTGACCAGACCGGCCTGGACGGCGACACCATCAGTGACTTCACGCTCCAAGGCATTCGCTGGGAAGAACAGCTGCGCCCCTGGCAAGGCGGCGAAGTGGCCTTGGGCCTGGACATCGACGAGAGCAAGGGCGAGGTCCACTTCAAGCGCATCGCCCCGGCGCCACAAGCGAAGTTCGATGCGCCCACCCTGCGCGTGACATCGCCGCACCTCGCCGTCAGCCATGCCTTTGCCCTCAACGACACCTGGACCTTGACCCCCTCGGTCGGCGTACGCACGTATGAGCACAATGTGTTCGACAACGCCACCGCCCCGCACGCAGGCCTGTTGCTGTCATCGAGCAATGTCGAGTTCCGTGCCAACGCCTCGCGCGGCATCAACTACCCCGGCCTGGAAGCCTCGGTGATGTCGAGCCTGATCCCGGCGCTGGGTGAAACCTGGAAGGACCTGAAGCCCGAGAAAGTCGACCACCAGGAACTGGGCGTGCGCTTCAACCCCATCGACAGCGCCACCCTGGACCTCGCGGTGTTCAAGGACAAGCTGCAGGACCGCTATCTGTTCGCCTTCCCGCCGGCCGTGTCGAGCCCCTCCTACATCAACCTGGGTGACTACGACATCAAGGGTACCGAAGCCACCTGGCAGCAGCGCTGGACCAGCAATTGGAGCAGCTTCGTCGGCTTCACCTGGCTCGATCCGTCCCTCAAGACCCTGCCCTACGCGCCGCAGAAATCGCTGTCGCTGGGCACCACCTACGAGACCGGGCCTTGGCGCCTGTCGGCTGATGCGCAGTACCAGAAAGACATGTACGTGCTGGCCGAGGAACGCACCGCCGGCGCCAGCAACTTCTCCAAAGTCGATAGCTTCACCGTGGTCAACATGCGCGTCGGTTACGCCGTACCCGCACTGGGCAAGGTGGGCGAAGTGTTCGTCGCCGTGGAGAACCTGTTCGACCGTGACTACGCCTACCGTACCAACTACCCGATGCCCGGTACTTCGGCGCAACTGGGTGTGAAGATGGGCTTCTGAGCCCGCCACCGGAAGCTGCCGACAGCAGTCGGCAGCCTTACAAGGAACAAGCACATGAAAGCACCGATCCTTGCGCTGCTGCTGGCCTGCAGCCCGCTGCTGGCCGTGGCCGATACCGCCAGCGAGCAGCAGAGCATTCAGCACCTGATGCGACACAACTTCGAACGCCCGGATGCGCCACTGGACGTTGGCCCGGTTACCATCCAGGGCGAGCATGCGGTAGCCGGCTGGTTGCAAGACCAGCGCGGCGGCCGTGCCTTGTTGCGTAAAGGGCCTCACGGCTGGCGCGTGGTGCTGTGCGCCGGCGATTCACTGCTCGACCCGGCAACCCTGCACAGCGCCGGGCTCAGTGAACAGGACGCGGCCCAACTGAGCCAGGCAGTGCGCCAGGCCGAAAGTGCTCAACCCGCCGAGCGGGTCAAGCAGTTCGCGCTGTTCCAAGGCGTGGTCAAGGTCGACAAGGACGCTGCCCACGGCAATCACTGATGAACAACCCGGGGGCTTTCAGGCCCCCGTCCGGTTGTGGTACAGCGATACCTTGCGGGCACAACTGGTCCAGGCAATGGCCAGGGAGTTTGCGCGCACATTCGCAGTTGGTTCACGATGGCAGGGTTCGGAGTTTGCCAGAGATAATCTCGAGGCATGACGCTCGAATGCGTGATTCACGCAATGCGTTCATCGCCCTGGATCGAGCAAAGCGCATGGCGTTGGCGTTTTCCAACTCGCTTCGATGGCTCGATCAGCAGGTGCGAGCCCTTGAGGCTGACACCCAGGGTGTAAGCCAGCAACATCGGTAGCAGCACACTGGCAACAATCAGCAAAGTCCCCAAGGTTCTTTCGTCACCGGCCGCGCTCCATAGCGTCATGCTGGCAGACACTTGCACGCTGGAAGGCAAGATCAAAGGGAATAACGCGAGCCCCACACTGCATAGCACTGCCCCCACCGTCAGGCCACTGCCCAATAGCGCCAGGCTAGACCGGCCATTGGCGCAAGCGAACAGACTGATGACAGTGCCAGACAAGGCAAACAGTGGTGCCAGAACAGCTGCAGGCCAGGCCTGAAAATTGTCCAGCCAGCCAGGGTTGTTGGCCAGCACCACCCAGGTGCCAGGCCCGCACAGGGTAGCGGAACGCTCCACCGCCCACACACTGTAGCCGCGCGCATTCGTTGCCAGCCATATCGCAGCCACTATGAAACTGGCCAGGAACATAACGCCTGCAACGCCTGCGACCCGGCTTGCAGGCTGATACCAGCCGCCGCCGCCGCGCTGCATTACCCAGGCAGCGCCAAACTGGCAAACCATCGCCAGGCTCACCACGCCTGTAAGCAAGGCGAACGGACTGAACAGGCCGCCCACGCTCCCGTGAAACTGTATTCCCGCCTGGCCACAGCGACTCAATGGCAACCCAAGAAGCACGTTGCCCAGCATGCCCCCCAGCAGAACTGCCGGCAGCAGGCCGACTGCCAGCACGCGCCAGGCTTGTCGTGGCCGGGCGGCTTGCGAGGCAGATCGGCGCAACAGTACCAGCAGGCCCAACAGGCCCGTCATCAGGCAGGCCAGGCCACCGAGCGATGGCCAGACCAGCGCAAGGGTGAAACTCAGGGCCAGCAACCACAGCAGGTTGATATGCGCTGGCGCCGCCGGTGCTTGCGGCAGCGGGTCGCCACTTCGACCCGACAACCACGGCACCAGTACCCGCGCGCCCACGTCCAGGCTTTCGCCCAGCATAAAACTGATCAGCATTACGCCAATCAGTAGCCACCAGACGATTTTCAGCAGTTCATGGTCCATGACGGCTCTCTCGGCTCGAAAGAAAGCGGCCCGCCCAAAGGCGGGGGGCGTTGCGGGTCGCCTGGCGTGCAGCGTGAAGGGGACGAAGGAATACAGGCGCCGACCATGCTAGGCGCTGTCTGCTGCCCGCCCAACTGCGACAGCTCGTCGCATGTCGCGCAACGCGCTGACTGCACGGGCGTCGAGCAGTGGCTTTGGGCTCGCTGCGGCAGTCTGTCGCACCACAACGTGCCGGCACCACACCTGCCACGCCCTCATACAGCACCGACTATGCTATTTGACCAGGCGTCCTTCATACACAAGGCTGGCGCCGCCAATCAACAAGGAGTTCCTGATGAAACCACTCGCGCTCAAAGGCTTGCGCAAGGCCAATGGCCTCCTGTTCGGTTTGTTAATGACGAGCTTCGCCAGCACCGCCCTGGCTCAGGTCGAAGTGAAGGTGGAGGCCCCCTGGGTCAGGGCCACGGTACCCAGCCAGCCCGCCACCGGAGCCTTCATGCGCCTTACCGCCAACGAGGACGTCAAGCTCGTTCGGGTCAGTTCACCCGTGGCCGCCAAGACGGAGCTGCACGAGATGACCATGAAGGACGGCGTAATGACCATGAAGCCATTGGCGAGCCTGTCACTGCCAGCGGGCCAGCCAGTGGTGCTGGACACCCACGGCTACCACATCATGCTGATCAACCCCAAAGAGCAGATCAAGGAAGGCGCCACTGTGCCGCTGACCCTGACCGTGGTCGATGACGCGGGTAACGAAACCTCGGTCAAGGTCGATGCGCCTGTGCGCCCGTTGGCCAGCGGCGAAGACGACCTACCCGATTAACAAGCGCCCAGTTGGAGCGCTGCGCCCGTTCGGGTGTTGGCCTGCCCGTTCGTGGGCAAGTCCAGTGTGTGGCGGTGTATCTCGTTCTCTGCGGTATCCACCAGTTCGAGGATAACCCGGCAGCGCTTCAAGTAACGGTTGCCGGCTTCGGTCAGGGCGATGCGGCGGGTCGTGCGGTTCAACAAGCGAATATGCAGATGCGCCTCCAGGTTGGAGAGCATCCGGGAAACGCTGGCGGTGGTGGTGTCGAGGCGTTCGGCCGCGCCGGTCAGGCTGCCGGCCTGAACCACGCAACTGAACGCGCGCATGGCTTGGAGTATGTCCATCGTCGGTCTCTCGCTAAGCATTCAACGAATAGGAAAACGGGCGGCGCAACGCCGCCCCTGTGCCGCCCTGCCTTAGCCAGGTACCGGCAACCAACGCCGGAAGCTGCTCTGGCCTTTGGCGCTGAGTGGGCTCCAGGAAAATTCCCAAGGGGGTGACGGCAAGTCTTCGTCCGCCTGGGAGGCTGGCAGCGCCGGCCGTACGCCGGTTTTCCACTCCACGACCCGTTCGCCCATAGGCTGCCAGGCCAGCACCAAGCCACGGGCCTGAGACACATCAGTCGCCACCCACAAGGCGGCCGCGGCCACCATGAAGGCCTCGATGTGCTCCTCAGTCACACGCGCTTGGTAGGGGGAGCTCAGCAACCAGCGGCAAACGCTGATGTAATACGTCCAATCCAGCGCCGGATGGTGCCGGTAGGCCCACGTCATGAAGCGTCGGAACAACTCAAGACCCTCAGGCGGGTCGAGCTTCAGCAAGCTTGGGCAGACATCGAATAGCGTGTGCCAGTAAGGCAACAGGCGCGCATCGAGGTTGACGAAACTGCGGGCGTTGCAGGGGTAATCGGGAAACGGCAACAGGAAGTCGCCCGCGCGCGACGGGCGAATGGAGGGCTCCAGCAACGCTGAAGCGGTCAGGGTGCGAGACATCGTGTGCTCCTGGGTACGGCTAGCCATCGGCAGGCCGACGCCCCGCTTCCAGCGGGTGCGGCCTGGGTCCTTGCGGGTCAGGCGATCGACGTCGGGGAGGCACGGGGGTTGATCGACGGCCAGCAGTGCCGCGGTGAATGCACCAGAACGGCGGGCTGCTGGTCGACCGGCAGCACGGGCAGCACGAAGCCGGCCAGGATCAACGAGGCAGGCAGAGGTGCAGGGCCGCCCTGGGCGCAACAGCAATGCCCCGGGGCGGACGTCTTCGGGCTGAGGTTGCCGTCCTTGTCCGGCATGGCCGGCTGAACGCCGCCCGACGAGCAATAACTGCCCGCCAGCAACTGCGCCAGGCTCAGGTCGCCCAGGGTACTGGCCATGGGCAATGCCAATACCTTGAGCAGCATGGCAAGCAACGCGGCGACCCAGAGGCTATCCCAGGTGCGTGCGCGCAGGCCGCAATGGCGCATGTTCATGCCTCGCCAGGTAGCGCGGGCGTGGAGATTCGACAGGTCATGAGGGCTTACCTCCAACGACGGCCAAACCAACCGGCAGGTGCATGCTTGAGCATGCACCGTAGATCCGGCGTGTTAATGGCAGGCACTGGCCCGCCACGGCGCCTAGGCGCAGGTAGCGTCAGAGAGGTGAAGCGCGAGGGTTGGATGAGGGCCAGCAATAACGCGGCGGGGCATGGCTGCGTACTTCACGCAGGATTGGCCGGCGCTCGCTGCTGGCCAGCAGCCAGCCGACAGCGATGAGAAAGACCAGGGTAAGAAAAGCCGCCGAGCCCATCGGGCAACTGAACGGAATGCTCAAGTCGCTCGCCAGGGCGCCGTCCTGCTTGGCCTTCAGAGGGGCGGTATCGCCACCCAAGCTGCAGAACGCGCCGCCGAATCCATTCAGCGCCAGCCCCACTGCCTGCCCGTGGGCCAGGCCACAGCCAAGTACATTGAACAGGACACAGAAGTACAGTGCCCAGGCAACGAGGGGTCGGTTTGAAGGCAGACGGTTCATGGGCGGCGACTTTAGCATCGAAACCGGCCCCGTAGAAGCTTCAGCGGTGGCCTGCCCCGTCTGCGACAAGCCGCCACACTTGGCGCAGTTGGACGCCATTGGCCAATGCGGGTGGCCCCCAGGGACAGATTGTCACAGTTGGTCAGACCCACCACGGTCCTTACAGTGGCGCCGCCATCGCAATGGCTCGGTGCAATCCCACGCAGACAACAGCGCAGAGCCGGCCAGGACGCTCCCAAGGTGGCCGCCGGCATGCGCAGTCATTGAGCCTTCGGTGGGGTGCGCCTGCGACAAAATGGCGCACCGCTGAACTTTTACAGCCCGCAACAGATGCGGCTTAATGCACGCCTTACCCGTCCGGGGGTTTCATGACGATACGTGCTCGCGCACATTTTTGCCTCCTCGCCTGTCTCGCCATGCTGTTCAACCTGCTGGCGATGCCGCTCGACCGTGCCTTGCAAACACCCCGCATCGACAGCCAATCGCTGATTCTCGGCAGCTTCTGCAGCCTGCACGGTGCGCAGAGCCTGCCCAAATCGTTGCTGGCCCAGCTCAAAGCCGAACTGCCGCAACTCGGCGATCAGTCCGAGACGAAACACCCGGCAGGCGACTGCTGCTGTGGTCATGCCGGCCATGCCATGTTGGCCAGCGACCATTATCGCCACCTCTATCCCCGCTACTGGCCCGACGCGCTGCTGCTCGGCGCCAGCCACACGCTGTTGCTGCCGCGCGAGCAGTGGCCAAAGCTCAACCCGCGTGCCTCTCCCCTGGCCTGACCTGTCGTTGCTTGCCCACGGCTGCACCGTGACCTTCGGTGCGCAGCCCTGCCCGACTGTCTGACCAGGAAACCTTCCATGCCTGCGTTCCGTTGCACCGCACGCGCTGTCCTGCCCGTGCTCGCTTTGTTCAGCCTCAGCCCCCTGTCGCTGGCCGTTGCCGAAACTCTGCCTGCTGAAAACTCCACCCTCACCCTTGGCGCGGTCAACGTGACCAGTACCGAAAGCGGCCCGCTGGCCACCAGCAGCGTGCTCAGTTCGGTGGACATTCTGGGCGGTGACATCCTCGAAAAAATGCCCGTGGCCTACAGCTGGGAGCTGTTCAGCCGCGCGCCAGGGGTGATGCTCACCGAGTTCAACCAGGGCACCACCTCAGGCAAATTGTCGTTCCGCGGCTTCAATGGCGAAGGCGAAGTGAACGCGGTGAAGTTGCTGATCGATGGCATCCCCAGCAACACCAATGACGGCAACATGCCCTTCATCGACTCGGTGTTCCCCATGGACATCGACAGCATCGAGGTGGTGCGCGGCACCAGCGACCCGCGCTATGGCCTGAACAACATCGCCGGCAACGTCAATATCAACACCCGCACCGGCGGCAACTACAACAAGGCGCGCCTGCGCTACGGCAGCTTCAACACCCGCGAGGTGCAACTGGCCAAGGGCATCGAGACCAGCAACTGGACGCAGAACTACTTCTTCGCCCGCCAGCAGGTCGACGGTTACCGCGACCATGCCGATACCGAACGCTACAGCTTCGGCGGCAAATGGTTCTATACCCCTGACGATGGCAGCTATCGCCTTGGCCTGATCGCCCGCCACTACGAGTCCGAAGCCCAGGAGGCCGGCTACCTGACCGAGGATGACGCCCGCCATCATCCGCGCATGAGCAATGACTACAACGCCACGGACAAAGGCACGCGGCGAATGAACCAGGTCAGCGTGCACTTCGACACCGACCTGGCCGAAACGCTGTCCTGGTCGGCCAAGACCTACCTCAACACCTATGACGACCGTCGCTGGACGCAGTACTGGCGCACCAGTTCACAACAGGAGCGCGACACTTACGAGGATCAGTACGGTGCCATTACCTCGCTGACCTGGCGGCCACAGGTGGACTGGCTGCATGCGTTCGCCCTTGAAGGCGGAAGCGATGTGCAGAAACAGCAGAACCGCAGCGAGCGATACCGCACGATCAATCGCGTGCGGCAGGCGCAGACCCGTGACCAGGACTTCGACTTCAACACGGTCGGGGCCTATGTGCAGGCTGAAATCGAGCCAGTGGAGTCGCTCAAGATCGTGCCGGCCTATCGCGTCGACAAGATCAGCGGTGACTTTACCAACAAGATGACCGGGCTGGACTCGGACATCAACGACTACGGGCTGATCAAGCAGCCCAAGCTCAGCATTGTCTATTCGCCGTGGAAGTTCGCCAGCGTTTACGCCAACTGGGGCCGGACCTTCCAGGTCGGGACGGGCGCTGCAGCCTACAAGGTGCCGCCGCGCAACGAGGACCTGGACCCATCGATCAACGAAGGCTGGGAAACGGGCGTCAAGTTCACCCCGGCCAGCTGGATCGATGGCCGCGTGGCTTATTGGCGTCAGGACGCCTCTGGCGAGGTGAGCCGTCGCCTGAACGACCCCAGCGGGGAGTCGGACAACGTTGGTGAAACACGCCGCTGGGGCTATGACCTGCAGGTCAACCTGCACCCGGACGAACGCACTGAGGTGTGGATGTCCTACTCCTGGCAGTACTCCAAGATCCTGGAGCCCAGCAGCGCCTTACCAGGCAGCAAAGGCCAGGAAATCGATCACGTGCCCCACCATCTGTGGAACACCGGCATCAGCTATCAGGCTACCCCGAAGCTGCAGCTGACTGCCTGGGCGAACGGGCAGACCAACTACTACCTGGAGCGGGAGAACACCCAAGGTACGTATGGCGGCTACGTGCTGATGAACCTCGGCGCCACCTACAAGCTCAGCGAAACGCTGAGCGTCGACCTGCAACTGAAGAACCTGACCGATCGCTACTACGAATACGTCTGGTACGACCCGGACGGTGCCGATGCATCGCTGCACTCCCCCGGCGACGGTCGCGCCCTGTATGCGGGGCTCACCGTCGACTTCTGACGCAAGACACGGCAAGCGACCAGGCCGTCGCTTGCCGTGCTCTCAACGCTTGAGCAGCACGATGAAGAACAGCCCACCCAAGGCTGCAGTGGCAATGCCAATCGGCAGGTCCTCCGGCGCGATCAGCGTGCGCGCAGCCACATCCACCCAAACGATGAACAGCCCGCCGAGCAGCGCGCTGACCGGCATCAACCGCCGGTTTTCCGCCCCCACCAGCGCACGCGCCACGTGCGGCACCATCAGCCCCACGAAGCCTATGGCGCCCGAAAGCGAAACCAGCACCCCTGTCAGCAACGACGTGCAGATGAATACATGAAGACGCAGGCGGCGGCCGCTGAACCCCAGGCTGATCGCGGTCTGCTCTCCGCTCATGAGCGCGTTCAGGCCACGCCCCATCACCTGTAGCACAAGCAACCCAAGCAACACACACACTGCCGGCAAGCCGATAACGCTCCAGCGCGCCGCGCCCAGCCCACCCAACATCCAGAACACCACCGAGGCTGCAGCATGCTGGTCAGCGGTGTACAGCAACAGGTTGACCAAGGCCATCAGGACGAATGACACCGCGACACCCGCCAAAAGCAGGCGGTCACTCTCCATGCGCCCTCCACGCCTGGCCACGGCGATAACCAACAGCATGCTCGCCGCTGCCCCCACAAAAGCTGCCAGGGGCAGGCTGAACACGCCGATGAATTCGCCGAGGTACAGCATGACCAGCACCGCGCCCAGCGCGGCGCCAGAGCTCACGCCCAGCAGGTGCGGGTCGGCCAGCGGATTGCGCGTGACGGCCTGCAGGGCGGTACCCACCAATGCCAGCCCCGCGCCTACCACTACCCCTAACAACACACGCGGTGCGCGGATCATCCAGACGATCTGCGCCTGGCTGTTGCTCCACGCTCCCGGAAGATCGACGCCCAACTGCTGGGCAACGATCCCGAACACATGGCCCACCGGGACCGAGGCCGGGCCGAATGCCAGAGCGATCACTGAAGAAAGCACCAACAGCACAACCAGGATCACGATCAGCCAGCGATAACTCCCCGGGCTGCGCCCCCAGGTCATGGTGTTGCCTCCTTGAACAACGCCGGATGCAACGCCCGCGCGATCTTCGCGACGGCCTCGGCGTTTTCCACCGAAGGGGTGACTTGCAGGTACGTCAAGGGGACAAAGCGCTGCTCGCGTATGGCCCGCACATCCTTCAACGCAGGTTGGCGCAACAGGAAGTCGCGCTTCTGCTGCCAGGTTCTAGGGCCGTAATCGACGATCAAAATCACTTCAGGGTCGCGTTCCACCACGCTCTCCCAGTTCACCTGCGTCCAGCTGGCCGCCACGTCCTGCATCACATTCACGCCACCGGCAGCATCGACCAAGGCCTGCGGCATGCCCAGGCGCCCCGACGTGGTCGGCCGGTCTTCACCGCTGTCGTAAAGGAATACCCGTGGCCGATGCTGCGCCTGAGCTACCCGCCTGCGCACCTCGGCAACCTGCTGGCGCATGTGCGCCGTGAGGGCTTCGGCTTGCGGCTCGACACTGAAGATGCGGCCCAGATTGCCCAGGTCGCGGGAGACATCATCGAAGCTGGCGCGTTGCTGGGGCATGACCCAGGAGCACGACTCGCTCAGTTCATAGACCGGGATCTCAAACGCTGCCAGCGTTGCGGGCGTGACCGGGCCACCCACGTGCATGCCGTAGTTCCAGCCAGCGAAGAACAAGTCGGCGTCTATCGCCAGCAAGGTTTCGATGGAGGGGTAACGACTGGCCAGTTGCGGCACGCCCTCCAGCGCATCATCGATCCATGGGTCGCGGTGTTTGTGGCGGGTAAAGCCGGTGTAACCGACGATGCGCTCGCGCAGGCCCAGGTGCAACAGCATGGCGGTCATGTTCACATCGTGCACCACAACCCGCTGCGGCGCTTTGCTGAAACTCACCGAACGCTCACAACTGCGGATGTTCAATGGGTATTCACTGGCCGCGATGGGCAATGCCATCAGCAGAGACAACAGGCCGATCAAGGCGTAGATGTTCATGGCCGGGTTATCCAGGTAATGCGTGGGTAAGGATGCAGCGGGTGCGTGTCGATCAGCGCTTGCAGGCCGAAGACCTGCCACAGTAGCTCGACGGTCAACACCTGCTGCGGCGCGCCGCTGGCAATGATTCGCCCGCCGTCGATGACGTACAAGCGGTCGCAAAACGCCGCTGCCAGGTTGAGGTCGTGAAAACTGGCCAGGGTGCTCAGGCCCAGGCCTCGCAAATGCTGCAGCAACCCGAGTTGATAGCGGGGGTCGAGATGGTTGGTCGGTTCATCGAGAATGAGCATTTCAGGGCGCTGTACCAGCGCACGGGCCAGCAGCACTCGCTGCTTTTCACCTCCCGACAACGTGGCGAAGGTCCGTTCGCGGTAGCCGCTCAGCCCTACCCGTTCGAGCACCTCAGCGACCAGTTGCAGATCGTCGGCTGTGTCCCCTTCAAACAGCGATTTGTGCGGCGAGCGGCCCATGGCGACCACTTCGCCGACACTCAACCCGAACTCCTCTGGAAACTCCTGCAGAACCACGGCAATGCGTTGGGCGCACCAGCGCGGGTTGCGCTGCCACAACTCGACGCCGTTCAAGCTGACCTGGCCTGCGGTTGGCTGCGTAGCCCGGTAGGCGCAGCGCAGCAAGCTGGTCTTGCCGCTGCCGTTGGGGCCAATCAGCCCAACGAACTCTCCCTTGCCGACACACAGATCCACGGCGTGCAGCAACGGGCGTTGCCTGCCGCCTCGCTCAGGCACAGACCAATGCAGGCCGTCGATTTTCAGATGCATCATTGAACCCACTCCAGCAAGCACCGGCCCGAAGGCCGGTGGCGGCCCCGTCAGAAGCTGTAGTCAGCCGTCACGAAGAACGAACGCGGCTCGCCCAGGTACCACTGCAGGCCGTTGTTGTCTGTGGTGGTGGCGTACTGGCGGTCGAACAGATTGTTCACTTGCAGGCCCAGCGTGAGATCAGGTTGGACATGCCAGTCGACGTTGGCATCGACCACGGTGTAGCTCGGCACCTGCACGGTGTTGGCGTTATCGCCATAGCGGCTGTCGACATAACGCGCCCCTGCCCCGGCGCTGAAGCGCTGACCGAAGTCCTTGCTCAACCACAGGTTGGCCGAACGCCGCGGTACGTTGACGGGCCGGTTGCCACTGTAGTCGTTGCTGCCGCTGGCAAACTCGTCGTATTCGGCACGCACCCAGGCGGCGTTGGCTGAAAGCTGCATATCGTAGGGCAGGCGTAGCGCCAGCGTGACTTCGATGCCGTCCGAAGACTGCTGGCCGATCTGTTGCTGCACCGTCGGGTTGAGCGGATCGGTGCTGAGCAGCTTCTTCTTGACGATGTGGTAGGCCGCCAGGGTCCACTCGCCACGGCCCTCAGGCAGCATCTGCTTGATGCCCACCTCGGTCTGTTTGGCGGTGCTCAGGTCCCAGCTTTGTTGCGCGGCGCTGAGCGTCAGCAGGTTGCTGACGCCCTCGGTGCTGGTGGCGTACTGGCCGTAGACCGAGAGGTCCTGGCTAAGCGCGAACACCAGGCCCGCTCGCCAGTTGTCGCCATTCAGGCTGCGATCCGACCGGGTATCGGTATCCAGATCATCACGGTCCAGGTGCACCTGGTCACGCCGCACCCCGGTAATCAACGACAACCGCTCGGTAAGCTGCGTACGGTTTTCGGCGAACAACGAGAACTGCTTGGCCTGGTTGGCTTCGCGCGAGCGGTAGGGGTCAGTGCTGATGTAGTCGCCGCCACCCGAACCGGACAGCGGCACGGTATCGGTGTGGGTGTTGCCGAAGTCATGCTTGCGCACGAACCGGATCGAGTTGTAGTCGGCGCCGACCACCGTCTGGCTGTCCAGCCCGAACAGCGAATGCTGCAAGGTAAACGACTGGCGATCGCCGATCTGCTCCTGGACCTGCTTGATGCTGATGAAGTTGCTGCGCTGCACCTGACCACCCGGCAGCCAGGTATAGCTCTCGGCGTTGCGCCAGCGGCGTTGAGCCTTGAGGAAGTACAACTGATTGCTGGCGGTGAGGTTGTCGCTGATCACCCAGTCAGTGACCAGCCGCGTGGACTGGTCGTTGTAGCGGACCTCGGCGTTATCGACGTTGTAATTGTGGTCGCGTATCGACTCCTGGTAATGCCCGTTGACCAGCGGTGTACCGAAGTACTGCTGTGGGTCCTGATCACCGTAATCGTGGCTGAGGGTGACGCTGAGGTCGTCATTCGGTTGCCAGTGCAACGCGCCGCTGACGGCGATGCTTTCTGATTCACCGCGGTCGACCCAGCCGTTACTGGCAAGCTTGTTGAGGTTCAGTCGGTAGCTCAGCGTATCGGTCAGCGAGCCGCCGCTGTCCAGCGCCACCTGCCGACGATCGTTGGAGCCATAGCCCAAGCGTACATGGTTGCGCACTTCCCCATCGAAGGGCTTTTTCGGCACCACGTTGATGACCGCGCCCGTGGCACCCTCGCCATAGAGCACCGATGCCGGGCCGCGCAGCACGTCGATGCGCTCGACCGACCAGGTGTCCACAGGAAAGGTGACGGTGCCGGCGCCCACGTACAGCCGGGTGCCGTCGTACAGCTGCATGGTGGAGCTGTGCCCGGTAAACCCTCGGGCCGAGAGCGCCGTGCCGCCGTTGCCGGGGGTACCGATGAAGGTGATGCCGGGCGAGCGCGTCACTGCATCCTGGACGGTGTTGTTGTTGCGGGCTTGAATCTGCTCGGCGCTGATGCTGGTGACGCTCGCAGGCGTTTCCAGGGGTGTGAGGTTCAGACGCGAACCACTGGTGCTGGGGGTATGCAGATCCGGTGGGGTGTCTTGCCCGAGGGTGCCTGTAATGGCGGTAGCCGGTAACGCCAGTGCCTGGTCAACTTCGGCGCCGTACGCCGGGACGGTGATGAAAACACAAGGCACCAGGCTTGCACGCATCAACGTGCCTGGCAGAGAACTGAAAAGCGAGTAGCGGGACATATCTTTCCACTTGCAGCAGGAATGAAAGAATCCCGGAGGGAACAACGCATGGGGAACGCGCAGGCGCGCACGCCCACGGAAACCGGCCTGCGCCCGCCCACCGCGGGTTTGCCAAACTGTGCTTCAGGCCGGTCTCCGGGCTCGCGAGGGTCATGAAGCATTCACCTTCCCATGCCGAGGCACAGTGGTGTGTCGAATACTTCGCTCGCATACCGTTGCGGGGGCAGCGCCGGACTGATCATCGCGAGGATGACGAACCGGCTTCCCGTTTCACCCCATGCACGGCGGCAGGGGGCACCTGAAACAGGCGCGCAGATGACCATCAAAAACGGTTCAGGTCAACTGCCATCTTGAAGTAATGGCTTTGTCTGGAAATGAGCCGATGGGTTTGCACGCGCCGGGCACTTGCACAATCGGGCCGGATGGAGTGGCTGGCCTGTAACGTGGCGCGCCTGAAACAAGGAGATTCACCGGCTTAGTGCCCAACCCTCGGGCATCATTTGCCTAGCTACAGCGCTACCTTCTCCAGTCAAGCGACCAAGGCCGGAAGCTTGCGCGCCAGCAGTTCAGCAGCTGCGGGCCCTAGCCGGGACGGTCCCAGCTTGCGGCGCTGTACCCACTTGCACGCCACGATTTCGTTCTGCGGCACAGGCCGGTCTCGTTCATCGATCTGCAAGGTAAAGATGTGATGGACAATTCGACCGGCACGGATAGTACACAGCTGTACCAAGCGTTGCCGGCGGATACCCGTTTCTTCCTGGAGTTCACGAACGGCAGCACTGAGGGGGCACTCATGCGGCTTGACGCTGCCACCTGGGAAATTCCATCCACGCGATTTACGGCGCACCAACAACAGTCGGCCACTGCGAAAGCAGAGCACTGTTGCACGCGTCCGGAGCTTGCCAGGTGTCGACATCCTCACTCCCTTTTCCATTCTTGAGTGACGGTGGACCGCCTGAAGATCCGGCAAGTTCACGCCATCCGCATTTGGGCTCGTTGCCTTGCTCATGCCGCCTGCCATCTGCTCTGAACTTTGCTGCCTCTGCCGGCTTCAGTTGCTTAGTCACTCCTCATTGGGGCTTGTGCCTCGCAGAGTCCGACGAACACAGCAAACGCCAAGCGATCGCTGGCCTTTGACCGAAGGGGTTCGAACCATGATCGATCAAGCGACAGGCATGAAACCAGGCGAACGCTACAGCGTGGAGAACGTCGAGCGCGCTCATCAGTTCCCTGGTTTCTTTCAGGACGGGAAGTATTACCTCGGCGCTGAGCTGCTCACGGCAGTAGGCTGGCTCGAAGGGACGAAATTCCTCTATGACAGCCTGGATGCGCAGGGTGAACCCGTTTTCCCGGACCGGGTGGCGGGCACCATCGAGGGCATGAAGCTGGTGCTGATCGACGGCACGGCCCTGCAGCTCTCGAAGATACCCGCCAGCGCCACCCTCGCACCTACCGCGGACAACCTCGAGCAGGCCCCAGAACCTGCCCAGCCTGCAGCCCCTACCCCGTTAAAGGGCCCGTTGCGTGGCAAGGTCGTGGTCATCACCGGCGCTTCCAGTGGTATAGGCAGGGCCGCGGCGCATGCATTCGCTTGCACCGGCGCGCGGTTGGTGCTCGCTGCACGCGATGAGCAAGCCTTGTTCGATGTGCTGGATGAGTGCACCGACTGTGGCACAGACGCCGTGGCGATCGTCACCGACGTTACCCGCAGCGACCAGGTGCAGGCGCTGGCCACACAGGCTGCCGAATTTGGCCACGGACGGATCGATATCTGGGTCAATAATGCCGGCGTTGGCGCGGTGGGCAACTTTGAGCAAACACCGCTGCAAGCACACGAACAGGTCATTCAGACCGACCTGATCGGTTACCTGCGTGGCGCCTACGTGGCCCTGCCCTATTTCAAGGCCCAACGCAGCGGCATTCTCATCAACACCCTGTCACTGGGAAGCTGGATCGCCCAACCCTACGCGGCGGCCTATTCGGCGAGCAAGTTCGGCCTGCGCGGGCTGACCGAGGCGCTGCGCGGCGAATTGACCGAGTTCCCGGACATCCACGTCTGCGACATTTATCCAGCGGTCATGGACACCCCGGGCTTCAGGGATGGTGGCAATTACACCGGCCATGCGCTCACACCGCCCGGGCCGATCTACGACCCGCAGCAGGTAGCCAGGGCCATGGTGGCCAGCGCTATTTCCCCTCGCGCCCACACCACCGTTGGCACTGCCGCCCGCCTTGCCCACCTGGCGAGCTACCTCGTGCCGCGCCTGGCGCTGGTCACAGGGTGGCTGACACGCAGGGCGTTGAACCGCAGCCCCAGTGCACAGATCACCTCTGGCAACCTGTTCGAGCCAACCAATGACCGGCGCAGCGTGGAGGGCGGCTGGAAATCCAGCAACGGCAACATGACCCTGTGGGTGGTTGCGGCAGCCGTCGGTGTCATCGCCGGGCTCGCCGCCACCCGCTCGCCACGCAGGCGCCGCTAAGCACACCGCTGAGCATCGAGCAGGAACTTTGCTCGCCATGGCGGGCCCCTATTGAAGGTTTATTGGTAAAGGAGATCAATGATGAATGCACAACTGAGCGGTAAGCGCGTGGCGTTTCTGGTCACTGAGGGCTTCGAGCAGGTGGAACTGACCGGCCCCCGTGAGGCTTTGGAAAAGAGCGGCGCGGTGGTCGACATCCTGGGTGAGAAAGAAGGTACGGTCCGAGGCTGGAACCATGACAAGCCCGCCGACGAATTCACCGTGGATACGACTTTCGACAATGCCCAGGTCGATCTTTACGATGCCCTGGTGCTGCCCGGCGGCGTTCAGAACTCCGACACCATTCGCTTGATCCCTGGCGCGCAACAGCTGGTCAAAAGCCATGACGCTGCCGGCAGACCCCTGGCGGTCATCTGCCACGGTGCCTGGTTGCTGATATCGAGTGGGTTGGTCAAAGGCAAGCGGATGACCAGCTACAAGACCTTGCAGGATGATATTCGCAACGCCGGCGGCACGTGGGTAGATGAACAGGTGGTGGTCGATGGCAACCTGATCAGCAGCCGCCAGCCGGACGATATTCCTGCCTTCAACGAGCAATTGATCAAAGCCGTGGCAGGCTGAGTTCCGCCCAGCTGCCCTGCGCGTGAACAGCAGTGTTTGCTGTTCTGCTCACGGTCAGCGATAACGGCGCGAGCTGTGGTGTGTTCGGCCTGGTCCACTATCACAAGCCACTGCCTGCGCCGGGAGCGCGTCCAAGGGGAATGGCCATGACCGTCGAAGGCATGGCCTTGGTCGCACGATTTGGATTACCCCGGAAAAACTTGCGCAGCGCTAGCCCACCACCGTTGATCGACGGGGCTTTGGCACTGACCACATCGGCAACAGCCCCGCCCGCAGATCGCACAATGGTTCGATAATCGCACACCATCCGCTTACCCCCTCTCTACTTGTGCCCGATCTTGCGGCACGCTTAGCACATGCAGCAAACATGTCCCAAGCGCTGGCTGGCCCCCTGTTCAAAGGGCGCGCCAGGCAGGCCCACAACCCATACTCCAGGAACAACCAGGAGCTCGCTTTGATCAATAAAACATATGAGTCCATCGCCAGCGCGGTGGAAGGAATCACAGACGGGTCGACCATCATGGTCGGTGGTTTTGGCACTGCCGGCATGCCGTCCGAGCTGATCGATGCGCTGATCGATACCGGTACTCGCGACCTGACCATCATCAGCAACAACGCCGGCAATGGCGAGATTGGCCTGGCCGCCCTGCTCAAGGCCGGCAGCTTGCGCAAGGTGGTCTGCTCCTTCCCACGCCAGTCCGACTCCTACGTCTTCGACGAACTGTATCGGGCCGGCAAGATCGAGCTGGAAGTGGTGCCGCAAGGCAACCTGGCCGAACGTATCCGTGCAGCAGGCTCGGGCATCGGTGCATTCTTCTCGCCGACCGGCTACGGCACGCTGCTGTCCGAAGGCAAGGAAACCCGCGAGATCGATGGTCGCCAGTACGTGCTGGAAATGCCGTTGCACGCCGACTTCGCGCTGATCAAGGCGTACAAGGGTGACCGTTGGGGCAACCTGATCTACCGCAAGGCGGCGCGTAACTTCGGCCCGATCATGGCCATGGCGGCCAAGACCGCCATCGCTCAGGTCGACCAGATCGTCGAACTCGGTGAACTGGACCCGGAACACATCATCACCCCGGGCATCTTCGTGCAGCGCGTGGTCGCCGTTACCGGCGCTGCTGCTTCTTCGATCGCCAACGCTGTCTGAGGCCTGCCATGACCATTACCACAAAACTTTCCCGCACCCAGATGGCCCAGCGTGTGGCCGCAGACATCCAGGAAGGCGCGTATGTGAATCTGGGCATCGGCGCGCCAACGCTGGTGGCCAACTACCTGGGCGACAAGGAAGTGTTTCTGCACAGCGAAAACGGCTTGCTGGGCATGGGCCCGAGCCCCGCGCCGGGCGAGGAAGACGATGACCTGATCAACGCCGGCAAGCAGCACGTGACCCTGCTCACCGGGGGTGCGTTCTTCCACCACGCCGACTCCTTCTCGATGATGCGTGGCGGCCACCTGGACATCGCCGTTCTGGGCGCCTTCCAGGTGTCGGTCAAAGGTGACCTGGCCAACTGGCACACCGGCGCTGAGGGTTCGATCCCGGCCGTAGGCGGCGCGATGGACCTGGCCACCGGCGCGCGCCAGGTGTTCGTGATGATGGACCACCTGACCAAGACAGGCGAAAGCAAGATCGTGCCTGAGTGCACGTACCCGCTGACCGGTATCGGCTGCGTCAGCCGCATCTACACCGACCTGGCCGTGCTGGAAGTGACCTCCGACGGCCTGAAAGTGGTAGAGATCTGCGCTGACATCGACTTCGACGAGTTGCAGAAGCTCAGTGGCGTGCCGCTGATCAAGTAAGCTGCTGCCTGTATCCGCCTGGCGGCGAAGGGGCCGAGAAGCCCGTTGCCGCCGTGGCGCCGTCGTACTGCGATAGACCAGCCCGCCTTTTCAGCCTTCTGCGCCCGCTTGCCGGGCGCGCCTCTCGCCACGCTTGGTGACGCCTGCATCGCCCACTGCCAGCTTGAGTCACAACTGCTCGGAAATCTCGATCAGGTTGAGATCCGGGTCGCGCACGTACACGGAACGGATAGGCCCGGTCGCACCGGTTCGCTGAATCGGCCCCTCGATGATCGGCCAACGCTGACGTTCCAGCTGCGCGATGACCGCTTCCAGGCTGACACTGGCGATGAAGCACAGGTCCAATGCGCCCGGAACAGGCAGATGAGCTTTGGGCTCGAACTCATGCCCCCGCACATGTACATTGATCTTCTGATTGCCGTAGCAGAACGCCAAGCGTCCTTGGCCGAAGGTTTCCAGGCGCATGCCGAGCACGCGGCCATAGAAATCTTTACATGCATCGACATCGACGGTGGTCAGTACCAGGTGGTCCAGATGGTCAATCACTTCGCGATCTCCGGTTCTGTTGGGGTCTTGGTGACGCGCAAAACGTTCCCTGGCAACTTTTGAAGGGCCCGCTCTGCTTTAGTTGCTTTCGGAAGGAACGTTTTACCCACTTGACCACTCCATGTACCGCATCATCATTGCCAGCCGCGACAAAAACGCAGTGAAGGATCCTGCGCATGTTCCATGGAGAGGAAGATCATGAGTGTCACCCTGAAATGCCTCACGTGCGGTGGGCAAGATTTGGTAAAGCCCGGCAGGCTCCACAGAAAATCGATTGTCACCTGCCGGGAGTGTAATGCCATCGCTCAGTACGGGGACCTGGTGGAAGCAGCGGGTCGGCGGTTGCTCGCCGAGCTTCAGCAGCAGTTGGCCGGCTTGAAGGCAGGCTGAGCAGCCTGCACGCGCGCAACCCGCCGACCACGCTTACTCGCCTGGATGTACTTCGACTTGGGTTATCTCAAGCGATTTGGCCTGCTGCAGAATCTCCGTCGGGGAGGCATCTGCAGCTGGCATCACCAGGCTGTTTTCGCCATCCCCGTAATGCAACACAATCAAATGCAACGCGGCTTCATGAAGCGAAAGCCCGTGCTGTTTGAGCTCGAAACGGTGATCACGCGGTTCGCCCTTGAACAGGTACGTCAGGTTGTACGTGTGCATGCTGACCTCTCTAGTGCTGGATAGGTAAATATCCTGACCAGTGGGTCAGCATATGGTTCGACTCATGTCGACCATCATCCCTCGGTTGTCAGAGCTGAAAACGCTTCATCATCCCGTTCAAGCCGATCGACAAGCTGGCCAGCTCCTGGCTCGCCGTGCTGATCTGGTCCGCGCCCTCAGAGGTCTGCACGGCAAGTTCCCGAATATTCAACAGGTTACGATCGACTTCTCGAGCCACTTGTGCCTGTTCTTCAGTGGCACTGGCCACCACCATATTGCGCTCATGGATCGTGGTCGCACCATCGGTGATCTCATCCAGTGCCTGCCCGGCCAACTCAGCCACCTGCAGGGTATGCCCCACCTGCTGGCTGTTGCTGTGCATCGACTCCACCACGCGCGCCGTGCCGCTGCGAATGGCGTTGATCATTTCCTCGATCTCCAGTGTCGAGGTCTGGGTACGCGCTGCCAGCGCGCGGACTTCATCTGCCACCACGGCAAAGCCGCGCCCCGCTTCACCCGCCCTCGCCGCCTCGATCGCGGCGTTGAGCGCCAGCAAGTTGGTCTGCCCGGCAATGGCGCCGATCACATCGAGCACCTTGCCCACTTCCTGCGACTGCACCGCCAGCGCTTCGATCTGCCGCGACGCCTCATGTACATCCTGGCTCATCTTGCCGATCGAACTGATCGCCTCGCCCACCCGCTGACGACCGCGCCGCGCCGCGTCTTCGGACTGACGGGAGATTTCCGAGGTGCTCACGGTATTACGCGCCACCTCTTCCACCGCCACGCTCATCTGCGTCACGGCAGTCGCCGCTTGCTGGATCTCGTCGTTCTGCCGGTTGAGGTCGCGGGAGGTTTGCTGGGTAATCGCCGACATCTGTTCACTGGCCGCAGCCAGCTGATGGGAGGAGTCGCCGATCAGCCGCAGGGCGTCCTTCAGGCTGGCCTGCATCGCCGCCAGGGCATGCATCAACTGGGTCGCCTCGTCGCGGCCAGTGGCATGCACGGTGTGGGAAAGGTCGCCCTGGGCAATGTTCTGTGCCACGTCGATGGCTTCACGCAGCGGGCTGACGATACTACGGGTCAGCAACCAGGCAAGGCCAATGGTCAGCACCAGCACCAGGCCAAGCACACCGAAGGTCAGGTACAGGGCACTCTGGTACTCAGCGCGGGCGTGGGCGGTGTGCTGTTCGGCGGTGTCGCTGCTGAACTTGACCAGGTTGTCGTATAGCTCACCGATACGGTTGGAAATGTCCTGCATGGCGCCACTAAGCATCGTCTGCATCTGGGCTACCTGGTTTTGCTCGGACAACGCCTTGTACTGGTCGAGCAGCACACGGTATTCGTCGATCAGGTGCTGCATCTCGGTAAAGGCCGGTTTGCCCGCCGCTGGCAATACTGCACCGTAGCCCTCTACACCCTTGTCGAGCAGGCCTTTGAGCACCTCCAGGCGCGCCAGGGTCGGTGCCAACTGCGCGGGCTCACGGGCGATGGCCATGCGCATGGTGATGATGCGCAGGCCCAGCATGTGGCTGCGCACTTCGCCCAGGTAGCGGGTGCCGACGTTGGTCACCTGCTCGGTATACACCACCGCTTCGCGCATGCTGGAGATCTTGTTGATGGAAAACAGCCCGAGCACTACGACCAGTGCAGCGATCAGGCTGAAACTCAGGTAAGAGCGAGTAGCGATGTTGAGATGGCGCAGGCGCATGGGGGACGTATCCGGATGGCAGTGGGATGTACTACCCATTACGTTCGGCATGTCGATCAGAAGGTTGAGTGCATAAAGGGCGTTAGCGCCCGATAATCGAACATTATCGGTTTGGCGCTCGTGAGCATCGAGCGCAGCCCGTGCTGCGCTCGATGCAATACTCATTTGGAAACAACGGGATACGTCACAGTCCTAATATGTTTTCTCAGAAATGCGCCTTGACCAGTACACTTACTGCATTCTGATCCGTCGGGAACCCGTGGCTGTCCTCGATCCCATACTTGTCCGACCAGTAATCCCATTCGAGCCCCGCATACAACCGCTTCGGCGTGTGCCCGAGGGCCTTGCCGACGTCGTATTTGACCTGCGGATTGAAGTGGAAGCTCTTGGCCACGTAATCCGACGTACCCTTGCTGCCCACGTCATTCACGTACCACTCCAGGTAACCATCGAACAGAATGTCCGACCGCCCCAGCGGTAGGGTCATCGCCCAGGTCGGGTTGATCTGCCATTGCCCTGACGCCTTGCCGGTAATCCCGTCGGGCTTGCGGTAATAGGTATTGAGCGAAAAGCGATCGAACCCCGGGATCGTCAAGTCCACGGCAGGCCCCAGCAGGTACTTGCGATTACGCCCCTCGCCACGCTCGTAGGTGGCGGCGATCAGTACATCCTTGACGATGCCAAAGCGCAGGTTCTGTCCGCTGACCTTACCCAGCGATAACCGCGGAGAGAATTCACCGTAGTAGGTATGGCCGTCATTGCCCGACAACCCGTTGGACCATTTGTTGTCGACAAACAGAAACACATCCCCCCAGCTCCAACCGCTGGCGTGTTCGAAGGTGACGGTCTGCTGGATGTCGTTGCCGGTGCCGTCGACTTTGTAATTGTGGCCATAGAGGTAGCTCAGGCTATTGTCGTACCACATCAGCGGGCCGGCCTGGGCGCCGGAACTGGCCAGGGCACAGAGGGGCAGGAAGCAGTAGCTAAGGCAGGCAAGAGGGGTGAGTTTCATGGGCATCCCTTGGGTCGAGGTCGGTGAGGTTCACCAGCAAGGGATTCAGCGGACGGACCTCTCCTCTGGCCACGTTGCAAACCGTGGCGCCACCCTTGCCGGGTGTGCGGCGTGCTGCCGCCAGAGCAATGTCCCATGCCATATCTGGCACTGACCGCTTCTACTCGACTGTGCCATAGCAGGGCGCGTGCCAACTGATCGAATACAGTCTAGTTCGGTGATTGTGGCCAATTTCGTGGATTACTGAGTACCAGACCCCCAAGGATTGCGCACTCTAATGGCGCCCGGCAGTCCTGCCCTGCACCTTCCCGGATCACTGTCCTGCCCTCGCAACACCTACCTGCACCTGAACAGCCCGTTTTTGGCGGTTGCCGCACATTGGCACGCTTCTGGCTTGAGCTGCCTTCGAGTAGAAGCGGTCAGTGCCAGACATGGCATGGGGCATTGCTCTTGCGCCTTGGAAAGGGCGTACATCCGAGCGGATGATTTGCACGAGGCCTGCCGGCCCTGGGCAAGTAGAGAAGTGTCAGCCGTGGCTGCTGCATGCTGTGCACCCCTCCTCTTGCTGCGTTCTGTCTCCGCTCGGTCCTCGCTGGCGTGTTCCCGAACACCTGGCGCATTTCGAATCGAGGTGGAGAACAATCATGAAAAACCGCTTTGCTTTGACTTACCCGCTTCGCTCGCTGCTTGGCGCAGCAGTGTTCAGCAGCGCCTCCCTGGCCATGGCCAACGACAAAGTCGTGTTGCTCACCTCTTGGTACGCCCAGGCAGAACAGGGCGGCTTTTACCAGGCCGTGGCCGATGGCTTGTACGAAAAAGAAGGCCTGGATGTGTCCATCCGCATGGGCGGCCCACAGGTCAACGGCATGCAGTTGCTGGTCAGCAAGCAAGCCGACTTCATCGTCAACTACGACCTGCAGATCCTCAAGAGCGTGGAGCAAGGGCTGCCGGTGGTCGCGGTGGCTGCACCCTTCCAGGGTGACCCGCAGGGCTTGATGACGCACGCCGATGTCAACGGCCTGGACGGCCTGAAGAACAAGCAGGTGCTGGTCTCTACGTCCGGCCAGCAGACCTGGTGGCCCTGGCTCAAGGGCAAGTACCAGCTCGAGGACAACCAGGCACGGCCCTACACCTTCAACCTGCAGCCCTTCCTCGCCGGCGCCGACACCACCCAGCAGGCCTACGCCAGCTCGGAACTGTTCCAGGCCATCAAGGCCGGCCAGAAACCCAACTTCTTCCTGTTCGCCGATGCCGGTTACCCGCCCTACGGCTCCACCGTGGTCACCCGCCAGGACGTCATCGACCAGCATCCCGAGCGGGTCGCCGGTTTTGTCCGCGCCTCGCTCGAAGGCTGGAAACGCTACCTGGCCAACCCCGCGGCGGGCAATGCGCTGATCAAGCGCGACAACCCCAACATGAGCGATGAACTGCTGGCCTGGGGCGTCTCGACGCTCAAGCAATACCAGCTGGTCACCGGTGGCGATGCTGCCAGCCACGGCATCGGCACGATGAATGACGCCCGCTGGCAAGCCACCCGCGACTTCATGGTCCAGGCCGGCCTGCTCGGCGCCGCGGCCCCTTGGCAGAAAGCCTACACCACTCGCTTCGTGCAAGGCCTGAATGTGCAGCCCGACACCGTCCAGGCGGCCAGCCGCTGAGCCTTGTAACAACAACCCACACCGTGAGGAAACTGGATCATGCTGGTCACCAAACAACCTGTATTGCGACGCTTCTGGTACGCCCTGCTGCCCATGACGGCGCTGGACGACGGGCCACAACCCTTCACGTTGCTCGGTGAAGCCCTGGTCCTCTGGAAGCGCCCCGACGGCACCCCGGTAGCGATGCGCGACCGTTGCTGCCACCGCACCGCCAAACTATCCAAGGGCTTTGTCAGCGAAGACGGCAATATCGCCTGCGGCTACCACGGCTGGGAGTATGACTGCAGCGGCGCCTGCGTGAAGATCCCGCAGAACCCCACGGGGGCGATACCACCGGGCGCAGCCGTCAAGGCCTACCATTGCCAGGAAAAGTATGGCTATGCCTGGGTCGCGCTGGACGATCCGCTGCAGCCGATCCCCGACTTCCCCGAAGACGGCGCCCCCGGTTACCGGCGTATCTTCCAGTTCTATGAAGAGTGGAAAACCAGCCCGCTGCGGGTAATGGAGAACTCGTTCGACAACTCGCATTTTTCCTTCGTGCACAAAGCCAACTTCGGCCTGTTCGACCAGCCGCAACCGGCCAGCTATGACTTTCGCGAAACCGACTACGGCTTTGAAGCCGAGACCCGCGTGCCCATCCGCAACCCTGAAGAAAGCTTCGCCATTACCGGCACCCGTGCGCCGATCACCGAGCGCCACTTGGTCAACCGCTACTACCTGCCATTCTCCCGCCGCTTTGGCTGCATGTACCCGGACAGCGGCATCCACCACATCATCTACAACTGCGCCACACCGATCGATGACGGCCGGCTGATGCTGGTGCAGTGGCTCTATCGCAATGACAGCGAGACCGACTGCCCGACCCAGGCGCTGATCGACTGGGACGCGGCGATCACCGCCGAAGACCGTGACATCCTTGAGGCCACCGACCCGGACGCCTGCGTCGATACCCGGCGGCGTGTGGAGCTGCACATGCCCTCGGACAAGCCAGGCCTGGTGATCCGCCGGCAACTGCTGGGCCTGCTCGAAGCCCACGGCGAAAGCGAAGTGTTCGCCAGCCACTGACCGCCTGTTCGGCGCCCCGGTGTGCCGGGGCATATGCAACCGCTCATGACCTTATGGGAGAGCGCCATGTTGATGCAGACCCTATCCGAAACCCGCGCCCAGCTGCAGGCGCCACCCAACGCCGACGCGTTGGGTGGCGATACGCCGCTGTTCGCCAACCAGGTCGAGAAGACCTACAGCAACGGCACCGTCGCCCTGCACCGCGTCAAGCTGGCGATCCAGCGCGGCGAGTTCGTGTCGTTGCTGGGCCCGTCAGGCTGCGGCAAAAGCACCTTGTTGAAAATGTTCGCCGGCCTTGAACAACCCTCGGCAGGCCACGTGCGCTGGTGGGGCAAGGATGCCCCAGGCAGCGAGCCATTGGGCACCGGTGCGGGGCGTAGCCTGGCGATGGTGTTCCAGGAGGCGACCTTGATGCCCTGGGCCAAGGTGCAGGACAACGTGCGCCTGCCGCTTGACCTCGCCGGCATGCCCAAAGCCCACAGCCAGCCCAAGGTACAGGCGGCGCTGGAGCTGGTTGGCCTGGGCGCGTTCGGCCAGGCCTACCCCCGCGAGTTGTCGGGCGGCATGCAGATGCGCGCATCGATCGCCCGGGCGTTGGCCACCGAACCCAACCTGCTGTTGATGGACGAGCCGTTCGGCGCCCTGGACGAGTTCACCCGTAACAAGCTCGACAGCGACCTGCGCCAGCTCTGGGCCCAGCGCGACCTGACCGTGGTGTTCGTCACCCACAGCATCTTCGAGGCGGTGTACCTGTCATCGCGGGTGGTGGTGATGGGTGCCCGACCCGGGCGGGTGATCGCCGATGTGCCCATCGACGGCCCGCTGCAGCGGGATGAGGCCTACCGCACCTCCCCCGCCTTCATCGCCCAGTGCGCCCACCTGTCCCGGCTGCTGGCCCAGGCCAACGGCGAGCCTGCTTGAGCGCATAACTTCAGAGCACAACATGAGAGCCCTGACATGAGTCGACCCTCTACTCCCTGGCTACACAACCCCACGGTGCTGCGCATCGCTTCGCCGCTGCTGGTCGGCGCTGTGCTGCTGGGCCTCTGGCAGCTGGCATGCATTGCCTGGCAAGTACCAGTCTACCTGGTGCCATCACCCGCCGACATCGGCCGCACGCTGATCAGCGACGGGCCCATGCTGCTCGGTGCGCTGTGGATGACCCTGAAGATCACCTTCCTCTCGTTCGCCCTCGCAGTGGTCATCGGTACCCTGGCCGCATTCGTGTTCGTACAGAGCCGGCTGGTGGAAGCCAGCCTGTTCCCCTACGCGATATTGCTGCAGGTGACGCCGGTGGTGGCGATTGCACCGCTGATCATCATCTGGTGCAGCGACACCACCCTGGCGCTGGTGATCTGCGCCACTCTGGTGGCGGTATTTCCGATCATCGCCAACACTGTGCTGGGCCTGCGCAGCGTCAACCCGGGGCTGCTCAACCTGTTCCGCCTCAATCGCGCCAGCCGCTGGCAGGTGCTGTTGCGCCTGCGTATTCCCAGTGCCTTGCCGTGCTTCTTCGCCGGCCTGCGCATTGCCAGTGGCCTGGCATTGATCGGCGCGGTGGTGGCCGAATTCGTGGCCGGCACCGGGGGCACCGGCGCCGGGCTGGCGTACCAGATCCTGCAAGCGGGCTTTCAGCTCAATATTCCGCGGCTGTTCGCCGCCCTGGTGCTGATCGCCCTGACCGGCGTCGCATTGTTCAGCCTGATGGCCTTGCTGGCACGTTTGAGCCTGCGCCACTGGCACGAAAGTGAACTGGGTTAAGCCCTTGGAGCCCCTCATGAACCCTACCGACAGCTGGCTGATCCGCAACGCCAGCGCCATCCTCACCGGCCTGCCCGGCGCAGCCGCCCGCCACGCCGGGCCGGACATCCGTATCAGCCAAGGGCGCATCGCTGCCCTCGGCGCTTTGCAACCGCTGGCCGCAGAGCAGGTGCTCGACGCCACCGACTGCGTGGTTTACCCAGGTTGGGTGAATACCCATCATCATCTGTTCCAGTCACTTCTCAAAGGGATCCCGGCTGGCATCGATCACAGCCTGGGGGCGTGGTTGGCCGCGGTGCCCTATCGCTACCGCGGCCTGTTCGATGAGCACAGCTTCCGCCTGGCCGCGCGTATCGGCCTGGTCGAGCTTGCCCGCTCCGGCTGCAGCACGGTCGCTGATCATCATTACCTGTACCTGCCAGGCATGGCCTTTGATAGCGCGCAGATTCTGTTCGAGGAGGCAGAGCGACTAGGCCTGCGTTTCGTGCTGTGCCGAGGCGGCGCAACCCAGGTGCGCCAGGCCGAAGGCGCCGCCAGTGCCGGCCCGGAAACCCTCGAACAGTACCTTGATGACGTCGGGCGGCTGGTGCGCACCTACCACGACCCTGCCCCCGACGCCTGGCGCCGGGTGGTGATGGCGCCCACCAGCCCGCCTTACTCGATGCCGCCAGAGCACCTGCGCGAAACCGCCCGCGCTGCACGCCAGCTGGGCATCCGCCTGCACAGCCACCTGAGCGAAACGGTGGAGTACCAGAACGAGGTGCAGCGCCGCTACAACCTGTCTCCGGTGGCGTTCTGCGCAGAGCACGAGTGGCTCGGCGCTGACGTGTGGTTCGCCCATCTGGTCAAGCTCAGCCGCGAGGAAATCCGCCTGCTGGGCGCCACCGGTACCGGCATTGCCCACTGCCCGCAAAGCAACGGGCGTTTGGGCAGCGGCATCGCCGATATCCTGGCGATGGAAGCGGCCGGCATGCCGATCTCGATCGGTGTCGACGGCGCAGCCTCCAACGAAGCCTGCGACATGATCAGCGAAACCCACGCCGCCTGGTTGATGCAACGGGCCAAGGCCGGTGAGCGGGCGTTGCCCGACTATGCAGGCGGCGAGCTGGAAGGCGGCGCCCATGCCGCCAGCGTGGAAGACGTGGTGCGTTGGGGCACCGCCGGTGGGGCTCAGGTGCTCGGGCTGAACGCCCTTGGCACGCTGCAGGTTGGCATGGCCGCGGACCTGGCCGTCTACCGCCTGGACCAGCCGCGGTACTTCGGCTTGCATGACCCGGGCATTGCGCCCGTGGTGGGGGGTGGTCGGCCGACCTTGCGGGCCTTGTTGGTAGGTGGGCGCCTGAGCGTGGACAACGACACGATCCCTGGCCTGGACCTCGCCGAACTCGGTAGCCAGGCCCGTGAGGCCGTGCTGCGCCTGCAGCGCGCTGCGGGGGTGCGCGCATGAGCTGGACCTCATTGCAAGTACGCGCCTTGCGCCTGGAAGCTGACGACGTGCTGGGTGTCGAGCTCGGCACGCCGGGCGGCGCACCGCTGCCGCTGAGCTGGGCCGCCGGCGCCCATGTCGACCTGCGCCTGGGCAACGGCATGGTCCGCCAGTATTCGGTGGTCAGCCTGCCCGAGGAGGGCCATCTGTACCTGGGTATCAAGCGTGAGCCTGCCTCACGCGGCGGTTCACAGTGGCTGCACGAGCACCTGCGCCTGGGTGCACGGATCGAGGTCGGCACCCCGCGCAACCAGTTTGCCCTGCAACCGGGGACAGGTTCAGTGGTATTGCTGGCGGCCGGCATCGGCATCACGCCTCTGCTACCGATGTACCGCCAATGCCTGGCCCAAGGGCGCGCGGCGCGCCTGCTGTATTTCACCCGTGATGCGCACCCGCTGCCGCTGGTCCAGCGCCAGGGCCTGCCCATCGAAGTATTCAGCGGCTTGCGCGCTGCGCAGATCAAGCAAGCCTTGAGCGAGCTGTTGCCCGTTTGGCAGCCCCACGCCAGCGTGTATTGCTGCGGGCCCGCAGGGTTCATGGACAGTGTGGAGCACGCCGCTCTCAACCAGGGCTGGCCAGCATCGGCCCTGTGCCGCGAGCACTTCAAGCCCGGCGAGCCCACAGCCGCAACCCATTCCAGCTGCACACTGGTGTTGCAGCGCAGCGGGCATGAGGTGCAGGTACAAACGGGCGAGAGCCTGTTGAAAGCCGCTGCGCGGGTCGGGGTGGACCTGCCCATCTCGTGCGGCATGGGCATTTGCGGCGCGTGCATGTGCCGGGTCATCGAGGGCACGCCAGAGCACCGTGACGAGTGCCTGACCGAAGCTCAACGCAGCAGCGGGGAATGGATCACGCCGTGTGTCTCAGGGGCGCGCTCTTCGCGCTTGGTGCTCGACGCCTGAACGAGGCACGCGCTAAGGGCGTCGAAGCACGCGCTGAATCGCTGAAACCACCTGCAGCGTAGCGTCTTCGATCGTCCCTTCATTGCGGCACATCAGCCAGCCGTTGTCTGCAACGGCTCGCTCGAAGGCCTGGGTACAGGCCACATGCTCTTCGAACCTGTGCATCACCGTGCTGCTCAACCCGCGCGTGCGTGCCGTCGCCCTCGCCCATGAAATAGCCGGGGCGGTGACCACCCCCACATGCAGGTCGGGTATGCGCACATCACAAGCGGTGTTCAGGCGCAGAATCCCAGGGAACGGGATCAGCCGGCGAAATGCAGCGTCCGAAGGGTACCAGCGGTCGATCAGGATGATGCTGTCCGGCGGCTGCCTGGCCAGCACGTGCCGGGATATCCACGCACGGCTCTGGGCAAAGCGCTCACAGATCGCCAGCTCAAGGTCCGGGCTGGGGTTTCTGACGAACTGGTTGACCAGTGCCATGGTTTCAGCCCTGTAGGGGTCGCTTTTTCGCTCGCAGATGCGGATGACTTTCAGCCCGTCAGCCCGCAGTGCCTGGGTGACGGACTCCAACAATGTAGTTTTGCCGGTGCCCTTGGGCCCGTCCATGGAGACGAACAGCGAACGGCTCATGAAGCGGCGCTTGCGGTGGGCATAGGGTGCAACGGCATCTTGATTCCTTGGCGAAGGCAGAGGTGAGCATTCTACAGCGTGGTGACGTCCCTGCATCGCTTGATGAAGCCGACTCCTGCACGCCACTGAAGGTTGCCTGAAGCCGGCTATGCTGGAAACAATTCGCAGGCAGGCGCCGGAGAGTGAAGCATGGGGATCAAGCGTTGGTCTGGGCGGGTGGCTTGGCTGATTCTGGGGTTGTACATGATCGTCTCTCCCCTCGTTAACGCCGACGGCGAGCAGCCCGCCACAGGTGTCGAGGGCGTCATTGCCGAGCCAGCCGCGCTCACGGTCATCAACCGCACGGTTTTCGTCTTTCGTTCTACCTTGCTGGGCGAAACGCCCAAGGCGCGCGCCCAGCGGGCAAAGAGCCTGATCGAAGAAACCCTGCAGGAAGACAACGACCTGCAAGTCAGGACCGACCCTATCCTGAACAGTTATCTGGTGTTGCTGGGGGGCCGTCGCGCCTTCATCGTTACACCGCTCGATGCCGCAGCCGACGCCATCACGCCAAACGAGGCTGCCGAACGTGCTGCCGAAAACCTGCGCCTGGTGGTCGAGGAAACCCGCCAGGCACGCAGCCTGAAGTTCCTGTTGACGGCGGTGGGCTACTCGGCGGCCGCCACCTTGGTGTTCGTCCTGCTGCTCAAGGCTGCAGGTTTGGGTCGCAGCAAGCTGCTGGGCCTGTTGCCCCGCCTGATGGGCAAACACTCCGAGCGCTTCAAGGTCGGGCACACGCCGCTGTTCGATCTGCAGAACCTCTACTACCTGATCGACCGCTCACTGTGGCTGTTGTACTGGTTGATCGTGCTGCTGCTCTGTTACCAGTGGCTGGGGTTCGTGCTGTCGCAGTTCCCCTACACCCGCTCCTGGGGCGAAAGCCTGAATATCCACTTGATGGAGCTGTTCAGGTACCTGGTCAGCGGCATTCTGCGTGCCATGCCGGGCCTTGCCGTGGCCATCTCGATCTTCTTCATCGCCCGTGGCATCAGCGCCTTTTCCAAACGTGTGCTGCGGCGCATGGCCCGCCCGGGCACATTGACCTGGCTCACCGCCGAAACCCTGCAACCCACCATGCGCCTGACCTCGCTGGCCATCTGGCTGTTCGCGCTGGTGATGGCTTACCCGTATCTGCCAGGTTCAGGCACCGATGCCTTCAAAGGGCTGTCGGTGTTGATCGGTTTGATGATTTCACTGGGGGCGACCAGCGTCATCGGCCAGGGCGCAGCCGGTTTGATCCTGACCTACACCCGTACCCTTCGGGCCGGCGAGTTCGTCCGGGTGGGCGAATACGAAGGCACAGTGACCGAAGTGGGGATGTTCACCACGACGATCAGAACCGGGCTCGGCGAAGTCCTGACGCTGCCCAACTCCATGATTACAGGGGCGGTGACCAAGAACTACTCGCGTATCGTGCAAGGGCAAGGCTATGTCGTGGACACGGTTGTGACCATCGGCTACGACACGCCTTGGCGACAGGTGGAGGCCATGTTGCTGGAAGCGGCACGGCGCACCGACGGCGTACTCCAGGACCCCAGACCACAGGTGTTCCAGACGGCTCTCTCGGATTTCTACCCCGAATACCGCCTGGTCGCGCAGGCCGTTCCCGCTGAGCCCAGGCCGCGCGCGCTGCTGCTGAGCCTGTTGCACGCCAACATTCAGGACGTGTTCAACGAATATGGGGTGCAGATCATGTCCCCGCACTACCTGGATGACCCCGAGCAGGCCAAATGGGTACCCAAAGAGCAGTGGCATACCGCCCCGGCCAGCCCCCACTCCCCTGAACAAGGCCCGGTCAGCTGAGCATCAGGGCAATGCTTACCGGCCCGCAGGCCGCCAGCGGTGCTATCGGGCAAAGTTAGCGATAGGGCCGACTGAATGCGCTGGCCCACGGGTTTACAGTTTGTTCGCACAACATTTGCCTAATACAGCAGCGCTTCTATATTCACAAAGGCCTGCCCTCAGTTGACCAGAGCGTCATGATGCCCCCGACAGAGCGATTGATCATCTGCGAGCACTGCGACTGCGTGTACGAGAAAGCACTGCTCGCCAAGCATCAGAAGACCTTGTGCGCCCGCTGTGGCGGTGTGCTGCAGCGGCACAATGGCCTGACGGTGGAGCAACGCCTGGCGCTCACGCTCACGGCCGCGGTGCTGTGGTTGTTCGCCAACTTCTATCCAGTGATGAGCATCAGCCTGAAGGGCCTGAAGAACAGCGCCACGTTGTGGGATTCGGTATTGGCACTGAGCCAGGGGCCGATCACGTTCATGGCCATGGTCGCGGCCATCTCGATCATCATCGCCCCGGCATTCCAACTGCTTCTGCTCATCTGGGTCCTGGGTTACGCCCTTGCCGCCCGCCGCTCACCGGCATTCAAGCTGTGCATGCGCTGGCTGGAGACACTGCGCCCTTGGAGCATGCTGGAAGTGTGCCTGCTCGGCGCGATGGTGGCGGTGTTCAAGCTCGCCGGGATGCTCGATGTGCTGCCGGGCATCGGCCTGCTCGCACTGGCCGCCCTGAGCCTGCTGATGATCCGCATTGCCGGCCGGGACATCCGCGACCTGTGGGATATGCCATGAACAGGCCGCCAACCGCCAGCGAACTCAACCTGTGCCTTTGCCACAGTTGTGGGCTCGCCTGCGACATGCGCGACGAACCGCATCGGTGCCCCCGTTGCGACGCCCCCTTGCATCGGCGCAAGACCAATTCCCTGGGCCGTACCTGGGCCTACCTTTTCGCGGCGCTTGCCTTCTACATACCGGCCAACGTGCTGCCGGTGATGAACACCACCATGCTCGGCAGCGGTGCCGACAGCACCATCATGAGCGGCGTGATCGAGTTCTGGGAGCACGGCGCCTGGGATATCGCGCTGATCATCTTCATTGCCAGCATCGCCGTGCCAGGCGTGAAGTTCATGGCATTGTCGATGTTGTTGATCACGGTCCAGCGTGGCAGCCATTGGGCGCAACAGCAGCGCTCCAAGCTCTACCGGTTCGTTGAACTGATCGGCTATTGGTCGATGCTCGATGTGCTGGTCGTTGCCCTGGTTGCGGCGCTGGTGAAGTTCCAGGCGCTGGGCGATATCGAGCCGCGCCCCGGCATTCTGTTCTTTGGCCTGGTGGTGGTGTTCACCATGCTTTCTGCGATGAGTTTCGACCCCCGTCTGATCTGGGACACGCCACCTGACAAGGAGCTCATGGATGAACCCATCCAGCAATGACAGCCCAGCCGTGCCGGGCAAGGCACAGGTCAAGACCCGTCGGTTCAGCTTTTCACTGGTGTGGATCGTGCCGATCGTGGCAGTGCTTGTGGGCCTCTCGCTGGTGGTGCACAACCTCATGCAGGAAGGCCCGACCATTACCCTCACCTTCAAGACCGGTGCCGGGCTTGCAGCCAACAAGACCGAAGTACGCTATCGCAACGTCGTGATCGGCCACGTGACCGAGGTCGCACTCAGCAACGACCAGAAGAACGTCAACGCCACCGTCAAGCTCGACAAGCAGGCAGAAGGCTTCACCCGTGAGGACTCGAAATTCTGGGTGGTCCGCCCACGGATCGGTGCCGGCGGCGTGTCGGGCATAGACACCCTGCTCTCGGGCGATTACATCGGCGCCGACATCGGCCAGTCAAACACCCGGGTCAAACATTTCACCGGCCTCGAAAACCCACCCGCCATCACCTACGGCGAGCCCGGCAAGCATTTCACCCTGCACACCCAGGACCTGGGCTCGCTGGACATCGGCTCCCCGGTGTATTTCCGCAAGATCCCGGTCGGCCAGGTGGTCGCCTACGCCCTGGACAAGGATGGCAGAGGGGTTGATGTAGAGATCTTCGTCCACGCGCCCAACGATGCCTTCGTGACCGCCAACACCCGCTTCTGGAACGCCAGTGGCATTGACATAGACGTCGGCGCCAATGGCTTCGCGCTAAAGACCGAATCGCTGTCTTCCATTCTGGTCGGGGGCATCGCCTTCCGTGCACCGGACTACAACCCCAATGACAGCGCCGCCAGTGAAGACCAGCGCTTCGAGCTGTTCGCCGACCAGGCCAGCGCGCTGGCACCGCCCGCCGGCAAGGCGCAGTACCTGGCACTGCGCTTCGACCAGGCGATGCGCGGCCTGAAGGTGGGGGCACCGGTAGAGTTTCTGGGCGTGGAGATTGGCCGCGTGGTCTCGGTGAACCTTGACTTCGATGAGAAACAGCGCAGCTTCCCGGTCAACGTCGGCATCGTGATCTACCCCCAGCGCTTGGGGCGCGCGCACGAGAAGATGCTCAAGGCCCTGCAGCACGATCCTAATGACGAAGCGTCCGCCGCCAAACTGATGGGGACGTTCATCGACAACGGCCTGCGAGCCCAGGCACGCAGTGGCAACCTGCTCACGGGCCAGCTGTACATTGCCCTGGATTTCTTCCCAAAAGCGCCGAAAGCGGCATTCGACCCTACTGCCCGACCGGTGATGATCCCGACCATTCCTGGCAGCCTGGAGCTGCTGCAAGAGCAGTTGCAGACCATGGTAGACAAGGTCAATCGGCTGCCGCTGGAACGTATTGCCAGCAACTTGGACGCCAACCTGGTCGAGCTGCGCAAGAGCCTGAAACAGTTCAACGCCAAGACCTTGCCGGGCGTACAAGGCACTTTGGCCGAAGTCAGCAGCACGCTGAAATCTGCCAACGCGACACTGGCAGACGATTCGCCCCAGCGGGAACAACTGACGCAGACCCTGGACGAGCTCAGCCGTATGTCGCGCTCGCTGCGCGAGCTCGCCGATTACCTGGGCCGCAACCCTGAGTCCCTGCTGCGTGGCCGCCCGGACAACGCCGCACCGATGGACCTGCAAGGGCCGCCACGCAATTGACCACAGGAGTGTTGAGCATGACCCCGTTGCCAAGGATTACCCTGCTGGTCGCGCTGATGGCATTGGGCGCCTGCCGCAGTGACCCTATCCAGTTCCATACCCTCACGCCGGCGATGCCTGCGCCGTCCTCCCACGCCGCCACGGACGAAATCCTGCTTGAAAGTGTCAGCGTGCCGCCCCAGGTCGACCGGCCCCAACTGGTGATCCGTCAAGGTAATAGCAGCCTGGCCATCCTCGAGACGCAGTGGTGGGGCGCCACCCTGGTGGATGAGCTGCGCAGCGCCTTGATCGACCAATTGAGCAACACCCGCCCTGCGCGCAAGCTGTCACTGCGGGTGGATGTGCAACGGTTCGATTCGGTGCCCGGGCAGTATGCCCTGCTGGACGCACGATGGCGCTTGCGAGCACGCGGCGCCGATGCCCAGCTGACTTGCCGCAGCACCTTGCAGACGGCGGCCGGCAATAGCATCGATGACGTTGTGATCGCCCAGCAAGCCAACGTCAAGCGCCTGGTGGCCCTGATCAGTCAAGCGGCTTCGTCGACGAACAGCACTTGCCCTGTCGAGCACTGATCACCGCCGTTGCAAAAGTGCTGCACGCGCTGAACCGTGAGGCGCAACAGCAGCGTCCAGCCGTTATCGGCTTGAATGTCCAAGCAGCGTATTGACGTTCAGCGACAGCGCTTCGAGTGCAAACGGCTTTGTCAGCACTGCCGTGTGCGCTTCCATCGGGGCCTGGTCCAGTACATGCGGCTGCGCATACCCGGTCATGAACAGCACCGGCAACCCAGGCCTGCAAAGGCGGCCCGTCTGCGCCATCTGCCGGCCGTCGATGCCACCAGGCAGGCCTATGTCCGTCACCAACAGGTCGATACGCGTATCCGAGCGCAGCAGTTGCAAGCCCGCCAGGCTGTCAGCCGCTTCAATCACGACATAGCCACAGCTGCCCAGGGCTTCGCTGACGAACATCCGCACCGAGGGCTCATCGTCGACCACCAGGACCGTGGCACCGGATAGCACCGGCGGCGCCTTCACTGGCGCTCGTACAGACGCATCCTGGCCTGCACGGGCGGCTTGGCTGGGTAACTGCAGGTAGACGCGGGTGCCTGCGCCCTCCTGCGATTCGATCTTCACCTGCCCCCCTGACTGTTTGGCGAACCCATAGATCATCGACAAGCCCAGCCCGGTGCCCGCACCGACCGGCTTTGTCGTGAAAAAGGGCTCGAATGCGCGGCTGAGTGTTTCGGCATTCATACCGATGCCATTGTCAGCCACGCAAACTGTCAGATACGTTCCGGGGGACAGCTCTGGATCGAGGTCCAGGCCTGGCTGCAGCACTTGGTCGAATGTACTGATGGCTATCTCACCGCCGCCGGCGTCACGGCTATTGATACAGAGATTGAGCAACGCATTTTCGACTTGCGCCGGGTCGACCAGGCACGTGCTGGCCTGCGCATTGAGCAGCACCCGCAGGTTGATCGAGGGGCCGACCGTTCGACGAATCAGCTCTTCCATATCGCTGATCAAGGTATTGACGTCGGTATGCTCAGGCAGCAACGTCTGGCGGCGCGAGAATGCCAGCAGGCGGTGTGTCAGTGAGGCAGCACGCTGGGCAGCCCCTTGCGCTACCGACAAGTAACGCTCCACGTCCGCGACCCGCCCCTGGTTCAAACGCAGCTTGATCAGGTCCAGGCTGCCAGTGATGCCTGCCAACAGGTTGTTGAAGTCGTGGGCAATCCCCCCGGTCAGTTGGCCGACCGCTTCCATCTTCTGCGACTGACGCAGCGCCGCCTGGGCCGCTTCGCGCTCGGCCACGGCTTCCTCGATGCGTGCTTCCAGCGTACGGTTGAGCTCACGCAACTTGGATTCAGCATTTTTGCGGGCGGTTACATCGATGGAGGACCCGATCAGGCCCATGACTTCGCCGGTGTCGCTCAGCAGCGGGGCCTTGATGGACAGCCAGTAGGTCGCCGAGCCATCGGGCATGTCGACCCGTTCCTCGATCTGCTCGGCCACACCGCCGTGCATGATGCGCTGATCTGTCTCCATCACCTGGCGAGCCTGGGCTTTGTCCTCCAGGAACTCGACATCGGTCTTGCCCAGGTAGAACTCCGGCGGCTTGCCGATCAGTTGCGTGGCCCCATGGTTGGCCACCAGCATGCGCCCCGCCAGGTCCTTGGCATAGACAACCCCGGGCACCGCTGCCGTGAATGTTCGCAAAAGGGCCGACATCCTGTCGCGCTCAGCCTCTGCCGAACGCCGCGACTCGATATCCATGAGTATGCCAGGGAAGCGCACAGCCACACCTTGCAGGTCGTGCTGTGCGCGGCCATTGGCCTCGACCCATCTGTAGCCGCCATCGTCGTGACGCACCCGGTACTCGCACCTGAATGCCCCACCACGGTCCATCGCTTGCTGGATGTCTGCCCAGACTCGCTCACGGTCGTGCGGGTGAATGGAGGCGAACGCTTCTTCGATCGGTATGCCCGCCATGCACCTGTCTGCCGACAGCCCGAAGGATCGGGAGAAGCGCTCATCGGCTGTGACCTGGTTGTTGGGGATATCCCATAACCAGGTGCCGATGATGGCACCTGCATCGAGCGCCAGCTGCAATCGCTCTGCAGTATTGGTTGGAAACGCATGTTCCTGGTTCTGCGCTGCAGACGCGCCAGTAGGGCTGTAAATGCCAGGACTTTCGCGATCCATAACCTGTCTCTCAGTGACAACCGTCGGCCATGGTCGCACACCTGCGCCAAGCGCCGGAAGGCTCCACCATGCTCAAGCTCAAGATTAAGCTGCGATTAAGTCTGGCACCTTAACCTGTCCCCAGCAAAGGCGCTTTCGCCCGTCTTCAAAGGGCTTACAAGGAGTTGTGCCATGACCCACGCACTGGATATGAAATGGAAATGCCTGGCCAGGACGGTCACATACGTCGGGTGGTCGCTGCTGTGGCTACTGCTGTGGGACGTGGCCGTTACCCTCGATGCCATGCTGGTCACAGGCTACGGGTTCGAGCTTCCGCTGATGCCCCTGACGCTGTTGTGCTCCGCGCTGGTGGTGCTCATCAGCTTTCGCAACTCCAGTGCGTACAATCGCTGGTGGGAGGCCAGGACGCTGTGGGGGTCGATGGTCAACAGCTCGCGCAGCCTGGGCCGGCAGGTGCTTACCCTCATCGAAGACAGCCAGGGCCTGAACCCGGTCAAAGCCCAGCTCATGCGCCGGCACGTGGCTTATCTGCATGCCCTGCGCATGCACCTGGGTGGCGACAGAAACCCCGAAGCGCTGGGCGCTTTGCTCACTGAAAGTGAACGGGCCCGCCTGGCCGGGTCCAGCAACGTGCCCAACGACATTCTCAGCGGTTCGGCAGAATTGATCACGCACGAGTTCAACGAAGGTCGCCTGGACAGCATCAGGCTGGCGCGCATCGAGTCGACCCTGGTAGACCTGTCGAACTGGCAAGGCGGCATGGAGCGTATCGCCAATACACCGCTGCCCTACCCTTATGTGTATTTCCCCAGGCTGTTTGGCACGCTGTTCTGCATCATCATGCCGCTGAGCCTGGTTCCAACCTTAGGCTGGTTCACGCCGGTCGTATCGACGGTCGTGGGCTGCATGCTGCTGGCCATGGAACGGATCGGCACGGACCTTCAGGCGCCGTTCGGCAACAGCCAGCACCGCATCCGTACCGAAGACTTTTGCCGCAATATCGAAAGCAATCTCAAGTCGATGTTCAACTCGCCGGAACGCGGGGTGCTGTCGCTGTGTAACGAGCCAACCCCGGCGCTGCAGAGGCTTTGAGCCGCGCCGACCGAAACAGGCGCGGCGCGGCTGATTTTCACCGTAAAAGTGAAAGTCTTATCCGATTGCCCCTGTTTTTGACTCAACACAATGCAGGTAGCCTCAGCAGCACTCCTTCCCCTAACGAGGTCATGGCAATGAAGGCCATTGTTTTCACCCAACCCGGTTTGCCGATTCAGGACCCGCAGTCGCTGTACGAGGCCGATCTGCCCAAGCCCACCCCAGGTGCCCGCGATCTGCTGGTCGAAGTCAAGGCCATTGCGGTCAACCCGGTGGACACCAAGGTAAGGGCCTCGCGCAGCGCCGACCAGCCGCAGGTGCTGGGCTGGGATGCGGTCGGTATCGTGCGCGAGGTCGGCAACGCGGTGACACTGTTCCAGCCCGGTGACGAGGTGTTCTATGCCGGTGCCATCGACCGCCCTGGCAGCTACAGCGAGTACCACCTGGTGGATGAGCGCATCGTCGGGCGTAAACCCCGCAGCCTGGACGATGCCAGTGCCGCAGCCTTGCCGCTGACGTCCATCACCGCCTGGGAACTGCTGTTCGACCGCCTGGGCGTTGAGCAGCACGGTGGCAAGGGGCAACGCCTGCTGATCATTGGCGCCGGTGGCGGCGTTGGGTCGATCCTGGTGCAGCTGGCCAGGCAGCTGACGCAACTGACCGTGATCGGCACGGCATCGCGCCCACAAACCCAGCAATGGGTCAGCGAACTGGGTGCCCACCATGTGATCGATCACACCGTTTCGATTCCCCAGCAACTGGCAGAGCACGCCCTGGAGCCAGTGGATTATGTGATCAGCCTGACGCACACCGACGCTTACCTGGCGCAACTGGTGGAAGTGCTTCGGCCGCAAGGCAAGCTTGCGCTGATCGATGACCCCGCCCAACTGGACGTCGTGCCGCTCAAACGCAAGTCATTGTCGCTGCACTGGGAGCTGATGTTCACCCGTTCGCTGTACACGACCGAAGACATGATCAAACAGCATCAGTTGCTCGAGCGCGTGTCGGCCCTGGTCGACGAGGGTGTGCTCAAGACCACCGTGGGCGAGCACTACGGCGCCATCAGCGCTGACAACCTGCGGCGCGCCCATGCCCTGCTCGAAAGCGGCAAAGCCCGCGGCAAGATCGTGCTGGAAGGCTTTTGAAGCAGAGGTTCATGGCAACAGTGCAGTACCCCAGGGGGATTAGGTAAACCGACCACTGCCCGCTGCTGGCCTATCCTGTGCTCAGGGGCCAGTGGCAGGTCGCGCCACGCCGTCGAACATGGTCACGGTACTGCAATGTCCGATCAACACTCACCTTGGCACGGCCTGGCGAAATTCTGCCAAGGCATACGTTCGGAGTTCGTCACCCCACAGCGGCTGCCCCAGCGCCTGGTCGACGAGGCGGAAACCCTGCTTTCAGTGCTGCTGGCCATAGCCATGGCGCACTACCTGGGCGTTGCCAATGTCGGCTGGGCCGCGTTCAGTGGGTACATGGTCATGCGCTCCAGCCTGCACGACACTGTCTATCGGGGCGGGCTGAGAATCATCGGCACCGCGGCCGGCGCCATGGCCGCTGCCGTACTCGCGACGCGCACGGGGCTGCCCGGGCACTGGCTTGGCCTGGTCATCGGCCTGGTCGGTGCTGCCACGTTGCTGTGTGCCATCCGCTATGCCCATGGTTATGCGTGGTTGTTCACCGGGCTTACCTTCGCCATGGTGTCTATCGCGAGCCTGCAGGCCGACGACCCCGATGCCGTGCTGTACTTCGCCAGAACCCGGATCGAAGAAGTGGCCTGCGGTACCCTGGCCTGCTGGTTCGTGGCGATGCTCTCTGGCCACACAGTGAGGCGCGCGTTGCCTGTCGTCACAGCGCACGCCCCGCTTGCCAAGGCGGCCCTGCCCGCCAAGGTTACCCGCAGCATGCGGGTGCACGCCCTGCAGGCCGGCGTTGCGCTGGCACTGATTCCACTGCTGGGCCAGTGGCTCGCCGTCGAGGGGCTAAGCCAGGCAGCCATTACCATCATGGCGGTGATGATGGTGCCGCCAGCCGCGCTGGTGCCTGGCAGCAAGGCAGTGACCCTGCGCAATATCCATCGCCTGATCGGCTGTGCTGCCGGCGCCGCGTGCGCTTGGCTGGCACTGGGGTTGATGGGTTCGAACTGGCTGGCCATGACCTTGGTGATGTGCATCGGGGTGCTGTTGGGCCGGCATATCGAGAACAGCAACCGCTCCTTCGCCTATGCCGGCACTCAGTTCGCGCTGGTGTACCTGGTGGTGATGGTGCCGGACGCCTATGCCGATGCCAGCCCTGAACCTGGGCTGATACGCCTGGAAGGTATCGTTGCCGGCTTCATCCTGATCGGTGCAGTGCAACTGGCGAACCTGTTAGTCCACCTACGCGCGCAGGGCAAAACGGACACCAGATCAGGCAGGTGAACCACCGTTCGCGCCCCGAAGGCGCTCGTTCTGCCAAAGCGGGCGCCAGGATTGCCACAACCAGCAGGCAAGGCTGCATCCCTGGGCCTCAGGCGATAGGGTACGGGGCATCGCGCATCCCAATTGCCAAGGAGGTGGCCATGGCGCTGTTCTGTAGGCTAAGTTTGTTGATCCTGCTCGCCGGCATGCTGCTGGGCGACATCGTGATCGCCTCGGTAGGCCTGCTCGGCGTATGCGGAGCGGCCGTATATCTCGACATCCGCCAGGATGCACTCAATGATGCGCCCAACCCATCGGACTTCCAGGCGTAGGTCAACCCGCCCCGGCGCCCTTGGCCCAAGCCTGCACACCCAAGCCATCGCGCCGGCACCCGCTGATGGCAATTTGGGCGATAGCCGCCGAAACCTCTGCGACGCCAAGGTGACTAAGCCATAGGCGCAGGCTAGACTCGCCAGTTAATGCAACTGTGAACACTGCGTTTGCTTGAACATGCTCGGCGGTCACACAGGCAGCCGGTCTTAGCACTGCCGGCGGAAAACCATGACCTTGCAACCTCACGTCAACTTGACCAATTGCGATCGCGAGCCGATCCAGATACCGGGCAGCATCCAGCCACACGGCTGCCTGCTCGCCTGCGACGCCTCAGCCAGCCTGGTCCTGCGCCACTCGGCAAATACCGCGTCCATGCTCGGCGTGGCAGGCGGCGTCAATGGTCAACGGCTGGAGGCAATCATCGGCGTCGAGGCAGCCCACACGGTGCGCAACTCACTGGCGCGTGTGAGGGAAGCTTCCCGACCAGCGCTGTCGTTTGGCGTGGTGCTGGCCTCAGGCAAAGCATTCGACGTGTCTGCCCACCTGTTCAAGGGCACTGTCATCCTTGAGTTCGAGCCTGCCAGCCAAAGCATCGCCGAACCAATCGAACTGGTGCGCACGGTCATCGCCCAATTGCGCGAGATCGACCGCTCCGACAGGCTCGTGGCCGATACCGCCAAGCGGGTTCGCGCACTGCTCGGTTACGACCGCGTGATGATCTACCAGCTGGGCGCCGACGGCGCTGGCAAGGTCGTGGCCGAAGCCAGGCGTAGCGGGCTTGAGAGCTTCCTGGGGCAATACTTCCCAGGCTCGGACATTCCGCAGCAGGCCCGGGCACTGTACCTGCGTAACCCGGTGAGGGTCATTTCCGACGCCAACTTCAAGACCGTGCCGCTCGAGCCGGTACTGGACTTGTCTGGCGAGCCCCTCGACCTCTCCTATGCCCACCTGCGCAGCGTTTCGCCGATTCACTGCGAATACCTGAACAACATGGGCGTGGGCGCATCCATGTCGATTTCAGTGATCGTCGACGGTGCCCTTTGGGGGCTGATCGCCTGCCACCATTACGCACCACGCACGCTGAGCATGGGGCAGCGGGTCGCGGCTGAGATGTTCGGCGAGTTCTTTTCCCTGCACATCCAGACCCTCAACGCCCGCCAAACGCTGGAGGCCGCCGCCCACGCCCGGCAGGTGCTCGACAACCTGCTGCACGATGCGCACCGCACAACGGACATCGACGAACTGCTGCGCGCGCGCTTGCCCGACTTTCAGGGCCTGATCCCCTGCGACGGTATTGGCATGGCGCTGCAAGGCCAATGGACCGTGGCCGGGCTGACGCCGCCAAGGCAGGCGGTACCCGGTTTGCTCAGCTTTGCCGAAGGCGTCGCCGAAGGCCGCACCTGGGCGTCGAACTGCCTGTCGCTGGCGCACCCTGCAGCCAAGGACTATGCCTTGGATGTCGCGGGGGTGCTGATCATCCCGATGTCGCAGCACCCACGTGACTACCTCATGCTGTTTCGCAAGGAGGTGGTCGAAACCCTGAACTGGGCGGGCGACCCCAACAAGACGTACGAAAGCGGCCCTCTGGGCGACCGCCTCACCCCCCGCAAGAGCTTCGCCGTGTGGAAAGAGACAGTCCACCACCACTGCTTGCCCTGGTCCGAGCAGGACCGCCAGTTTGGCGAAGCCATCCGTGCGGCGGTGGTCGAGGTGGCGCTGCATAACAGCGAACTGCTGGCCGATGAGCGTTCCAGGGCGGCTGTTCGCCAGCGGATGCTCAACGAGGAACTGAACCACCGGGTGAAGAACATTCTTGCGCTCATCGGTACGCTGGTGGCCCACCCCACCTCGGAAAACCAGACGCTCAGTGGCTATGTGGCGACGCTCAAAGGGCGGATCCAGGCATTGTCCCTGGCACATGATCAGGTGGTACGCGGTGACGGTGGCGGCCGTTTTGGCAACTTGCTGGAGGCCGAACTGTCGCCTTACCGCACCAGCGCCGATGCACTGGCGCTCAACGGCCCCGCGCTGCTGCTCGATGCCCGCGCCTATTCGGTGATGGCCCTGGTGCTTCACGAACTGGCGACCAATGCGGCCAAGTACGGGGCCTTGTCCAGGGCGGGCGGCAAGCTGGCCGTCAGCTGGGTGGTCGACTCGGGTGGGGCCTGTGACATCACTTGGCGCGAGAGCGGCGGGCCAATCGTACGGGCACCGACCCGCAGCGGCTTCGGCTCTGTTCTGATCGAGCGAAGCATCCCGTTCGACCTGGGTGGCAGCAGCACTCTCGAATACAGGCCAGAGGGCCTGCAGGGCTTCTTCCGGATTCCGGCGAAGCACCTGACGCTGGTCGAAGAGCTCGCCAGCGAGACCCCGGCCGTTACCCACCAGCAGCCACAGGTAGACTGCAGCAGCCTGGCCAAGGCGCGCGTGCTGATACTCGAAGACCAGCTGGTGATCGCGGTTGGCCTTGAGCAGATCCTGGCCGATGCGCAGGTGCAGGAAGTGCTCACCGCCAGCTCTGAAGCCGAAGCCCTGAAGTTGCTTGCCAGCCACACCCCGGATGTCGCCGTGCTGGACATCAACCTGGGCACCGGCACCTCCATTGCCGTGGCCGAAGCGCTGACCAACCTGAATATCCCCTTCCTGTTCGCCACCGGCTACGGCGACAGCATGAACATCCCCGAGCATTTGAAACATGTGCCGGTGGTGCGCAAGCCCTACGACGCAGCCTCGATCCTGCACAACCTGGAAAACCTGCTGGCCTAGCGCGCCACCTGCGTGCAGGAGCCATGGCGCGGCTCCTGTACAGGCTCCCCCCAAAGGGTGATTTCGGGTGCGCCGCGAGTGTGGGAGCATTCCCTCGTCCCACCTCAAGCTCTGCCCCTGATCCAACGCCATCAACAGTATCGAGCCTGCTCGCATATTGCGGCGTCCTGCATCCAGAACCAGGAGTCAGCAATGCATACAACAACAAATACAGCCCACCCGCCCCGCTCTGCGTCGCACCCCACCGCTTCAGGCCGCTTCAGAAAATCCATGGGCATGACCGCACTGGTGCTGTTCGGCCTCGCCTACATGGTGCCCCTGGCCGTGTTCACCACCTACGGGCTGGTCACCCAGATGACCAAAGGGCATCTGCCCACCGCCTACCTGCTGACCCTCGCCGCCATGTTGCTCACCGCCTACAGCTACGGCCGCATGGTCCAGGCCCACCCGTACTCCGGCTCGGTCTACACCTACACCCGCAAGGCCTTCGGCAGCCACTTCGGTTTCATCGCCGGCTGGACCCTGCTGCTCGACTACATCTTCCTGCCCTTACTCAGCTACCTTTTGATCGGCATCTACATGTCCGAGTACTTCCCGGCGGTGCCCGCCTGGGTGTGGGTGCTGGGCTCGATCACCCTGGTCACCTTCCTCAACCTGATCGGCATCGAGTCGATCACCCGGGTCAACTGGATACTGGTGGTGGCGCAACTGGTGTTCATCATCGTTTTCGTCGCGCTGTCGGTGCGCAACCTCAGCGAGCAGAGCGCACCGGTGTCATTGCTGGCACCGTTCCACCACGAGGGCTTCAGTGTTCCGCTGATCATGACCGGCGCTGCGGTGCTGTGCCTGTCGTTTCTGGGCTTCGACGCGGTGTCGACCATGGCCGAGGAAACCAGCGACCCGACCCGGCGTATCCCGCAGGCGATCCTGGCCGTGTCGGTGATCGGTGGCCTGCTGTTTTTGCTGGTGTCGTACTGCGCCCAGATGGTCTTCCCCGACTGGGCCTCGTTCGCTGACCCGGACTCCGCCTCGGTGGATGTGATGCGCCATGTCGGTGGCGAACTGCTGGTGACCGGCTTTACCGCCACCTACGTGGCCGGCTGCTTCGCCTCGGCCATGGTGTCCCAGGCCAGCGTGTCCCGCGTGCTGTTCGCCATGGGCCGCGACGGCGCATTGCCGCGGGCGTTTGGCCGCCTGGTGACGCGAAAGCGCGTGCCGGCCACGGCGATCATGCTGGTCAGCACCCTGTCGCTGGTCGCCCTGTTCATCACCTTGGACACCGTCGCCAACATGATCAGCTTCGGCGCACTGTTTGCTTTTTCGGCCGTCAACCTAGCGGTGGTCAAGCATTACCTCGTCGACCAAAAGCTGCGTGGCACACGCAACTGCCTGCTGTATGGCGCCCTGCCGGCGCTGGGTTTCTTGAGCACACTGTGGCTGTGGAGCAGCCTGTCGAGCATGTCGTTCACCATCGGCCTGTGCTGGATGGCGGCAGGTTTCGTCTGCTTGCTCGGGCTGACCCGCGCCTTTCGGGTGAAGCTGCCCGAGCTGCAGATGATGGACTGAACCACTGCCCGTCGTCCTCGACGCTCAGTGGACGAATTGACTATGATCCCGCCTTGAACGTTTCAGCATGTTTCAATAGGGATCCTAATGTCAGTTCATGAAGTACCGCCAGTCGCCCTTTCCAAAGGCGAAATCGGCAAGATGGAAGCCGCCATGGCCTTGGGCAGTTTTGCCATTGGCACCGGCGAATTCGCGATCATGGGGCTGATGCCGGACATCGCCGCCAACCTGCACCTGAGCGAGCCCCAGGTAGGCCATGCGATCAGCGCCTACGCGCTGGGTGTGGTGGTGGGTGCGCCGGCACTGGCCATTCTCGGTGCCAAGCTGCTGCGCAAGCACATGCTGCTTTTGTTGATGGCGCTGTATGCCATCGGCAACCTGGCCACCGCCTTCGCCCCGTCGTTCGCAGGGTTGGTGGCCTTCCGCTTCATCAGCGGCCTGCCCCATGGTGCGTACTTCGGCATCGCTGCGGTGGTTGCCTCGAGCATGGTACCGAGCAACCAGCGCGCCGGCGCCGTAGCCCGGGTAATGATGGGCCTCACACTGGCCATGTTGCTGGGTAACCCCGTGGCGACATTCCTGGGGCAGTACTTTGGCTGGCGCTCGGCGTTTTTGCTGGTGGGCCTGATCGCCCTGTGCACCATCGCCCTGGTCTGGCACTACGTGCCGCAACGCAGCGATGAAGTACGCAGCGACCCACGCAAGGAACTGAAAGCCTTCACCCTGCCGCAGGTGTGGATGGCGCTGGGCATCGCCTCGATCGGTTTTGCCGGCATGTTCTGTGTGTTCAGCTATCTGGCGCCGACCATGCTGGAAGTGACTCGAGTAGCGCCCCAGTGGATTCCCTTTGGCCTGGCCGCCTTCGGTCTTGGCGGCATCATCGGCAACATTGCCGGCGGCAAGCTGTTCGACCGGCTGCAGTTCCGCGCCGTGGGCATCGTCCTGGTGTGGTCGACCGCCGTGCTGGTGTTCTTCACCTTCGCTGCCCATTCGCTGTGGACACTGTTGTTGGGCATCGGCCTGGTCGGCACCATGATCGCACTGGCCGCGCCCTTGCAGATCCGCCTGATGGACATTGCCCACGAAGCGCCGAGCCTGGCAGCGGCTTCCAACCATGCGGCCTTCAACCTGGCCAATGCCTTGGGGCCGTGGTTTGGCGGCATGGCCATCAGTGCCGGGCTGGGCTGGACCAGCACCGGCTATATCGGCGCCGCTGCGGCGCTGGTGGGCTTGGGGATATACGCGGTGGCGCGGCGCATGAAGGGTGGCCATTAGCAGGCTGCCTTCCAGTGAGCGCCGCACGTGCGGCGCTCGCGTTCAGACCTCATTCACCAGATTCGCCGGCCTGTGCCCCGCCAACGCGCTCAACAGGTTCTCTACCGCACAGCGCGCCATGGCCTCGCGGGTTTCATGGGTTGCCGAGCCGATATGCGGGGTTGCCACCACATTGTCAAGGTGCAACAGGGGCGAATGTGCCGGCAACGGCTCCTGCACGAACACATCCAGCCCGGCGCCGCGTATGCGCTTGGCCTGCAACGCCGCAAGCAGTGCCTGCTCATCCACCACACGTCCGCGGGCAATGTTCACCAGGATGGCCTCGGGCTTCATCAGCGAGAGCTCCCGTGCACCGATCAAGCCTTCGGTGCTGGCGCTCAAAGGCACCGTCAAACAGACAAAGTCCGCCTCGCTCAGCAGCGCGTCCAGGGTGCGATAGCGGGCACCATAGCGGGCCTCCACCTCTGGTTTGGCCCGCGAACTGTGGTACAGCACGCGCATGCCGAACCCGGCGGCGCCACGCCTTGCCAAGGCCTCGCCAATGCGCCCCATGCCAACGATGCCCAAGGTCTTGCCATGCACGTCACTGCCAAAGTGCGCCGGCCCAATGTTGGCCTGCCAGTGGCCGTCACGTACCCAGCCGGCCAGCTCCACGACCCGACGGGCAGTGGCCAGGATCAGGGCAAAGCCGGTGTCGGCGGTGGTTTCGGTCAAGACATCAGGGGTATTGGTCAGCATCACGCCACGGCGGGTGAGTTCGGCAATGTCGTAGTTGTCGACGCCGACCGACACACTGGCCACCACTTCAAGCTGGGGCGCCAGGTCCAGCAGGCTGCTGTCCAGCCGCACACTGGCGCCCAGCAGGCCGTGGGCGCCGGGCAAGGCATCGCGCAGCCGGGCCAGGCCGTCACTGCCGGTGGTATCCACCCAGGTCACCTCGACCTGCTGTTGCAGGCGCGCCAGCAAGGCCTCGGGCAGGCGCTTGTAAAGGACGATTCGCTTTTTCATGGCTGTTTCCTATTGGCTCATGGCCAGGCGCTGGCCGCGGGGCTTGGCCTGGCCGGAGGTTTGCGGAGTTTTCAGTGCAGCCGTGAGCGCCACTGCTGTCAGCAGCGCACCGCACATGAACAGGTAAGAAGCGCCAGGGCCACCGGTGGCGCCGTTGAGGTAGCCCACCAGCCACGAGCCGCCGAACGAGCCCAGCGCGCCCATGCTGTTGATCAGGGCCATGGCCCCACCGGCCACATTGCTGGGCAGGATCTCCGGCACGATGGCGAAGAACGGGCCGTAGGGGGCGTACATGCAAGCCCCGGCAATCACCAGCAATGCATAGGACGCCCAGAAATGCTCGGTGCCCAACGCGTAGGAGCCATAGAACGCCAGCGCGGCGATCAGCAAGGGCGGCCAGACGAAGCGCTTGCGCTTTTGCAGTTTGTCAGAGGCCCACGACACCCCGACCATGGCCAGCACCGCTGCCAGGTAGGGCACCGAGGCCAGCCAGCCGGCCTCGACGATGTCGACGTTCGCCGCTTGCTTGAGGATCGAAGGCAGCCACAGCACGAAGCCGTACACCCCGATGCTCCAGCAGAAGTACTGCAGTGACAGCACGATGACCTGCGCCGAGCGAAACGCTTCGCGGTAGTTCTTCACCGGCTTGATGCCTTGCTGCTCAGCGGCCAGGGCCTGTTCGAGCGAGGCTTTTTCCGCCTCGTTCAACCAGCCCACCTGGGCTGGCCGGTCGTCCACCAGGCGCCACCAGATGAACGCCCAGAGCACCGCCGGCAGGCCCTCGATGATGAACATCCAGCGCCAGTCGAAATGCTTGATCAGGTACCCCGAGACCACCGACATCCACAGGATGGTCACCGGGTTGCCCAGCATCAGGAAGGTATTGGCGCGCGAGCGTTCGGCGCGGGTGAACCAATGGCACAGGTACACCAGCATCGCCGGCATCACCGCGGCCTCGACCACCCCGAGCAGGAAGCGGATGCCAATCAGCAGGTAGACGTTGCTGACCATGCCGGTCAGGGTCGCCAGGCTGCCCCAGAGGATCAGGCTGACGAAAATCAGCTTTTTGACGCTGCGTTTTTGCGCGTAGATGGCGCCAGGCACCTGGAAGAAGAAGTAGCCGAGGAAAAACAGCGCCCCCAGCAGGGACGACAGCGCCGGGGTGATGTTCAGGTCATCGGCCATGCCTGAGGCGGCGGCGAAGCCGTAGTTGGCGCGGTCGAGGTAGGCCAGGCTGTAAGTGACGAAGACGATCGGGATGATGTACCACCAACGGCGTGGGGCGAGGCTTGTCGATTGCATGATGCGGCTCCTGAGCTTGTTGTTTTTGTAGCAACCGGCCGGCGTACCGGCGATCAAAGTTTCAGGCACTCTTGAGTAACGCGTACGCTTCCAGCTCCCGGCGCAGGGGCAGTCCTTCCATGTCGCCGCGCGATTGCACGGCGCGGCTGCCGCACCAGTTGCCGCGAGCGACCGCCTCGGCCAGCGGGCGGCCTTCGAGCAGGCCACTGACCACGCCAGCGGCAAAGGCGTCGCCGGCGCCGACAGTGTCCACCACCCTGGCCACGGGTACAGGGGCGACCTGCCCTTGGCCTTGAGCATTGCGGTAGTAGGCACCCTCGCCGCCCAGCTTGATCACCACATGCTCGACACCACGGTCCAGGTAGAACGCAGCGATGTCTGCCGGGGTTTGCAAACCGGTCAACAGGCGCCCTTCCTCCAGCCCTGGCAGCAGCCAATGCGCCTTCACCGCCAGCGCGTTGACCTCACGGACCATGCTCGCACTGTCGGGCCACAGCGACGGGCGCAGGTTGGGGTCGAAGGAGATGCTGCGCCCTTCGCTGCGCATGCGTTCGACCAGCTCATGGGCCAGCGCCCTGCAGCCGGCCGACAGCGCCAGTGGAATACCGGTAGCGTGAAGGTGGCGGGCCTGCAGCAACGCCGGGCTGAGCTGCGCCAGCGACAGGTGGCTGGCCGCGGAGTTGCGGCGAAAATACTCCACCACCGGGTCGCTGCCGTCGTCGCAACGGCCCTTGAGCTGAAAGCCGGTCGGGTGCTGGTCATCGACCTCCACTTGGCTGCAGTCCAGCCCTTCCTGCTGCAGGGTGTCGAGCACGAAGCGCCCGAGCGAGTCGTTGCCCACCCGGCTCAGCCAACGCACCCGAAAACCCAGGCGGGCAAGGCCGATGGCCACATTGCTGTCGGCGCCGGCAATGCGCTTGGTAAATGCCCCTACAGCCGCCAGGTCACCGACCTGCTCGGCAACGAACATGGCCATGGTTTCGCCAAAACACAGAACGTCATGCGTAGGCATGGCTCACCTCCTCGCTCATGGCGATGCGGGCCAGGTTATTGACCTGGGCGCGGGTCAACGCCAGCAAATCAGCGCCGGCCAGCGGGTACTCCACGGCGCGCATCAGCCCAGGGGTGAACTCGGCGAACATCGCCTCCCAAGCCATCAGGTCGCGTGCCTGGGGCACAACAGCTACCAGGCGCCCGCTGGCTTCGCGCTGCACCGCCTTGCAATGCACATAGCGCACCCAGCGGCCAAGCGACTGGGCTGCCTGCGCGGCGGATTCACCCTGCCATTGCCAGTTGCCGATATCGAAGGTCATGCCCAGCGCCAGCCCCTGCTCCTCGCAGCGCTGGAAAAACTGCAGCAGCGGGGCGATGCGCCCGCCCTGCACGGTCTGGTCGTTCTCCACCAGCAACAGCGGGTCACCCGGGCGCAGGTGCGCTTGCAAGCCTGCCAGGTCGCCTGCGCCAGGGTAATGCCCCAACGACACCTTCAGCGCCACAGCGCCGAGTGCGCGGGCCAGCGCCAGCTTGGCGGGCAAGCGCGCGTCCAGCTGCCCTTCAGGCGTCCACAGCTCCAGTGGCGTGGAATACAGGCACTGCAACTGCAGCGCGGTGATTGCCGCCGACAGCGCGGTGGCATCCGGCGCCTCGTCGAACAGCTCTTCGCGCAGTTCGACACAGCTCACGCCGGCAGCGGCCAGCATTTCAAGGAAGCTCTCCTGGCCACGCTCCCGGACCAGGCTGGCACCGTAGCTGGAAAGGCTGATGGAAACGGGGTTCGCGTGCATTGTTCTTATCCTTATGAAACCGGTTTCATTTTTAGGCTGCAGCAATGGCCGGCGTCTTTGCCAGCCATTGCTTCAGTTTCGTGATTGCGTGGAACCTCGGATGATCAACTCTGCTTCGAAGTTCAGGCGCCGGGGCGCCCCGCTCTCCCCGCGCAGGCGGTCGAGCAGGCAGTCGAAGGCGGCCACGCCGATGCGTTGGGTGGGTTGGGCGAGCGCGGTGATGCCGCTGCCCACCAGCGGGTACCAGTCCAGTTCGTCCAGCGCAATCAGGCCTACGTCCTGGAACAGGTTGCAACCAGCGTCGTGCAGTACACGGGTCACCGCCAGGGTGGCCACGCCGTTGAAGGTGAAGATCGCCTGCGGGCCATGGCCCTTGCTGGCGAGAAAGGCGTCAAGCCGGGCGGGCAGCGCGTTGTCGATTTCCACCAGTTGTTGGCGCATGCCAGCGCGGCGGCTGATCGACGCGGTGAATGCCTGGGTGCGTTCCAGCCGGGAGCTGGTGCCGTCCAGCGGTTCGGTGACCGCCAGGATGTCGCGGTAGCCGCGCGCCTGCAAATGGTCCAGGGCCTGGCCGATGGCGTGGGCGTTATCCAACCCTACCAGGTCGACGTTCAGCTCTGGCAGTTGCCGGTCTACCAGGACCATGGGCATGTCACGCTGCAGGTTCAGCAGTTCGCCGGGGTGATGGCCGAGGGTGTTCACGATCAGGCCCTCGACGTTGTAAGACTGCAGGGCCGCCAGGTGATGGCGCTCTTGCTCGTCGTCGCGGTTGGTGTTGCACACCACGAGGCTGTAGCCGTGCTGGCGGCAGGCGGTTTCAACGCCGTGCATCACCGCGACTGAATAGGGGTTGAGGATGTCTGCGACCAGCATGCCGATCAAACGCGTCTGGCCACGCTTGAGGCCGCGGGCCATCTGGTTGGGCCGGTAGCCCAGGCGTTCGATGACTTCTTCAAGGCGCTTGGCGGTAGCTTCTGCCAGCAGTTGGCGATCGCCGCCGATGTAGCGCGACACGGTGGCCTTGGAGACGCCGGCAACGCGTGCGACCTCGCTGATGGTCACGCGCTCACGGGAATGGGCAGGCAGATCGGTCATTTCGGTCCCTTGTGATTATTGTCGGTGACGGTGAATGAAACCGGTTTCAATACATCAAAACCGCGCGCTTTCGTCACCTACCGTTCGTCGGGATTTTACAGGGGTGCGACCTTTGCGGGTCACTGAGTAATTCAATTTGCCAGCGATCACCGGCGAAGCCGGTGCCATGCACCGCAGTGTCCGCATCGCCGGCAAGCCGGCTCCCACAAAGGTCTAGTGCCAGTCTTATTGACGCCACATCTAGCCGCCAAAGGCTGGATTGGTGTCCACTATTTGAGGCGCCGCTCACCCCCCAGTGGGAGCCGGCTTGCCGGCGATCACCGGCGAAGCCGGTGCCATACACCGCGGTGTCGGCACCACCGGCAAGCCGACGCCCACAAGGGGATAGCGCCAGCCCTATCGAATGGCCTTCACATCACTGGCCGAAACAGCGCTGCCCTGGTTACCCCAACTGGTGCGGATGAAGTTCACCACCTCAGCCACTTCCTGATCGCTCAAGCGCCAGCCGAACGCTGGCATGGTGAGGTTCGACGGCGCGGTATGGGTCGCCGGCACCGTGCCGCCTTCGAGCACCACATGAATCAGCGAGGTGGCATCGGCCGTCTGTACCACCGGATTGCCGGCCAGCGCCGGGAACACCCGGGTATACCCCTGGCCATCGGTGCGGTGGCAGGCGGCGCAGTTGTCGATGTACACCGCCGCACCCGGCTTGCTGTCATCGCCATTCCACAAAGCCTGTGCCACTTGCTTGTCATACACATGCGGCTGGTCGTCCGGGTCGCTTGCCGGCAGCGTCTTGAGGTAGCGGGCAATGGCCGTCAGGTCGCCATCGCTCAAGTGCTGCATGCTGTGTTCGACCACATCGCTCATGCCGCCGAAAACGGCACTGCGGTCACTGCGGCCGGTTTTCAGAAACTGCACCAGCTGCTCCTCGCTCCAGCTGCCCAGCCCGTCCTTGTGGTCACCGCGCAAGTTCTTGGCGATCCAGCCTTCCAACGGCGCGCTGCCGGCAAGGAACTGCTCGCCATCGGCGGGGCTTAGGGCCTTTTCCTGCATGGTCAGGGCACGCGGTGTATGGCACGCGCCGCAATGGCCCAGCCCCTCCACCAGGTAGGCACCCCGGCTGACCACCGGGTCTGCGCCGGCCGGCGCTTGCCAGGCTTTCACCTCTGGCGCGAACATGCCCCGCCAGATCGCCAGCGGCCAACGCATGCTCAAGGGCCAAGGGATGTCGGTGGCCTTGTTCGGCTGCGCCACCGGTTGCACGCCTTGCATGAAGTAGGCGTACAGCGCGCGCATGTCCTCGTCCGTGACCCGCGCATAGGACGGGTACGGCATGGCCGGGTACAGCGTGCTGCCGTCCTTGGCCACGCCCTTGCGCACGGCCAGGTCGAAATCTTCGAAACTGTACTGGCCGATGCCGGTGACATCCGGGGTGATGTTGGTGGAGTACACGGTGCCGATAGGGGTTTGCATCGGCAGCCCACCGGCAAAAGGCTTGCCGCCCTTGGCGGTATGGCAGGCCACGCAGTCACCGGCACGGGCCAGGTACTCGCCCTTCTTCACCAGTGCATCGGTGGCTTCCTCAGCCTGGGCAGCCAGGCCCGTGCCCAACAGCAGGGTCGCGATCAACAGTCGTTTCATGCCATCGCTCCTCACGCCTGAACCAGCGGGCCGGGGTTTTTCAGGTACTGCTCGCGGATGGCCCGCGCCGACCAGTAGGTCAGTGCCGCCACCAGGCCGGTGGGGTTGTAACCCAGGCCTTGGGGGAACGCCGAAGCCCCCGGGACGAACACGTTGTGCACGTCCCAGCTTTGCAGGTAGCGGTTCAGGGCACTGGTTTTGGGGTCGGTGCCCATGATCGCGCCGCCGTTGAGGTGGGTGGTCTGATAGTTGGCGGTATTGAAGTGCTCCTGGACCTTCTTGCCGAGCACAGCGATCGTTTTCGGGTTCATCGCCTGGGCGATCTTGCTTAGCTTGTCGACCATGAACTGATTCATCTTGATGTCGTTTTCCTGCCAGTCGAAGGTCATGCGCAGCAGCGGCTGGCCATAGGCGTCACGGTAGGTCGGGTCGAGGTCCAGGTAGTTGCCACGGTAAGACTGGTGCGCGCCGTGGGCGTCCATCGACACCTGGTGGGTGTAGTAATCGGCCGTGGCCTTCTTCCAGGCACTGCCCCACGCGGGCGTGCCCGGTGGGTTGGCAACACCGGCAATCGGCCGGCTGCCGGCCTGGTTGACCCACATCGGCGAGCCGCCGACGAAACCGTGCGGCCCATGGTCGAAGTTGTCGGCGTTGAAGTCGTCGATCGCCACACCGTTACCGCCAGCGCCGATGAAGTTGTTGGTGTAGGTGTCCTTGTCGAAGAACGCTTTCACCGTGCCCATATTCTGGTAGGCGAAGTTGCGCCCCACGACCCCTTCGTTCTTGATCGGGTCATAGGGTTTGCCGATGCCCGACAGCAGCATCAGGCGCACGTTGTTGAACTGGAACGCGGCCAGGATGACGATGTCCGCCGGCTGCTCCACTTCCCGCCCCTGGGCATCGATGTAGGTCACGCCGGTAGCCTTGCGCTTGCTGTCGTCCAGGTTCACCCGTAGCACGTGGGCATTGGCCCGCAGCTCGAAATGCGGCACCTGGCGCAGCGCCGGCAGGATGTTCACGTTGGGCGAGGCCTTGGAGTACATGTAGCAGACGTACCCGCTGCAGAAGCCGCAGAAGTTGCACGGCCCCATCTGTGCGCCATACGGGTTAGTGTAGGGGCCCGAGGTGTTGGCCGAAGGCAGGTTGTAGGGCTTGTAGCCCAGGCTGGCGGCGGCCTTCTGGAACAGCTGCGCCGACACCACGTTCTTCTGCGACACCAGCGGGAAGGGGTTTGAGCGGTCCGGTGCATAGGGGTTGCCGCCCTTGCCTTCGCCGACCACCTTGCCGTTCACGGTCCAGGCCTGGCCCGAGGTGCCGAAGACCTTCTCGGCGAAGTCGAAGCAAGGTTCGAGCTCCTCGTAGCTCACGCCAAAGTCCTGGATGGTCATGTCTTCAGGGATGAAGCGTTTGCCGTAGCGCTCTTCGTAGTGGCTGCGCATGCGCAGTTCCATCGGGTCTACACGAAAATGCACGCCGGACCAGTGCAAGCCTGCGCCGCCCACGCCCTTGCCGGGCAGGAAGGCACCGAGCTGGCGGTTGGGCAGCGCGACATCGTGGACGCTGTGGCGGATGGTGACGGTTTCCTTGGAGACATCCACGAACAGCTTCTTGCGCACGCTGTAAGTCAGCTCATCGATGACCTGTGGGTAGCTGCCCTCGGGGTAGGTGTCCTGCATCGGCCCGCGCTCCAGCGCGACCACCTGCAGCCCGGCCTCGGTGAGTTCCTTGGCCATGATGGCGCCCGCCCAGCCGAAACCGACGATCACCGCATCGACCTTCTTCATTGCATTGGCCATGCCTTACGCCCTCTCGCCACGAATCGATACTGCCGGGAAGGGGTAAGGCTCGTTGCGCTCGGCCCAATCCATGAAGTCTGCGCGGGCACCTGGGAAGCCGATTTGCGTCCAGCCGACCATGCCCTTGTTGCCACCGTGAATCGGGTCACAGAAGAACCCCTCGCGGGTGTTCTGCACCAGCAGGCTGAAAAACACCTTTGCCGGCAATTGGTCGAAAACGATCTCACCGGCTTCGATCTTGGCAAGAACCTTGTCTCGGGTAGCGCTATCTTGCTCGGCGAAAGTTTTGCCGCTGGCATTTTTGCACCAGGCGTCCGCAGCGGCGATGCCCAGGCGGTAGATTTGCTGTGGGCTCAGTTGCAGCTGGTAGCCAAGCTCCGGGGCGGCATCGGCCTTGAACGGGCCTTGCATGTACCACTGGGCACCTGTGGCATAGGGGGTGTTCATCTGGCGGTCGATAAATTCGGCGGCGCCTGCTTCGAGTGCGCCGGGGCCCAGCTCGTCAGCGGGGATGATGCGCGACACCGCCGCCTGCACGAAGGCCCATTCCTCAGCGGTGAAGAACGTCGGCTGGTAATGGCCAGCGGGCGGTGTCGCGGGTACCTTCGGTTCGCGGGCCGGCTGGGCCAGCAGTTGGCCGGCACCCAGGCCGGTGCTGGTCGCCACGGTGACCACGGGAATCAGGGTCAACGTTTTGCGCAGGAAGTCCCGGCGCGGGTTGTCGGGGGCATGCTCAGGCATTGCGAGTCCTCATCAGCATAGGGCGGCCTTGGGTTGCGCCGTCTGGGTTTCGGTCAGGGAGAGGCCCTGATAAACCGCCTAATCTAGCTGGTTCGGAAACATTTTGAAACCGGTTTCATATCACTTGCATGGGTCGTGGCCACCCGCGCAGGCGCGCTTGCGTGGGTGGCCACCCAAAGCGAAGAACAAGCCATCCACTCACTAGAGCACACTTGTACTCCACCCATCAAAACTCGACCACATACCCCACGATCACCCGATTTTCATCCGCCGCATCCGCAAAATTCGAGCGCATGCTCGCATTGCGCCAGCGCAGCGAAAGATTCTTCAGCGCCCCCGACTGCACCACATAGGTCACGTCCGTTGTGCGCTCCCACTCCTCCCCTTCACCGCCTCGCGCAGCCAGCGCCCTGCCCTTGGCGCTGGCGATGCGCTGCGGGTCGACCTGATCGCCTTTCACATAGCGCACATTGAACGTGAGTCCAGGTATGCCCAGCGCGGCAAAGTTGTAGTCATAGCGCAACATCCAGGCGCGTTCGTTGGCCAGCGCAAAGGTGCTCACCTGCTGTTCGCTGAACAGATAAGTGTCGGTCCCGCCCACATAGGCGTAGGCCGTATCGCCACTGACCTTCTGATAACCCCCGCTGAGGGTATGGCCGGTGAAGCTGTAACCAAACTGGGTGCTCAAGGTCTGGTTATCCACCTCACCGAGCAACGCCCTTCCCTGCTCCTGGGCATTGAACCAGCGCCATTCGGTGAAGGCTTCACCTGGCCCCACGCCAGTCCTGTACTTGAACCCGGCGTAATCCCGGCGGATCAGGTCATCCAGTTGGCTGGCGTGCAGGCTCAGGGTCAGGTTCTTGATCGGCTGATAATCGGCCCCCAGGTAATACAACCGGGTACTGCTCACTGTGGCCGAATAGGCGCCCTGCTGCGCCATCGCCGTCAGGTCTTCATAATCGGTGGAGTCACGCAGCTTGGTGGCATCTACCTGCAGTAACGTCAGCACCAGGTTGTCGAGGTCCTTGCTCACCAGTTGCGCGCCGTTGAACCATTGTGGGAACAAGCGGCTGTTGTTCGACGCGAGCAACGGCAACTGCGGGCTGAGCGCGCCCACCTGCAGCTCGGTCTGCGACAGCTTCGTCTTGAACGTGGCGACCGCCTTGCTGTAGCTGTCCGCCGCGCGCTTGTCGCTGCCCCGCGGCAGCAGTCCGGTGCCGCTGCGGTTCGGCGATGAATCGAGCTTTACGCCAAGCATCCCGACCGCATCCAGGCCAAACCCCAGCACACCCTGGGTGTAGCCGGACTGCCACTTGAGCATGAAGCCCTGGGCCCATTCGCCACGCCGGGATTGGCTGGCGGCATCACCGTGAAAGTCGCGGTCAAAGTAGAAGTTGCGCAGCTCCAGGCTACCTTTGCCGTCCTCGACAAAGGCAGCCTGCGCGGGTTGCCACGCGCAGCAGAACGCCGCGAGCATCAGCGATGCCCGCACGGAGGTGGAAGTGATCATGAATGTGCCTTGTTATTGTTGTTGTCGGGCAGGTTCAGGCCTTGGGGTTTTTGACGTAACGCATCACCACCAGGCAGGCGAGCAGGATCAGCGGCGCAATGGATAGCATGCCCATGTAGCTGCTACCGGTGAGGTCGTTGATCTGCCCCACCATCACCGGCGCCACGATGCCGCTGAGCTGCCCCACAGAGTTGATCGCCGCCGTGCCGGTGGCGATCGCCAGGCCCGAGAACGTGGACTGCGGGATGGTCCAGAAGATCGGAATGGCGATGAATGTACCTGCCGTGGCCAGTACCAGCGCCGCCATCATCGCCCAGGACGAGTCCGAGAACAGGCACGCCAGCAAGTAGCCGGCCGCGGCCGCCAGCAGGCAATAGACCAGGTAGCGCTTGCGCTCGCCGGTGCGGTCCGAGCGCCGGGTCAGCAGCACCATGCCGACACAGGCTACCGCGTACGGCAGCGCAGACAGCACGCCGACCCACAGCATGTCCTGCACACCCGAGGACTTGATCAGGTGCGGCATCCAGAAGTTCAGGCCGTAGGACGCGGATTTCACCACGTAATAGATGAACGCCATGATCGCCACTTCGCGGGTCAGCAGTACCCGCCACAACGACCCCAGCACTGGTTTCTGCGCGCGTTGGTCCTGCGCCAGGTTTTCCACCAGCAGGTCTTTTTCCGCACGGCTCAACCAGCGGGCCGACTCGATATCACGGTCGAGCTTGTACAGCACTACGATACCCAGCACTACGCATGGCAGGCCCGACATCAAAAACAGCCAGTGCCAGCCGGCCAGGCCAAGCACGCCGTCCATGGTCCCCAGCAAGAAACCCGCTGCCGGCCCACCCATCGCACCGGCCAGAGGCACCGCGAGGAACCACAGGCCATTCATCTTCGCCAAGTGTCTACGCGGGAACCAGCACGCCAGGTAGAACAGGATCGCCGGCCCGAAACCGGCCTCCATCACACCGATCAGAAAGCGCAGGAAGTACAACGTGTACTGTGTGTAGGCAAACACCAGCGCGGCGGTAGCCAGCCCCCAGGACACCATGATCCGGCAGATCCACGCCGGCGCTCCGTAGCGTTTCAGGCCCAGGCTGCTCGGCACTTCGAACAATACGTAGCCGATGAAGAACATGCTCGCGGCCAGGCCATAGGCAGCGTCGCTCAGGCCAAGCTCAGCCTGCATCTGGGCTTTGGCGAAGCTGATGTTGATGCGGTCGAAGTAGGAAAACAGGAAACAGATGATGGCCAGCGGCATGATGCGCCAGGCCACGCGGCGGTACAGCAGCAGTTCATTGATGTGGCTGTCATTGCGCTCGCGCGCCAGAACACCGGTCAAGGCAACCATGATGGATCTCCGTTCTTGTAATTATTGGAGAGCGGCGGCGCCCTTTTGGGCGCCACTGAAGGGCTGTTAGCCAATGCGCACAAGCTTTTCCTTGTAGGCGGCCCCTTTGCGAAGGTAATCGGCTGCGTTGGCGTGCATGTGGGCGATAGCGTCAGGCGTCAGCTCGCGCACCACCTTGGCCGGTGCGCCGAGGATCAGGGAATTGTCGGGGAAGACCTTGCCTTCGGTAACGATGGCGCCCGCGCCCACCAGGCAGTTGCGGCCGATGACCGCACCATTGAGTACCACCGCCTGAATGCCGATCAGTGCACCATCAGCGACCGTGCAGCCATGCAGCATCGCCTGGTGGCCAATGGTGACGCCACTGCCCACGGTCAGTGCGAAGCCTGGGTCGGCATGCAGCACCGCGCCTTCCTGAACATTGCTGTGCTGGCCAATGCGGATTGCAGCGTTGTCGCCGCGCAGCACCGCCTGCGGCCAGACACTGGCACCCTGCTCCAGGGTGACGTCGCCTATCACCGTGGCCTGTTCGGCGACGAAGGTTTCTGGGTGAAGGGTGGGAGTGAGTGTGTCGTAGCGATAGATAGCCATCCTTAGCACCCCTGCTCGTCAGTCTTGAGAACGCCCGCTGCGCACAGCTGGGCGATGTGTTGGTCGCTGTAGCCCAGCTCGCGCATGACCTTGTGCGTGTGCTCGCCAATGCGCGGGATCGAGCGGCGCGGTTGCAGGCGCTGGCCATCGAGCGACAGCGGCAGCAACGGCATCGGCGTGCTGCTGCCGTCTTCCAGGACCAGCTCGGCCATGCCGCCGCTTTCTAGCAGGTGCGCATCATCGAACAGTTCTTCAGGGCGCCGGATGGGCGCGAACGGGATGCCGTTGGCCTCCAGCTCAGCCGCCAGTTGCTGGGCATCGAGGTTGGCGAACACTTCAGCCAGGTGCGCCAGTAAGCGTGGGCGCTGCAGCACCCGGTCATTGTTGGTGGCCAGCGTCGGGTCATCCCGCAATGCGGCCTGGCCCAGCAGCTGGCACAGCGCGTTCCACTGCCCTTCCCCGGTCGCGGCCACGAACATCTGCTCGCCCCCGGCAAAGGTGAACACGTCGTAGATGGCCCAGGCACTGATGCGGTTGGGCATGGGCGCTGCGGCCTCCCCGGTCACCACATACTGCTGCATGTGCTGGGCGGCCAGCAGTACGCAGTTTTCGTACAGCGCACTTTGTACCTCGCGGCCGCTGCCGGTGCTGTTGCGCTCGTTCAGCGCGGCGAGCACACCGATGGCGCCGAACATGCCGCCCATGATGTCGTTCACCGAACTGCCCGCGCGCAAGGGCCGGCCCACCGGGCCGGTCATGTAGGCAAGGCCCGCCATCATCTGCACCACTTCGTCCAGCGCCAGGCGGTTGTCGTAAGGGCCACTGAGGAAGCCCTTGTGCGAGGCGTAGACCAGCCGGGGGTTGCGCTGGCGCAGCGCGGCGTAGTCGAAACCGAGCTTGTGCATGCGCCCGGGTTTGAAGTTCTCGATGAACACGTCGGCCGTGTCGATCAGCTGCAGCACGGCTTCGCGGCCCTGGGGCGTTTCGACGTCAACGGCGATGCATTGCTTGTTGCGGTTGAAGGTGCGGAAAAAACCCGCCCCCGCACCCAGCAACCGGCGCGTGCCGTCACCGCGGGTAGGCTCGATCTTGATCACTTCGGCGCCAAGGTCACCGAGGATCATGCCGCAGGTGGGGCCCATGACCATGTGCGAAATCTCGACGACACGGATGCCATCCAAGGGGAGTCTGGACATTGCTGTATCCCTTAATAGTTGAGTGGCAGCCCGGCACGGGCGATAGCGCCGTAGAGCGGCTCTTCGGGCAAGGCGTCACGCAGCACCTGGCGTGAGTCGATCAGCGCCTGCAGGTCGATGCCGGTGTCCAGGCCCATGCTCTGCAGCATGAACACCAGGTCTTCGGTGACGGTATTGCCCGAGGCACCCGGTGCGAACGGGCAACCGCCAAGCCCCGCCAGCGACGCGTCCAGCTCGCGGATGCCCTGCTGCACGGCGACCAGGCTGTTGGCCAAGGCCAGGCCACGGGTGTCATGAAAATGCGCGGCGCGCAGCCGCTCGCCGGCGATGGCGCGTACGGCCTGGATCACCGTCGCGACCTGGCCGGGGTTGGCGTAACCGGTGGTGTCGCCCAGCGAAACCAGGTCGCAACCGGCCTCGATCACCTGGCGGGTCAAGGCGCACAGGTCGCTCAGCGGCACGTCACCCTGGCGGGTGCAGCCAAAGGCCACCGACATGCCGGCGATCATCTGCACCTCATGCCGGCCCGTCTCGTTGCGCAGCTGGCACATGCGCCCCAGCTCCTCGACCATCTCCTGGGGCGTACGGCGGACGTTGGCCAGGCTGTGGGCAGTGCTCACCGACACCGGCGCCACGATACGCTGCGCGCCAGACTCCAGCGCATCCAGGGCGCCGCGCAGGTTGGGGGCCAGGACCGTGACCAGCAAATCGGGGTATGTCAGGGCGTGGGCGACCACCTGTTTGGCGTCGGCCATCTGAGGCAGCAGCCTGGCCGGCACGAACGAGGCGACTTCCATATGGCGTACGCCGGCGGCGTAGGCGCTGTCGATCCATCGCAGCTTCGCGGCGGTCGGCATGACCGTTTGCAGGCTCTGCAGGCCATCACGCAGGCCGACTTCGTTGATTGTTATTGTTGTCATCAGGGGTTCTCTGTCTGAAGCGTGCAGCCAGACTACGAGCACCACGGCAGGCAGAAAAGACGTGTTTCACGGGCTGATCCATCGCCAGCCACGATGGATATCAGGGCAGGCTTTGCCTGGCTGGGGCGCGCAACAACAGGTGGTCCAGCAAGCGCCGCGCCGACAGCGACAGCGAATGCCGGTCGCGCATGCAGATAACGAATTCACCCAGCGCCCAGTCATCGGTCAGCGGGATCACGCGCAAATCGAACAGCGGCGCATAGCGCGCCACGGCCTCCTGCGGGAACACCGCCAGGCCCAGGCCGAACTGCACCAGCCGGTACGCGGCGTCGAACGACGACACATAGGAGCGAAAACGCAGTTCTTTGCCGGTGGCCTCGGCGCTCTTGCGCATGAAATTGTTCAACGTGGCGAATGCCGAAAGGCCCAGGTGCTCGTAGCCCAGGGTTTCGGCAAAGGCAATGCTGCTGCGCCCTGCCAGCGGGTGGCTGGCGCCGACCACCACGGCCAGGTGGTCCTGACGATAAGGCACGTATTCCAGGTCACCGACTGCCGCAGACTGCCTGCAAATGCCCAGGTCGGCATTGCCCTCAGCCACCCCGCGCACCACATCCGGGCTGAACCGCTCTTCGATGTCTGCCTGGATCAGCGGGTGTTCCAGCATGAAGGCCGACAGCTCCTCAGGCAGAAACTCGATGATCGACGACACATTGGCCAGAACCCGCACATGCCCACGCGCGCCTTCGGCGTATTCGCTCAGCTCGCTGTCCAGGCGCTCCATGGCCCGCGTCAGGCCGCGGGCATGGCGCAACAGCGCAAGCCCTGCCGGGGTTGGTTCGACCCCACGTTTGCTGCGTGTGAACAACGCAGTGCCAAAGCGGGCCTCGATATCGGAGATACGCTTGCTGACCGCCGACGGCGCCATGAACGCCCGCTCACCGGCGCGGGCGATGGTGCCCTCTTCGCAGACCACGATGAACAGGTGCAGTGACAGGTGATCGAGGGGCTGCATGGCAGTGTCCGGGCAGAGGGTGGCAGCCATCCTAGCATCAGTTGAAAACGGCGCTGTTGTCTCTTGGGGTGGGCTTGGCTCGTGTTCGCGGGTGAACGCGTGCCCACAGGTTTACCCAACGGCTTTATCATGGGGCCCCCTTACCTGAGGCCCGCCATGTTCGATTGGGAAGATCTGCGCCATTTCTCTGCCTTCATCAACGAAGGCTCGCTCTCGGCTGCGGCCAAGCAATTGGGCGTCGACCACGCCACTGTGGCCCGGCGCATCGCCGCGCTGGAAGCCGCGCTCAATCTAAAACTGGTCGACCGCCGCCCCAGGGCCTATGTGCTGACCGAGCAGGGCCGCCGCGTGGGCGAATATGCCGAGCAAATGACCCAGTCGTCTTTCGCCCTCGAACACTTCGCCACGGCGGACCAGCAACAGGTTGCAGGCGACGTGGTGCTGGCCGCCCCGCCCGCGCTGCTGGGCAGCATCATCGCCCGGCGCCTGGGCGAGTTGTGCAGCCGTTATCCGCAGCTGCGCCTCAAACTGGTCGGCAGCAAGTCCCGGGCCTCGCTGGCACGGCGCGAGGCTGATATCAGCATCACCTTGGCCAGGCCGAGCGAACCGACGCTGGTGGCCAGCCTGCTCGGCCACCTGGATTACCGCCTGTATGCCGCCCCCGGCTACCTGCGCAGCACCAGCGCGCCACGCTACATCGGCTACGACCAGTCCCAGGCCAAGTCGCCGCAGCAGCAGTGGTTGCTCGCGCAAACCCACCATCAAACCTTTGTCTTGCAAAGCAACGACCTGCGTATCCAGGCCCAGGCGGCGGCCGGCGGCATCGGCATCGCCTGCCTGCCGGCGTTCATGGCCCAGGAGCATGGCCTGCAGGCCATCGGGGAAGAAACACAAACCATGAGCATCGAAATATGGCTGGCCGTGCATGAGGACGTGCGCAATACACCACGCATCAAGGCCGTCACCGACTTTTTGCAGCAACAGGTCAAGCCCCTGCTGCGCTTGTGAATTTCTGCAGAGCTCGCCTGCAGCGATACGGGATTTCCGCAGGGCCATAGCCCCGCTAAGCTTCACCCATCGCAAACGACCACGAGGAGAAGCGGATGCAGTACGTCAAGTTGGGCAACACCGGCCTGGATGTTTCGAAACTGTGCCTGGGCTGCATGACCTTCGGCGAGCCGGGCGCCGGCACCCACCCCTGGACCCTCGGCGAAGACGACAGCCGCCCGATCATCCGCCACGCCGTGGAGCAAGGCATCAACTTCTTCGACACCGCCAACAGCTACTCGGCCGGCACCTCGGAGCTGATCCTGGGCAAGCTGCTGAAGGCGTTCTCCCGCCGCGAAGAAACCGTGATCGCCACCAAGGTGTTCTTCCCGGCCAACATGTGGGAAGGCAGCACCCGGCCCAACGAGCAAGGCCTGTCCCGCAAGGCGATCATGGCCAATATCGACGCCAGCCTCACCCGCCTTGGCACCGACTATGTAGACCTCTACCAGATCCACCGCTGGGACTACCACACGCCCATCGAGGAGACCATGGAAGCGCTGCACGATGTGGTCAAAGCCGGCAAGGCGCGCTACATCGGCGCCTCCTCGATGTATGCCTGGCAGTTCGCCAAAGCCCAGCAGGTGGCAGCCAGCAACGGCTGGAGCCGCTTCGTGTCGATGCAGAACTACCTCAACCTGATCTACCGCGAGGAAGAGCGCGAAATGATCCCGCTGTGCCTGGACCAGGGCGTGGGCCTGATGCCCTGGAGCCCGATGGCCCGCGGCCGCCTGACCCGCCCGCATGGCCAGCAGACCGCGCGTACCCGTACCGACATTTCCGGCCAGTCGTTCTATGAAAAAACTGAAGTGGAAGACGGTCGGGTGATCGATGTGGTCGAACAGATCGCCGGCGAACGTGGCGTGCCCATGGCGCAGGTGGCGCTGGCCTGGGTCCTGGGCAAGCGAGGGGTTTCGGCGCCGATCGTAGGGGCATCGAAGGTGGCGCACCTCGACGATGCGATTGGCGCGCTGCAGTTCGAGCTCAGCGCTGAGGAAGTGCAGCGCCTGCAAGCCCCGTACGTGCCACATGCGGTGACGGGCTTCAAGTAGGCCGGTGAAGTCCCACCGGTGGCAATCCGATGCCCGCACAGCACTGCGCTGCCTGTGCGGGCCTCAGTAACCCGTCATCTCCAGATACCCACGGCCCTTCTCGCCCACACGTACCGGGCCCTCCCAATAAGGAAAGCGTGTGCCCATCCAGGCTTTGGGCTCTAGCGCATCCACCTCGACATCCACCTGCACCGCTGGCACTTTCACCCGCCAGCGGGTGGGCACCTGTTTGCCATTGTCTTGCCGCGTCCAGGCCAGCGGTGCCAATTCGATCTGCCCGCCCTGCAGCGCCCGTACCTGCCCCTGGGCATCGACCCAGGTGCCCGCGCGGTAAGGCGGCCCTTGATCCTCGCGTACCTGGAACAGCATCAGCTTGGCGCCCGTATCCAGGTGCAGGGAAAACCAGTCCCAGCCACTTTGCCCGGCGGCCAACGGCTGGCTGCTCCATTCCCGGTCAAGCCAGGCCTGCCCTGTGACGGCGACACGCTGCCCCGCTCGCTCGACCTCTCCACTGACCCTGTAGAACGGCTGACTGTAGTAGTACGACGCCTGGCCCTTGCCGGATTTTTCGCTGTAGCCCTGCACCCCGTGCAGCAGCAGCGGCTGATCGCTGGTGAGGGCCAGGTCATAGCCAAACCCCTCCCCGCTGGCACGCATCTGCAGGCGCTCGACACCGGGCTTGCCCAGCAGCGACCAGTCGTTGATCCACTCCCGGAACGGTTGCGCCTCGACGCCAGCCTGGCCGATGCCACCGCGCGCCAGGGTTTCACTGACCTGATGGCCGCCCGGGCCGGTCAGCGCGGCGTGGCCCATCCACAGGTTGGGGCTGTTCCAGTTCCAGGTCTCAGGCCCGGGCCGCAAGGCCGAGCGGAACAACGTCCATTGCACGCCCCAGTCACGGCCCTGGGCATCGCGCAGGTTGGCGGTGACGTACCACCATTCGATACGAAAGCCCTCGTGCGCGCCATGGTCACGGGGGAATGCCAGCGCATGCCCCGGTACCACCTGGCTGAACGCCGCCGCATCCTCACCCAGGCCCGCAAAGCTCTTGGCTGCTGGCGCAGGCGGGTCGCAGCCGGCCAGCAGCAGGCATGCCATCAACAGCCACGTTTCAGCTTTCATCGGCAAATTGCCTCAACAGTGCGCTTGGCTGGCTGCGTGCCAGCTGCCATAACGGCCAGGCGCTGGCCAGCAGGCTGGTCAACAGACCTAATACCGCCAGTTGCACCAGCTGCCCGGTAAATACATGCCAAGGCAACCGCCAACCGAACGCCTGCACGTTCACCACCGCCACCAGGCACCAGGCCAGCAGCAGGCCCAGGGGTATCGCCAGCAGCACGGTGAAGCAACTGAGCATCAGCGTTTGCCCCAGGCTCAGCCAGGCCAGCCAGCGCCGTGGCACACCCAACGCCCACAACGGCGCCAACTGCCCCAGGCGGCGCTGGCTCAAGGTCAGCTGGCTGATGAACAACGCAACGCCGGCAACCCCTAGCGTCAGGCTGTTCAATGCCGCGGTGACCGCGAAGGTGCGGCTGAACACCTCGCTCGACCAGGCTTTGAGGCGGGCCTGCTCCACCACCTGATTGTCATCCAGGGCATAGCGTTGTTGCAGTTCATCCTTCAGTGCAGCTACCCGTTCAGGCGGTACCAGCAGGCTCAAGCCGGCCAGGCTGGCCGCTGGTGCATGCCTGCGCAACCAGTCAGCGTTGACCAGCACATGGCCCTTGGGGTTGCCATAGTCGGCATAAATGCCCACCACGGCCATGGCCTGCGGTGGCTCGCCAGGCAACTGCAGGGCCTGCCCTACAGCCAGGCCAAGGCGACGGGCCAGCTGCTCGCTGAGCATCGCACCACGGCCGTCGGCCAGCGCCTGCCAGGCGCCCGGCGCCTGCTGCAGCAATGGCCAGTGCTGACGGTAGAAGCGGTGATCATCCACCCCCTGTACCTGCACCGGCCACTGCTGCAGGCGCCAGTCCACCCGCCAGCTGGGCAGCACCGCGCTGACGGTACGGTCTGCCCGCAAGCGCGCGTAGATCTGCTGCGCCTGCGCGCTGTCGCGGGGCGTGACGTACACATCGGCGGCCAGGCGCTGGTCCAGCCAGCCGATGAAGGTGCGGCGAAAGCCTTCGGTCATGCCGCCGACCCCGACACTGGCGGCCAAGGCCAGCAACAGCGCCATCAGTGCCAAGCTCAAGGCCGGCAGTTGCTGGCGGCTGTCGGCAACGAACCACTGCGCCAGCGGGCGCTTGCACACCCGCGCCAGGCCGCCGAGCAAAAGCGCCAGCAACCCCGGCAACAACAGCGCCGCCGCCAGCAGCAAAGCGGCCAGCATGCCAAACGCACTGGGCAGCCCCTGACCCAGGTAGCCGCAGCCCGCCGCCACCATCAGCAGCACGGCGCCAGCGCCACCCTGGCGCCGCAACCAAGGCACTTGCGCCAGGCGCCAGGCCTGGGGCTGCGCCAAGGCCAGCAATGGCAGACGCGCCGCACGCAGCAGGCTGTCGAGCCCCGCCAGCAGTGCGCCGAACAAGCTGACGGCAATGCCTGCCAGCCACCAGTGCGCCGGCAAGTGCAATTGCCCTGCCACCTGGGCCCCATAAAGCCCGCGCAGGCTGGAGGCGAAATCAGGCAGCATCAGCGCGGCCAGCAGGTAGCCTGCAGCCACGCCCGCCACACCACCCAGCAGCGCAAACAACCCCAGCTCCAAGGCGAGCGCTGTCAACAGCACCTTCAGGCTCACACCGCATGCGCGCAAGGTGCGGATCAACCCGCGGCGCTGCTCCAGCGCTAGCCCGATGGCAGCATGGGCAATGAATAACCCCACCACGAAGGCCAGCAGGCCGAGGGCGGTGAGGTTCAGGTGAAAGCTGGCGGTCAGCCGCTGCAGGTCGGCATCGTCGCCGGGCGGCTGCAGCTTCAGGCTGGCCGCGATGTCACTCGGCAGTGGCCGGTCACTGTCGCTGAGCAGCCACGACAATTGCCCGGGGGCATCGAGCAAGGCCTGCGCCTGGCCGATGTCGACCACCACTACACCCGGTGCCAGCTGCGCGTGCAAGGTAAGCGGCGGCAGTACCTGCCCGTCCACCGTGCTGACCTGATCGCCGGGCTGGCGGCCCAGCTGGCGCAGCGTGTCCGGGCCTACCCACGCTTGCCCCGGCGTGCCCACGAACGCCTGTAAGTCAAAATTCTGCACATCGGCACCGGCCACGGCCATGCCCGGCAACAGGCCAAGCGGCTCGATGCCGATCAGCCGCAACGCGACCTGCTGCTGCCCCGCCAGGCGCAGGCGCCCTTCCAGCACGGGCGTCACCGGCCAGCCCAGCCTGCGCAATTGCACATACAACGCCTGGTCGAAACGCTGCCCCGAGCGTGCTACCAGTTGTGGGCGGGCAGGCCCGGCAAGCACCGCACTGGCTTGTGCGTAGTCGTTACGGGCCTGGGTGTTGAGCGCCTGAACGCCGCTCCACAGCGCCGTGGCCAGCCACAGCCCGGTGAAGATGCTGATGCACTGCAGCCGGTGGCGCCACCAATGGCTGCACAGGGCCTGCAAGGTGGTCCGCAAACTGATCATCACCCCTGCACCCGGCCCATCTGCAGCATGCAGCGGCGCTGCAGCCTGGCGGCCAGGCGCTGGCTGTGGGTCACCATCAGCACGCTGCTACCCGCCTCGTTCACCAGTTGCAGCAGCAGCGCCAACACTTCATCGCTGCTGGCCTCGTCAAGGCTGCCGGTGGGCTCGTCAGCCAGCAGAAGTAACGGCCGGCTGGCCAGCGCGCGGCCGATGGCAACGCGCTGCTGCTGCCCGCCAGACAGTTGCTCCGGGTAGCGTTGCAGCAATGGGGCCAGCCCCAACCGGCGGGCCAAGTGGGTCACCCAGGCCGGGTCATGGCGCCCCGCCAGGCGCGCTTGGAAGGCCAGGTTGGCCGCCACGTCCAGGCTGCTGATGAGGTTGTACTGCTGGAACACCAGGCCGATGCTCTCGCGCCGCCAGCGTGCCAAGGCCGCTTCGCCGCGGTTGTCCAGTGGTTGGCCATCGATCAGGATGCGCCCGCTGTCGGCGCGGTCCAGGCCCGCCAGCAGGTGCAGCAAGGTGCTCTTGCCGCTGCCCGACTCGCCCATCAGGGCCAGGCTGCTGCCACGGTCCAGCGACAGGTCCACCCCGCGCAGCACCTCCAGAGGGCCTTGGGCGGTGGCGAATGACTTGCGCAGGTTTTCGACGACCAACATTAGCTTGGGACCTTGTTTGGGGGGCAACAGTAGGCATAGCTGCAAACGCCGCTTTGGGGCAACTGTTTGCACTGTTTTCACTGGCCTCATCGCCGGCAAGCCGGCTCCCACAGGGACCGCGCAGTGCTTGAGCTCTGTGCTGTACCTGGACTGCCCAGGGCATTGGATGGGTGTCCAGATTCCTGAACCCAGCCCAGGTCCCTGTGGCCGGCTTGCCGGCGATGAGGCCAGCTTGCCGGCGGTGAGGCCGGAACAGCCGCCTCAGTTCAGCAACGCGTGCTGTACCTGCCCCACCGTCGCCGCCAAGCTGTTCAGGTGCAAGCTCTGCACCCGCTCCACCGGTGCCAGGTCCAGCGGCCAGTGCAGCGCGATGCTGCCCACCAGCCGCCCCTCCACCCGCACCGGCAGGGCAATCGCCCGGATCAGGAACGGCAAGCGCACCGGGTATTCCCAGAACCCTTCGGTGCGCTGGCCAAAGCCGTTGTGCCCATCAGCCTCGATATCGCGCAACAGCGCCTCATCGCGCACCCGCTCATGCGCCGCCAGGCGCTGTACCTCATCCGGCGCCAGCTCCTTCAGGCACGCCCGGCCCATGGCCGAGTGAAACAAGCTGGCATGGTGCCCAACGAGCTGGCAGGTGTGCGGGTAGCGTTTGCGCAGCACCTGCGCAATGGCGCTTTCCATCACCTCCAGCCGTTCGCCGTCAAAAGAAGAAAGGTCCGCCACCAGCCCGGTGCGCTCGCTCAGCTCCAACAACAGCGGCGCGGCGCGTTCCACCAGTGTGCGCTTGAAGCGCAGCTGGCGGTCGCCAAACAGGCGCCGGGCACACAAGCGGTAACGGCGGTCGCTCAGGCCACGGTAGACCCAGCCCTGCTCCTGCAAGGTGGCGAGCATGCGCGATACCGTGGCTTTGGGCAGTGCCGTCAGGTAATGCAGCTCTTCGAGCCCCAGCGCGTGGTGTTCACCAAGCAGTTCGACAATCGCCAGTGCCCGCTCCACCGAGCGCACGCCCCCGCTGTCTGCGGTAATACCCATGGGTTCGACCTCCGTGTCTGTGCGTGGATGGTCATCATGCCCAGCAAGATACGGGCCTGCCCAGGGCTTTCAGCGCACCTGCAGGCACCCAGGCGGCTGCCGCGCTACCCAGCGGGTCAGTTGTTCGTGGGCATAGGCCAGTTGCAGCACGGCATGGTCCGCCTGGGCCGGGCCTATGATCTGCAGGCCCATCGGCAGCCCGGCGGCGTTGAACCCCACCGGCACGCTCATGCTCGGCAGGCCGGCCAAAGTCGGGCCAATCACCACCTCCATCCAGCGGTGGTAGGTGTCCATCGCCTGCCCGCCAACCACCTTGGGCCACGGCTCGGCTGCATCGAAAGGGAACACTTGGGCAGCCGGCAACAGCAAATAATCGTAACGCTCGAACAACTTGCCCAGCGCCAGGTACCACGCGCTGCGGTCCAGCGAAGCCTGGTAGACGTCCGCCGCGGTCAGGCGCAGGCCGCCCTCCACTTCCCACTGCGCCTCAGGCTTGAGCTGTGCACGCTTGCCTGGGTCGGCATACGCCGCGCCCAGGTTGCCGTGCACCAGGAAGTGGCGAAGGGTGAGCCAGCATTGCCATAAACGCCCCGGGTCAAACCCTGGCTGGCACGCCTCGACCTCGCAGCCCAGCTCGGCGAAGTCTGCCAAGGCCGCCTGACACAGGTCCATCACCCCCTCGTCCATCGGCAGGTAGCCGTCAAAGTTGCCCAGCCAGCCCACCCGCACCCCTTTGAAATCGCGCTGCAACCCGGCGGCAAAGTCACGCGGGCCGTCACTGAGCGACAGCGGCGCGCGCGGGTCGTGCCCGGCCTGCACCGACAGCAAGCGCGCCACGTCCGTCACCGTGCGCCCCATCGGCCCCTCGGTGGCCAACTGCTGCACGAACAGCTCCGGCGTTGGCCCGTAAGGCACCCGCCCTTGCGAAGGGCGCAGGCCGAACACGTTGTTGAACGCGGCCGGGTTGCGCAGCGAGCCCATCATGTCGCTGCCGTCAGCCACCGGCAGCAGGCGCATGGCCAACGCCGCCGCGGCGCCGCCACTGCTGCCGCCGGCCACACGGCGGTGGTCATAGGCATTGGTGGTGGTGCCGAACAACGTGTTGTAGCTCTGCGAGCCGAGGCCGAATTCCGGCACATTGCTTTTGCCGACAATGATCGCCCCGCTCGCCCGCACCCGCGCCACGCTGATGGCGTCATGCGCCGGCACTTGCTCGGCAAACAGCGGCGAGCCAAGCGTCGTGCGCAGCCCCGCCGTGGCGGCCAGGTCCTTGACCGCCTGCGGCATACCATGCATCCAGCCGCGCGACTGGCCGGCGGCCAATTCGCGGTCACGCACCTCGGCCTCGGCCAGCAGCACCGCGCCCTCGCGCAGCGACACCAGCGCATTGACCTGTGGGTTGAAGCGCTCGATGTGGCCCAGGTAGGCCTGCATCACTTCACGGCACGACACCTGGCGCGCGTGGATCGCCTCGGACAGCGCCTGGGCATCCAGGGCAACGATCGGGTCAATGGCTAACGGGTTCACGGTTTCACTCCAAAGTTGAAAGCGGCAGCTTTGCCAGCGCGAGGGGCTTCTTTCAGGCAGTAGGTGCCCAGCAGAGTCAACAAGCAAGCGAACAGCACATAGAACGACGGCGCCACCGGGGTGCCCAGCACCTTGCTCAGCCACGTGACGATCAACGGCGCGAAGCCGCCGAACACCATCACCGCCACGTTATAGGCCACCGACACCCCGGTGGAGCGCACCTCGATCGGGAACTGCTCGGCCAAGGCGGTGGGCGCCGGCCCGAAGAAGCCGCCGATGGCGGTACACAGCAGCAGTTGCATCACCAGCAGGCGCTCGATCGACGGCGCTGCGGCTACCCACACGTACAGCGGGTACACCATCACGAAAAATGCCAAGGTAAAGGCCATCAGCACCGGGCGCCGGCCAAGCCGGTCCGACAGTGCTCCGGCCAGGGGGATGACCACGGTCATCAGGCCCACGGCCAGCATCTGCACCAGCAGCACCTGGTCCAGTGGCAGGCCAAGGTTTTTGTGGGCGAAGGTGGGCATGTTCACCAGCACCACGTAAAACGACACGGTCGCCCCACAGGCCAGCCCCATCGACACCAGCAAGCTGCGCCGATGCTCGCGCAGCACCTGCCACAAGCTCGGCGCCTGGCCCTTGGCCTGCTTGCGCGCTTCGAGGAACGCCTCGGGCTCTTCCATGTGCTTGCGAATCCACAGCCCCACCGGCCCGATCAGCAAGCCGATCACGAACGGAATTCGCCAGCCCCAGCTGTCCAACGCCTCGGGAGTGCACAGGTGGGTCACCAGCGCGACCATGGCCGCGCCCGAAAACACCGCCAGGCACTGCCCCACCAGCTGCCACGAGCCATACAGCCCCTTGCGATGGGCCGGTGCACTTTCTACCAGAAACGCCGTGGCACTGGCGTATTCCCCGCCCGTGGCAAAGCCCTGCAGCATGCGCGCCACCACGATCAACAGCGGCGCGCCCATGCCAATGACCAGGTAGCTGGGCGCAAAGGCGATCATGGCGATGGACACGGTCATCAGGCGGATGATCAGTTGCATCGCCGCCTTGCGCCCTTTGCGGTCGGAATAGATACCCAGCAGCACCCCGCCCACCGGCCGCATGAAAAATCCCACGCCGAAGGTGGCCAAGGCCATCAGCAGCGAGGCGTACTCGTCGTCGGAGGGAAAGAACTGGCGGGCGATGATGCTGGCCAGAAAGCCGTACACGATAAAGTCATACCACTCCAGGGCATTACCGATGACCGCCGCGACCACTTGCCGGGTACGCGACGCGCCTGTGTGTGAAGTCTGCATGCGGGACACTCCATCAATCTGTTGGCCAGAAACGGCGGCGAACGGCGAGCTGCAAGCTGCAAGCTGCAAGCTGCAAGCTGCAAGCAGAAGCGGGCCATGCGCGGCCTTTACTTGCAGCTTGAAGCTCGAAGCTTGAAGCTTGAAGCTTGAAGCTGCCTAGTTGAGCCAGCGCTCGGTGAGGGCGCCCCAGTAGGCGGCACCGGTCAGCAGGATGTCGTCGTTGAAGTCGTAGGCAGGGTTGTGCACCATCGGGCGCTGTACGCCGTTGCCGATGAACAGGTAGGCGCCGGGGCAGCGTTGCAGCATCCAGGCGAAGTCTTCGCTGCCCATCAGCTTGCGGGTGTTGCCATCCACCGCCTCGGCGCCGAGCAGCTCGACGCCGACCTGGTGGGCAAAGGCGTTTTCGTCGGGGTGGTTGACCAGCACCGGGTACGCCGGGCGGTGTTCGATGCGGGCGCTGCAGCCATAGCTTTGGGCCTGGCTGACGATGATCGCCTGCACCCGCTCCAAGGTCTGCGCCCGCACCTCGGCGTTCAGCGCACGCAAGCTCAACCGCAGCAGCGCCTGCTGCGGGATCACGTTGGCCGCCTCGCCTGCCTGCAGGGCGCCCACGGTTACCACCGCCGCCTCCTGCGCATCGATATTGCGCGCCACCACGGTTTGCAGCGCCATCACCACACTGGCTGCCGCCACCAATGGGTCGACCGTCAGGTGCGGCATGGAGCCATGCCCGCCGACGCCTTCGATGGTCACGGTCAGCAGGTCCTGCGAAGCCATCATCGGCCCTTCACGAAAACCCAGGTGCCCCGCCGGCAGCCCCGGCATGTTGTGCATGCCGAACAGCGCATCACACGGGAAGCGCTCCAGCAGCCCATCGGCCAGCATCGCCTCGGCCCCGCCCTGGCCCTCCTCGGCCGGCTGGAAAATCAGCGTCAGCGTGCCGTCGAACTGGCGCGTGGCCGCCAGGTAGCGAGCCGCGCCGAGCAGCATGGTGGTGTGGCCGTCATGGCCGCAGGCGTGCATGCAGCCCTGGTGACGGCTGGTGTATTCAGCGCCGGTGGTTTCTACGATAGGCAGTGCGTCCATATCGGCACGCAGGCCCAGTTTGCGTGGGCTGCTGCCATTGCGCAGCACGCCGACCACACCGGTTTTGCCGATGCCGGTGTGCACTTCGTAGCCCCACTCCTGGAGCAGTTGCGCGACCAGGGCCGCGGTGCGGCTTTCTTCAAAACCGAGTTCGGGGTGGGCATGGATATCGTGGCGGATGGCGCGCAGGTCGCTGGCTACGTCGGTGAGCCAGGCCAGGATGTGCTGGTGCTGCTGCATGGGGAATCTCCTCGCGCGGGTGGGTCCCGTTCTTGTTGTTCGCTTTGAGGTCACGACGGTTGAGGCAGGTCGTGGTTGCGAACAGATAAGCGCGAGTGGGGCGGGAGCACAATTGAATGTGGTTTCACGTGGTGGAACATCACGGTGGCGGGGATGTTTTCCTACGGAAAACGGCTGAAAGAATCAGATTAATTCCCTTTGTTGTAGTCCATTTCCCAAAGATAATGCGTGCACCTGTTTTTCGTTGCATGCGCTAAACGTGGGTCATAGTCTCGGCCGGTCGCTGCCAATCGGCGATACGGTTTTGACAGACCGTGAGTCACTGAGAGCATGTGCAATGCCTGTTATGGCAGCTGTACGTGGGGCACCTCTGTGTGCGCCGGGATTCTCAGTGCCCTCGGTCTGTCAACCCACGAACAGCTGCCACCCTTTCCGTTTGACAGCGGATTTGCGGCAGCCCTGCAGGCACTGAGAGGGTTTTATGCTGAAGATAGTCCCCGACCCACCCCACACTCCCCACACCCTGGAAGACACACTCATGATGGCTGCGGACTACGCACTCTGTGCCGAGGCCGTCGCCCAGCAGGCGATGGTGATGCACCCCAAATCGCCCTGCTCCTTGTTGATCATGACCTCCATGCACGAGCTCGAAACCTTGCGCAAGCTGCTTGAGGTGGCCTTGGTGCAAGTGCAAATGCCGACAGAGCCGAGAACGCTTCACTAAGCCGCATCATGTCAGGCCTGTTCTGGCGTTTTCAAAGGCTAACCACTCGCACGGCGCCGCCCCTGAGGTTGTAGACGACCCTTAGGCGCGTGGTGAACCCGTGTGGGCCCGGCTTGCCGGCGAAAGGGCCAGCCCAGGCACCCGCATTTTCAGGGAGCTAGCCAATGCCAAAAGACGGCACAAACGAATACACCACACCCGGCAAAACCATGTTCTACCAGGCTGAGGGCCAAACCCGCCCGCTGTTCTGCATCGCCCCAGGTATCCCCTGCCAGGATGCCAGGGAGCAAGCCTCGGAGCTGATGGGTTGCGTGCGCGATCTGACCATCACCGGGGTGATGGATGAAAATCCGCAACTGATCTGGGCGTCCTACTACCTGAGCGCGCTGGCCAAGGCGCTTCTGGATGATGCTGAGCTCGGGATGCGTCGTTAGGTAGTCAATCTGCAGGCTGGCCTTTTCGTGTGGCAGATTTTGATGGGCCGGCTGTGTAGTTATCGAACGAGGCTTGGGATGCGGCCACCGATCTCTTATCGAAGCCCATGGCCGGGGCGACTCAATGGCGTGTCTGGGTGCTCTGCTTGGGGATAACGACCTTGAGATCAAAGGGACGCCCAACGTTACCCCGTTGACAATATCCGACAATTGACCGAACCCATCGACACGAGCGACCTTGAGCGCTATAGAATGACGTTATCAATAGTTTTACTGAAGCGCTTGTTGCGTGCGGCCATCGACAAAGGGATTCAGGATTACTACATGATTTACCCCCTAATTTTATTCCGAGCACACCAGGCTTCGATTGGCCTGAGGCGTCAAGCTGCCTGCGCTTTCCGGACTTCAACACCCTAGGTTTTGAGCACGCACCAATGACTCCGAGTAAATGGTCTACTGAATCTCTCAAGTTCAGGCTACGTGCCGCATTGACGCTCTTGATATGTGCGACAATAGGTGGATTTTCTACGTATTGGTTGATCGCTCATGTGCTGCCAATTTACGGGCAGCTGTGGCGACAGGCGTCGGCAATTGAGGTTCAATACATGGCTTTCGGCTTGCTCATGGCCCCGCCCGTGATGCTTGTTTGCGTCGTTGCAAGCGCGTTCGCAATATACACAGGAAAAAGGTTCGATCCACCTACCAAATCCGGCCTTGCGAAATTTCAGACGGGAATGATGAAAGCCTCTGTTTACTCGCTCATCGTGCTCGCGCCGTTAGCGGGCATCGTCACGACAATTGCGCTTAATAAACTGGACTATACCAGTTGCCCACAACTGAGGAAGTCAGGCTCGGCCTGGCAGACCTATTGGGTAAGCCACCCCGGTTTCTGTTTTGTGCCCGACAGTTACACAGAAAATAGATGGCCCTGCAAAATAGTGGATGGGAATAAATTATGCCTTAACATGGATGAGTAACCTTATCGGGAGCAGATAGGGCTTGAATTAGGCCTAGAAATCAGAAGTCAATAATTGATCATCGACAGTCTCAAGGTAGAAGACACAGAATGCTCTGGCCAGGCGTCTCCTCACGCAATACCCGGAGCCCTTGCCACAAGAAACGCTTCTGCTCCGCGGTGCCATTAATCTCCGACTGCTTGGCAATCCGCCGCACCAGGCTTTCATAGCTATTAAACCCTCGTACTTTCAATCTAGCCGTTTACCACTGTCCGAGCGGGTATTGCGACTGTCCAACTGGACGTGGCCTTCGTACTCGCACTTGATTTCGCCACGCGCTTTGTCGAGGGAGCGTATCTGTTCACCTGCCGGATCGTATGGGTAGCGACGGTGAATTTCACTTAACGTCGACAAAACCTATAATTTGACCAGCATAGTTTTTTGCATTTGGAATTCTAGGTTTTTTAAATATTGAAGCAAAGGCTCGATCCCTTCGATAGCCAAAGCGTACTCTATACTATCGGTAACCAAAAAGCCTCGCGAATACTTGCCTACTTTGAGTGTTTTGCTTCTCTCATCATCAGGGGGAGCGAATCCCGGAGAATACTCTTCATCCTCTTCATCTTTGGGACGTGCAGACAGTTTAACGATAGAATATTGTTTTATGAAATCATATTTTTCGTTCATAAAAACCATTATATCTTGAGCGATTAGACCCGCTCTCACTAGCTTCGCTGCATCGTGCCTTGCGAAGACCTCCGCATATCCTGACTCGATCTCAATTCCAACGACGCTAGTTAATTATGACAGCATCTTCTAATAGATCTCAGAACTAACAACCTGCACCAAATCCAAATCAACCTCGGTCACCATACATTAACCCCTTTAAGGTTGATGACTTCGTTCACATGCCAGAGACTTCACACCCGCAATGACTTCCACTTCCAATTGATCTATATAATTTCTCATGCACCGGTAATGGGTGTTTCTACCAGCGCAGTTCTAGAAGTGCTTGACTTTACGAGCTCAACTCCAAGGAGCACATACAAATCCTTCATCAATTTTTTCAAAATAGAGGCCAATGAAACTATTTTTTAAGTATGCTTCTCTAAATTCGGAAGAACAGACCACTTGCTTCAACTCTTCACAGTAGAATAAATCATATTCTACATCTGACCTTGCGCAAAACCTATCTATTCGAGCATATAAAGGAGACATATATTGCCGTTCATTCTCTGGGCGCAAGAGCCCGTCATCCACCAATTCAAAGGTAGACCGCTCGACGTCTAGTAATGAACATCTACTAAGCACACAGAAAAACTTATAATCTTTTTCAGGCTTCGTAGAGCCGCGAAGCGAAATCATCACAGGTATGCTCAGAAACTTACAATTAAAATTTTCGCACATTCGAATGAATTCCGATGAGGCGAGATACTGCTCAAATGTCACATCGACGTGAAATTTATTCAGGTCAGCTTCCATCTCATAAGAATCTGAAAAATCCAATACATCAGGATTCGCAATCACTTGATTGAACGCAGGCAATTCTGGGACCCACACCTCGTCAAAGAAAAGCGGAACATGGTCGCTTTCCGCAGCACTGATCATATAAAATTCTTTCATAAACTTCACAGCAACCTAAAGTTAGATGGATCAGTATTAAGCAACCCGTTCTGAAGTCCGGACCTTGCTCAATCCTGGATATTTTTAATACCCAAAGCCAACTGAATATCACTCCATTGTCGTGCCATTTTATTGAGCTCGAGTAATTTCTTACCAACAGCAGCGGCATAGACATCACGATTCGTTCAATGCCCTGGCACATCGACAAGCTGAACATTTTTCTTATCGGGCAAGAAAATACCATTTTACGCCCCGTCGGCATCAAACCCTAGCCCTTTTAGCCTTTTAAACATAGAACTGACAATAGGCTTATTAATGAACTACTCAGGAGTAAGGTGATGGTTAGCCATCCCATCTCCCGTCCTATGCCCCATGTTCTGCCCAAGCCTGGAAGAACACCACCCCAGCGGCTCGTCAGTATCAGAATACTGACCTTGGAAATGCAGATTCTGCTCGACTTCATTGATCGACACCTGCTCAATCGCCCCCAAGCCCGATACGTCACCTGCCAGACAATTTGGCTTTTGCTATCAGTCAGCTCCAGAGGCGTTCCAATCTGGTCAGTGTGGAAGTAGTAGACTTTCTGCGCGCCCCCTTCCGCCCAATCGACCCTTGCCAACGGCGCATAGCTGCCCGGCTCCTAGACATACAGCATGCTCTGCTCAGGCATCTGCTTACGCAGCATCCTCAGCCCTTACCAAAGGAAGTGCTTCTGCTCCGTGCTGCCGTTGATCTCGGATTGCTTGGCAACCCGCCGACCCAGGCTGTCATACCAATACTCCTGATCCCGCCAACGCTTGATGCGGTTGCCTTGGACCTTCTCAAACTGACGCGCATTGAAGTCCAAGCGGTTGGCTGCCGGGTCGTAGCTGAACTCTTCACTACCTACGAGGGACCCGATATCGCGGCTGTGCAACTGGCCGTTGGCTTCGTATTCGTGTTTGATCTCCCCGCGCAGCTTGCTCAGGGAATCGTATTCATAGCCGAGCACGCCTTGCGGTGTTATTTCCTGGGTCAATCAGCCCTGCGGGTCATTACCGTATCGGCGATGCCCATTTACCTGCCGACGCTGGTTGAGTACATGGTTAACGGCCAGGTCGTCCATGGCCAGATGCGCTACCGGTTCCACCACTCTGCGATCATTGCTGGTAACCGGCCAACTCAAAATCCAAGTCGTCTGCAAAAGTATCCTTGGAAACAGCGGGCAAGCAGTCCACAGCTTGAAAAATCAAACCATAGCCGCAGTTGGCGGAACGACTCCGAAGTCCCACGTACCCATTAATTGTCAAATTGTAAAGGCCTGATTCGATTTCAAGAAAATCATTACTCGAAAGCCGGGAGTCGTACCTCTTCTTGTAACTCAAGAAAAAGTCATCATCCCAATCCAAAAGAGCATTCAAATCAGACGCAATCATAATACCTGATTTAATCTTGAGCGGAAAATCAGAGTAAGAAAATTTTGGCACCGGCAGTTCATACTTAGCATCATTTCCGTTCTCAATGAAAACTGAGTAATCCTGCTCTGAGATTTGATACATTGGACAAATCACGCCGTTTTCAATAGCAGCCCTACCCAAATTTTCATCCTGAATAAATTGCTCGAACACGTTTGAATCCGCAACACCATTATGCTGCAAGAAACTTGACAACACCAGCGGATCAAACAACACAATGCCTGGGGAAAACAATTGAATGTTAGCTTTTGTTTTCACTAACTACACCCTCCTGCAGAATTACTACTCGAAGCCTTACCCATGGACTTGGTAAGAGCCTCACCGATTGTTACGTTTTTCGCAATAACTTCACCAGAACGTGGGATTTTGAGTGTTTTTGAGGGATACCCTCATATGCCTTATCCAGCTTCTTAACTAGGTCCTCAGTAGTTCCCTCAAACTTCCTGTTGAAAGGTACTCCTTCTTTTCTAATCGCGTCATGAAACACCTGTTGCAATTTATCAGAGCCTTCAATCTCATTGAGAAACCATGATGGGGAATCAAGTGTAATACCCAGTTCATGGATCGATCCACGATGATGGATTTGGTGCATATCGGTAAAGTTTGAGTCCTCCATTTTTCCCAATTGGATCCTGAGTAGTAAATCTACCTACTTCTGGATCGTATATTAGAAAGTGTTGTAGTACAGTTCTGTTTCGGTATCAAAATACTGGCCTTGGAACCTCAGATTCTGCTCGATTTCATTAACCGTCAGCTGGTCAACCGCGCCCCAACACCGATATGTCGCCTGCCAGACAATTTGGCCTTCGCTATCCGTCAGCTCCAGCGGCGTACCAATCTGGTCAGTGTGGAAGTATTAGTCCTTCTGCTCCTCCCCTTCCGCCTGGTGAACCCGCGCTAACGGCGCATAGCTACCTGGCTCGTAGAAATAGAGGATGCTCTGCCCGGGCGTCTCCTCGCGCAGCATCCGCAATCCTTGCCAGAGGACGTGCTTCTGCTCCGTCGCACATTCGATTTCAGCGGTTTTGGCAATCCGCCGTCCCAGACTGTCATAGCGATACGTGCCGGTGCTTGCCATTGACCAGCGTCGCCGCCCGAACCAGCCGGTTTTCACAGTCATAACTAAAGCTCTGCAGCCTGCTGTGCCCCGAGCGCTTCTCGATCAGGTTGCCCCACGGGTCGTAGCGGTACTTCTAATCACGCCAACGCTTGATGCGGTTGTCTTGGACCTTCTCAAACTGACGCGCATTGAAGTCCAGGCGGTTGGCCGCCGGGTCGTAGCGGAACTCTTCGCTGCCCACCAATGAGCCGGTATCGCGGCTGTGCAACTGGCCGTTGGCATCGTGTTCGTACTTGATCTCGCCGCGTAGCTTGTCCAGCGTGCGCACCAATTCGTCCACCGTGTCGTACTGGTAGCGACGGTGAACCGGGTTGTAGGCGTATTCCAGCTTTTCTTCGGTGATGCCCATTGCTTGCCGGTGGAGGTTGGGTGCCGCATCGTAGGCAAAGCGGTACGGCATGCTGTTTTCGTTGACCAACGCAGTCAGGCGGATGGCCTTGTGGTACTCGTCGCAAACTTGCTGGCTGTTGGCATCCTGGCGGATGCTTGAGCGCAGGCGATTACCGTCAGGCAAGGTAAAGCCAATGATGTTGCCGAACGCACCGAAATCCATGACAAAGCATAGATTTTATGCTCATCATCCAAGCCGAAAATCAATCATGGCTTGACCACTGGCCGACTATAGCTGCTTTATTGCCTGCCTTACCATATCAGTAAAAAATTCTTGAAAGTCTTGAGAAATAACTTTTTTATCTTTTTTCCGTTTAAACGAAAGCTCTGTCTCTACCACCGCAGGCTTTCCAGCGGCCCCAGTTATAGAGGTATCGATTGAATAAATCGGCCCATATCCTGAAGCCTTAACGACGATCATCGAATCGTCGGCCTCTCCAGCTGCTCTAGCGCTTTTAGTAGCAAAGGCCACGCTGGGGATGGATACTGCGTCCACGCCATTCTTAGTAATCCCGTAATAAGTATCGCCTGCAAATGACAAAGCACCATATTTCCTAAGAAATTCTTTATACGAGTCGGGAAATTTAACACTTAGCGCCTTCTCGAAAGCGAGGATGACTTCTTCTGTTGCGCCACCTGCAAACGCAGGTTCCTCACCACTTAAATTAATCTCTGAGTCAAGCACATCAATATAGCTCATACCAACCCTCTCAAAAGTTCAATGCTGGCAGTTTCCAATAAGATTTCTTTTAAGTATTTAATGGTCTACGGCTCATACTCGGAGGCGCGCTACTATAGAGGAGCCTTAGTTCGCCCCCGGCTACCCAAGTCTTATCCCACTGATTAGGACACTTTTGCAATACCCTATCATGCCTCGAATGGAAACCACTTAAAACTTGCGCCATCGGCCAGACTCGTCTTGGGTCAGCTGACGTAGGGTCAGGTTGCTCAGCGGGTCGTATTCGTAGCCGAGCACGCCTTGAGGGGTGATTTCATGGGTCAGTCGCCCCAGCAGGTCATAGGCGTATTCCAGCTATTATTCGGTGATGCCGGGTTGTTTGCCGATTCCGCTGGGTTGACGCTGGATGCTCAGCAACCCGTCAACATCGTCATAGGCATAGGCATAGGCATAGTCTTGTCGCGCATCGTGGTTGAGCTTGGTCAACAAGCGGCCAACTGGGTCGCGTTCGAACAGCGTTTCGCGTTGGGGCTGTTCGCAATTCTCGCCGTAACCGGTTTGTGAGATTCCTTCTCGTACAAAGCCTTAAACTTTATCGCGCACCGGCAGGAACGATAATTCTCGGCAGCCCAGAGCGACAACGATTTGATTCCACCCATAGTGGTTTTGAAAAAATGAGGAATCATCAGCTCCATAAATATCCATTCCTTTGTTAAAGAGCATTATAGGAACAGTTCAATAACTTAGGCACCCCCCTATCTACCACCAGTTTGGTTAACCGCACCAACCAGCAAGCACACACGCCAAAGAACAAGCCTGATGCAGCGCCAGCTAAAATGCCTGAAACTCAGTCAAGGAAATCGTCATTTTCTCGATAATGAATCACGCCAGCGATGTAGTCACCCAAGTGTTGGCGAGTCGGTCTTTTATCAAGAATTGAAACAATATCCACAAAGGTTGGACACTCAACGAAAGTCTTCTTGGTTTTCTCGAAATCAATCTCTTCGAGCTCAGCTTCGGCGAGGTGGTAATTAGCTTCAGCAATCGAAGCCTCGGACCCGACATCAATACCTCGATCAATAAAAATCCACCCAGTGATTGGAAGCTGATTGACGTCCTTCAGGAGTGCGGCAAACCCATTATATGTTTTCATCATATCTCCATCATCTTCAGGCGGTACCTCCGCCCCATTTATTACGACCACCCGTGCAACCAGGGTGATATATTTTTTGATAGGCTTTGTGATCAAGCCTATCTCCGATGCACAAACTTCGACGAACCCCACTCTACGACACTTAGCACATCAACGCATGGTGACACCCGCGAAACCGACCACTCAGCCGAGAGCAATGAACCTTGTCGCGAGCTTTTTGTCTTCAACCTTACTAACAAAAACTTCCGACACTATCGGATCAATCCAAGCCACGTCACCCAAAAATAAAAAATGAGAACCATCTGCTTTTGATTCATCAATACACAGCTTTGTTACACCTCGGGCCAAGTACTCAGCATCCAACTCCCCTGACTGCAATCTTCTTAAAACCATGTTCTTACCAGAATAATCTGATTGCTCATAATCGAAGCATTTGATCTTCGCATCTAAATGAATCAAAAAGTAATCCTTTTCTACAGACTTTCCGCCAAAATATTTCACCTCAGCTTTTACGAACCTGGCATCTGAACCCAACTCCTCACATACAACCCTTAACTCTTTCGACCCAATAAACGCACCGCATGCTGTTAAGAAAAAATCAGATTTCAGACTGCGGACTTTTTTATCCAACACTACGGTAATTGATATACCGTCTAACGGAAGGGATTTTCCTACTTGATAGTAATCTTCGAGCCCTGGAGAGAATAAAACATCGCCATCCGTATATCCACCCTCAACCAACTCATGCGACATTGTGAAATATTTCATGATTTTTCTCCTAACATGTCCACCTGGTGCCTTTCGGCCTAGGGTCCGTATTTTGTAAGCGCAAGGTATCTGAACCAAGACTCATCATCATACTGCGTTCGACAGCGCCGATCTTTTTAAGAAGAGTCTTATCAGATGCAGTAGCCACATTGCCAATCTTCTGCTCCGCTATCAATAAGCGGTTCCTAGCTGCGTCATAGTAAGAACCCAAATGGCCACCACTATGCAGCGGTTTACCTGAGGCTAGGGATTCCGCAGATGTGGTAGGGAGTGGTGATCCGTTGCTAGCGCCATTTGGATTATATATACCTCGCTTCATTGCCTCTTGAATGAGATTAGACTTATTTACCACATTAATAGGAATTAAATGGCGGGCGGCATGTCACAGAGGGAACTGTTTTTCCAGCCTTTGCCATGGCAGCAGCAAGAAGCTTGCTAGGTGATAATCCAGCAGGATCCTCGGGCGGTGCGCAGCAAACGCGTGGTCTGGCCCTTGCCATCGGTATGGGTCAGCACCTGGCCGTAGACGTTGTAGGTAAACGTCTCTGCCGTGCCGTCCGGATGGTCGATCTTTACCACCTCCCCGTCCGCTTTGCGTTTCAGCGTGATGGTCTGGCTCAGCGCATCGGTCACCGCCACCAGGTGCTGGCGCTCGTCATAGCTGAAGCTGCGCACGGTGTCGCCGTTGCGGTTGACCACGGCACTGAGCTGACCGTGTTCGTCGTAGCGGTACTGGGTCAGCGTTTCGACAGCCTGAATGTCGACCACGCGTTTGATGTCGGTGAGTCGACCCAATGGGTTGTCGTAGTGCAAGTGCACGCGGGTGCCGCCGGTGGTGCTGATGTCGGTCAGCTTGCCTTGTTCGGTGCGGGTGAAGCGCAGGAAGTGGCCAAGGGCGTTTTCGATGCGCTGCAGCGGGACCTCGGTGTCGGGCACTGCGCCGAACCACATACGTTACGATTACCATATAGCTAAAATGACTGAAGCTTACGCCTCAGCCATTTTTAATTGTATTTTTAAGTTCAAAGCTTTATGACACCACAACAGGATGGCAGACTTCTGGGGCGAAGTGCATTTAAGAGTTAATCATAAACACCTTCTTCCTGGACCTTGTCAATGAATATATCTTGCAAATTACCTTGAATCTCATTGCCATCCACACTTAACACAAATTCACCCTCAAGATTATCCGGAAAATGAACCCCATCCAACGTACCAAGAATCACAGAAGCACTATCCGCAATAACAACCTTCAAAAAATCAAAAACATCGAGCTTTTGAGTTTCACTCAATGATGCTAGAGCATTACGAGCCCGCGCATAGGAGTCCTTATCTCCATTAACAGGCTTAGTAAGCGAATCCTTGTATTGCGAAAGGTTTTTGCCGTACAGCTCAGAAAAAACAGCTTCAACGAATAGTTTATCACTCATGGCACACTCCTCTATTTTCGCACTTCTGGTTACATAGCCTCATTTAGAGCTATCAGTTCTTGCAGCTTTTCATTTGGCACGTCTGGATAAACACGCCTAAGCTCTCTGATATCACGCGCAACCACATCACGAGCATTAACAAAAGGAAGTCCCGTCCTAGGATTTATATTGCTTCAAGAGACAATGCCTACACCCTCTTTAGAAACAGTATGCCCTACTCGCGGAACCAGCATAGCAGGCCCTCTTGCAGGATCGTAGCCCTCAACAAGGTCTCACATCAAGTTTTTCTGCCCAACATGATGTGAATCCAAATCCTAAGTTTTTACCTTTTACTGCACTTTTGTTTGCTTGATGAGCATTTACATCCCATTTATCACACGCCAACCCCAGGGCGTCTATCCAAGAATTTGGGTTCAGCGCATACTGATAAAGATTATTACCGCCAAACAAACCGATGGGATCTTGGCTAATGTTACGGCCATTTTGGGAATCATAATATCTAAAGGTATTGTAATGTAGGTCCGTTTCGCCATCATGATACTGACCTTGAAAACGCAGATTCTGCTCAATGTCCAGTGCTCGACCACGCGCGACTGGCCATCGAGGGTTTCCTAGCGGTAATGGCAGGTCAGGCCCAGAGCATTGCTGTGGCTTGCAATTACCCCGTCGACGTAGCTGCGGCTGCGCACGGCGTCGCCTTTGCGGTTGCGGTTGCGGTTGCGGTTGATCACCGTGCTGAGCTGGCCGTGTTCGTCGTAGCGGTATTGAGCCAGGGTTTCGACCGCTTCGTTATTCACTACCCGCTTGATGTCGGTCAGCCGGCCCAGCGGGTTGTCGTAATGCAGGTGCACGCGGGTGCCACCGGTGGCACTGATATCGGTCAGCCTGCCATCCTCAGTGCGGGTGAAGTGCAGGAATTGGCCGAGGGCGTTTTCGATGCGCTGCAGCGGCACGTCGGTGTCGGTGTCTGGTACTTCGCCGAAGTAGAAGAACAGGTTGCCCAGCGTCTGCAGAATGTAGTGGCCGCCCTCGGTGCACACTAGGTACACCTGCTCGTGCGGGTTGTAGATGCGCTCGCCCGGCTGCAGGGTCACGAATGGCACTTCGCGGCCCTGGTTGTCGGTGAGGTAGAAGTAGCTCTCCTAATTTGGAAGCGAATGAGACAACGTTGGCATCCGGTTCCACCCCAGCAATGTTAAAGATCCGACAACTCACTGCACCAACGTAGAGAAAACACCCACGTTAAATCAAACAATCAAAATAAGCCATGCAGTAAACTTACTGCATACAATTGCACAAACCACAAAAACAATATTAAAATATCAAAAACATAATTTAGGCTCTACCGCCTCAATATCTACCATTAGCAAGGGATCAATAACAGGCTCACTGTCCTCTCTGCTAGCTATGATTACCGATAGGGGCGGTCCAACACCGACATTTGGAACGTAAAAACCCATAACACTGATATGGACCTTTAATAGCTCCCCTTCGCCACCTATTTTGATTTTTGGAAAGCTCTTGCTAAGGCATTCTGGCCAATTCAGCAAAAACTCGCCTGGCACAACGCTCGGATTTTGAATTTCACGACGCAATCTATAGCTGCCATGGAACTGCGGATTGATAAGCCTTGGAATATAAGCGGCATCTCCAGCCTCGTTTAAGCCATACAGATAGTAGTGCGACGGCGTCATCCCCCAAACCAAGACTAATAGGCCTTCAGCAAACAGCTCATTTGCAATTTCAGTTTCACAGAACGCATCTTTAAGGTTAATAACATCAGCACCCAACCTGGAAACAATGTATTCATTCATCTTATCCAGATCAGCGAGAAAAACCCAATTCTCCGTAACCATCGTACACCGGCCGCTTGGGACTTAACTCCACATGCGCGCCTACATCCTCGCTAAAAAGTGAGATCGTGACATGTAATATTTCAGAGTACTGGAGTAGCGGCTCGATATGAGGCGGCACTTCACCAAAAGCTTCTAATGGAATTTCAAGCGAAACGTTAACAACTAGCTTGCAGCATGCATGAGCGTTGCTTACTTCGTCCAGCATTAATCTTTCGCAGCCGAGATCTAGCACAACAGGACCGCCGGACTCGTCAACTATGGATATTTCCTTGGAAGAAATCTCTCGCCCACGAACAGCGGTAGAATATCTAGGTCTTTCTCCAACACACCAGCCAACAATAACCTTTCGCTGGACAGCCCCAAACTCGCCAAAGTCAAAATCATTAAGGCGCACCACTGCACCACCAATTTCCAACTTACCACTAGCTACCAACCTTGAATCATTAACCGTTATAAAACTGATTTTAGCGCTTTTCATCAACTGCACCCCGGCAAACTTGCACCTTTAGATCGCGCCCATGCTTTGGTAGCCGCCCAACCTTCAGCAGGAGAAACATTCACAGCAATGATACGCCCAGAATTTCCGTTCTCGACAAATCTTAAATCTCCTCTAAAGTGTGAAATTTCCGATTATTATAATGAGCCTCAAGCGACTGCAGCCATTTCTCATTCGTTAGACCTTCGGATTTAAAAGCATCCAGCGTCAATGCCGGCTTGGTACTTGCGGCCAAACCGTTGTAACCGTGCATACCGCTGTGCTCCATTCTATTCCATTGTCCTGGCTGCAGCCAGAACATGGAGGTAACATTATTAAACGATTTGAATGGAGTTATCCCCAAAGAAGTAGCCAGCGAATGTGAAACCATGTGATGACCTACTTTAACTGGGTTAGCCAACGGCATCCAGCCGAGAGGATCAATCCACAGTGTTGGGTTCGGACCGTAACGATAAAGATTATCCCCGCCCATCAGGCCCAATGGGTCCTGTACGATAAATCTACCCATTTCAGGATCATAATAACGGAATGTATTATAATGCAGCCCTGTCTCGGCATCGAAGTACTGGCCCTCAAAGCGTAGGTTCTGCTCGACCTCACTGACCGTCATTTGCTCAATCGCTCCCCAAGACCGATATGTCGCCTGCCAGACAATTTGGCCTTCGCTATCAGTCAGCTCCAACGGCGTACCAATCTGGTCAGTGTGGAAGTAATAGACCTTCTGCTCGTTCCCTTCCGCATGGTCCACACGTGCCAACCGCGCATAGCTACCAGGCTCATAGAGATACAGAATGCTCTGCCCCGGCGTCTCCTCGCGCAGCACCCTCAGTCCTTGCCAGAGGAAGTGCTTCTGTTCCGAGGTGCCGTCGATTTCAGCGGTTTTGGCAATCCGCCGCCCCAGGCTGTCATAGCGGTAATTCCCGACGCTGTGCAATTGTCCATTAACCAGCGTTTCAGCGCGAACCAGCCGGTTCTCGCAGTCATAGCTGAAACTCTGCAGCTTGCTGTGCCCCGAGCGCTTCTCGATCAGATTGCCCCACGGGTCGTAACGGTACTCCTGATCGCGCCAGCGCTTGATGCGGTTGCCCTTGACCTTCTCCAGTTGCCGCGCATTGAAGTCCAGCCGGTTGGCCGCCGGGTCGTAGCCGAACTCTTCGCTACCTATAAGCGAGCCGGTATCGCGGCTGTGCAATTGGCCGTTGGCTTCGTACTCGTACTTGATCTCTCCACGCACCTTGTCCAGCGTGCGCACCAATTCGCCCGCTGGGTCGTACTGGTAGCGACGGTGAATCGGGTTGTAGGCATGCTCCACTAGCAACGAGGTATTGATACCGGGGTTGTGCACCTGCGACAGCTTTTCTGCCGGCAGCGTGTACGCAAATTGCCATGCCTTGCGTTCCATCGCATCGTAATCAAAGCAACTGGTCAGCTTGCCGTCGGTGCGATACACCTCGCGGTACAGGTCATCACTACCGCTGCTGCCGTCAACCATCACTCACGCCCACCTCGTGCATCCGTTTGCTAGCTCGATACGTATGACTGTGCGAGATCAGTGTGTCACGCACAGCATACGTTACATATGATATGTGAGTGCTCGCTTACAGCAAGACGGGAAAATTACAAATCAAAAAACTCATCGTTATCCTGATAATAATTTAGCGCTTTAATATAGTCCCCGTAAGATGCATCAGGACTTTGCTCTGCCAGCAATGTTACAACGTCAACAAATTGCTGCCCAGAATATAAATAGCACAGCCCTGCTTTTTTAACAGACTCTGGAAATACCTCCTTATCATCCTTCACGTCTGGGTAATCCGCGACAAGATAGTGCGCACTCAGATCGAGGCGATCTTGATCCTCACCATAAATACAAAACTCATCATCTTGCTCTGCAAAAAACCTCACATGATCAATTATCTCTGAAAGCGCATAAAATTTATTCTTTAATAACATTTAATAACTCCAGTATGTTAACCGCAGCAAATTTTTCCCGTTGCGCCGTCAAGCTTCCCTTTTCACCCTTGAGCGTCGCCACCCCATATATCTCGACCACCCTTACCAATCGGGTGGCATAGCCCATGATTAGCTTTATGATCCATACGATCTACAAGAGATAGCCTATTGACATCTGCATGATGGTGCCATATTAAACCAGGCGTGCCGGCACTTTTGTTCCCCGCGTTAGCCCACCCCTCAAGCTTAGGATAGCGATTCAGCATATCCTTCCTGAACTCAGGCTCGATCTCCATTCTATTTAACAGATCTGCATTTGCCCTATTAAACTGAACGGCATCGCTGGAGTAGCGATACTTAGGACCCAGCGCGTGATCGTAAAAAATATCATATCTGCCGTTGTTCGGCCTATTTGCCAAACCGAGAGGATCAATCCAAGACAAAGCATTAATAGCATATCTGTATAAATTAACTCGTCCTTGCAACCCAATAGGATCTTGGGTCACAAACTGCCCAACACCTGAGTCATAATAACGGAACATGTTGTAATGCAGCTCAGTTTCAGCATCAAAATACTGACCTTGGAATCTCAAATTCTGATCGATGTTTGTAACGACTAGCTGATCTACCGAACCCTAAGAGCGATACGTCGCCTGCCAAACGATCTCGCCTTCGCTGTTACTTAACTCTAATGGCGTCCCAATCTGATCCGTATGGCCGCCGGGTCGTAGCGGAACTCTTCGTTGCCAATGAGGGAACCAGTATCGCGGCTATGCAACTGGCCGTTGGCTTCGTATTCGTACTTGATTTCGCCACGCAGCTTGTCCAGCGTGCGCATCAATTCGCCCGCCGGGTCGTACTGGTAGCGACGGTGAATCGGGTTGTAGGCGTGCTCCACTAGCAGCGAGGTGTTGATGCCCGGATTCTGCACTTGCGACAGCTTCTCTGCAGGCAGCGTCGAAGCAAACTGCCACGCCTTGCGCCCCATGGCGTCGTAGCCAAAGCAACTGGTCAGCTTGCCCTGCGTGCGATACACCTCGCGGTGCAGGTCATCGCGTTCCATGTCGCTGATGACCTGGCCGTCCAGGTTCAGCTGGTGCAGGTGACCGCTACCGTAGTACAGGTGGTTGACCTTGCGCCCGTCCGGCAGGGTCAGCGTGGTCAGGTTGCTCAGCGGGTCATATTCGTAGCCGAGTACGCCCTGTGGGGTGATTTCCTGGGTCAGTCGCCCCAGCAGGTCATAGGCGTATTCCAGCTTTTTTTCGGTGATGCCGAGTTGTTTGCCGATGCCGCTGGGTGGCCGTTCAATGCTCAGCAACCGGTCAACATCGTCATAGGCATAGTCTTGTCGCGCATCGCGGTTGAGCTTGGCCATCAGGCGGCCAATCGGATCGCGTTCGAACAGCGTTTCGCGCAGGGGCTGTTCACCGTTCTCGCCGTAGCCGATTTCGTCCAGCCGGGTAAGATGGCCGCCGTCGTTGTAGGTGAAGCGCCGGGTCAGGTTGTCCACCCGCACTTCTTCCACCAGCCGGTCCGACGCATCGTAGGCAAAGCGGTACGGCATGCTGTTTTCGTTGACCAATGCAGTCAGGCGGAGGGCCTTGTCGTACTCGTAGCGAACTTGCTGACCTTTGGCATCATTCGATCATTCATAGAAATCAGTTTTACAGCAGAATTCTGGACGACTTTAAAGATCGAGGGGGCTTCCAAGAGATTAAAACACCCAAAGCTCCGAGCGCAGCATTAACATCGCCTAGATCCTTTTCTTCTACCTGCCAAATCCACATACCGTTAGGCATTTCACCAAGGGTGCCGTGCCGCCCGTCACTAAGAATCCAATCGCGAAGCATCATCCCTTCAACTTCTATATGGAGATGCATCTCATTCAACACATTTATTGGATAGACCATCCGTAGCATATTGTTATTATAGCGTTCCGCGCCCCTAAACCTCCCCCCTGTCTCTCTTGCGAACAACACTGGATTCTCGTAGTTATAAAGACTGACCAGATTCTCTCCTTGAGCATAATAAAAGCCTTCGGAAACATCATCAGCCTCGTAGAATATCGCATACTTAAATTCCGAAGAGTCGCAAACCTTTCGAATAAATGCCACAAACTCCTGCTCTCCAAAGAGCGACTTTACACACTGCGCGTCAATATGAAAAAAACCACCAAAATCCTCAGTTGAATAGCCAAAAGATGCATCCCACAGCCTACCGCTACTATTTTCAGAATAAAGCCTAAACGAAGTAACATTACCGGCACGTATTTCGTCCTTCAGTTCGACTACTGAAAGCTCAACGAAGTCAAGATCTTCCTCGCTCCTATCCTCTCTATACTTATAATATCCAGAAGTTATAATATCAAACCCTATAATCGAAAAAAAATCCAACCCAATCGCAAAGGCGGTCTCGACAGGGGTTTTATCGACACCATATATTGCTACAGCGCTAGATACTGACATAACAGCCCCTCATATACTCTCAATTAAATTATCCAAAACACTTTTTATTTTTGATGCATTGTAAGGATGTTTCAATACGACAATGTTACCCTGACCGGTTTTTGGCAAATTAGTCATAGCAGCCTGATTACGTGCCGTCAACGATGGCAGTTTGCCTCCCATATCAGTTTTGGATGCTAACTCTATGGCGTGAACCCTGCCAGCCTTGTCAATAGCCATTATGTCGGGACGCCTGCCTGAAACCCCCTTACCATTTGCAAAGCTGTACGACCTGTTCATATAAATCTCTTTGAACTTACCGCTCATCGCTAACTTATTAGCGATGACCTCAGAGAACTGATCATGACCTGGCGTACCATCTTTTTGCCCCTTACCAAATACTTTTGCACCGTTAACTTCCCGCATCGGACAAGGGGCCAACCCTAATGGATCGACCCAAGTAATCGGGCTAGACACATACGCATACAGATTATTCCCACCCTCTAGCCCTAAAGGGTCTTGAGTGAAGAAGCGGCCTATTTCAGGATCGTAGTATCTAAAGATGTTGTAATGCAGGTTACTTTCAATATCGAAGTACTGACCTTGGAATCGGAGATTCTGCTCGACCTCACTAACGGCCAACTGCTCTATGGAGCCCCACGAGCGATATGTCGCTTGCCAGACGATTTTGCCCTCGCTATTGCTAAGCTCCAACGGCGTACCTATCTGGTCAGTATGGAAATAATAGACCTTCTGCTCGTCTCCTTCCGCTTGATCCACTCGCGCTAACGGCGCATAGCTACCCGGCTCATACAAATACAGAATGCTCTGCCCCGGCGTCTCCTCGCGCAGCATCCGCAATCCTTGCCATAGGAAGTGCTTCTGCTCCGTCGCGCCTTCGATTTCAGCGGTTTTGGCAATCCGCCGCCCCAGGCTGTCATAGCGATAAGCGCCCGTACTTTCCAGCTTGCCGTTGACCACTGTCTCGGCACGCACCAGCCGGTTCTCGCAGTCATAGCTAAAGCTCTGCAGCTTGCTGTGCCCCGAGCGCTTCTCGATCAGGTTCCCCCACGGGTCGTAGCGGTACTCCTGATCCCGCCAACGCTTGATACGGTTGTCCTTGACCTTCTCCAACTGCCGCGCATTGAAGTCCAGGCGGTTGGCTGCCGGGTCGTAGCGGAACTCTTCGCTGCCGACCAACGAGCCGGTATCGCGGCTATGCAACTGGCCGTTGGCTTCGTATTCGTACTTGATTTCGCCACGCAGCTTGTCCAGCGTGCGCACCAATTCGCCCGCCGGGTCGTACTGGTAGCGACGGTGAATCGGGTTGTAGGCGTGCTCCACCAACAGCGAGGTGTTGATGCCCGGGTTCTGCACTTGCGACAGCTTTTCTGCCGGCAGGGTCGAAGCAAACTGCCACGCCTTGCGCCCCATGGCGTCGTAGCCACAGCAACTGGTCAGCTTGCCCTGTGTGCGATACACCTCGCGGTGCAGGTCATCGCGTTCCATGTCGCTGATGACCTGGCCGTCCAGGTTCAGCTGGTGCAGGTGGCCGCTGCCGTAGTACAGGTGGTTGACCGTGCGCCCGTCCGGCAAAGTCAGGGTGGTCAGGTTGCTTAGCGGGTCGTATTCGTAGCCGAGCACACCTTGTGGGGTGATTTCCTGGGTCAGTCGCCCCAGCAGGTCATAGGCGTATTCCAGCTTTTCTTCGGTGATGCCGAGTTGTTTGCCGATGCCGCTGGGTTGCCGCTCAATGCTCAGCAACCGGTCAACATCGTCATAGGCATAGTCTTGTCGCGCATCACGGTTGAGCTTGGCCATCAGGCGGCCAATGGGGTCGCGTTCGAACAGCGTTTCGCGCTGGGGCTGTTCACCGTTCTCGCCGTAGCCGATTTCGTCCAGCCGGGTAAGATGGCCGCCGTCGTTGTAGGTGAAACGCCGCGTCAGGTTGTCCACCCGCACTTCTTCCACCAGCCGGTCCGACGCATCGTAGGTAAAGCGGTACGGCATGCTGTTTTCGTTGACCAACGCGGTCAGGCGCACGGCCTTGTCGTACTCATAGCGAACTTGCTGACCTTTGGCATCCTGGCGGCTGCTCGGCAGGCCTCGGGCGGTGCGCAGCAGGCGGGTAGTCTGGCCCTTACCATCGGTGTGGGTCAGCACCTGGCCGTAGACGTTGTAGGTAAACGTCTCTGCCGTGCCGTCCGGATGGTCGATCTTGACCACCTCCCCATCCGGTTTGCGTTCCAGCATGGTGGTCTGGTTCAACGCATCGGTCACGGCCACGAGGTGATGGCGCTCGTCGTAGCGGTAATAGGTGTTCTTGCCCGAACAGTCCTGATACCGCTCGACCTGGGCCAGGGTGTTCCACCACAGGTGCTTGGACTTGTACGTCGCATCGATGATGGTGTGCGGCAGGCCATCATCGCTGTTGAGGTACTCGGTCATCTGGCCCAGCGCATCGATTTCGGCGAGCAGGTTTCCCTTGTCGTCGTAGCGCGCCTGCCAGGTGCTGCCGTCCGGGTAAGTGACCTTGGTTACCAGGGTGGTCAGGTGATGGTATTCGTAGGCGATGGTGCGGCCCAGCGGGTCGGTTTCTTCGAGCAGGCGGGCGAACTCGTCGTACTTGAAGTGCAACTGGTTGCCGTCCGGCAGGGTCAGGCCGACCATGTTGCCGAAATCGTCCAGGTCGATGGCGTAGCGCTCGCCGCCGTAGTCGCGGCTGGCGATGACGCGGTGGTCGGCGTTGTACTGCACCTCCAGCTCGCGGCCGAGTACGTCCGTGGCCCAGCTGATGCGCTGGGTGAAGTCGTAGCGGAAGTGGAAGTGCTCGCCGTCGCTGGTCCAGTGCTCGACCACGCTCAGCGTGCCTTGTATGGTGCAGGTGCAGTGCAGGAAGTGGCCGAGGCCGTTTTTTAAAGCGTTGCAGCAGTTTGGCACTTCGCCAACAGGACTGAGGCTTGTGCCTCAGTCCTTAATTTAGATTTTTAAAGATCAACTGGTTAGACAAGCGGAATTTGCAACGCCAACCATACCCTTTGTAAACTCATGGGACTCCAACCCTGCCAATCAAAATCCTTAGCTACTAATAATGCTTACGATAAGCTCAGTTAATTTTCACTAACAGGAAGTTCAGAGCTATAAGATCGGTCGAATCAAAACATGCTCACCCGCCGACCAAGTCAAGGCAGAAAATTACCACCATCATAAATTGCAAATGAGAGCAACGTTACAGGCATAACTTGTTAAACTTTCACAGTTACAATAGCCCACCGAAACAATTTGCATCAGAAGCATCTTGAGCCCCAGACCGTGCTATAGCTTTAATCGAATCGCTTCGCTTTCGTCATCACCATCTCACCAAGTCGTATCACTTACCCCGCCCAAAAAAATGCTTCAATGACTCTGGCAATTGAGCAAAAATCTGAGTTTCGAAGCGCTGCGACATCATTAAGATCAATCGCCACCTCAGACCAGGACAATTCCGACTTAATAAAGAGCCTCGCAAACCAGCATGTTGCAGCGGTGCTTTTTTAGTTCATGCCACCATCTATTAAATCGCAATTCCAAAAAGTGGCTGAAGAGTATCTTAGCCTGTGGCAAGGCAGGACTTCTCGCCAATTGCTTGCTAAACTCTCGGAGCTCCGTAGCGGCATCACAGAAGCCTACCGCTACTACCCCCCACTCCTACACAGATCTGCTCACCTCGGAAAGCACCCGGAAACATAACTAGCCAAAAGCTTACTAATAAAATCCACGCTGTGGAACTTAGAAGCCGATTCTGCAATAAGTCCAAAATCATCCGAGATATAACCTGCAACTTCAGAATTACTCACAAGAGAAAAAACCTTTTTGAAGACCAACTCTCTTATCTCACTTACAATTACCTCGCTCCCGCAGACAGGGTAATCAAGAGCCTTAAGCTCTTCAAAAGCGCTGACCCACGCCTCATCAAACTCAGGCTCGTCACGCTCATCTAAAGCGTTATCCCAGTCACTAACACCATTCAAGATAGTTTCAAAAAAACCATCTCTCTCAACAATCTGCTTTATAGAATCCAAAGAATCACTCATCTCAAGCCACTCTCTTTAAGCCAGTTTTCAATTAAATCAACCGCTGCGCGCGGAGTAACACTTTCCCCAAGTACATGAGTTCCATTTGGAGAAACCACATCTACCTTTATGTGATCCAAATCTTTATATGCCTCTCGATACGCAGAAAAAAGCTGATCATCAGTGCCCTTGAAGTCTCCTTGTCGTGGACCAATTGGCCCTCGTTCCGCCTCATGTAGAAGCCAATGTTCATGCTCTGGATTTTCCCCCTTTGGAAATAATGTCGGCCTGGTTTTATCAGATCTCGATACGGCAAAAGGTCTTCCTTTAGACTTCCGTACCGATGGAACATGATGCCCAGACTTACTCACACCCATCCCTTTCTTTTCGCACCAGCCCCATGGGTCGATTCTATTAAAGGGATTAGAAACATAGCTATAAAGATTGTATCCGCCCAACAGGCCTATCGGGTCATGGCTGATGAAGCGACCGGTTTCAGGATCATAATATCTAAAAGTATTGTAATGCAGTCCCGTCTCGTCATCATAGTACTGACCTTGGAAACGTAGATTCTGCTCAATGTTACTGATGGTAAGCTGCTCAATCGCTCCCCAAGAACGATACGTCGCCTGCCAAACGATCTCGCCTTCGCTGTTACTTAACTCTAATGGCGTCCCAATCTGGTCCGTATGGAAGTAGTAGACCGTCTGCTCTTCCCCTTCAGCCTGATCAACGCGAGCCAACGGCGCATAGCTGCCCGGCTCGTAGAGATAGAGGATGCTCCGCCCCGGCATCTCCTCACCCAGCATCCTCAGCCCTTGCCAGAGGAAACGCTTCTGCTCGGTGGTGCCGTTGATCTCGGACTGCTTGGCTACCCGTCGACCCAGGCTGTCATAGCGATACGCGCCGGTGCTTTCCAACTTGCCATTGACCAGCGTCTCAGCCCGAACCAGCCGGTTCTCGCAGTCATAGCTAAAGCTCTGCAACTTGCTATGCCCCGAGCGCTTCTCGATCAGGTTGCCCCACGGGTCGTAGCGGTACTCCTGATCCCGCCAACGCTTGATGCGATTGTCCTTGACCTTCTCCAACTGCCGCGCATTGAAGTCCAGTCGGTTGGCTGCCGGGTCGTAGCGGAACTCTTCGCTGCCAATGATGGAACCAGTATCGCGGCTATGCAACTGGCCGTTGGCTTCGTATTCGTACTTGATCTCGCCACGCAATTTGTCGAGGGTGCGTACCAACTCTCCAGCCGGGTCGTACTGGTAACGGCGGTAAATCGGGTTGTACGCATGCTCCACCAGCAACGACGTATTGATGCCGGGGTTGTGCACTTGCGACAGCTTCTCTGCAGGCAGCGTCGAAGCAAACTGCCACGCCTTGCGCCCCATGGCGTCGTAGCCAAAGCAACTGGTCAGCTTGCCCTGCGTGCGATATACCTCGCGGTGCAGGTCATCGCGTTCCATGTCGCTGATGACCTGGCCGTCCAGGTTCAGCTGGTGCAGGTGCCCGCTGCCGTAGTACAGGTGGTTGACCTTGCGCCCGTCCGGCAGGGTCAGCGTGGTCAGGTTGCTCAGCGGATCATATTCGTAGCCGAGTACGCCTTGTGGGGTGATTTCCTGGGTCAGTCGCCCCAGCAGGTCATAGGCGTATTCCAGCTTTTCTTCGGTAATGCCGAGTTGTTTGCCGATGCCGCTGGGTTGCCGTTCAATGCTCAGCAACCGGTCAACATCGTCATAGGCATAGTCTTGTCGCGCATCGCGGTTGAGCTTGGCCATCAGGCGGCCAATTGGGTCGCGTTCGAACAGCGTTTCGCGCTGGGGCTGTTCACCGTTCTCGCCGTAACCAATTTCATCCAGCCGGGTCAGATGACCGCCGTCGTTGTAGGTGAAGCGCCGCGTCAGGTTGTCCACCCGCACTTCTTCAATCAGCCGGTCCGAGGCATCGTAGGCAAAGCGGTACGGCATGCTGTTTTCGTTGACCAATGCAGTCAGGCGGATGGCCTTGTCGTACTCGTAGCGAACTTGCTGACCTTTGGCATCCTGGCGGCTGCTCGGCAGGCCTCGGGCGGTGCGCAACAAACGCGTGGTCTGGCCCTTGCCATCGGTATGGGTCAGCACCTGGCCGTACGGGTTGTAGGTAAAGGTCTCTGCCGTGCCGTCCGGGTGGTCGATCTTGACCACCTCCCCGTCCGGTTTGCGTTCCAGCATGGTGGTCTGGTTCAACGCATCGGTCACGGCCACCAGGTGATGGCGCTCGTCGTAGCGGTAATAGGTGTTCTTGCCCGAACAGTCCTGATACCGCTCGACCTGGGCCAGGGTGTTCCACCACAGGTGCTTGGATTTGTACGTCGCATCGATGATGGTGTGCGGCAGGCCATCATCGCCGTTGAGATACTCGGTCATCTGGCCCAGCGCGTCGATTTCGGCGAGCAGGTTGCCCTTGTCGTCGTAGCGCGCCTGCCAGGTGCTGCCGTCCGGGTAGGTGACCTTGGTTACCAGGGTGGTCAGGTGATGGTATTCGTAGGTGATGGTACGGCCCAGCGGGTCGGTTTCTTCGAGCAGGCGGGCGAACTCGTCGTACTTGAAGTGCAGCTGGTTGCCGTCCGGCAGGGTCAGGCCGACCATGTTGCCGAAATCGTCCAGGTCGATGGCGTAGCGCTCGCCGCCGTAGTCGCGGCTGGCAAACACCCGGTGGTCGGCGTTGTACTGCACCTCCAGCTCGCGGCCGAGTACGTCCGTGGCCCAGCTGATGCGCTGGGTGAAGTCGTAGCGGAAGTGGAAGTGCTCGCCGTCGCTGGTCCAGTGCTCGACCACGCGCGGCTGGCCATTGAGGGTTTCCCAGCGGTAATGGCAGGTCAGGCCCAGGGCATTACTGTGGCTTGCCATTACGCCGTCGGCGTAGCTGAAGCTGCGCACGGTGTCGCCGTTGCGGTTGATCACCGTGCTGAGCTGGCCGTGTTCGTCGTAGCGGTATTGAGCCAGGGTTTCGACCGCTTCGTTATTCACTACCCGCTTGATGTCGGTCAGCCGGCCCAGCGGGTTGTCGTAATGCAGGTGCACGCGGGTGCCACCGGTGGCACTGATATCAGTCAGCCTGCCATCCTCAGTGCGGGTGAAGTGCAGGAAGTGGCCGAGGGCATTTTCGATGCGCTGCAGCGGCACGTCGGTGTCGGTGTCTGGCACTTCGCCGAAGTAGAAGAACAGGTTGTCCAGCGTCTGCAGAATGTAGTGGCCGCCCTCGGTGCACACCAGGTACACCTGCTCGTGGGGGTTGTAGATGCGTTCGCCCGGCTGCAGGGTCACGAATGGCACTTCGCGGCCCTGGTTGTCGGTGAGGTAGATGAAGCTGCCCTTGCGGCGCAGGCTTTGTTCCCACGGAAGTACCCAGCCGCGGCCGAGCACGCTGTCGACTGTCAGGTCGCTGGCGTAGAAGCGCGACCACTCGATGGGCATCAGGCCGGGCAGGCTAAAGTCGATTTCGTCGGGGATGAGTTTGCGGCCGGTGGTCAGGTCTACCGGGTTACCGGTGAGGGCGCCCATGGCCCGCTGCGCTACCGGTTCAACCACATAGCGGCTGGCGACTTCGCCGGCGACAAAGCCTGCGGTGAACTTCAGGGCGCAGGGCATGACGGCTTTCATGCCGGCCTGGGTGCCGGCCTTGATCAGCTGGGCGATACCGCCGGCGGCACCGGCGACGGCCATCAGCACGTCTACGGTCGTGCGCAGCCATTTCGGGACTTCGTCGTCCACGGGCAGATATTGGTAGGTACCACCGCCAATCAACACGTTGTCCGAACCACCGGAAATGGTCGCACCACAGGTCAGTTTGTCGCCCTTGCGTGCAGCCGCAACGCTATTGATGAAGACGTTGGTCGAGCCTTCGGCGATCTTCACCGGCCCTGGGTGTTTGTCGCAGGCGCCGATGCTTTTTTCAACGCGTGCGGCTTTGAGGCTGTTGATGAACACATTGGGTGAGGCGGTGGCTATCGTCCCTGAGGGGGATGACCTACTTCGCCCCCACGCCTCCCCCGCAGCAGTGAGCAAGCTACCACCGATGCCCGCTGCCATACCGGCCAGCAGTGCGACGCCAAACCCACAGGTGAAGGTGGCGATGGCCACCGTGGCCACCAGCGCGATACCCAGGGCGGCTCCAAGAAGGAACCCTCCGAGTGCACTGGTGTGCGCGATTTCGTCGCCAAACCGGGCTGCTTCGAACATGAGGGGTTACTCCTGTTCGCTTGGCTCGGTAGTCGTCCCACCGTTCGTACGGGGCTGGAAGCTGGCCAGCAGGTTTTGCCAGTCCTGATTCTGTTCAGGGCTGAAGTCTGCCTGGGCTGTGGTGGAGAAAATCAGTGCGCGTTCAGGCGTCAGCAGAAACGCGGCCTGGCGCTGGTAAAACGGGCGGCCTTCATTGATGTAGTACGCATCGATCTGCAGCCCCTCGATGGGCGCTGTGGTCGACAGGGTGACGGCTTTCGTGCCCAGGAGCGAGTAGTTGCGCAGCTTTGACGAAAGCATTTTCACCTGCCGTTCGACGTAGGCTTTCAACGCCTCCCCCGGCAAAAGGTTGTCCCTGGAAACCGTGATACTCAAGGGAGCAGGAATACTGGCACCCAATACGAACATGTTGACGGTGCGGTCCTGAAAGCCCTCTGGCAACACGATGCCGCCTTCCTGCAGTTGATAGTCCATGTAATGAAAATTCCTGATAACGAAAAAGGTTGAGCCTCAGTTGCCGACAAGGCCTGCCAGCATGCTGTCAAACTCGATCAGCCAGAGGCTGAGCGCTGGCCTGGAGGGGTCGACCACACACGAGATGTCGACCCACTGCAATCTGTCCTGTCCTTCGACTGGGACCAGAGCCCCAACCAGCCTGCCATGCCGTTGCTCAAGGCCGGCCGAAAAATGAAAATCCAGGACCTTGGCTGCATTGCCGGCAAGGCTGCAATCACGCTGCCGGATTACGCGCAATGTCGTGTTCGACTCACGCAGCGCCTGTATCGAGGCGTCGAACAATTGCTCCAAGGTTTGCTGCGCGGGCGCATCGCGGCGCCGTATTTTTAGCGAGACAGGTTCGCCTTCATGCTCGAGGGTGGTCTGGATGTCGCGAAAACGAAAGCCGGCCGGAAACTGCAGGTTGAAGCCACCGAAGGTAAACCCGCTGGCCACGTCCCGCAGCGCCACAGGTACCGGTTCGGGTTCCGGCTCAGGCTCCGGCTCGAGTACCGAGGATGCCTCTGCCAGTTTGGCCAGGCGCGCCTCCTCCTCCAGCGCTTCCCGCTTGGCGGAGATACGGTCGTAGATAGAGGGTTTGTACATGAGCCTGGCCTCAGTCGTTGATCCGCACCGGGGCGCCAGTGATCTTGGTGATGTCGGTACTGGTGGTGGTAATGACTTTGCCCTTGATCTGGATGCCTTCAGGGGTCAGCGTGATGCTGCTGTCGCCGACCTTCAGGATGATGTGCTGCTTGGCCGCCACCTGAATGAACTGGTTGTCGACCTGCAAGGTGTAGGAGCCCTCGGTCACTTTCACCACGGTGTCTTTCTTGACCGTTTCGTTGTGCGTACCGCCAACAGTGATCGTGCGGTTGTTCCCCACTTCATGTTTCTCGTCCAGCTCGATCTCGGTGTCCATGTTCCGCTCGGCGTGCATGATGATCTGCTCGGCGCCGGCCTTGTCTTCAAAGCGGAAGAAGTTCGCGGTACCGCCGTCGCCCTTCATCGAACGGGTCAGGAAACCACTCTGGGTCTTGTTCGCTGGCAACGACCATGGGGGGGTGTTGCTGCTGTTGTACAGGCTGCCCATGATCAGCGGGCGATCTGGGTTGCCGTCGAGGAACACCACCACCACTTCATCGCCGACGCGGGGGATCTGGATGCTGCCGAAGCCGCCGCTGGCACCGGACTGGGCAACGCGGACCCAGCAGGAACTCTGGTCGTTGAACTCACCGTTGCGGTCCCAGTGGAACTGCAGCTTCACACGCCCCAGTTCGTCGGTATAGATCTCTTCGCCGGGCGGGCCGACGACGATGGCCGTTTGGGGCCCGGAGATGCCTGCCCTAGGCGTGCTCAATGACGGGCGGAACGGGATTTTGCGCCGGATACAGGTAAAGCTGTTCCCGTAGCCTGCCTCACCGTCATTGGCGTAATTGTTACGCCCCCAGTGAGTGACAGATAGCAGAAGAAACTGGCGATCGTCCGGCGTGTCGTTGTCGTGATCGTAATGCTGGCTAAGCTCGAAGTAATGACCCGGCTCCATGGCGCGACAATTACTCTTGCCGTGGAATGTCTTGCCGTCCACCTCTATTGCCTCGAGCCGACGCCGAGCCTTGCGCAGGCCCTCATCTGAATCGGCGTAGCCGTAAAGGCCTTCGTATTCGAAGACTTCGTACTGGCCGACCTCGCCCTGCTGGTTGACGGAATTCAGCTGTACCAGATGCGGGTTGGCAGGTTGCTTGTAGTCGAACGACTTTAGAGCCAAGCGCGTTGGCTGCATCCGCCGCGCCGAAGACCACGCGGTGATCGAGTCTGCAGTTTCAGTTACCGACGCACTGTGGTAACGGATCAGCGGCTGGCGCTCCAACTGCGGAAGGATGCTGCTGTCATCGCTGATGATCATGCGATGGCCTTCCTGAGAATGCTCGAAAGTGAAGAACAGACCTTCATGTTCAAGCATACGCAGCACGAAATTCAGGTCAGATTCCTGATACTGCGTACAGTAACTGATCGGTTTGAGCGGTTGGCTCAGGCGGAATTCATGGTCGGCCAAGGTCAGGTAGTAGTCGAAGACTTCCTTGACGATCTGCTCGGTGGTCTTGTCTTGGAAGATGCGCGAATCACGGCGACGGCTGAGAATCCAGAGCCATGGCACCAGCTCTGCGCTGTAGTTAGCAATACCCCCGTCGGCACCGGTATGCACGAAGTCAGACACATGCGCACTGAGGTATCTGGTACTCCCATCGGCAAGCGCGATGCCTACAGTTACCTTCTTGCCAATGAGTTTCTTGAGCTCGATCCGAGCATCCTGGGAGATGAGTTCTGCCTGGAAGCTGAAGAGTTCCGAAATCGCCTCGCGGCCGCTGAAACTAAGCAGTTGGAGCTCTTGTTCGGGAGGCAAAGGTGAGTCGAAGGTGAACAGGCGTTTATTCTGCGTGAGCATCGACTCGAGGGCGTCCGTAATCATTTCAATGCATCCTGCATCAAGCTGGAAATCTACCAATGAAAACGTGGTTCGCCGGTGCTGTCAAATGATGCCATTAAGCCATCCCCCTTTCACCCAAGCTGAAATCACCTGACGTCATGACCATGAGTTTGCTCTGGCTGACGTCTGAGGTGTAGGCTCCCTGCGCATAGCCATGAGGCAGCATATAGCGAATTTTTCAGGGAGCACCGCGATGAGCGTGAGTGAGAGCCAACTCAGCCAACTTGACCGGGAGATGGATTCTAACCACATGGAAATGGTGATGATGCCGATTGAAGCTTTCCAGGCACAGGACCGCTCCACACCGCAAGCACACGCCGTAACACAGCCTCCGCAGGTATGCACTCGCACACAGGCAGACCTGCTGAGCGGCATCGGGCAAAGTGTCAAGTCTGCCTACAACGGGCTGCCTCATACGTTTGTGAATACCACATGGGGCGTTCCCGCAGCCATGGCCGCCTGGGATGCACGTAACGCGGCTTCTTTCGTTAGAGATATGGGTGGTTTACTCACCAAGATACGCTACACCTTTTACAAGGGTAAACAGTACGTAATTATCACGGGGTACCCTGGGTTACGTAAAACGCTCAATGCGCCGCGCTATGGTATTCAGAACGCAAAACTGATCAGCATGGGCATCGGCAAATACGGCATTCGCGGTTCCTCTCTCAAGGCGCTTAAGCTCTCTTGCTATGTAGCCGTCGGTATCGAAGTCGCGGAGTGGGCGTTTGGCGACGAGCACGTGATGAGTGACTTGTTTGGTGGTATCGGGGTGGAGTTGGTGAAAGCTGGGATTGCGACAGCAGTCGGATATGCTGTTGGGCTTGCTATTGGCACAATGGCCACTTTCGCCGCCGCACCGGTGATCGCGGGTGCGGCTGTTGTGTTCGCAGTGGGCTGGGGGCTTAACGTACTCGACGCCGAATACGGGATAAAAAATTCTGTTAAAGCCGGACTCCGCTACGCCGTAGATAACATTCAATATCTACACCAGCAGGCCAGCCTCATCAGCGTTGAAGACATGCAAAAATACGCAGAAGAAACCGTCACGAACATTGTAAGTGAAATTGCGGAGAACCTGTACAGCGAGGCCAAGCGTTGGGCACTTAGAAAATTGCAGCCTGGAGACCTCAATTTACCTGGGTGGCCGTCATTGCCTGAGCTGCCGTCCATGCCCTCCGTCCCGACTTTCAATCTGCCAAAGTTCTAACAATGACCACACATCGCCCTTATGAATTTCACGAGCGCTCACCGTATATCTTCCGCCTCGTAGCTTTTAGTATTTGTCTATTGACCGCCGCTTTAGGCCTCCTTTCAGCCAACTGGTTTGTAAGCGACATACTGCCGCTATTCGGCAGCCTGTTTACAGATACACCCATTGTAGTCACACCCTATTTGGGCTTTATGCTCATCGCCATGTGCACCGTTAGCCCCATACTCGTCATAACCTCCGCTTACGCATGCTGGCGCGCCAAAAAGTTTGACCCACCTATCAACTCTCGCCTTTATCGATTCCAGTATCAATCTTACAAATTGACATTATGGTCAATGATTTGCATAGCGCCAGCACTGGCTGTACTTGTAACGCTTGGTTTGTGGGTAAAGGGGTACACGCCGTGTCAAAAATTGCTGATCTCCGGATCAGCATGGAAGGTATATTGGGTAAACGATGCGCGGTACTGCTTCAAGCCTGATTTCTACACTAACGACAACCAGCCCTGTAAGCGCATCGGGGACAAGAATGTATGCGTACAAATTGACAGTCGCTAACCAGCTGTAGAAAAGGAGCCACGAAATCTCTCTGCGGCTCCTTATTAAACGAGCTTGACCCTCCTGCAACATAGCGGAACGTTAAGCCCCCCCCTTTCACATTTTGGATACTGACTGCATCACGCGTGGTGGTACTCAGGGCGTGGCAACAGGTCAAGCACAATACTGTGGCGATCAAAAAACCATATATAACGACATGGTAATTGTGCAAATCACTTCTTCAGTCATGCCAGCCAGATAGTGACACCTGCGCTCCAGCCAGCGCCAACCCCAACGATGGCGGGGCCAATCATGAAGATGCTACTGAAAGAACATCAGTCAGAATAATGACTCCCTGCAACAGTGAACATTAGCGCGCCCGCACGGCAAATAGCCTACCCAGCCACGAGGCAGCCCGCATGCTCTGAATAGCCTCAATGTCCATGAAAATGTAATGACCGTTTTCCTTCGCCTCGCGCGCTTTCAGGTCTCTGAGCGCACTGATCTTGTCGCGATTATAAAAAACCATATACACAGAGATGAGCATAAGGAAATAGATCAACCCGGTGGCCGGCACGTCATGACTTTTCATCAGGGGGTAAATTACGCTGCTCAAGCCCGCGGCCAAACCTGCCTGCCACCAACTAACTTGCTGAGGCGGCTCTATGGATTCAACGCGGCGCCCTTTGTATTGGAGAATGTCATTTTTGCTGCGCCAGTAATAAGCTGCCGCGTAGGCCAACAACACCAACACGACAGGCGCGAGGCCTAACATCAACGACGCTGGCGCACTCAGCTTCATTTTCTTGAACGTAATACCCAATATCAGCAACGACGCGAACATTGGCGCACACGACACATTGAAGAACACGCGCAAATTCGCGAAGCTTACAAAGTACTCAGTCCGATAAGCACAATGGATACACCACAGCGTCATTGCGACCACCACAATGAATGCTGGTATAGCGAAAAGCGTTGGGTTCAGACCGATCATAAGTACAGTGACTATTACGACCAGCGTCCAGGCCGACCAAATCTTTGCAAAAAATCTATCCGTGGTAAACATAAGTCTATTTGCTACCTACTAATAAATCACCCTATTCGCCCCCAACCCGAAGCCCCTTGTAGAAAGCAGCAAACCTGGGAGTGATTCGTACCTCAACGACGTGGCGCAAGATCCCGTTCTGCGAGCCGCTCACCAGAGGAAGGCTTGAGCATCAGTTGTCGGCATACACCAGCTCATCGAGTTCGTCAGTTGCCGGCGAATGCTCAAACAAGCGGCTTGCCAAGTGACCTATACGGTGCGACCTGGCCACCTTGGCTACCCACTCGGGCGGCATTCCCGATACCCCGTACAAGGCACCCGCCAACTGCCCCGCCGTGGCGGCCACGCTGTCGGCATCGTCGGCAAGGTTGGCCGCGAGCAGAATCGCATCCTTGAAATTATCAGTGTGCCAAACCGCCCAGAGCGCTGCTTCGAGGGTGTCGACCACATAGCCAGAAGAGCGAATCTGCTCTCGTGATTTGAGCTTGTATTCGCCAGCATTGATGATCTGCGGCCGAGATTTCAGCGGGCGCACTTTGGCTGCCAGCGCCTCGTGTTTGTCGGCGCCATTGAGTGCCAGATGCAACTGCGCGCCGAACAGGCTGCAACACTCCAGTACTTCGGGCGCGCTATGTGTGACTAGGCTCTGTGTGGCACATTCTCGCCAGGTCGCCGAGAGCGAGTGGCGACGAAAAATGGCAGTGGGCGCAAGCCTGATCAGCGAACCATTGCCAGCAGACGAGGGCTCGGCATTCCCTTGCCAAGCAAGCCCCTCAGCTTCCCACCCTTCGAGCGCGCGCCGAGTGACATTGCCGATGTCGAAACAGCGCCCGTTGACGCTGTTCTCGCCCTGGCGGTACCAACGCACCAGTGCATCTGCAAAAGTCGCGAAATCGAACCTGCCCTTGGCCTCGTAAGTATCGGCCAGGCACAGCGCCATGCTGGTATCGTCGGTCCACTCGCCGGGCGCCAGACGGAACGGGCCACCACCGACCATGTCTGTAACCTGGCCCTGACCGCGGCGCTGAAACTCCAGTGTGGTCCCCACCGCATCACCGATTGCCAGGCCCAGCAGTGCGCCCTGTGCGCGGTCGAGTGCTTGTTCGCGTGAAAGCGTGCAAGGCCTGTCGCTAAGCCAGGCTGGCTTGATGCGTGGCAATATGGGCGGGTCTGGATCGTATACGTACTCCATGCGTTGCTGTAACTGGGGGGATACGTCGGGGACCAGGTCGATGTAACGCTGGGCGTATTCGCTCAGGACTGCGTCCGGGCTTCTCAGGTCGATCATGCTGGCTCCTTGCAAAGGCTTGCGCTCATCCATCGGCCCATTTTGCTGACCTGGTCAGCCCCTGACAACACCGCCAGACAGGCTCTGGCAAAATCAACGATCAAGGACAGCAAGGAACGCTGACCTCATCATGAAATCTCATCCCGAACTCCATGTCAGATCCCCGCTGCTCTTTCGCTGCGTGGCCATCGGCTTTGCGCTGTGCATGCTAGCGGTGTGCGCACTTGCGTTCTACGTGCTGTGGACCGAACTGCTGCCGCTTTATGGGCGCCTCTACAGAAATGCACCCGTTGTGGAGACGCCGCTCATGAGTTTTTTCGTACTCGCGGCGATTCCGGGGACGCCCTACTCGCTCGTTGTCTGCGCCTTCGCGGTATGGACCGGTCAGAAATTCGACCCGCCCAAAAAGTCCAGGCTTCACACCTTCGAAATCCGGTCGTTGCAGTTGATGTTCGCGATAATGTGCTGCGCTGCCCCGGCCATGATCATTGCGACCACGGCCACACTCTCTGCGAAGGGCTACTGGTCTTGCCCAAAGCTCCGTATTTCAGGCTCCGCATGGCAGATGTTCTGGGTGAACGATGAGCGCATATGCTTTACGCCCGATTCCTACATCAACGACCATTGGCCGTGCAAAGTTGTGGGGGAGAAGACTATTTGCGTCCAGGTGGACGGTAGGTAGCAACGCCACGACCTGCCGCCGAACGGCACGGTCGAGGTGGGATGGCACCGGCTTTGCCGGTGATCGCCGGCAAGCCGGCTCCCACAGGGGTGGACTGCCCTTGGACAAATCTCATCAATACTGGAAAAGAACCAGGCAAGCGGTGCCACAATCGTCGGCGCACATGACGCTCAAGCGGTTGCGACCAGCGTGCCAATAGCGGCCTGGGTCAAATATCCAAAGCCCACACCTCACCCTCCTGTGGGCCGGCTTGCCGGCGATCAAGGGCGCAGCCCGTGCCAGTCATCCTGCCGAACACGCAGCTCAACTATGCGGTTGCTGGAGTATGAACACCTTGCTCCAGGCTGCCACATGCGGCGTATTCCGTCGCATTGCCATCATTGAAAGGCCCGTGGTAAAGCCCTCGCAGCACCACCAGGGCCACCCAGAAATGCGACCTGCTTCACCTTTTGCAAAATATTTTCCAATCTCTTTTTCAGCTGTTTTCACAGGCCTCAAGCCCCTTCCCCACGGGCCCGAGCCCAGATTTTACGCACTCAAAACCCCTGACCGATATCAATGCGACATCATTGCGCTGCGTCACAAACAGGGAAAAAATCGCGGCCCTCACAGGAACTTCTTCCAACGTGGGGTGCCCTACACGGCATTACTGGCAACACGATATTCATGTGCCAGTACCGAGTTTCCAGTCCACGCCAGCGGCGTATCAGGACGATTCAAAAGGCTCATGGACGATGTACCGATGACAGAGACGTTTGATGTCGAAGCACTGATCAAGCTGCGTAGCCAAACGCGGGCAATCTCCGATGCGCTCAAGGCGCAGGCGGCCGATTACCTCGCTACCGTGGCGCCGCTGATCCGTCCGCAAACGCTGTTCGGCGAATACCTGCAGGGGGCGCAACGCAGCAGCGGGCGCGAAACCCAAGGCCACTTCCAGTCGCTTATCGAACTGTACGAACGCATCGGCTCGGCCACGCCTTTCCAGCTGGTCAGCGAGCTGGAAGTGCCGCTTAACCTCATCAGCACCACCCCCGAATTGTTCCCCCTCGAATACGACAAGGTCCTGGCCCCCAGCGGGCAGGTCATCCGCGTCACCAGCCCTGTGCGCTGGGTCGTGGGTTTTCAGGGCTTCGAGCTGGCGCGCTTTCGCAATGTCATCAGCGACCCCAACCGCAGCAGCGCAGAGCTGTACCGCTTCGTGGTGCACTACCTGGTGCTGTTCTACTGCCTGAGCAAGTCGCCTGGCCTTGGCCGCCTGTTCGAAGGCTTGCGCTTTGGCTTGAGCTTCGAACGCCTCAAAGGCATGGGCGACCTGCCTTTCTGCGTCATCAGCTCGCCGGTGCGTTCGGAACTTCCCGACGATTCGGTCATCCGTAGCAGCACGCAAATTGCCGGCAACACCAGTTTCGAAGAGCTGGTGGGCCGCGACAACATTCTGGAAATGAACGACGAAATCCGTCAGCGCCTGCTGCTGACGATCGAAGGACTGTAACGCGCAGGCCCCGCCGGGCCGCGCCATGATTCGCAGCGAATTGCTCGCACTGGAGAACACGATGGCGAAGAAGGAAAGTACCCAGCACAAACTCGACCGCGTTCGCGCGCCGCGGGTTCACATCACTTACGACGTGGACATCGGTGATGCGATCGAGAAAAAGGAGCTGCCCTTTGTCGTTGGCGTGCTGGGCGATTTTTCCGGCAACCCGCTGGAGCCCTTGCCCAAGCTCAAGGACCGCAAGTTCGTCTTCATCGACCGCGACAACTTCAACGGCGTGCTCAAAGGCATCAAGCCGCGCCTGACCTACCGCGTCGACAACACCCTGGCCAAGAACGGCACCCAGCTGGGCGTGGAGCTGAACTTCAACAGCATGGAAGACTTCGAGCCGCAGAACGTGGTGAAGCAAGTCGAGCCGCTGCGCAAGCTCTTGGAAGTGCGTAACAAGCTGGCCGACCTGCGCAACAAGATGGGCGGCAACGACAAGCTCGAAGAGCTGCTGATGGACGTGCTGCAGAACACCGAGAAGCTGAAAACCCTGGGCAAGGAATTCGGTCGCGAAGCCGCCGTCCCCGCCGCCGATGGCAAAGAGTAAGCAGGAGCCAGACGATGACCGACAAGCAAACACTGCCACAACAGGACACCGACCTGGTCGAGGTGGAAACCTTCGCCCCGCAGGCCTCGCTGCTCGACAGCATCATTTCGCAAAGCCGTGTGGCCCGCTCCGACACCGAGCGCAACCGCACCCGTGACCTGATCGGTGAGCTGGTCAACCAGGTGCTCGAGGGCGAGATGACCCCGAGCAAAGACCTGATCGCCGTGCTCGACGCGCGCATCGCCGAGATCGACTCGATGCTCTCCGAGCAGATGAACGAGATCATGCACGCCCGTGAATTCCAGCAGCTGGAAGCCTCCTGGCGCGGCCTGAAGTATCAGGTTGACCAGACTGAAACCAGCACCACGCTGAAGATCCACCTGCTCAACGCCTCGAAGAAGGACCTGGTGCGCGACCTCAAGGCCGCCAGCGAATTCGACCAGAGCGCGCTGTTCAAGAAGGTGTACGAAGAAGAGTACGGCACCTTCGGTGGCGCCCCGTTCGGCATGCTGATCGGTGACTACGAATTCAACCGCAACCCCGAAGACATGTACCTGCTCGAAGAGATCTCGCACGTGGCCGCTGCGGCCCACGCGCCGTTCATTTCGGCCGCCTCGCCCGAGCTGTTTGGCTGGGACTCGTTCACCGACATGTCCGGCCCGCGTGACTTGGCGAAAATCTTCGACACGGTCGAATACGCCAAGTGGAAGTCGTTCCGCGCCTCGGAGGACTCGCGCTATGTCGGCCTGACCCTGCCGCATGTGCTCGGCCGCCTGCCATACGGCCCTGATACCACTCCGGTGGAAGAATTCAACTTCGTCGAAAGCGTCGACGGCCGTGACCACAACAAATACCTGTGGATGAACGCCGCCTACGCCCTGGGCACCCGCGTCACCGATGCCTTCTCGCGCTACGGCTGGTGCGTGGCCATCCGCGGCGTCGAAGGTGGCGGCCTGGTAGAAGGCCTGCCAACCCATACCTTCAAGACCGATGACGGCGAAATCGCCCTCAAATGCCCAACTGAAATCGCCATCACCGACCGCCGTGAAAAAGAGCTGTCGGACCTTGGCTTCATCCCGCTCGTGCATTGCAAGGGCACCGACTACGCCGCGTTCTTCGGCACCCAGTCGGCGCAGAAGCAGAAGCAATACAACACCGACATCGCCAATGCCAACGCACGCCTCTCGGCGCAGCTGCAGTACATTTTCGCCACCTCGCGCATTGCCCACTACATGAAGGCGATCATGCGCGACAAGATCGGCAGCTTCGCCTCGCGCATGGACGTCGAGCGTTTCCTCAACCAGTGGCTGGCCAGCTATGTGCTGCTCGACGACACCGCCAGCCAGGAGGCCAAGGCCAAGTTCCCGCTGCGCGAAGCCCGTGCCGAGGTGTTCGAGGTGCCAGGCAAGCCAGGTGTGTACAAGGCCGTGACCTACCTGCGCCCGCACTACCAGCTCGACGAACTGACCGCTTCGCTGCGCCTGGTCGCAGAGCTGCCGCAAGGCGCTCGCGGCTAACCGGCCTGCGTGTTCAAGGATGACACATGAGTAATCAGGCCCGCCTGCTGCCCTCGCTGCTCGACCGGCTGCTGGACGACCGTCCGTTTCAGTCGGCCGAGCCGGCTGTGCAGCGCACCTGCTCGCTGGCCGAATACAAGGCGAGCATCGTGCGCGACCTGGAGGTGCTGGTGAATACCCGCCAGTCCCTGGTCGCCGAGCAGATCGAAGGTTTCAGCCAGCTCGGTGGGTCCATCCTCGAATACGGCATGCCCGATTTCATCAGCCGCAGCGTGCTCGACCCGCACGACCGGCGGCTGATCCAGCAACAGCTGGAGCGCGCGATCAGTACCGGCGACCGGCGTTTTCGTCGGGTGCGCGTGCAGCTGCTGGCCCAGCAAAACGGCCATCGCATGTTGACCTTCCGCGTGGACGCAGTTTTGCGCCTGCAGGACATCAGCCGCCAGGTGTCGTTCGACGCGGTGCTGCAGGTCAACACCCAGGAATACAAAGTGCAGAACCTCAACTGATGCTCGACGAACTGCTGCCCTACTACGAAAAGGAACTGTCGCACCTGCGCTTCCTCGGCCAGGAGTTTGCTGCGCAGTACCCGAAAATCGCCTCGCGGCTGCTGATCGAGGGCGACAACTGCGAGGACCCGCATACCGAGCGCCTGATCGAGGCGTTCTCGTTCCTGTCGGCGCGGGTGCACAAAAAGCTCGATGACGAGTTCCCCGAGATTGTCGAGTCGTTCCTTGAGGTGCTGTACCCGCACTACCTGCGCCCTACCCCTTCGATGTCGATCGCCGAGCTCAGCCTTGGCAAGCAGGAGAAGGTCACCGAAGCCTACCGCGTGGCGCGCCACACCGAGCTGCACGCCAACGCCGTTGAAGGCGTCGTGTGCAAGTTCCGCACCTGCTATCCGGTGGAGCTGTGGCCGGTGGCCGTGCAACACGCCTCCTTCGCAGAGATGGAACGCTCGGCCTTCAACGGCCATAGCGCCGATCTGGTGGCGCGCTTGCGCATCCGCCTGGAAGCCACCGGCGACGCTTTGTTTGGCCAGATGGAGCTGGACCGCCTGCGCTTTTTCCTCGATGGCGAAGCAACACTGATGCACCAGCTCTACGAGCTGCTGTTCAACAACCTGGCCAAGGCCACACTCAGCTTCCAGGATGAAGGCCGCGGCCGGGAAGTCGCGCTGCCCGCCGACGCCCTGCAGGCGGTGGGCTATGCCCGTGACGAAGGCCTGGTGGATTATTCCGAGCGCTCATTCCTCGGTTACCGCCTGTTGCACGAGTACTTCACGTTTCCCGACAAATTCATGTTCTTCGACCTCTCAGGTTTTGCCCGCATCCTGCAGGGCAAAGCCATCGAGCAGGTCGAGATCAACTTCTACTTCAACGATTACGACCTTAGCGAGCGCCTGGCGCGGCTGGCCCAGAACATCGGTCGCAACAACTTCAAGCTCAACTGCACGCCGATCATCAACCTGTTCCGCCAACAGGCCGAGCCGATCAAGCTCACCCACACTCAGCACGAATACCCGGTCACCCCGGACATTCGCCTGCACAATGCGGCGGAAGTGGTCTCGATCGACCGGGTACGGCGCGTGCGCAAGCTCGGTGGCATCGACCACGTCGGCACCTGCCAGCCATTCTTCGAGCCGCGTGGCGAGCAAGACCCGCACAACAGCTTCTGGATTGCCCGCCGGCGTAACCAGGGCGATGCCACGGCGATGAGCATTCGCGTGGTCGACCGCGACCTGGAACTGATCGACGGCAACAGCGACACCCTGAGCATCAGCCTGACCTGCAGCAACCGCGACGTCCCCCTGCTGCTGCCGTTCGGTGGCGAACGGGGTGATTTCAACATCCCGGCCAACTCGGTGATCAAAGATATCCGCTGCCTGCGCAAACCCACCGCCACGGTGCGCGTGCCGCTGGGTAAAGGCCTGATCTGGCGGCTGATCGCGCACCTGTCGCTCAACCACTTGTCGCTGGTGAGCCAGGGCCGCGAAGTGCTGCTCGAGCTGCTGTCGCTGTACAACTACCGCAACGTGTCGGCCATCCGTAAACAGATCAACGGCATCAAGGCAATCAGCAGCGAGCCGGTAGTAGCGCGCATCGGCCACCCGCGGCCGAATTTCGTGCGTGGCGTGGGCATCACGCTGACCTTCGATGAAAGCCAATTCACCGGCAGCGGTGTGTTCCTGTTCGGCATGGTGCTGGACCACTTCTTTGGCCAGTACTGCTCGATGAACAGCTTCACCCAACTGACCCTGCGTACCCAACAACGAGAAAAGAGAGTCGTCCAATGGCCAGCACGTACTGGCGATCAGCCCCTGGTCTGATCGATCAAGCCAGAGCCGAGCCGCACCGATTCGAATTCTTTCAATTGGTGCGCCTGCTTCGCCTGCACTACAGCCGTACCGGGCGCATGGACCTGGCAACCCGGCCTCACGAAGACCCGCTGCGTTTTCGCACCCAGCTGTCGCTGGCGTTTCCGGCCAGCGAGGTCAGCGACCTGCAGTTCGAGCGTGAGGGCAAGGTATCGACGGCCGGCCTGCCGCTGTCTGAGGTGCAGGTCACTTTCATGGGCCTGGTGGGCCCGTCGGGCGTACTGCCTCGCCCGTACACCGAGCTGCTGCTCGAACGCCACGTGCAGTACCGAGACGATGCCGCCCACGCGTTTCTCGATATTTTCTCGCACCGCATGACCACGCTGTTCTACGAAGCCTGGCAAAAGTACAAATTCCATATCGAGCACGAGCGCAACGGTACCTCGGGCTTCGATGGCTACCTGCTCAACCTGGTCGGGCTGGGCCCGCGCGCCCAGCAGTTGAAGTTCGAACGACAGCAACCGGTGCTGCGCCGCGAGCTGTTCAGCTACTTCGCCGGGCTGCTCAGCCAGAAGCCACGCAATGCGCTGAACCTTGAGCGAATGCTCGGTTTTTATTTCGCCCTGCCGATCAAGGTCAGGCAGTTCGCCGGCCGCTGGTTGAACCTGCAGCCCGAACAGTGCACCCAGCTTGGCCGCAAGAACGCCCAGCTTGGCCAAAGCGCTGTGGCCGGCAACCGCGTGTGGGACTACCAGTCGTGCATCCGCATCGAGCTCGGCCCCCTGGCGCTGGCCGATTACCGTCGGTTCCAGCCTGGCACGGACGACTACCGCAAGCTGGTCGAACTGGTGCGGTTTTACGTGGGTGCCGAGCTTGATTTCGAAATCGCCCCGCTACTTAAGCGCGAGGCCGTGCCCCGTGCCCAACTGGGCCGCAGCGGCAATGTCGCGCTGGGCTGGCTGGGCTGGCTCAAACGCCCTGGTCGTGACGCAGAGCCTTCGCGTTGCGCCGTCTTCCACATTCCTTACGATGGGGTCGCCTTGTGAACCTGAAGTCTCTGTTCGCCAAGCTTAACGAAACCAGCCGCACGGCCACTGAAAGCGCAGCGGCCCTGTGCCTGTCGGAGCACCACTACGATGTAGAGGTGGAACACCTGCTGCTGCAGTTGCTGGATAACAGCGACAGTGACCTGCCGCTGATCCTGCGCCACTACGATGTGGTCGCCGAGCGCCTGCAGGCGCAACTTGTGACCGCACTGGGTACCTTCAAGAAAGGCAACACCCGCACCCCGGCGCTGTCCCCGCACATCACCCGCATGATCGAGCAGGCCTGGGTGCTGGCGTCGATCGAGTACGGGGTGGGCCAGGTGCGCAGTGCGCACCTGTTGCAAGCATTGCTCGACGACGCCGAACTGCGCCGGGTGGTCATCGCCTCGGCACCTGAGCTTGAGAAGATCAACGCCGACGACCTGCGCCTGAACCTCAGCGCACTGGTCGAAAGCAGTGCCGAATCCAGGCTCGCCAGCCCTCTGGCCAGCCCCTCGGCGCCAGTGGCAGGTGCCGGCAAGGTTGGCGGCAAGACCCCGGCCCTGGACCAGTACACCGTCAACCTCACCCAAAGCGCCCGTGACGGCCGGATCGACCCGGTACTGGGCCGCGAGTTCGAAGTGCGGCAGATGGTCGACATCCTCACCCGTCGCCGCCAGAACAACCCGATCCTCACCGGCGAAGCCGGCGTCGGCAAGACCGCAGTGGTCGAAGGCTTGGCCTTGCGCATCGCCCAGGGCGATGTGCCGGCCCCACTCAAGGACGTCGCCGTGCACACCCTCGACCTGGGCCTGCTGCAGGCGGGTGCCGGGGTCAAGGGCGAGTTCGAAAACCGCCTCAAAGCGGTGATCGAAGAGGTCAAGCGCAGCCTGCACCCGATCATCCTGTTCATCGACGAGGCCCACACCCTGATCGGCTCTGGTGGCCAGGCCGGGCAGAACGATGCCGCCAACCTGCTCAAGCCAGCCTTGGCCCGTGGCGAACTACGCACCATCGCTGCCACCACCTGGGCCGAATACAAGAAGTACTTTGAAAAGGACGCCGCCCTCGCCCGTCGCTTCCAGGTAGTCAAGGTCGAAGAGCCTGACGAAGACAAGGCCATCCATATGCTGCGCGGCCTGCTGGGCAAGATGCGCGAGCACCACAAGGTGGCGGTGATGGACGAAGCGCTGGTACAGGCCGTACGCCTGTCCAACCGCTACATCACCGGCCGCCAATTGCCCGACAAGGCTGTCAGCGTGCTCGATACCGCCTGCGCACGCATCGCCTTGGCGCAGTCGTCGCAACCCGGCGCGCTGGAAGACTGCCGTCGGCATATCGACAACTTGCAGGCCGAAATCGCCGTGCTCGACCACGAAGCCGGCAAGGGCCACGACCATGCCCGGCGGCTGGCCGAGCTGCAGGCCGCCCTACAGGCCGAGCAGGAGCACGAGCAGCGCCTGAGCGCCCAGTGGCAGCAGGAGCTGGAACTGGTCGAACAACTCAAAGCCCTGGACAGCGCCAAGGACACCGACGCCGCCCAGCTCAATGCCCTGCGCGCCGAGCTTAGCAACGTGCAGGGCGACCAGCCCCTGGTCCACGCCTTGGTTGACGCTGGCGCCATCGCCCAGGTGATCAGCGGTTGGACCGGTATCCCACTGGGCAAGATGCTGCGTGACGAAATCGACACCGTGCAGCGCCTGCCTGCCCTGCTCGGTGAACGCGTGCTCGGCCAGGACCACGCGCTGCACGAAATCGGCAAGCGCATCAAGATTTCCCGCGCCCGCATGGAAGACCCGAACAAACCGATCGGCGTGTTCCTGCTGCTGGGCCCCAGCGGCGTCGGCAAGACCGAAACCGCGCTGGCATTGGCTGACACCCTGTACGGTGGCGAGCGCAACCTGATCACCATCAATATGTCCGAGTACCAGGAGGCCCACACAGTGTCGAGCCTCAAGGGCTCGCCACCCGGCTACGTCGGTTACGGCGAAGGCGGCGTGCTGACCGAGGCTGTGCGCCGCAAGCCCTACAGTGTGGTGCTGCTGGACGAGGTGGAAAAGGCTCACCCTGATGTGCTCGAGCTGTTCTTCCAGGTGTTTGACAAAGGCGTGCTGGACGATGGCGAAGGCCGCGAGATCAACTTCCGCAACACGGTGATCATCCTCACGTCCAACACCGGCACCGAGCGCATCATGCAGACCTGCCTGAATGCCCAGACGCTGCCTGCCCCCGAGGCCATTGTCGAAGGCCTGCGCGACGAGCTGAACCACGTCTTCAAACCGGCCTTCCTCGGCCGCCTGAGCATCGTGCCGTTCTACCCGGTGCAGGACCAGATCCTCGAGCGCATCGTTGCCCTCAAGCTCGAGCGCATCGCCAAACGTTTCGCCCGCAACCACCAGGCCGAGCTGAGCTACGACGACGACTTGGTCAAGGCCATCGCGGCACGGTGCACCGAGGTCGACAGCGGCGCACGCAACATCGACAACATCCTGTCCCGCACCCTGATGCCCGAGCTTGCCCAGCACGTTCTCGAGCGCATGGCCCAGGACGCGCCGATCGAGCGCTTGACGATCGAGTTGGGCAGCGATGGCGATTTCGCCTATCGCATGGCCTGAACGAGTACCCGGAGGTTTAGCCGTCATGTACCACACACACACTGCCCTCAAGCGCCTGACCGTCGCAGCCCTGCTGCTGGTGCTGGCGGGTTGCGGCGTCACCGACCGTATCGGCAAGCGCATGGAAGACAGCTGGGCGGCCGACATGCTGGCCGACAGCGAGAAGGTCATCCTGACCTCCGACGGAGGCAACCAGCTCAACCCCGACGCTGAAGGCAAGCCGTTGTCGGTGGTGATGCGCGTGTACCAGCTGACCGACCTCGAGCGCTTTGCAGCCACCGACGCCGAGACACTTTGGGACGCTCCGGAAAAAGCCTTGGGCAACACGCTGGTAGAAGCCCGCGAGCTCACCCTGCTGCCAGGTATCGGCCAGACCGACCAATGGCCACTGGCCAAGTCCGCCCGCTATGTCGGCGTGGCGGCGTTTTTCCGTGATGAGCACGATGCCCGCTGGAAGGTCGCCTTCGATGCCGAGTCGCTGCGCAAGGACGGTATCTGGTTCTCTTCCGATGGCCTGTGGGTACTGGTGGACAACACCGAAATCAGCGCCCTGCGTGGCGTCGATGTGCTGAACAAGCCGCCCACCGCTGACCAGTTGGCTGCTGCGCAAAAGGCCGACGAAGCGCCGTCTGCTCTCACCGAAAAAGTGCAGGACGCTGTGATCGAAAAGGCCACCGACGCTGCCGGCAAATCGGCCAGTAACGCCATGGATTCAACCTTCAATTCTTTAGTGGATAGCGTCAAATGAGCAAGCAGAGCCGGGTGATGTGGTCGGAAGGCATGTTCCTGCTGCCCCAACACTTCCAATACCAGGACGAGTTCCACCAGCACCAGCTGGCCGAGGCCACATTGCGCGGCACCCCGTTTCATTGGGGGGTACAGGCGCTGCAGGTGGACGAAGATGCCCTGGCCAACGGTTCGCTGCAGCTCAAGCGGCTGAAACTGGTGTTTCCGGACGGCAGCCTGTACGACGCGCCGCAGCACGACCCGCTGCCGGCCGCGCGCGACCTCAAAGACCTCCTCAAGGCCAACGACCTGAAGGTTTACGCCGCACTCAAACTGCCCGAGCCCTTCGGCCTGAACTATGTCGAAGATGGCCAAGAGCACAAGGCAGCGCGGCGCTTTCGCAAACAGTTCGATACCCTGCCCGACCTCAACGAAGGCGAACTGGAAAACGAAATCACCAGCCTGCGCCTGAATGTCGTGCTGCTGGTCGATGGCGACAGCCTCGATGGCTACAGCCATTGCCCGCTGGCCAAACTCACCCGCAACAGCATGGGCGGCTTCAACCTGGACCCGCACTTCGTCCACCCTACCCTGCACCTGGGCAGCCATGAGACGCTGGCCGGCATCGGCAAGCGCTTGCTCGGTGCCCTACAGGCCAAGAGCAAGGCGTTGTCGGGCCGGCGCCGCGAGCGCGCCGACCAGATCGCCGAATTCGGCTCCAGCGACGTCACACTGTTCTGGTTGCTGAACACGGTCAACCGTGCGCACCCGCAACTGGCCCACCTGCTGGCCCATCCGCGGCTGCACCCGGAGCGCCTGTACCTGTTCCTGGCCGACCTTGCCGGCGGGCTGTTGACGTTCACTCTCGATACCCAGCTAAGTGATGTTCCTGAATACGATCACCACGACCCGGCGGCGTCACTGGTCAAACTGGACGAGATGATCCGGGTGATGCTCGACAACGTCGTGCCCAACCAATGCATCATCATCAACCTCACCCAGACCAAGCCGTCGTACTGGCAGGGGCAACTGCGCGACCCGCGCCTGGTCGAGGCCGACTTCTATATCTCGGTACACGCCGACATGCCTGGTGCCAGCCTGCTGGAGCTGGTGCCGCGTGCGTTCAAGGTGGGCTCGCCGGAAGACATCGAAGTGGTGGTCAACAGCGCCATGCCTGGCGTCACCCTCAACCATGCCGCCCGGTTGCCCAACGCCATCCCAGTACGCCTGGACAACCAGTACTTCGCCATCGAGCCACATGGCCATGTCTACGAGCGAATGATGAACGCCCAGACCATCTGCTTCTATGCGCCCAGCGCCTTTACCAACCTCAAGCTTGAACTGATGGCGGTGCTCAAATGACCGAAGCCGTATTGCAACAGGGCGCCGTCGCGCCCGCCACCGACAAACCAACCCTCAAGAGCCTGGTACAGGACTTCATCAGCATGGCGCTGATTGTCCGCCGTGGCCGTCAGGTGACCTCGGTACAAGCCTTCGAAGCCAGCGTCGACCGCTTCTTCGCCACCCTGGAGCGCGATGCCCGCGCGGCCAACTACAGCGTCGAGCAGGTCAAGGACACTCAGTACGCCTTGTGCGCCTTCCTCGACGAAAGCGTGCTGCGCTCCGGCGACAACGAACTGCGGGGGCACTTCGAGCTGCAACCGCTGCAGTTCCGCTATTTCGGCGTGCACCTGGCCGGTGAAGGCTTCTTCGAGAAGGTCGAAACGTTGCGCGGCGACGTCAAACAGAACCTCGATGTACTGGAGGTCTACCACCTGTGCCTGGCACTGGGCTTCGAGGGCAAGTTCAGCCTCGGCCAGAAAGACCAGCTGCGCTACCTGGCCAACGCCCTGGGCCAGGACATCGCGCGCTACCGCAAGCCACCCAAAACCCTCTCGCCGGACTGGGCCCTGCCCGATCAGGTGTCGCAGATGCTGTGCCACGAAGTGCCGCTGTGGGTGTACCTGGTGTTGATTGCGCTGGTCTGCGTCGCGGTGTACCTGACGCTCGACTGGTTGCTGGACAAGGATGTCGCCGCCCTTTCCGAACAAATCCGCCAGCTGTTCAGTGCCTGAGCACACCTCAGGTAGCCGAGTCAGGAAGACATGAAAACATTACTGCGTCTGTTGAAGAGTTTCTGGATTCTCCTGCCACTGCTGTGGTTGGTGACCCTGTTGATCTGCTGGTTGGTGGCCCCGATGGTGCCCTGGCTGCGCCACCATGTGCCTGAAGCGCTGGCCATCATCAGCGCCTGCTTCTTGCTGGTGATCGTACTGCGCCAGTACCAGCGCATCCGCGCCGAGCATAACCTGGAGAACCTGCTGCAGATCGAGGTCGATCGCTCGTGGAACGCCACGGGTGAATTCCGTGACCAGCAGGTGCTGCGCGAGCGCCTCAAGCATGCCATCGCCATGCTGCGCACCGACCGCTCCGCCGGTGGTGGTGGCAAGGCAGCCCTGTCCGACCTGCCCTGGTACCTGGTGATCGGCATGTCGGCTGCAGGCAAAACCTCGCTGCTGACCCACTCGGGCCTTTCGGCCAGCATCGCCACCGCCAATGACAGTGAAAGTGGCACCCAGCACTGCGACTGGTACTTCAGCCCCGACGCAGTGATGATCGACACCGCAGGCCGTTACCTGCGGGACGATCAGTCTGCCAGCGAGTTCTCAGCTTTCCTGCGCATGCTGCGCAAGCAACGCGGCAAGGCTGCGATCAACGGCTTAGTGCTCGTGGTCAGCCTGCCTGAACTGCTGCCGGCCAACAGCGACGGGCGTAATGCGCTGGCCGCGCAGTTGGTAGCGCGCGTGGCGGAATACGCCGAGTGCCTGGGCACTAACCCACCTGTGTACCTGATGCTGAGCAAGACCGACCAGTTGCCCGGCTTCAACCAGGCCTTCGAAGGGCTGGACCTGCACCAGCGCCAGCAGCCGCTGGGCATGACCTTCGGCCTGTCGGAAATCCGCAACAACGGTTTGCAGGCGGTGCTCAACACCCGCCTGAAAAACCTGCAGAGCCACGTCCGCCGCCACGTCGATGCGCAGATGATCAGCCTCGGCGCAGACGCCGACAGCACACTGCTCAACTTCCCCCAGTACTTCGCAGAACTCAACGGCGTGCTGGAGCAGTTCCTTGAACACTTCACCCGCGGCCAGGGTGGCGGTGCGCCGCTGCTGTTGCGCGGTTTGTACTTCACCAGTGCCCTGCAAACCGAGCAGCAACTGGGCCAGGTGTACGAAGACCTCATCGCCGACAACTTTGCCCTGCAAGCGGCCCACGACGATAGCGCCCAGCCGGCCAGCCACCCGCAAGGCAACCGCAGCTACTTCATCACCGACACGTTCCGCCAGGTGATCTTCCCCGACCGCGACCTGACCCTGTATCAGTCGCGCCTAGGCCGCCAGGCTGGCTTCAGCCCCCTGTTGCTTGGCCTTGCGGCTGCCGCCGGGGTGGCCTTCATCGGCTGGCAGGCGCTGTCGTTCGCCAACAACCGCCAATGGCTGGACAGCCTGCGTGGGCAACTGGCCGAGATCGAACGCGCCGATGACCGCGCACAACTGCTGGCTGCTGGTAAAGGCCTGGAAGTGCTGCGCGGGCAGATGGCGACGGTCGAAGCCCATCGCCAGGAGGGCGTGCCGCTGCAATTGAGCGCTGGCCTGTACCACGGTGAGGCGATTCACCAGGTGGCCCGCGACGCCTACCTGGCGCAACTGCGCAGCCAAGCACTGGAGCCGATCGCCCGCAGCCTGCAGGTGCAGATGCGTGCATTCAACACCTTTGCCAGCGGCATCAACCAGGAGTTGGAGTTCACCCCGACGCCGAAAAGCCGCAATGGCAAGCCGTTGGCGCCACGCCTGGCGGCCAAGGCCCAGGCGGCCCTGACCAAGACCCGTGCCGGCGCCTACGCCGCCAAGGTCAACCTGGCCACGGCGAGCGACGCGGCCGAACTGTCCGCCACCACCGGTGGCCTGTCGCTGTCCGAAGAGATGCTCGGGCGCCTGGACGAACAGCAGGTGGCGTCGATCATCGAGGCCTACAACACCCTCAAGCTGTACCTGCTGCTGACCGAACCGCAAGCCCATCCGGACCCAGCTTTCGTCGCCGCCAGCCTGCCACAGGCCTGGGCAGGCGCCGCAACCCAAGGTTCCCCCACCGACGAAGCCGTCATCAGCGAAAACGCCCCTCTGTACGTTCAATTGCTGGAGCAAGGCCAGGCGCCGTCGCTGCCGCGTAACCAACAGCTGATCGACGAAACCCGGCAGAACCTCAAGGCATTCATGATTTCCAGTTCGCTGGTGGATCGCGAATACCTGCGCCTGCAGTTGGAGTCCAGCCGCCAGTTCCCCGCGCTGAGCCTCAACGACCTGGTGCCAACGCCTGGCCGTAACCTGTTGTACAGCTCTGCCGGCGTGCCGGCGATCTATACCCGCCAAGGCTGGGACACCTTCGTCAAGCCCGAGCTGATCAAGCTGGTGTCGGGCAACCTGCGCAACGAGTCGGACTGGGTGCTCGATGGCGAAGGCGGCGATGCCATCGTGCAGAAAGCCAACTTCGTGCGCGAGTTCATGGCCCGCTACAAACGCGATTACACCCAGGCCTGGTACAAGATGGTCAGCAGCGTGGGCGTGCGCCACTTCGCCGACCTGGCCTCGGCCACCGAACACCTCGGGCTGCTCAGCGACGTGCAGAACTCGCCGGTGAAGAACCTGCTGGCAGCGGTCAATGACAACACTCAGTGGGACTTACCGGTCAAGCGTGACGCCACGCCTACGGGCAATGCCCGCGCGGACAGCTTCTGGAGCAAGGTCACCGGCCTGATCGACGAAGCCAAGGATGTGGCGCCTGAAGCCCTGGCCCCTAGCCTGCCGGCCGTGGACGACGGCAGCCTGGCCAAGCGTTTCGAGCCGGTCGCCCGTGTGTTCGCAGCCAACAACGCCGAAGGCGCCGACAGCACCATCATGGACCGTTACCTGGCGGCGCTGCGCAAGCTCAAGGTGCGCATGAACAACATCCAGCGCTCGCAGGATGTCGGTAAAAGCAGTAAGCAACTGATCAGCGAAACCTTGGAAGGCCAGCCAAGCGAAGTGACCACCGTGCGCAACTACGTGGAAACCAGCGTCGACACCAGCCAGGACGGCCTGTCGCGTTCGCTGCAGAGCCTGTTCAGCCTGCCGATCCAGTACGCCTGGGAAACCCTGCGCGACCCGGCCGGCCAGCAGATCGCCAAAGCCTGGAAGCAGCAGATCTCCAAGCCCTGGGAGCAGGTCATGGCGCACCGTTACCCGATCGCCACCGGCAGCCGCAACGAGGCTTCGGTCAAGGACCTGCAGCGTTTCGTCGACCCCGAAAGCGGCCTGCTGCCGACCTTCAAGCGCAATGAGATCGGCAACCTGTCCGGTGGTGAAGGCCTGGGGCTGAGCAACGGCAAGGCGCCTGCGCTGGTCAACCCGGGGATGCTCAACAGCATCGACAAGGCCAGCAGCGTGGGCCAGGTGATCGCCAGCCTGTCGGACCGCGATAACGGCTTCGAGATCATGCTTGAGCCGTCGGCCAACTTTACCGACATCGTGTTCACCCTTGATGGCCAAGAGCAGCACTATCGCAACGGCCGCAGCAGCTGGAGCCGTTTTGCCTGGCCTGGTACCAGCAATGCGCCGGGCGCGCGCCTGGACGTGGTCACCCTCAGCGGTGCACGCATCACCGTGTTCGACTTCCCGGGGCGCTGGGGCCTGCTGCGCATGAACGAAAGCGCCCGGGTCGATGACCTGGATGGCATTCAGCAGCGCTTCAGCTGGAACACCGCCAATGGTCGCGTCAGCCTGGTAGTGCGCAACTTCGGTGGGGTCAAACTCACCGACCTGGGCGACGTCAAGGCGCTGAGCGCCCTCAACGACGCTGGCAGGGGCGCACAATGATCGGCTGCTTCGGCAAGTTGCCGTCGAGCGCAGACTTCGTCAGCCTGCATGGCGCGGCAGAAGAAGTCTGCGAGTTCGACGCCTGGCTGCAGGCCTCGTTGGCGGCAATGCGCCACCGCGAGGACTGGCAGGCGTTGTTCGATGCACTGCCGATGTGCTTCTTCTGCTACCGCGCGCGCAATGGCAACTGGCTGCTGGGCGGCCTGCTCAGCTCCCGCGATGCCAGCGCCCGACGTTACCCTTTCTTCATCTTCCAAGTGCTCAAGGGCCAGGAAGGTGAAACGCTGCTCAACCCGTTCACCCTCGGCGAGTTGTTCAGCGCGCAAATCAAGCCGTTGCTGCATCAGGCAGTGCAAGGCGCCGAGCGCGCCAGCCTGTTCGAACGCATCAAGGCCCTGCGCCCACTGCAAACCCAGGACCTGGACCTGTTCCGGCGGGTACACGGCAAGTTCCTGCATGATTTCAGCTTCAGTGACGTCGCCCGTGCGTTGCACGGCTCCTGGCCGGCCTTCGACAGTGCTACCGCACTGGCACGCTTGCAGGCTACGCAAGCGGTGCTGCACGGCGACTTCGACGGCGGCATCGAGCTGCCACTGCCGGCTGAGCGTGGCCTGAAAAACCCTACCGCCGACCTGTGGCTGACCTGGCTGGCACGCATCGGCAGGCGGCATGACGTACCGGCGGTGAGCCTGCTTGCCGACGACTTCATGCACCCGCGCCTGTACTGCTTCCCGTCGCGCCATACCGGCACAGCGTACCGCCTGCTCAGCGGCACGGCTGCAGCCGGCCAGCGCCTGGACCTGCTCGACCCATTGCCGCCAAAAGCGCCCGTGCACGATTACGACCGACCCCTACAACACGTTATCGACCGCTTTGTCGATGCGTTGGATGCGACGCCTGTATGAACAAGATCAAGTACTACTGCCTGCGCTATCAACCCTACCTGCTGGGGCTGGCCTTCTTCTTGGCGATCTTCGTGGTCTGGGCCCTGGGCCGTGCCCTGGGCTTTGCCTCGCTGCACAGCCTGCTGGCAGGCATTGGTGTGTTCCTGCTGCTGTCGGCGGGCTATGTACTACTGCTTTATCGTGGCGCAGGCCAGCACCACAACCTTGAGGCGCTGCTGCGTGATGACGCAGACCAAGCGGTACTCAACGCCACCCCGGCCGACCGCGAAGAAATCAGCCTGCTGCGCGAGCGCCTGCTGCAGAGCATCGAACGCCTGCACAGCAACAAACCACGCGGCACCCCAGCGAAGGACGCCCTGTACGCCCTGCCCTGGTACCTGGTGATTGGCCAACCGGCCGCCGGCAAGAGCACCATGATCCTGCAATCCGGGCTCAATTTCCCTTACGCCGAGCGTGAAGGTGCGCGGGTTGCAGGGCTGGGTGGCACGCGCAACTGCGACTGGTTCTTCAGCTCCGAAGCGGTGCTGCTGGACACCGCCGGCCGCTACATGAACAGCCCTGAGGAAGCGGGCAAGTGGCGCGGGTTTTTGCAGCTGCTCCGCCAGCACCGCCAGCGCCGCCCACTCAACGGGCTGATCGTCAGCGTCAGCATCGCCGATATCCTGCACGGCTCGGCTGAAGACCAGGAGCGCGTGGCCAAGCGCCTGCGCGAGCGTATCCAGGAAAGCTGCGCCCTGCTGGAGGTGCGCCTGCCCATCTACCTGGTGTTCACTAAATGCGACCTGATCCCGGGCTTCATGCCCTTCTATCGCCAGCTGGATGACGCAGCGCGCGGCGAGGTAATGGGCAAGACGTTCTCGCACAAAGGCTACGAACAAGCCGACTGGGGCCAGCGCTTCGGCAAAGCCATGGACGAGCTGACCGGCTACTGGCAGCAGGTAGCGAGCCAGCAACTGATGCAGCAGGATATCCAGGTAACCCGCCAGAACAATGCCGCCTACCGCTTCCCCCTCGAACTGGCTGCGCTCAAGCCGCGCCTGCAGCAATTCGTCGACAGCCTGCTGCGGGCCAACCCGTACCAGAACGCCGAACTGCTGCGTGGTTTCTATTTCACCGCCGCGCTGGAAGCCGACGACGCCCTGTGGGGCAGCCATGGCCAGCACGTCGCCGAGCGTTTCGCCCTGGCCCACGGCCAGGACCATAGCGCGGGTAACAGCCAGCCGGCACCGCTGTTCATCAATAGCCTGTTCCGCAAGGTGATCATCCCCGACCAGCATCTGGTGGCCGTATACACCAGCAACCGGCGCGAACGCCAGCGCAAGGCCGCCTGGGTGGGTGCTGCCAGCCTGGCGGGCCTGCTGCTGTGCAGCTTGTGGGGCTGGTCGTACATCAACAACCGCAACACCCTCGATACGATGGCCGCCGAACTGGCCCAGGCCAAGCGTGAGGACCAGGCCAACCCTGGCCAATACGCCCCATGGCACAGCCTCGACCGCCTGCGTTTCTGGGCCGCGCACTACTACCAGCAGCACCACGACCAGGCCGTGCCGCTGGGCATGCGCCTGGGCTTGTACCAGGGCCATGCGGTGGAACCGGTACTGCGTGCGCGCTACTTCGCCACCCTGCAAAACGTGATGCTCAAGCCTACAGCAGACAACCTGACACGCACCCTGTACCTGCTGACCACGCTAAAGGTCTACCAGCGCAATACCCGAGAGTTGCAGCCGGTGACCGGTGTCGACAGCGTCGAGGCCGAAGCCCTGCCGCATGACAACCGCGCCCAGTCGATCGCCGACTTCGGCAAGGCAGCGTTGGACACTTACGTAATGCTGTCGCCTGCCCAGCGAGAAAAGGCCGACCCGGCATTGCTCAAGGCCAGGTTGCCGGACTACTGGTACCCGGCCATCGCCCGCCACACCGGCAAGCGCATGGGCGCCACTGGCAGCGAAACTGCCGGCAACCAGGACTACCTGTACGCCAGCCGCCAGATCGTGTTCTACAGCGACCAGATTCGCGAGCCCGATGTGCCGCGCATTCTCGACAATGCCTTCCTGATGTCCAGCTCGCGCAACTACATCAACAGCCTGCTGACCCAGTCGCTACGCTCGATCGAAACCATCACGCTGGAGTCCGACACCCTGTTCGCCTTTGCTCGCGCCGACTTCCAGAGCCTCAAGAGTGAAGGCCAGAACCAGTTGAGTGCCATCGCCAGCAAACTGCTGAACACACCGAACATTGGCAAGATCATTATCTCGGGCCACGCCGACCAGCTCGGCGATGCGCAAGGCAACCTGCAGGTTTCCCGGCAACGGGCGCAAACCATCCGCACCTACCTGGTCGGCAAGGGCGTACCCGCCGAGCTGGTGAGTGCACAGGGCGAAGGCAGCCGCAAACCGCTGGTCAACTGCGACATGCAACAACCGCGGGCGCAGCTGATCAAGTGCCTGGAGCCCAACCGGCGGGTCGAAATCGAAGTGCGCGGGCTGAACTGAGCGCGCGCTGCACGAACCGGCCACCGGGGCCTCACAGGAGGAGGCCAAGGTGGCGGCAAGCTACCTCTGCTGACGCGTTCAGCGAGGTCAACACGAAGGGGCGCATGAGCGGCCTTTAATTGATGTTAATGGAGAGTTTTACAATGGCATTTGACGCGTATATCCAAATCGACGGCATCCCGGGCGAAGTTCTGGATGAAAAACACAAGGACTGGATCGAAGTGCTGGGCTACGAGTACGGCGCCACCCAGGCCACCTCGGCCACTGCCAGCTCCTCGGGCGGTGCGTCGTCCGAGCGCGTGTCGCTGACCGACTTCAAGATCCGCAAGGCAGTCGACAAGGCCTCGGCCAAGCTCTTCGAGCACTGCTGCACCGGCAAGCACATCGCCAAGCTGAAGCTGAACGTCAACCGTGCCGGTGGTGACAAGGTCACCTACCTGACCATCGACATGGAAGAAGTGGTGGTGTCCTCGGTCAGGTTCGTCGCCGGTGGCAACCAGGGCGGTGAAGACAAGGCGGTCAGCGACCTGCCGATCGAAGAAATCAGCTTCAACTTCGCCCGCATCAAAACCACCTACACCCAGCAGAACCGTACCGACGGCCAGGCTGGTGGCAACATCGTCGGTGGCTGGGACCGCACCGCGAACAAAGTGTTTGCCTAAGCACTTGTTTGGCCTGGGCCGCGCGAGCGGCCCATACCCTGTGGCGTGCCGGGCTTCCCGGCACGTTGCTCTATACCCCTGATCAGAGTGTTTTATGCCTGAATTCCTCAACGGCCTTTCGCTGGCCGCGCTGGCCGCGCCGATCGACGGTGGCAGCGGCGAAGACTTGAGCTTCTCTGCCTTGTTCGACCAGATCAAGGAGGCGCGCCGGGCAGACCCTGACTACCTGACCCAGGGTGACTGGCAGACCGACCTGAAAACCGCCGACTGGGAAAAGGTCATCAACCTGTCGGCCCAAGGGCTTGAGCAGCAGAGCAAGGACCTGATGCTGGTCGCCTGGCTTAACGAAGGGTTGGCCCAGCGCGATCACTTCCAGGGCATCACCTTCGGCCTGAACCTGTGCGAACGCATCCTAGAAACCTTCTGGGAGACCGCCTACCCGTCGCTCGAGGACGGCCTGGACGAGCGCGCCGCGCGGCTGTCCTGGCTCAAGACCACGCTCACCGACATCGTCGGTGGCTTGCCCATTACCCAAGGGCAGAATTTCGGCGTGCTGCGTTACGACGAATCACGCCATGTAGAAAACCTTGCCTTGCAAAACCCCAAGGCGATGCAAACCGCGCTCAGCGAGGGCAAGATCAACGCCGAGATCTTCCAGCGCTCGGTGGTGCTCAGCGACACCGAGCACCTGCAGGCCAAGGCCGTGCAAATTGCCGCGAGCCTGCAGGCCTGCCAACGCCTGCAAGCGACCACCGACCGCCTGTTCGGTACCGAAGCGCCAAGTTTTGCCAGCCTCGCCGACATGCTTTCGCGGGCCAGCCAACTGGCAGAGAAACTGCTCAAGGACCGCGGCATTGAATTGCATCCTGCCGCCGCAGAGCCAGAGCCTGCCGTCACCCTCAGCGCAGCCAGCGAGCCAGGTGAAGCGATGAATACGCCCGTTCAGACCACAGCGCCTGCGCCCATGCGCACCACCCCGCTGACCCGAGACGAAGCCTTTACGATGCTCGCCGGCATTGCCCAGTTCTTCAAACAGACCGAGCCGCAAAGCCCGGTACCGTATCTGATAGAGCGCGCCATCAAGTGGGGCAACATGCCGCTCGAGGGCTGGCTGAGCGATGTGATCAAAGACAGTAATGTGGTGGACAACATCCGCGACGTGCTGGGGACACGCGAGCAGCGCTCCTGAGGCCTGCACTGCCGGCACAAATGGTGCAAACTTGTGGCTTGCCACCCCGCCAAGGACCACCCCATGCCACCCCGCCCCCCGACCCCGCCAGGCTTCATCCGCGTACGTGGCGCCCGTGAGCATAACCTCAAGAACATCGACGTCGACATCCCCCGGGACGCCTTGGTGGTTTTCACCGGCGTCTCTGGCTCCGGCAAGTCCTCGCTGGCCTTCTCCACCCTGTACGCCGAAGCCCAGCGCCGCTACTTCGAATCGGTCGCGCCCTATGCCCGGCGCCTGATCGACCAGGTCGGCGTGCCGGATGTCGACGCCATCGAGGGCCTGCCGCCAGCGGTGGCCCTGCAGCAGCAACGTGGCACCCCTAGCGCACGCTCGTCGGTGGGCAGCGTCACTACCCTTTCCAGCTCGATCCGCATGCTTTACTCGCGCGCCGGCAGCTACCCGGTGGGGCAGCCGATGCTGTATGCAGAGGACTTTTCGCCCAATACGCCCCAGGGCGCCTGCCCCGAATGCCATGGCCTGGGCCGGGTCTATGAGGTGACCGAGGCGACCATGGTCCCCGACCCGTCGCTAACCATCCGTGAGCGGGCGGTGGCAGCCTGGCCGATGGCCTGGCAGGGGCAGAACCTGCGCGACATCCTCGTGACCCTGGGCTATGACGTCGACATCCCCTGGCGTGAATTGCCCCAAGCGCAACGCGACTGGATCCTCTACACCGAAGAGACACCCACCGTCCCGGTGTATGCCGGCCTCACCCCGGCGCAGACCCGCGCCGCGCTCAAGCGCAAGCTCGAACCCAGCTACCAGGGCACCTTCAGCGGCGCCCGGCGCTACGTGATGCACACGTTCATGCATTCGCAGAGTGCGCAGATGCGCAAACGGGTCTCCCAGTTCATGCGCCCCAGCCCATGCCCGCTGTGCCAGGGCAAGCGCCTGAAGCGTGAGGCGCTGGCTGTAACCTTCGCCGGCCGTGACATCGGCGAGCTGTCGCGCCTGCCGCTGCAGGCACTGGCCGAGGTGTTGCGCACAGTGGCAGCGCCCGGTTATCTGGAGCAGCATGAAGACACCCTGACCCTGGAAAAACGCCTGGCGGCCCAACGCATCGCCCACGAATTGCTGGAGCGCATCGCGCCGCTGATCGACCTGGGGCTCGGCTACCTGGCCCTGGAGCGCAGCACACCGACGTTGTCTTCGGGCGAATTGCAGCGCCTGCGCCTGGCCACCCAGCTCAACTCTCAGCTGTTTGGCGTCATCTATGTGCTCGACGAGCCGTCGGCCGGGCTGCATCCGGCCGACAGCGAGGCGCTGTTCGAGGCGCTGCAGCAGCTGAAGCAGGCGGGTAACTCGGTGTACGTGGTGGAGCACGACCTGGACACCATGCGCCGGGCCGACTGGCTGATAGATGTCGGGCCGGCGGCAGGTGAACACGGCGGCCAAGTGCTTTACAGCGGCCCGCCACCAGGCCTCGCACAGGTCGCGGCGTCGCGCACCGGCGCCTACCTGTTTGCCGGACAACAGCCGACCCGCCGCACGCCGCGCCCAGCGCAGGCCTGGTTGCGGCTTGAAGGCATCACCCGCAACAACCTGCGTGAGCTCAGTGTGCAATTTCCCTTGGGCTGTTTCACGGCGGTCACTGGCGTCTCTGGGTCGGGCAAGTCGAGCCTGGTCAGCCAGGCCTTGCTGGAGCTGGTGAGTACACACCTGGGCCATGCCGAACAGCTGTCCGAACCCGAGGAGCAGAGCCTGGAGGACGAGCCTGAACTGCCCAGCAGCGGGCGCGTGAGTGCGGGGCTGGAGCGCATCAAGCGGCTGGTGCAGGTCGACCAGAAGCCCATCGGCCGCACGCCACGGTCCAACCTGGCCACCTACACCGGGCTGTTCGATCATGTGCGCAAGCTGTTCGCCGCAACCGAGCAGGCCAAGGCCCTTGGCTTCGATGCCGGGCGCTTCTCGTTCAACGTCGCCAAGGGCCGCTGCGCAAGCTGCGAAGGCGAAGGCTTCGTCAGTGTCGAACTGCTGTTCATGCCCAGCGTCTATGCGCCCTGCCCGACCTGCCACGGCGCACGCTATAACCCGCAGACCCTGGCCGTGACATGGCAAGGCATGACCATCGCCCAGGTACTGCAATTGACGGTCGACCAGGCGCTTGAAGCCTTTGCCGAACAGCCCCCGGCCCGGCGCTGCCTGCAGGTGCTGCAGGACATCGGCCTGGGCTACCTGCGGCTGGGCCAGCCGGCCACCGAACTGTCCGGCGGCGAGGCGCAGCGGATCAAGCTGGCCACCGAACTGCAACGCACCGCCCGCGGCGCTACGCTGTATGTGCTGGATGAGCCCACCAACGGGCTGCACCCGCAGGACATCGATCGCCTGCTGGTGCAGCTGAACCGGCTGGTAGACGGCGGGCACAGTGTGGTGGTGGTCGAGCATGACATGCGCGTGGTCGCGCAGAGCGACTGGGTGATCGACATCGGGCCAGGGGCTGGGGATGCGGGAGGTACGGTGGTGGTGAGTGGTACGCCCGGGGATGTGGCGAGGTGTTCTGCTAGCCGCACAGCCGAGTTTCTGGCCAGAGCTCTTTAGTTTTTTAGACCTTTGGCTTTTTTTGCGCCTGCACTGGCCCTATCGCCGGCAAGCCGGCTCCCACTGGGGTCGCGCCAGCTTTTGGAGTTGAGCAAGACAGGTGCGCCCAAAGGTATTTGGGTTGCTCCTCAAAAACGGACAGGTTCGAGCTGCAGTATGAGCTCTGCACTGCTCGGGGCTGAGCCAGCAGTGGCGCTGCTGGCGGCTTGCCGGCAGTAGGGCCTGTGGGTACAGTCTGCGCCATGGATAAATACACCCCTCACCAGTGGCTGCCGCACGAAAAGCCCAGCCTGCCCGGTTCCCCTTCCACGCCCCTGCATACACCGGCCAAACGCCTGGCCTTCGGCATGGTCGGGCTGCTGGTGGCGATCACCGGCGGCCTGGGCAGCGCGCTGGTCACCGCCAACCTGGTGTTTCTGCAAGGGGCCCTGGGCGCGACCACTGCGGAAATGGCCTGGTTACCCGCCGCCTATGTCATGACCAACGTGTCGATGAACCTGCTGCTGGTCAAGTTTCGCCAACAGTTCGGCCTGCGCGCCTTCACCGAAGTATTTCTGGTGCTTTACGCACTGGTCACTTTCGCCCACCTGTTCGTCAACGACCTCAACTCGGCCATCGCCGTGCGGGCCGCTCACGGCATGGTAGGGGCCGCGCTGAGTTCGCTGGGCCTGTACTACATGATTCAGGCGTTCCCCGCGCAGTGGCGGCTCAAGGCCATGGTGCTGGGCCTGGGCGCCTCGCAGCTGGCCCTGCCGCTGGCGCGGATTTTCTCAGAAGACCTGCTGCAGATCGCTGAATGGCGCGGCCTGTACTTGTTCGAACTGGGCCTGGCACTGGCCGCGCTCGGTTGCGTACTGCTGCTCAAGCTGCCCCCCGGCGACCGCTTCAAAACCTTCGAGCCGCTGGACTTTCTGACCTTTACCCTGATGGCCAGCGGCACCGCCCTGCTCTGCGCCGCCCTGTCGCTGGGGCGCATCGACTGGTGGCTGGAAGCGCCGTGGATAGGGGTCGCCCTGGCCGCGTCGATCGCCTTGGTGTTCAGCGGCCTGGCCATCGAGCACAACCGCCAGAACCCGCTACTGATGACACGCTGGCTGGGCAGCGGCGCGATCATCCGCCTGGGCCTGTGCGTGATCCTGATTCGCATGGTCACCTCCGAGCAGTCCACCGGCGCCGTGGGGTTTCTGCAGGTGCTGAACATGGGCAGCGAACAGATGCGCACGCTGTACTGGGTGATGCTGTTCGGCGCGGTGGCGGGCCTGGCCACCAGCGCCCTGACCATCAGCCCCAACCACCTGGTGATCCCGCTGTTCATCTCGTTGCTGGCCATGGCCACCGGGGCGTTCATGGACAGCAGCTCGAGCAACCTCACCCGGCCGGCGCAGATGTACCTCAGCCAGTTCCTGCTGGCCTTTGGCAGTACCTTCTTCCTCGGCCCGTCCATGGCCCTGGGCATCAGCCACGTGCGCGCCAACCCGCGCAACCTGGTGAGTTTCTCGGTGCTGTTCGGCATCTGCAACAACCTCGGAGGCCTGATCGGCGCCGCGCTGCTGGGGACCTTCCAGACCTGGCGCGAAAAATTCCACTCCAGCCACCTGGTCGACCGCCTGAGCTACCTCGAACCGCTGGTCAACGCCCGCGTGCAAAGCGGTGGCAGTGGTTATGCCGGTATCCTCGCCGACCCGGCGCTGCGCAGCGAGGCCGGCCTGCGCGTATTGGCCAACGCGGCCACGCGTGAGGCCAACGTCATGGCCTACAACGATGTGTTCATGCTGATCGGCAGCATCGCCATCCTCACCATGATCTGGATTTGCATCCGCGGTTCCTGGCTGTGGTACACAGCCCGCCAGGCCGCTTCACCCGATTCCTCCAGCGGTACTACCAACCGATGACCGACCAAAGCCGCACTACCACCACCACTGCGCTTGCCGAGACCCCGGAAGGCGCCACACCGCCCAGCGAACCCACCAGCCCGGTGCGCACGCGACGGGTGCGTATCCTGTCTTCGATCATGTTTGCCTGCGTGGCCCTGGCCGGCATCCTGCTGGTGCTCTATGCCTGGCGCCTGCCGCCGTTCGGCAGTGCCATCGAAAGTACCGAAAACGCCATGGTACGCGGCCAGGTCACCATCATCGGGCCGCAACTGAGCGGTTATGTGGTCGCTGTGCCTGTACATGACTTCCAGTCCGTCAAGGCCGGCGATTTGCTAGTGCAACTGGACGACCGCATCTACAAACAACGCCTGGCCCAGGCCATCGCCCAATTGCAACAGGAGCAAGCGGCGCAGGCCAACAACCTGCAGCAGCGCAACAGCGCCGAAGCCACCATCGCCCAACGTCAGGCCGCCATCGGCGATGCCAAGGCCCAGGCGGACAAGGCCCGCGCCGACCTCAGCCGCAACCAGGCGCTGGTCAGCGATGGCTCGGTGTCGCGCCGCGACCTGGACGTCACCCGTGCCAGCCAGGCCGCTGCCGTCGCCACCCTGGCCCAGGCCAAAGCCGCGCTGGCCATCGCCCGTCAGGACCGCGAGACGGTCATCGTCAACCGCGCCGCACTGGAGGCCTCGGTGGAAAACGCCAAGGCAGCCGTGGAGCTGGCGCGCATCGATCTGGACAATACCCGCGTCACAGCCCCGCGCGATGGCCAACTGGGGCAGATCGGCACGCGCCTGGGGGCCTACGTCAACTCCGGCGCTCAACTGATGGCGCTGGTACCCGATACCGTGTGGGTGATTGCCAACATGAAGGAAACCCAGATGGCCAATGTGCGTATCGGCCAGCCGGTGACCTTCACCGTCGACGCCCTCAACCACCTGAAGCTGCGGGGCCATGTGCAGCAGATTTCACCGGCCACAGGCTCCGAGTTCGCTTTACTGCAAGCCGACAACGCCACCGGCAACTTCGTCAAGATCGCCCAGCGAATACCCGTGCGCATTACCGTCGATGCCGACCAGCCAGCGGCCAGGCGTCTGAGCCCTGGGATGTCGGTGGTGGTGAGTATCGATACCCAGGATGAAAGATGACTGGACCGGCCCGCGGTGAATCTGAGAACTACGTCGAGATGCCGTCTTGCCACGATTGCGCCGCTCTAGCCCGTGGGTTCTAATTCTGACCCACCGGTTTTATCTTCGCCATCCAAGGACGCTTGATCATGTACAGGAAGCTCGTACCGCTGGCGCTGCTGGCCACTGTGGCTGGCTGCTCGGACACCACGGACACCCGCGAAACCCATTTCCAGAACGCCGCGCAAGCCTACCTCGACACCCAGTACCCCCACTGCTTCGTAGTCACTTCTTTCCCCGCCAAGACCCAGGATTTCGACACCACCGGCACCAACAAGGCGCTGCACGCGCTGGCGCAAGTCGGCGTGGTCAGCGAGAAGGAAATTTCCCGCACTGAAGTGCCGGAACGCCTGTGGCAGCCAGCACGCACCGACATCTATTACGCCTACGACCTTACCGATGAAGGCCGCAAGTACTACAAGGCTGACGCGCAGAAAACGCTCAACGGCAAAACCCGCGGTGGGTTGTGTTTCGGCAAGGCGCAGGTCACTGCGATCGAGCGCTTCACCGAACCGGGTGAGGTGATGGGCCAGACGATTTCCAATGTCACCTACGCCTACAAGATCACCGGCCTGCCGGCCTGGGCGGCGGACGACGAAGTGCAAGCGAACATTCCCACGCTGCATGAGGCCGTGGCCACCAACCAGGCGCCGGTCAAGGAAACAACAGCGATGGTGCTGACCGACAAGGGCTGGGTGCACGAGCGCTTGTTCGATAAGTGAGGGTGACTACCGGCCCCTTCGCGGGGCCGGTCGAGTCAAAGCCACCAGGCCAGCACCAGCGGTAACCAGGCAAACGACAACACGGTCGAGCACATCACCAGGTTGGCCACCTGCTCCGGCTCACGGTTGGCGCGCACCGCCATCAAGTAGTTGAAGACCGCCACCGGCATGGCCGACTGCAGCATCAGCACCGCCCGCTCCATCTGCTCCAGCCCCAGCGCCATGCCCACTGCCCAACCCACACCCGCCCCCAGCACGATGCGCACGCCGCCCAGCACCAGGCCGCTGGCGATGTGCTGCGCGCGGATGCTCGCCAGCGATACGCCCAGGGTCAGCAGCATCAGCGGAATCGACATGCCACCGAGCAGGTCTGCCGTATTGGCCAGCCAGCGCGGCAGTTCGAAGTCCAGGAAGATGATCGGCATGGCCCCAGCCAGGCTGATGACGATGGGGTTGCGCAGCAGCGCCTTGAACGAGGCTGCCGTACCGGAGATGGCCATGCCCAGCGTGAACTGCACGATCGACAGGGTAAGGAAGAACGCTACCGCCAACGCCAGCCCATGCTCACCGAAGGCATACAGGCTGATGGGCAGGCCCATGTTGCCGGTGTTGGGGAACATGAACGCCGGCACCAGCACGCGCCAGTGATGGCCCGAGGCGCGGCACACCAGCCAGCCGCCCACCGCCATCGCCAGGGTGCACAGCAGGCAGGCCATTGCCATGCTGGTGAAAGCTGCCGGGTCCAGTTCGGTACGGCTGAGGGTCGACAGCACCAGCGAAGGCGTGCCCACGGTCATGACCATGCGCGCGACGAATGCGGTGGGGTAATCCAGGCCCTTGCGGGCCCAGGCGTAGCCGATGCCGGCGACGATGAAGACCGGGGCCAGAACGGCGAACAGTGAAGCGAGCATGGGGTAAGCCTTCCTTGGAAAGGGTGCAGGGCGACATTATGCAGCAGGCGTCAAGGCCCTGCGGCTGATTTGCTGCTCTCTTGAATACCGGGTAAGGCTGAAAACGGCCCCCTTCCGACCTGCGGCGTCGCGTCGCAGCCCCTGGCCCCTTGGGTAAATCGTGCGCAGGCCGTAGAATCGCGCCTCCTTTTCGCCCGTCGCCTTGAACGGTGGCAACCGGCAGCAACGACAGAGTCCGTGCCTGACCACATGCCCGTCATGTGAAATAGGCTCAACCGACCCCGCCCGGCCCAGCGCTTCATGCTGCCAGCGGTTGAGTCTTGCCCAGGTCGCATCCAGCCCAGGCACACCCGTGCAACCTCGCGGCCCTCATTGGGCCTGTTTGGCGTGCGCGTTCGAAAAGGCGCTCTCTCACCGCCACTCCAACTTGAGGTTTGTATGTCTGCGCGTTTGCTGGCCATGGCGCTGGCGCCCCTGCTCGGGCTGTTCATCATTGCCCTGGGCAACGGTTTCATGTCTTCCCTGACTACCCTGCGCCTTGGCGCTGCCGGTGAATCGGCAACGATGATCGGTATCGTTTCGTCGAGCTACTTCCTGGGCCTGACCCTGGGCGCAATCTTCAACGACCGGCTGATCCTGCGCATCGGCCATATCCGCGCCTACTCTAGCTTCGCCGCGCTGATCGCCGCGACCATCCTGCTGCAGGGCCTTTTCTACGACACCACCTGGTGGTCGATCCTGCGCCTGATCAACGGCTGGGCTGCAGTCGGCGTGTTCCTGGTGATCGAGAGCTGGCTGCTGCTGGCGGGCGACGCGAAGATCCGCGGCCGGTTGCTGGCGCTGTACATGATTGCCTTCTACGGCGCCGGGGTGATTGCCCAGGCCGGTTTGGGCGAAATCACGCACCTGGGTGACAGCGCACCGTTCATGCTGGCCGGCATGCTGGCCGCATTGTCGGTGCTGCCGATCGTGATCCTGCCGCGGGTATCGCCGCTGCTGGACCAGGTCGAACCGTTGAAGCCACGCCAGTTGCTGGGTGTGGCGCCGTCCGGGCTGGTCGGTTGCTTCGGTTCGGGCGTGGCCATCGCCGGGATCTACGCCTTGCTGCCGCTGTACCTGCAGCGCATCGGCCTGGACGTGGGCGAAGTCGGCAACATGATGGCCTGGGTGATCCTGGGCGCCATGCTGTTGCAGTATCCGGTGGGGCGCTGGTCCGACCGCAAGGACCGCCAGGATGTGCTGATCGCCCTGGCAGCGCTGTGCGTGGTGCTGTCGCTGATCACCGTGTTCCTGCCCTCGCAGTCACCGCTACTGCCGGTGATGCTGTTCCTGCTCGGTGGTGGGGTGTTCGCGCTGTACCCGGTTGCGGTCAGCCATGCGGCCGACCGGGCCCCGTCCGATGCACTGGTGCCGATGATCCAGGGCCTGCTGCTGATCAACTCGCTGGGGTCGGCCATGGCCCCGCTGGCGATTTCGCCGGCGATGACCGAGTTTGGCGAGGCGGGGCTGTTCTGGGCCTTTGCCGTGGTCAACCTGGGTATGGTGTGCTTTTTCCTCTGGCGCCGCGGCAAACGCCCAGCGGCGGAGCACCCGGCACCGTTCACCGCCTCGACCACGTTCTCGCCGACTGGCGCAGAATTGCGCGTGACCGAAGACCTGAAGCAGGCGGCGCAGGAGCACCCGCCGCTGGAGCCAACAGAGGCTCCGGCCCCAGGCGTCAACGCCCACTGAAGCCAGGGGGCTGCCGGGCGGCCCGCAGGGTGACCGCCCGTCGCCCCAAGGGCACCCGGCCATCATTGGCCAGCCAAACGAATGACAGATCATCCGCACAGGAGATTCGCCATGATCCGCATTCGCCCCCTCCCCCTGCTCTTCACGCTCGCCCTGGGCCTTGGCTCGGCTACCAGTTTCGCCGCTTCTGACACCTCCAATACCAACACCGACGCCTACCCGAAAACCGACCAGCAAGGCGGCAAGACTGCCGGTGAAGGCAGCAGCGTCAACAGCCCCGGCAGCAGCCGGGACAACGACAGCGCCAACACTGGCGGCGATGCCGCCGATGGCGCCGCAGGCGGCTCCAACAGCACTGGCGAAGCGACGGGGTCTGGCGCTGGGCATACCGGCGGCACTGCCGAGGACCAGGACAGCCGCTGACGGCAGCCTGGGCTACACTGCGGCGAGTCGCCTTGCCAAGGAATCGCCATGAACCTCAAACCCTGGCTGCTCGCCGCGCTGCTGCCCTGCACCGCCCTGGCTGCGGGCAGCGACTCCGGTGCGCTGTCGATCAGCTCATCGTCGTTCACCGATGGGGGCGTCATCGCCCTGCAGCAGGTCGGGCCCGACCCGGCCTGCGGCGCGGGCGAGGAGCGTACCCCGCAGTTAAGCTGGATGAATTTGCCTGCTGGCACGCGCTCGCTGGCTTTGGTGATGTTCGACCCGGACGGCGCCAAGGGTATCGGGGTGGTGCATTGGGTCGCTTATAACATCGACCCTGAGCTGGGTAGCCTCAAAGAAGGCAAGTACGCCTTGACCACCAAGGGTGTGACCGTGGGCCGTAATTCGCGCGGCACCCTCACCTACCGCGGGCCGTGCCCACCAGCCGGGGACAACCCGCACCACTATGCCTTGACCCTGATAGCCACGGACATACCCATCGGCATCTTGCCCGAGGGGCTGGATCGCAATGGCCTGATGGAGTTGCTGCAAGGGCATGCATTAGGTGCGCAGAGCCTGGTTGGCAAGTATGGACATTGAGTTTGAGCGTACCGGCGTTGTCGCAGGCAACCCCGGAGGCCACCATGCCCTCACCTGAAGCAGCGCTGCGCCTTAGCTGGCAGCAAAACGCCCAGCGCTGGATCGAAGCCGTGCGCAGCGGGGCTATCGAAAGCCGGCGGCAAGTCACCGATCAAGCCATGCTGTTCGCGATACTGGGCCGCCAGCCTGAGCGCGTTCTGGACCTGGGGTGTGGTGAGGGGTGGCTGCTGCGCGCCTTGGCCGACCGCGGCATCGATGCCACCGGGGTGGATGGCGACGCCGCGCTGGTTGAGGCAGCACGCAAAGCAGGCTCGCCGAAGGTGCACCTGGCCAGCTACCAGCAACTGTGCGATGGCGCGGTCCAGATCGGTAGGGGTTATGACCTGATCTGCAGCAACTTCGCCTTGTTGCATCAGGACATCATCCCGCTGCTGGTGGCGATCAACGCGCTGTTGGCCCCTGGCGGCGCGCTGGTGATCCAGACACTGCACCCCTGGAGTCAGGCGCACGGGGATTACCAGGATGGCTGGCGTGAAGAGTCGTTTGCCGGGGTAGCCGGGAAGTGGCAACCCATGCCGTGGTATTTCCGCACCCTGGCCAGTTGGTTGAACGCGTTGGACATGGCAGGTTTCAGGGTGGTGAGCTTACAAGAGCCGCAACACCCACAAAGCACAGCGCCGCAGTCATTGTTACTGGTGGCTGATCGGGCGGGTTGACTCTGGACCAGGCACGCCCAGCGAAGCAGGCTGCCATTCAGCAATCAAATACTGCGCATTCCAACATTTAATTTGTGGATGTGCAGCGCTGGCCCCTATGCTGTCCATGCATCCCCTGCACGCACCGGCCGGTGTGGTCCAAGGCATGGGGAGAGAACAACAAGTCGAGATCGTTCATGTCGAATCACTCCTACTTCGCCCCCCACGGTGGGCACCCGGCTCAAACCGAGCTGTTGACTGACCGTGCCATGTTCACCGAAGCCTACGCCGTGATCCCTAAAGGTGTGATGCGTGACATCGTCACCAGCCACCTGCCGTTCTGGGACAAGATGCGCATGTGGGTCATCGCACGCCCACTCACCGGCTTCGCCGAAACCTTCGCCCAGTACATCGTCGAAGTGGCCCCCGAAGGCGGCAGCGAGCGCCCAGAGCTGGACCCTAACGCCGAAGCCGTGGTATTCGTCGTCGAAGGCGAAATCGACATCACCGTCGAAGGCAAGCATCACACCCTGGGCCAGGGCGGTTACGCGTTCCTTGCCCCAGGCGCCGAGTGGAGCCTGCGCAACAACAGCAAATCCAACGTCACCTTCCACTGGCTGCGCAAGCACTACCAGAAGGTCGAAGGCCTGGACATCCCTGAGTCGTTCGTCACCCACCGCGACAACGCCACTGTCATCGAAATGCCGGGTACCGAAGGCCGCTGGGTCACTACCCGCTTCGTCGACATGGCCGACATGCGCCACGACATGCACGTCAACATCGTCACCTTCCAGCCCGGCGGCGTGATTCCGTTCGCTGAAACCCACGTCATGGAACATGGCCTGTACGTGCTGGAAGGCAAGGCGGTGTACCGCTTGAACCAAGACTGGGTCGAAGTGGAAGCCGGCGACTTCATGTGGCTGCGTGCATTCTGCCCGCAAGCCTGCTATGCCGGCGGCCCAGGCAAGTTCAGCTACCTGCTGTACAAAGACGTCAACCGTCACGTGCACCTGACCCTGAACCCGCAGCGTTAAGCCCTCGAGGCTGTCGCAAAGCCCGCTATCTGGCGGGCTTTGTGTTTGCAGCACACTGGGTTAAGGCCTGCCGACGTCGCCCTGCACGCTTAAGGCAGCCTACTGAACCACCCCGCAAGCCACCCGCGCACCACCGCCACCAAGCTTCTCGGGGTGGTCGCTGTGGTTATCGCCCCCGGCATGCACCATCAGCGCGTGCCCTTTGAAGTCCGACGCCTTCAGGCGTGGGGCCAGTACCGGGTAGGTGGCCTTGCCATCTGCGCCCACATACAGCGCCGGCAGGTCACCGCGGTGGCCACTGTCGTCGTAAGGGCCCTTGTGTGCATTGGTCGAGTCCGGATCCCAGTGGCCGCCCGCTGCACCTGCAGGCACAGGCTTGCCATTTTCCTCGGCAGGTGCGCATGAAGGCTTCTGGTGCAGGTGGAAGCCATGGATACCCGGTGGCAAGTCTTTGAGGTCTGGGGTGAGCACGGCGCCGTACTTGCTCTGTTCGATGCTGACGGTGCCGATCGCTTTTCCTGGGCCATCCGGGGTGGCCAGTTGCAGTTCCACGGTCTGCGCAGCCTGGGCCAGGCCGGCCGTGGCCAGCAAGGCACTGAATACCACTGCTTTCATGATGTATCTCCATGGTTTGAGGTGAACGGTTACCCACCTAACAGGTGGGACTGCACAGGTTGGCAGGCATTCAATCCGGCCACAGAATGAAATACTTCCACCCAAACCCATCAGCGCATCCTTCAGAGCCGAAACAAGCGTTTCATCCAACCCGCCAGCCACGCTAACCTGTGGCCGTTACCCGGCCACGGATCCCGCCCATGCTCCACCTCCTGCTGACCACGCTGGTTCCCATCATCCTGCTGATCGCCCTGGGCACATTCCTGCGCGTACGCGGTTTTCTTGCCGAAACCTTCTGGCCTGGTGCCGAACGCCTGAGCTACTTCGTGCTGCTGCCATCGCTGTTCCTTCATGGCCTGGCGACCGCCAACCTCGAGGGTGTGCCAGTGCTGGGCATGGTCGGTGTGCTGATGCTCTCCACCTTGCTCGGCGCCGCGCTGCTGGTGCTGTATCAAGGTGCGGTGAACCACGATGGCGCAGACTTCACCTCGGTGTTTCAGGGTGGAGTGCGGTTCAACAACTATATTGGCGCTACCCTGGCCGCCGGGCTCTACGGCAGTGCAGGCATTGCCCTGGCAGCGGTGGCCAATGCCGCCATCGTGCCGTTGGTGAACCTGCTCTGCGTGCTGGTGTTCGCCCGCTTCAGCGCACGCCACAGCTCCCCGGCCACCGTGCTGCGGGCGATCTTCGCCAACCCGCTGATCGTTGGCTGTGCCGGCGGGCTGCTGCTGCGCGTCACGGGGCTGGGGCTACCCGCGGGCATCGAGCCAACGATCAAGGCGCTGGGCCAGGCCGCCCTGCCCCTGGGCCTTTTGTGTGTAGGCGCGGCACTGGGCGGCGCCAGCGTCGGCCAACAGGTGCGCCCGCTGCTGGCGGCGTCGACCTTCAAGTTCCTGGTCATGCCGCTGACCACCTGGGGCCTGTGCCGCCTGCTCGGCCTGAGTGGCCAGGCGGCGGTGGTGGCGGTGTTGTTCCAGGCATTGCCTACAGCATCGTCGTCCTATGTCATGGCGCGGCAAATGGGCGGCAACGCGCCGTTGATGGCGACCATCATCGCCTTGCAGACCGTAGCCGCCGCGGTAACCCTGCCTTTGGTGTTAATGCTTTCGCTCAATTGAATACGCTTGGCTAGACTGAGGATCAGCACACACTTCGGAACCTGCACCATGCGCCTATCGTGGATGGTAATCGGCTTCACCTCAGCCCTGCTCGCAGGCCCATTGAATGCTGCTGACACTGCCAAGGCCACCGTTGCCGAGGACAAAGCCGAGGTGCTTGAAGAGAAGGTGGTCGAAGATGCGCCTGCACCGAAAAAAGCCGAAACCCTGACGCCCAGTGAGGTCAAGGCAGTCGACCCCGCAGGCCAGGCACCGCTGGACGACAGCATCACCTGCCTGGCACGCACGATCTACTGGGAAGCCAAAGGTGCCGATGAACAGGACATGAGCGCTGTGGCCAGCGTGGTGCTCAACCGCCTGGGCAAGGACGGTTTCCCCGACACCATCTGCGGTGTGGTCAAGCAAGGGGTGGAGAGCAAGTCCTGCCAGTTTTCCTGGTGGTGTGACGGGCGCGCCGACCAGGTCGAGGAGCCGCAACGCTACGACATCGCCAAAGAGATCGCGCGCAAGGCGCTCAACCAGCAGCTCAAGGACACCACCGGCGGCGCGCTGTACTTCCACGACCGCACCGTGCACCCCGACTGGGCCAAGGCCTACCGCAGGACCGCCCAGACAGGGCGCTTCTTGTTCTACAAACCCAACCAGGCGTTGGCACGCTGAGCCGGGTGATCGTCGCGCCCTGACGCCAACGAACGTTTACCCACGCCGTGCAGTCAAACTCAAGCCCCGACAATGCGTGGCAACTCATCGCACTTTTACGGCGGCCCGCGGTCTACCACCTCTTTTGCCGCCTGCAAGCCATTGCTGGTGTTTTCATTGCTTTGCACGACACCGGGCCAAAAGCCTTGGGCTTGTGTAGGATGAGCAGCGCACACCAAGACGCTGCCAGCCACAGGGAGATCCACATGCGCGTCCTGTCATCCGTTGCCGCCTTGTCGTTAAGCCTGGCCGTTTCGACTTCGAGCCTGGCTGCCAACGGCGAAGAAGCGCAACTGATCGATTCGATCAATGCCTACCGCAGCCAGGCCCAACCCTGCGGCGATGAAGCATCGCTTGAGCTGCCGCCGTTGAACAGCGATACCCGCCTGGCGCTGTCGCCCGAAGGTACGCGCGACCTCCAGCAGGCCATGACCCGCGCGGCCTACCCCATGGTCAACGTTCAGGCCATCAGCCTGTCCGGCCCGCGCGATGCGCGCGCCGCCATGCATGCCATCCAGGAAAGCTTCTGCCAGGTGGTGCTCGACCCACAGTTCGTCGACATCGGCGTCAGCCAGGAAGGCCGTGACTGGCGCATCGTACTGGCGCGCCCATTGCTCAGCGGGCGCCTGGGCGACTGGCAGGCTGAGGGGCAAAAAGTCCTGCAGGCGATCAACACTGCGCGCAAGGCACCCCGGCAATGCGGCGGCCAACCTTTTGCCCCGGCACCCGCGCTTGGCTGGAGCACTGTGCTGGCGGGGGTGGCGGCCAACCATACCAGGGCCATGGCCAACCAGAATTTCTTCGACCACATCGACCGCGACGGCCGCACCCCAGGTGACCGCGCTGAACTGGCCGGCTACCTGTACCAGCAGATTGGTGAGAACATCGCAGCCGGGCGCGACTCGGCGCAGAAGGTGGTGGATGGCTGGTTGGCCAGCCCCGGGCATTGCGCAACCCTGATGAACCCGGACTTCCGCGAAATGGGGGCCGCCTATGCCGTGGACCCGAAAAGCGATGCGGGCATCTATTGGACGGGGTTGTTCGGCACACCGCAGTGAGCCCCGTTACGCAGCACCTACGCGTTGCGGCTGGCGAACGGTCGCTGGACTGAACAGCTGAACACACCGATAAGAAAAAGGCGCATGACATGGCTCTTGATACCTGGCTCATTTACCTGCTGGCAAGCATCGGCCTGTCGCTGACCCCAGGGCCGAACAGCTTGCTGGCACTGACCCATGGCGCGCTGTATGGCGCTCACCGCACCTTGTTCACCATCGTTGGCGGCGTGTTCGGCTTCAGTGCGCTGATCGCCCTGGCCATGTTCGGGCTGACGGCCCTGCTGCAAACGTCAGCGGCGCTGCTGACGGTGTTGAAGTGGGTCGGTGGCGCCTACCTGGTGTGGTTGGGGATCGCGCTCTGGCGCAGCCCGGCCTTGCACCTTGAGATGGACGCGCGAGCCGCGCAGTTGAGCAATGCCGGGCTGTTCCGCCAAGGCCTGCTGTCGGCCATGGCCAACCCCAAGGTACTGCTGTTCTACGGCGCGTTCCTGCCGCAGTTCATCGACCCCCAGCGCGGCTTGCTCATGCAGTTCCTGATCATGGCCGCCACCTTCGCCAGCGTGGAATTCATGGTCGAGTACCTGCTGGCGCGGTTGGCGTTTCGTATCAGGCCCTGGCTGGCCAGAGGTGGCAAGGGTTTCAATCGCTGCTGTGGGGGTATGTTCGCGTTGATCGGGGTGGCACTGCCGCTGGGCCGCTAGGGCTCAACGGGCAGGTTCGCGGCGTTCCACCAGAAGGAACACCAGCAACGCCAGGCCCGGTAACGCAGCTCCCAACACTGCCACACCCTGCCAGCCATAATCGGCAAACACCGCGCTGGCCGCTGCCGAACCCAATGCACCGCCGAGGAAAATGCTCGTCATGTACAGCGCATTGAGCCGCCCACGGCTGGCCGGGTCCAGCGCGTAGACCTCGCGCTGGCCGATGACCATGTTCATCTGCACGGCAAAATCCAGCAGTACCCCGGTCGTTGCCAGGCCGATGACGCTATAGCCCGGTGCGGTCAACCCCAGCAGCAACGCCACAGGCGCCAACACCAAGGCCAGCAGTGAAGCGGCGCGGGCATGGCCGGCATCAGCCAGGCGCCCGGCCAGTGGCGCGGCAATGGCCCCGACTGCACCCACCAGCGCAAACAGCGCGATCTGGCTTTGCGAAAGGCCATGCTCTGCCACCAGGAACAGCGGAACCGCCGTCCAGTAAAGGCTGAACGCCGCGAACATCAACGCTTGGTACAGCGAGCGCTGGCGCAACACCGGGTACTGTCGCAGCAGTGCGCTCAACGAGCGCATCAGTGCCGCGTAGCTGGCCTTGTGGTCGGGTACCCGGCGCGGCAGGGTCAGCACCAATAGCAAGATGATCGCCAGCATCAGGCCCGCAGCACCGATGAACACCATGCGCCAGCCGAAATGGTCAGCCACCAGGCTCGACAGCGGCCGCGCCAGCAGGATGCCCAGCAACAGGCCGCCCATGATGTTGCCGACCACACGCCCGCGCTGCTGCTCCGGTGCCAGGTGCGCTGCCAACGGAATGAGCATCTGCACGGCGACCGAACTGAAACCGATCAGCAGCGCGTACCCCAGGAACAACAGCCCCTGGCCAGCGCTGCTGGTCCCTGCCAACACCAGGCTGGCGCAAGCGAGCGCGGCGGTGAAGATCATCAGCCGGCGGTTTTCGACGAGATCGGCCAGCGGTACCAGCAGCAGCAAGCCCAGCGCATAACCCAACTGGGTCAATGAGACGATCAGGCTGGCGCGCTCTGCCGACAGCCCAAGGTCCGGGGCAATCAAACCGACAATCGGCTGGGCGTAATAGATATTGGCGACGATAGCACCGCAGCAGAACGCCAGCAGGGTGATCAGGCCACGACTCAGTACTGGAGCTGTAGCCTGCGCAGCGGCTAGGGAGGGATTCATGCGAGGTTCCTCGGCATCAGTTGGAATATGCAGGGCACCTTAGCGGTAGATCCCCGGCAGGAGAATCGGGCCTGGGCGCAACGGGGCTTTGCACCCTGCGCAACGCCAGTGCTTCAGGGCACCAGCAGCGCTTCGCAGAACCTGACGAAGGCCTGCACGCGTCGCGAACCGCGGTGGTTGGGCAGGTACAAGGCATTGATGCTGGCGTTGGCGGTGCCTGGGCTGACCTGCCAGGTATCGAACAGACGTTGCAGGCGCCCGGCCGCGACATCTTCGCGCACCAGCCAGTCAGCCAGCAGCGCGATGCCGCTGCCGGCCAGCGCAGCTTCACGCAGCAGATCCGCGTTGGCGCTGCGCAGTGGGCCCCTGACATCCAGCTCCAGCACCTCATCGCCCAGCCGCAAGCGCCAAGGCCGCACCACCTGCCCATAGCTGAAGCGCAGGCAGGCGTGCTCGAGCAACTCACCGGGGTGCTGCAAGGGCTGGCGACCGGCCAGATAGTCAGGGCTTGCTACCAGCCAGCGCTCGAAGCGGCCCAGTTGCCGGCACACCAGTTCATCGCTGGGCGCAGGGTCGCCAAGCCTGATGGACACGTCGTAACGGCCACCCAGCAGGTCATCGACCCGGTCACTCATGTCGATGTCCAGCTCCAGAGCGCGATGGCGCGCCAGAAACTGCCCCAGGTGTGGGGCAATCACCCGGCGGCCGAACTCAACCGGCAGGCACAAGCGCAGCACGCCCACCGGTTCCTCGCCCCGGTCGGCGACACTGGCATCGGCTTCATCCAGCGCGTCGAAGATTTCACGTGCACGGGCGTAGTAACGGGCACCTGCTTCAGTCAGGGTGACCTGGCGCGTGGAGCGGTTGAGCAAGGTGGCCCCCAGCGCCGACTCCAGTGCATCGACCAGCCGGGTGACCGACGAAGTGGCAACGCCAAGCTGGCGCGCTGCCGCGGAAAAGCCCTGGGCGTCGACAGTGGCAGCGAACATCTTCATTGCCAGAAGCTTGTCCATATGAGTCCTTTGGCGTTTTGTCTCAGAAAAGTCTTACATTCGAGATAGCTGGTCAAGAAGCGCGCCGCATTTCGATCCAGTCCATAGTGCAACACCTCCCCTACAGCGAGATCTGCCATGACACCTGCCAACGTCCTGACCCACCTCCCGCCGTGTGACCCTGGCGCACCGGAATGGGTCGATGATCTGCTGAAACGCCCGGGCCTGCGCATCGAACGTATCGTTTCCAGCGGCCAGTGCAGCCCACCCGGGTTCTGGTACGACCAGCCCGAAGGCGAATGGATCGTGCTATTGAGCGGCAGCGCCGGCCTGCGTCTCGAGCACGAAGCCTACACACGGTTGCTGGGGCCGGGAGATTGCCTGGACATCCCGGCCCATTGCCGCCATCGCGTGGAATGGACCGCCAAAGGCACGCATACCGTGTGGCTGGCCGTGTTCCATAGCAGTGAAAAACCCTGGCCGGCCTGCTGAGCGCGTTAGAATGGCCACACACATCCCTCGACGTCACGACCATGATCCAGTCCGATCTCGACCTGTTCGGCCCCCAGCCACAACGCTTGGCCAGCCACACCGTGCTGCTGCCCGGCTTTGCCCTTGCGCACGTCGAGCAGTTGCTCGACGCCCTGCGCCCGGTGCTTCGCGCAGCCCCCTTCCGGCACATGCGTACGCCCGGCGGGCTGCACATGGCGGTGGCGTTGACCAACTGCGGTTCCCTGGGTTGGGTCAGCGACGCCCAGGGTTACCGATACAGCCCGACCGACCCCGTCAGCGGCGCGCCTTGGCCAGCCCTGCCTGAAGCGCTGCTTCAACTGGCCGGGCGCGCTGCGGCCGCGGCAGGCTTCGACGGGTTCGTGCCTGATGCCTGCCTGGTCAACCACTACCTGCCCGGCACCCGTCTGAGCCTGCACCAGGATCGCGATGAAGCGGACTTCGGCCAGCCAATCGTGTCGGTATCGCTGGGCTTGCCGGCAGTGTTCCTGCTGGGTGGTTTCCAGCGTTCGGACAAGACCAGCCGCATAGCGTTGAGCCATGGCGATGTGCTGGTCTGGGGCGGTGAGGACCGCTTGCGCTTCCATGGGGTATTGCCGATCAAGCCGGGCGTGCATCCGCGGATGGGCGAGCGGCGGATCAACCTGACGTTGCGTAAGGCGGGGTGATGCAGTCAAAAAGCCACCCGACATTTCTGCCAGTAGACGCGCGCCGTCCTGCTCCCGGTTAATTGTGCTGACGCCGCCACTCCCCGGGCGGCCTGGTTCAAGGGAGCGAACCCATGCGTGTGATGACAACCACCCTGCTACTGCTGACCCTCGTCGGGGCAACCCGCGTCATGGCGCTGGATCGCAATGAAGAGGCCTATGTCGATGCACCGCCCTCCAAGTACCTGGTCTACTCCGTCACCTGGCAACCCACGTTCTGCATCATGCGGCCCTCGACAGAAGGGTGTGAACGGGCACCGCAACGCTTTCTCACCCACGGTATATGGCCCTACAGCGAAAGCATCGGCAAACTCACCAACCGTCACCCCCAATACTGCACCCAGTCCCCTGACTGCACCGACGGCGAGGCCTGTGCAATGAGCGCCGATGACATGAATGCAGTGCTTGCCAACAAAGCCCTGCGGGACATCGTTACCCGCGAGCCGATGGGCATGTTCGCGCATGAGTGGCGAAAACACGGTACCTGCTCAGGCAAGGGTATGCAGGCGTACTTTCAGGACTTCGTCGACTTGAGAAAAGTCGTGCGTTTTGACAATGAAGCCTTCAATGCGATGGTGGGGAACGCTACCGCGTTCTCGAAGATTCGCGAGGCCTTCCCTGAGAACACGGCGTTCAGATGCTACCAGGATCCGCAGGGCAAACAGTACCTGCACGAGGTGTTCTACCTGGTCGACGACAACGGCACCCCATACACGGAAGAAAAAAACCTGCAGATCGGCGTTCAATGTCAAGCGAAGCAAACCTGGATCCCGGCGGGTGCCAAGCCTGCGTCCTGAAGCCAGGGGTCAGGTGGGCAAAGAAGGCAATCCCAAGGTACAGCGCGCTCGTGGCGCTGTACCTGTGAAGGTCGGGCCCGTGTGCATGGTCATTTCGGCTGAGACTGGCTCAGGTACTTGTCCACCTCAGCCTTGCCCTCCCCTGCATCCCCTGCCACCTGCCACAAGCGCCGCTCGATGCCTTGTGCCAGCAAATGCCCTACCGCCGACTCGATAGCTGACAGCACGCACAACTGCGCCGGTTCGTTGGTGGTGTAGCCCACTTCTGCCTCGAGCAGTTTCTTGAACTCGATGAACTTGAACACCCCAGCGCTACGCCCCACCGAGTAGATGGTCTTGCTGGTCATCACGTTGGCCAGTACCTGCCCGGTGCGCACGTCCACCGCCCGCAGGTTGACCGTAACCTGATCGACACGGTACTCGCGGGAGATATCGATGCCCAGGTAGCGCGCCCCTTCCCCGCCGCTGCGCACATTGGTGTCATAAGCGATGATGCCGCCTTCGAGCATCAGATTGGCCGCTTGCAACGGCGGCAGCTCGGTCTGGATGTTCTCCGGTACGTCGGCCTTTTTCTGCGAGGCGCGGATGATCTTGCGTTCGGTCAGCAGGTTCTGCAGGCCTTCACGCTCCAGCACCACGAACCAGCCACTGGCATTGAGGGCATCCATCAGCATGCTCGCCGCCCCTTGGGTGACGCTGGTGGAGAACGAGCTGGCCGGGGTCGGCTTGTATTGCCCCGTCTGGTCACGGAAGCCATACACCACTGCCATCAGCCGGCCCTTGGGGCGTGGCATGTTGATCAGGTCATAGTAGGTCGAAGCGCGCGGGGTCAGGGTCGGGCTCTCCGCGTCCTGTTCAGCCGACATCGGCTCGCGCAGGCTGCAACCTTGGAGGCCTTGCAGGGCGGCGAGGATCAGCAAAGTGCTCAGCAGACGTTTCATGGTGTTCTCTCCCCAGATAACAACCCTTCCCTCTCAGGGGTTCAGGCCGCTGACCTCAATGATCGAAATTTCGCCTGTGACGCGGTCGGTGACTTTGATGCTCAGGGCACCGGAGTCATCGATCACATCGATCAGGAAGGCATCGGTGGCCATGCTGCCGGTCTGGCCATTGCTGATGTTGTCCAGCAGCTGCGACAACATCCGCGACTCCAGCTGGTTGCTGAAGCGCTCCAGGGCCGAGGTGCCGCCAAAAGCGGAGGTGCGGTCCTTGAGGTCGGGGTCGTCATAGTCGTTCTGCGCCTGGGCGTTGTTCAGCAGCCAGGTGCCGTTGAGCGGGTTGCCGCCGAACGCCGGGTTGACCGGGGTATACACCAGTTCAGTGGCCTGGGCGGTAACGGCGCAGGCCACGAAACAGGCGGCGATGCAGTGCGGAATACGCGTGTTCATAGCTCGTCCCTCTCCAGATCAGTGGTGTCCTGGAGCAGGCGTTGCAGCTTGCGCTGAATGACCTCCTGCTTGACCAGGTCGGCGGCCGCGACGGCCTCTTCTTTCAATTGGGTGACGTTGGGTGGCAGAAAGCGGCGGTACAGCACGTCGCGCTCGAACTCCACCGTGATCAGGCTGCCCCAGCGGGCATCCGGGCGTTCGCGCACCACCAGGTTGAAATCCAGGCGGCTGGTGGCGCGCAGGCGGTCGGCGAAGTAGCAGTAAAAGTCGTGCCCGATGTGCGAGATGGTGTTATCGACGATGAAACCCTTCATCTCGTCTTCGGCATTGGCCCGCACCACATTGGGCACCCCGGCGGCCAACAGCAGGCCAAGGCTCAGGCAAAACACGTTCAGGCGTTTCATGGCGTGCCCCCCGGGCTGCTGTGGGTTTGTGCGTCAGTGGCGCTTTGGCTGAAGGCCTGCTCGGCGACGAACTGCCAGTCGCTGTAGCGCTCGAGGCCTTCGAAGCCCGACCATTGAGTGTCGAACCCACTGCGTTTGAACGCAGGGGCGTCGGAGCGGCTGTGCACACCCGTGATGCGCCCGTCGATCGAACGCAGCAGCCCCCATTCATCACTGCCGGTGACCGGGTCCGGGTACAGCCGGCGGATGTGCCGTTTCGGCTCGGGGAAACGGTTGTCCTCCACCAGTTCGGCCAGCGCCTGCGGGTACTGCGCCAGGCCTGGCGAAGCGCGGTAGTAGCTGCGCAGGGCCTGGGCATACTGGCCCCCCACCCACAGCAACTGGCGCTCCTTTTCGCGCTGCGCCGCGCTGGCCCACAGCGTGCCGCTGGACGCCAGGGCCACACTGCTGGCTGCGATCAGCAGCAATACACCCAGGTAGGTGAAGCCTTCGCAGGCCTTACCATTCAGCGAAGTGGCTGCCATCACGTGCCCTCCCTGTTGCACCGCTCTTGATGTCGGCCACGCCACCGGCCACGCCTTCAGGCGGCGGCAGCAGTTGCCAGGCATCACCGCGTTCGGTGATCGGGTCGACCGGGGTGTTGCGCAGGTAGCGCTGCTCGACCAGTTGCTCCAGCGAGTCCGGGTAGCGACCGGTGTCGCCGTAGTAGTGGTCCAACGCCTCACGCAGTACCGCCAGGCTCTGGCGCAGGGCAGCTTCACGGGAGCTTTCCAGGCTGTTGAAGTAACGCGGCATGGCAATGGTCATCAGCGTGGCGATGATTGCCATCACCACCAGCAGTTCGATCAGCGTGAAACCTCGGCTGCGCTTCATGGCCGTCACCATTGCCCGTAGGGGATGTTGTTGAGGCCTTTGCCGCGGGCCTTGGAGTACACGTCGTAAACGTCTTCGCCTTCCCGTGGGTCGTCCGGCCCGCTGTCATAGGCGCGCACGCCCCAGCCACCGCCGTCATCGTCCTTTGCCGCCACCAGCGGGTCGTGCGGGATGCGCCGCAGGAAGTAGAACTTGTTGCCCTTGGCGCTGCGCACATCGCGCACCCCGTCGACCAATACCTGCAGGTTTGGCGGGTAGCCACTGGCGTCCAGGCCTTTCTCGATGAAACCTGCGTCGAAGGCACGCTTGTAGGCATCGATGGCATCGCGGATCTGGTACAGCGCCTGACGCAATTGTTGCTCCTTGGTGCGGCGCACCACGGTTTCGGTCAGCGGTGCCGCCATGCTGGCGAGCAGCCCGAGCAATGCCAGGGTCAGCACCACCTCGATCAGGCTGAAGCCTTGCACGCGGCGTTTCATGGCCGTGGGCCCTTGCTGGCAGGCACCACCGCCATCTGGCTGTCGACAACCGGTGCATCGCCAGGCGCTTGGCCCGGCTCATCGGCCGGCAGCGCGCCGGCCGGCAACGGCTGGGCCAGTTGGCGCACCTGCATGCTCGATTCGGTACCGGTGGCGAACTCCATGTCCGAGGGGCTCTGGTAAGGCAGGTTGCGCACGATCCGCGGGGTGATCGCCAGTACCAGTTCGGACTTGCTCATGTCATCGCGGTTGCTGCCGAACAGCCGGCCCAGGCCAGGGATATCGCCCAGCCCGGGGATCTTGTTGCCGCTGGAGGTCTTGTCGTTGCGCACCAGCCCCGCCAGCACCTGGGTTTCGCCGTCGTGCAGGCGCAGGCTGGTCTGGGCATTGCGGGTGTCGACCTGGACCGGGATGGTGCCCTGGCGGGTAGGCTCCAGCGGGGTGGCGTTGCTGACCTCCAGCGCCACCTTGATCGCCACCTCGTTGTTCAGGTGCACGGTAGGCTGCACTTCAAGCTTCAGGCCGACATCCAGGTAGGTGACGCTTTCGGTGATCACCGGCCCTTGGGTGGAAGGGACCGAGGTGGCGCTGATGATCGGCACACGCTGGCCGATGTGGATGCGCGCCTGCTCGCGGTTGCTGACGCGGATCACCGGGCTGGCCAGGGTGTTGATGTCCTTGTCCTGGGCGTTGATCTTGGCCTGGGGCGCCGGCGAGATGCTGATACGCCCGGAGTTGATGCCGCGCAACTGGTCCAGCACGCTCACCGGGTTGCCCTCATCGCTGAGCACCCCGAAGGTATTGGGCCATTGCAGGCCAAGGTCGAGGATGCGCGAGCGGGCCACCTCCATCACCTCCACTTCCAGCACCACCTCGGGGTTGGACTGGTCCTGCGACTGCAGCAGTTTCTCGGCCATGCGCACGGCGTCGGGGGTGTCGCGCATGGTCAGGGTATTGAGGCGCTCGTCAACGAATACATCGCGGGTCTTGAGCATGGTCTTGACCATGTTCAGGGCGGTATTGGCATCGATGCTGGTCAGGTAGAAGGTGCGCATGACCAGTTCCTGGTAGTCCTTGGTCTTCTGCGGCGAGTCGGGGTAGACCAGCAAGGTGTTGTCGTTGACGATCTTCTGGCGCAGCTGGTTCTGCTCCAGCAACAGGGCGATGGCATCCTCGATACGCACCTCGCGCACGAAAATGGTGGCCTTCATGTCCGGGCGCAGGTCCTTGTCGAAGATGAAGTTGATGCCGGCCACCTGGGACAGCACTTCGAAAATGATCTTCAGCTCGGCGTCACGAAACTCCAGGGTCACCGGCCGTTCCAGCTTGCTGCGCAGTTGCGGGAAAGGCTGCGCCGTACGCGCCTGGACGTTCTCGATATCGCTGCGCAGCATGATGCCCTTCTGGTTTTGCGGGTCCAGGCGCAGGACTTCACGCATGTAGCGCTCGGCGCCGAACAGGTCGCCCTGGCGCAGCGCAGCCTGGCCCAGCGCAACGCGGTCATCGAGGGTGCGCATCAGTTCCAGCTGGCGGATGCCCTCCTGGGCGCGGCGGTTGTTCGGTTCCAAGGTGAGCACGCGGCCGTAACCCAGGCGCGCACTCGCAAAGTCGTGGCGCATGCGGTCGCTGTCGGCCTGGCTCAGCAGCGCCTCGACCGCTTGCTGGCGGCCTTGGGCCAAGGCGATGTTCAGTTCGGTGTCGCGTGGGTCGTCGCGCAGCGCCTCTTCCAGGCGAGCGATACCGGCCTCGTACTGGCCTTCTTTCATCAGCGCCTGGCTGTCTTTGCGCACCGCGCTCGACCCGCAGCCGGCAATGGCCACGCAGAGCGCCAGCAGCATGAACGGAGCAGGCTTGCACAACTTCGATGGCTTCATGGTGCGCTCCCGACAGACAATGTCTGTGACTGGTGCAAAGGCAGGTAGACCAGGCCCAGCTCATTGGCCGAGACCCGATCGAGGCGGTAGGTGTCGTCAATCACATCGCCCTGGCGCACGACGTAGAGCTTTTCGCCGCTGCGCAAGAAGATCTGCAGGTCGTCGCGATCACCCAGGCGGCCGACGAACTGGAACGGCAGCGCCGGCGCTGCAGGGGCAGCGGCGACCACCGCGGTGGCGACCACAGGTTTTTCGGTAACAGTGGTCACGGCCTTGGGTTTGGTCCACTGCTGGCGCGGGAACAGGTCACGGGTGGCCTGTTGTGGCTTGGTCGCTGGTACGCTCGCCCCCTCGGCAACCGTTTGTGTGGGCGCCTGCTTGCCAGCGTTCAGGGCCACCTCGCTGTCCTCGCCGAACCAGTGCCCCGGCGCCCAGGCCAAGGCACCGGCAAGCCCCAGAAACCCCACCCACACCACTGCACGCTGAGTGTTCATCACGACCTCGACAGGTAAAGGGTCATGCGCAGGCGGCCATTGAGCTCACTGTCGCCAATGCGCTTGCGCTGCAGCTCCATGTCTTCGAGCACCAGGGTCGGCAACTGGCCCAGCAGGCCGCGCACGAAACCGCGGATCTGCGGGTAGCTGCCGCGTACCGGCAGGACGATCTGGTAGCGCGCCAGCTGGGTCTTGGGGTCGATACCCAGGGCGTACTCACCACGGGCCAGGCTGATGCGTTCGGCGCTGGCCAGGCGGTACAGGCGCTCGATCAGTTCGCTGGCTTCAGGTTGCCCTGGCAGTCGCTGACGCAGGCTGTCCAGCGCCTGTTGCTCTGGCTTGACGGCGATTTTCAGCTCGCCGCGCCGCACCCGTTCGACCTGGGCGCTGGCATCGGCCTCGCTGGCGCGCAGCTCGCGCAGGGCCTGCCACTGCGGCAGCACCCCGGCCAGCGCCAGGGCGACTGCCAGCACGGCCACTACGGCGCCGGCCAGGCCGACCGGGCCGATACGGCGCAGCTGCTCCTGCAGGATCAGGGGGCTTATCGAGTCAGGGGCGCGCATGGCCGGTCTCCCAGGTGGCAGTCAGGGTGAAGCGCACCGGGTGCTCGGGTTGGCCCGCCACCACCTCATGGTTGAGCAGCGAGACATCGCTGAGCTCGGTGCTCTGCTCCAGGCGGTGGTGGTATTGCAGCATCGCTTCCAGGTTACGGGCCTCGGCGGCAATGCGGACCTGGCCCTTGCGGGCATCAGGGGTCAGGCTGAGCAGGGCCACGTCCGCCTGGGGTTGCGCTTCAAGCATGGCGAACAGTTGCTGCCAGGGCCGTTGCAGTTGCTGGGAAACGCTACGCATCTGCGCCAGGCGTTCGGCCTGCTCGCGGCTGGCGGCGCTGCTCTGCGGGGCGGCCGTGGCCGAGCGGCGCCCCAGTTGCAGCTCCAGGCTGTGCAGCCGGGCCTCAAGGTGGACCTGCTCGGCTTGCAGGTGCTGTTGCAGCAGCACCAGCACGGCCACCACGGCGCCGCCCAAGGCCAGCAGTGACCAGGCCAGCGGGCTGCTGCGCCGGGGCTGGAATTCCAGGTCGAGGCGGCGCATGTCAGGCCACCGCCCGCCACATGGCGCACAGCGGGTCGGTTTCGCTGGCCGGCTGGCACAGCTGCACCGCCGCCAGTTGCGGCACGTCGCCCCGCCCAGGGGCATGCAGGTAGACCTGCGGCATGTGCTCGCCATACAGCTCGCACGTCCGCTCGATCAGCGCCTGCAGGGCTTGGTCGCTGTCGGCGCAGCCCTGGGTCAGCACCTGCTGCCAGGCACCTCCGGCGGCCAGCAGCAGCACGCTGCGCCGTGGCTCGGCAAGGACAAACAGGAAATCCCCTGCCTGCAAGTGCGCTGAGCAGCGGTTGTAGGCAGCCATCAGGTACGGCTGCACCGAGCGCAGGCGTAAGCGGTTGTCCTGGGCCAGTGCCTGCAGGCCCTGCAGCAATGCCTCGGGCAACGCCGTGGCGATACGCGCGGCACCGGCTGGCTCTGGCGAGAGGACGATGCGCCAGCCGTCGAGCGGCTGGGCATAGAGGTTCTCGAAGCAGGCTTGGGCGTAGGCCTGCAGCTCGCGTGGATGGCTGATGGCAGCGCTCCATGGCACCAGGCAGAAGCGGCTGTAACGCGCCGACAGCAGCACCTGGCATTGGCCTGCGCGCACGGCATGCTCGCCCAGCAGCGCAGCCAGGGCCGGCAAGGCCGCTGCCCAGGCCGGTTCGCCGGCGTCACTGGTGAAGGCGCGGCTGCCCAGCCACTGGTGCTGGTTGCCGTGCCAGCGGCCCACACCGACGCCTTCGGCGCCGAGCACGATGCAATAACGGGTAGAGGCATGATCACGCAATGAATGTGACACGGTTGATCTCCTCAAGCGTGGTACGGCCCTCGCGGACCAGGTCCAGGGCGGATGCGCGCAGCAGCCGCAGGCCGCGCTGGCAGGCCAGCGCCTTGATCTGCGCCAGTGGGCGACGTTCGACGATCATCTGCCGCAGGTCATCGTCCAGGTGCAGCAGTTCGGCGATGGCACTGCGGCCGCGGTAGCCACTGCCGCGGCACTGGCCACAGCCCGGGGCACGGACGAACGTCCAGCCCTGCACGGCGTCACGGGTAAGGCCAGAGGCGGCCAGGGTTTCGTCATCGGCCTCGCACGGCGTGCTGCAATGCGGGCAGGCCAGGCGGATCAGGCGTTGGGCCAGCACGGCGTTGAGGGCGGAGACGAAGCTGTAGGGGTCGACCTGCATCTGGCTGAAGCGGCCGATCACATCGAAGACGTTGTTGGCGTGGATGGTGGTGAACACCAGGTGGCCGGTGAGTGCCGACTGCACGGCGATCTGCGCGGTGTCGGGGTCGCGTATTTCGCCGACCAGGATCTTGTCCGGGTCGTGGCGCAGGATCGAACGCAGGCCACGGGCGAACGTCAGGCCTTTCTTCTCGTTGACCGGGATCTGCAGCACGCCGGGCAGTTGGTACTCGACCGGGTCTTCGATGGTGATGATCTTGTCCACCCCGTGGTTGATCTCGCTGATCATGGCGTACAGGGTGGTGGTCTTGCCGCTGCCGGTGGGGCCGGTGACCAGGATCATCCCGTAGGGCTCGGCGGCCAGGCGGCGCAGGGCGCGCAGGGTTTCATCGGCAAACCCCAGGGCCTGCAGCTGTACGCCGCTGACCCGGTCGGACAAATCCTGCTTGTCGAGCACCCGCAGCACGGCGTCTTCACCGAAGATGCTCGGCATGATCGACACGCGGAAGTCGATCTGGCGTTCGCCTACGGCAACCTTGAAGCGGCCGTCCTGTGGCACGCGCTTCTCACCGATATCCAGCTCGGCCATGACCTTGATGCGCGAAATCACCTGGTCGGCGAAGGCGCTGCCACTGGCCTTGCCGGCCGCATTGAGCACGCCGTCGATGCGGTATTTGATGGTCAGGCCCTGGCCGGTCATGCCCAGGTGGATATCGCTGGCATGCTGCTTGAGGGCGTCGTAAAGGGTTGAGTTGACCAGCTTGACCACCTTGCTCTGGTCTTCGCTGATGCTGGTCAGCGACAGCCGTTGCAGCGGGTCGCTTTCGCTGCTGGCTTCGGCGTCGTGATCCAGGGCATCGACGGCGTGAAAGCTTTCTTCGTGGCGGGCCAGGAACGTGGCCAGGTCGGCGGCGTGGGCCAGGTACAATGGCGCCCCTTGCAGCACATCGTCGATCCAGGCCAGGCGGGCGTGGTCGAAGGGGTCGGCGAACACACCCCGCAGTTCACCGCCCTGCTCTATCAGCACGAACTCGCGCTTCAGGCATTGGGCCAGGCTGATCTTGTCGAACCGGGGGCTGCTGGCCAACAGGCGCTGGCTGTCCAGCACCGGGTAATGCAATGTGCTGCCCAGGCGGCGGATGAAGGTGGCAGGGGTGTCGCAGGCGAGGCGCTCGAGGCAGTTGAGCAGGCGCTCGTCGCCGGCTTGCAAGCGGGCCTGGGCCAGCAGATCGCGGGGGTATCCCGAGATTGGCAGAGGTTGTACTGCATCGGACATGGCCTGCGACTCCGCTCAGGGGGCGCGTCGCAGGCTCAGTGAGGGCTGCGGGCGCCGCTATTCCCCGGTGAGCAGTTGGTCGTCGTCGGGTCCAGAGGGCTTGGCGCCATTACGGCGGCGGTCGGCCAGTACCCAGCTACCATCGTACAACTGCAAGGGGAACGATTCGTTCCTGTTCTGGCGTCGTTCGACGAACCCTTCTGCCGGGTTGTCCGTGGCCCTGCGCCGGCGCTCGATGCCCATCAGGTCGAAGATCGGGCGCGCCAGTTCCGAGAGCGGGAACGGCTTGAACAGGACATGGGTCACGCCAAGTTCGGCGGCTCGCTCACGGACCTCGGCGGTCGGGTGGGCGGTGATGAGCACGAAGTGGCACTGCCTGTTCTTGCGCACGGTCTGCAGGACCTGAAAACCCTCCATATCGGGCAAGCGGTAATCCAGCACAATCACATCCGGTGCCAGGCGTTCAGCCAGGCCGATACCACTGGCACCGTCGTGGGCAACATGGACTTCCAGGCCTTGCGCCTGCAGGTACGCTTGCAGGTTTTGCGCAAGGGTCTGTTCGTCATCGACTACCAATACTCTGTTCACCAAGGTCGACTCCCAAGAACTGCCCGGTTCCCCGGTCTGCGAAGTGCGGCCTTGGGAAGGCTTGAGCAGGCTTCGTGCCAGGCATGAATAGTCATGTTGCACCACGTCAAGTTGTTGATTTTCAAAGCACCTTTGCCAGCCCTACGAACAGGCCGAGGCCCGGTGCCCCACATCCGGGGCAGCTGATGGCACTTTGCCAAGCCGTTATTCCCCAGCTTTGGGGAAACGCCATCGCAGGCTTCAGTCAGCGATTTCCACTTTAGCGGATTCGCGCAAACGTTGGCGCGCCGCTTGCCGTGCCTGCGCCTGCAATTGGCTGATGAGCGAAGCCCTGGCCAGCACCAGGCCCTGTTCGCGTATGACCGAAGAATTATCACTTTGGTTCTGCGCTCCTTGCAGCCGCTGTTGGTTGGCCTGATAAAACGCTTCCACCTCGGCCTGGGTGGGTTCGGCTACCGCGCTGAGCTGGGCATACACCTGTTGCGCTGCCAGCTCCCGGTGCAGGTAGTCAGCGTATGCTGCGCGGTCGAACCCTGCATCTGCAAGCCGTCTTTCAAACAGCGCCGGGTCACCGAATGCGGCTTCCACTTCACCTAGCTGCGCCGACACCTGCTCATCGCTGATGGCGATGCCGCGGCGCTGGGCTTCTTGCCAAAGCAATTCCTTGTCGATCAGTTCATCCAGCGCCTGGCTACGCAGACGCTTGTACAGCGTGGGGTTACGGATGCTGGTCACAGCCCGCCCCTGTGCCTGCAGATAGTCACTGAAATAGCGCTCCAGGCGCATCAGCCCGATGCCCACACCATTGACCCGCGCCGCCGGGCTATCGGCCCAGCCCGCCTTGGCGATCAGCAGCAACAGGCACAGCATCACGATACGCATGGCAACCTCCATTCATGGGCTGACCGGCACAGGCCGATAGGGGGCGACAGCGGTAAAGCGCGGCCCAGGCAGCGCCACCGCCACCACATGGGCGCCAGCCAGGCCCTGGCGCTGGCCGGGCCCGAAACCCAGCGGCGGGGTCAGGCCGGTATCGACGTCATGCAAGCCCTCCAGCGCCGCGACCAGGCGTTCGCGGCTGGCATCACGGCCGATCTGCTTGAGGGCTTCGCCAAGCAGGCGCAGTGCGCACAGGGTGTTCACCTGCAACGAGGCCTGGCGTGGGTCGAGGCCTTGGCGCTGCTGCAGGCCGGCCAAGGTCGCCATGCCTTGTTCGGTCCAGTCGCTTGGCACGAACGGATAGGCCAGGAACACCCGCTGCGACCACTGCACCGGCAGCGCGGCCACGGCGCCGGCCACCTGGCTGGAGGTGGCGAACAGGTAGGGGTTACGGCCTGCCGCTTGCAACGCTGCAGCCAGCTCGGCAAAGGCCTGGGCGCGGCCGACGAACACAATGCCCTGCCCCTGCACCGCCTGGCCACTGAAGGCCTCGATCGGCCCCGGCGCCCAACCCTGCTGCTGCAGGCGCCCACGCACCTGTTCGGCCAGCATTGCCTGGTCATCGCCGGCATACACGACGCGCAAGCCATCTCGCGCCAGGCCCAGCGTTTCGCGGGCATGCACGGCCAGGCTCAGCAACTGCGTGGCAATGCCTGGCAAGGGGTCGAAGATGTGCGCGTTGCCGCCGCTACGCGGGGCACTGCCAACCAAGGGCACGCCGTGTTGTTCGAGCAGCAGGGCCAGGCGCGAATCGAGCATCGGTGCCAACGGGCTGATCAGCGCAAATACCCGCTGCTGCTCTAGCAACTGGCGCAGCGCATGCTCGGCACTTGCCGCGTCGCTGCCGGGGTCGACCACCACCAGCGCCAAGCGCCGGCCATGCACGCCGCCCTGTTGATTGAGTTGGGCCACCCCGTCTTCGAGCACCGTGCGCACCACGTGCCCGGCCTCTGCCAACGGCCCGCTGGCGGGCAACAGGGTCCCCAGGCGTAGCACCCCTTCTTCCACGCCGGGGTCGCGCTCGTCAGCCAGGCGCTTGAGGTAGGCGGTTAGGTTGCGCTGGTCAGCCAGGGTGAGCTCGAAACGAGGCATGGCTGGGTCCAGGCGGTTGCCGGCGGGGTCCAGACCGTGCTGGATGGCGCGGGCCAGGCTGTTATCGGTGTAGGCCGGGTAGCTGCGGCCGTTGCTTTGGCGTGCACCCTGGCCCAGGGCCAGGCGCTGCCAGTCGAGGCTGGGCGGGCGCACCCCGCCTTCAGCGCGGCCACGGCCGTCATTGCCGTGGCAACTGGCACAGGGCAATACGCTAGCGGGGACGCTCATTTCGCTGGCACCTATCCGGGCCATCAACTGTGCATCGCTGCTGGACACGCCTTCGCGGTACAGGCGTTTACCGGCTTGCTCGTGGGCGGTGAGGTCCAGGGCAAGCGCCTGAACGCAGCAGGTCAGGCCTAGCGCTAAGCAAAGTGATCTCGCTGTGTTCATTCTGGCCTCATCGCCGGCAAGCCGGCTCCCACTTTGTTCTGCGCCGCTGAACAGATCCTGTCAGTGCTGCCACTGTGTTCTGCGCCGCTGCGCACAGGCTGTCAGTGCATTCAGCGTCCGGCCAACGGCTGGGCCAGCAGCTTCATGCGCTGGGCGATGGCCGCTGGCGGTGCATCGGGGCGGATCTTGCTCCAGCGCTTGCCCGCCACGTCACCGGCTATCAGCTGGGTCGAGTGCTGCTCGGGGCTGGGCAGGAACTGGCCGATACGCCCCAGCACCAGGTCGACGCTGGCTTTGTCGCCGGTCAGGAACAGCCAGTTGGCGCTGTCCACCCCTTGTTTTTCAGCGAAGGCCTTGAGCGCAGCTGGGGTGTCGTTGAGCGGGTCGCTGCTGATGGACACGAAGGTCACCTGGCTGGCCAGCTCAGGGCCCATGGCCTCGCGCACCTCACGCAGTTTGCGGGTGATCAGCGGGCAGGCATCGGTGCAGTGGGTAAAGATGACGTTGAGCATCACCACCTTGTCTTTGAGCACATCGCTGTAGAAGCGCAACGCGCGGCCGTTCTGGTCCTGGAGCACGGTGTCGGTGAACCAGGTCTGCGCGTCGCGGGTGCCTTCGCCACTGGCCATCGCCGGTGGCGAAGGCTGAGGGCTGGGCGCGCTCGGTGCGTGGCCTTCATGGGCCAGGGCCACCGACGCGAAGATCCACAGGCAACCGGCCAGGGCCAGCCAGTCGAAGCTGCGCATGCCGACACGACAGGACGCTTGGCTGCTCATGGTTGCACCTCCTGGTGTTCGGCGATGGCCGTGCTCTTGGCATGCACCCGACGGGCACTGAGGCGGTTGATTTCGTCGATCAGCACGGCCGGGTCGGTGAAGCCGTAATAACGCGTCCAGTGCCCGCTGTGCCCGTCACCCACCAGAATCAGCGGCGGGTGCTGGCTGAGGTCGGCACTGAAGCTGCCCAGGCCTTTGAGGGTCTCGGTAATGGCATAGGGCGAGCCGGTCAGCCAGCTCCAGCCGGGGCCATGCTGGAAGGCCTTGGCGTAACTCTGCAAGCGTTTGGAGTCGTCACGTTGTGGGTCCACGCTGATCGACACCAGGCGCACTTCCTCGCCTACCCGCCCCCCCAGTTGCTGCTGCACCTTGCCCATGATCGAAGACACCACCGGGCACACCGTGGTGCAACTGGTGTAAATGAAGCCCATCACCACCAGATGATCGCCGACCAGGTCCTTTTCCAGGCGCACCGGCATGCCATCCTGGTCAAGCAGTGAAACATCGGCGAAACGCACGCTGGCTTTCTCCTGATGTGCCGCTGGCGGCTGCGCATGCCCACTGTGGTCATGGCCCGCGTGGGCCAGGGCGAATTGGCTGGCCATGGCCATGGAAAGTACGAGCAGCTTGCAAGAATGTCTGGCGTTCATTGCACATTCCTCACTTCAGTCTGGGAAGCGGTAGACGCTGCGGCCGGCAGGACACGCAGGCTGGTGTAGTTCTCTTCGGCAAACTTGTGCCCCAGCGATGGCGACTGCACATGCAGGTACCACGCGCCGGCTTCAGGCAGCATCAGTGCAGCCTGGTAAACCCCCTCGCCCACCTCTTCCAGGCGCAGGTTGCGTGGCATCGATGACGGCGCCAGGAAGTAGCGCAGGGTCAGGTCGTCCAGGCCCACCCGCGGGCGGCCGTCGTCACCGAAGATGCGCACTTTGGCGGTGATGGCGCGGTGCTGCGCCAAGGGCTGGTCGAGGCCGATGAACTCGGCATGCGCGCCCTTGCGCTTGGCCGCATCCGGCACGGCGGCCACGTCGGTGCTGAAACAGTGGATGATCTGCGGCTGGTTGAGCAGGAACGCCACGTCGAACTTGCCCGACGCCGGCATCTTCACCGTCGAGCCATACACCCCCGGGGCCAGTTCGCGCAGGCTGCGGTCGATGACGATGGCGGCCCGGGCCTGGTGGCCGCGGTTGTTGTAACCCGACATCGGTGCATTCATGCCTTCGGTATAAAAGTACGTGGTGTTGTCCACCGGGTTGACCACGAACACCGAATTGTCATCGCGTGACACCGACAGCGCCTGGGCCAGCGGCAGGTCGCCGGCCTGGCGCGGCGCGGCGGGGCCGGCATCGAAACCCTGGACGATCGGCTGACGGCCTTCGCCCAGGCTGCTCAGGTTGATCATGCTGACCTTCGAAGACGCCAGGCCGCGCACGTAGGCATAACCCTTGGTGAACGTCAGTTGGTACGGCTCGGCGGCGACCGGGATGCGGTGGATCAACCTGTCGGTACTGGCATCGATCACCAGGGCCTGGTTTTCCAGGGTGTTGAGGACGATGCCGTACCGGCCATCACTGCTGAAGCGCATCGGCCCGAGGCCTTGCTCGGCCTGGACGGTATGGCGCAACTGATGGCTGCGGGCATCGTACACCCGCACCGTGCCCTCTGAACCATCGCTGACGTACACCGCCTGCGACAGCGCCGAGTAGGCCACAGCCAACGGATGCGGGCCGACTTCCAGGGTGTTCACCAAGCGCATCTCGGGGATGTCGATAATGCTCAGGGTGCCGCCGTCGCGGTTGCTGACGAAGGCGTAGCGCGAATCGGCGCTGAAGGCGATTTCGTGGTGCCCGGAGCCGGTGGCGAAGCTTTTCAGCATGCTGCGGCTGTGCACATCGATCACCGTCACCCCGCCCTTGGCCGGGTCATCACTGTTGTTGCCGACCCACAACCGGCGCTGGTCCGGCTGCAGGGCTACACGCAGCGGCATCTCGCCAGCCTCCAGGTTGGCCACACGGGTAAAGGTTTCGGTGTCGATCACCGCGACCTCGCCGCGCTCAGGTATCGACACGAATACCTGCTTGTCATCGGCGGTAGCTACCCAGTCCATGGGCCGCCCCGGCAGTTCGATGCGTGCCAGGGTGCTGGTGACACCGCCCACCGAGACGGTCGGGTCGATCACCGTCAGGCTGGCATCCTTGTTCAGCACCAGCAGGAAGTAACTGTTCAGATCCAGCAGCGGCCTGGCACCGATGCTGCTCTTGAGAAACAGCGCCACCCGGGCCTTGCAGCTCTGGTCACGGCTGCTTTCCTGCGGTGCCGCTTGTGCCGGGTCGATCCACGCCCCTGGCGCCATCCCCGACAGCGGTTGGCCGCTGGTCTGGTCGGTGACCTTGAAGCGGATATTGGCGAAGGCGCCTTCGCGCAACTCGCTCCCGGCCAGCGGCCGGGCCTCGAACTCCACCGTCACCCCATCCCGGCTGAGCCGGTGCAGCGCCTGCGGGTCGGCAGGCGCCTGCAGCAGCTCGCGCGGGTCGCACCAAAGCTCCTCGTAGGCCACGCCCAGGCCGATCAACGCCGCGCCCAGCAATACCCCCAGCACGGCGGGGCGGGTTTTCTTGTTATGCATGTTGGTACGCCCCTTTTCTTATTGTGCTGGCGCCGTTGCCGGCGGTGCGTCGTCGGTAACCCGCAGAATCCCCCACAGCCCCGATGTATTGCCGTAGGCGGCATAGTCACGGAACAGGTAGTCGCCCGGTACGGCATTGGCGCCCCCGGCGCTGGGCAACATGAAGCTGAAGTGCGCGGCGGGCAGCACGCTCTCCTGGGCACCGATGTACATCGACATCGGGTTGTAGCCAAAGCGTACCGAGCCGATACCAGGCTGCTTCATCGGGTAGCCGTCGAGGTCATTTTTCTCGGCCTGGTAGGCATGCAGCGGCCAAAGGTGCCCATCGAGCTGGTAGGTGATGCCACGGCTGCCGCCACTGGGCATCACCACATGGCTGCGCACGGGTTGGCCGGGTTTGGCGTACAGCACCGGGGTTTGCGGGTCGCTACCCACCAGGGCATTGCTGTAGGCCATGTGCGCGTTGGGTACATCGCCGAAGCCAAAGCCATCGGCACGGCCGAACGGAGCGTCCGGTGCCAGGCCGAAGCGCAACCACAGCGGCTCGGTCTTGTAGTTGATGGCCATGTTGCCGTTGTCTTTCGGGTCACCCGGCACACCGTTACCTTCGGTGGCGATGCCCTCCACCGGGCGGCCGTCGGCCCAACGCATGTTCAGCGCCCGCTGCCAGACGGTGACGAAGTCACGGTAGTCTGGCTGGCCACTGACCTTGACCGTGGCTTGCACGCGGCTGGCCGCGTCCTCGGTGAAGGTAGCGGTCTGCGGCAGGATGCTCATGGCACCGACCAGGCCTTTCTGCGGTTGCTTGATGACATCCGCCGGGGTCAGGTTGAGGGCGCCGAACTCGATTGCCGTGTTGCGGATGTTGTCCACCGTGCGGCCCAGTTGCAGCACCGCCTTGCCTTCGCGCTCCAGGTGCCCGGCATAGTACTGGTACACCCTGGTCGGGTAGGCACCGCTGTTACCGCTGCGCGGCGGTACGGTCTGCACCGGGTTGAGGCCGACGTTGACGCCATCGGACTTGGTGATGTCATAGGCCAGCAGTTGGGCGTGCAGGCCGACGTGGCTGGAGGGCCGCATCAGGTTGTTGTTGAAGGCGGTGGAGCCTTCGCTGTCGTTGCGGTCGCGCTTGACCACGTTCTGCATCACCGCCGTGCTGGGCAGGTCCGGCATCACCAGCGGCAGGCGGTTCTCCAGGGTGATGCTGATGCAGTCCCCGGCATTGGCGCGCAACACCAGAGGCTCGACCGGCACCCCAGCCTTGAGCTTGCCGGTACTGGTATCCAGGTCGGCCTTGCGCACGTACAGCACGGCGGTCGGGTCGTGCAGGGGCGCGCTGTGCCCGCCCACGGTGAAGGTGGTGCCATCCTCCTCGTCGGTCACCGTCACCTGCGGGATGCTGGTAGTACGGCTGTTGAATACCAGGGTGCCGCCATTGGCCTTCAGCGGGCCGCCGACGTGCTGGCCGATACCGGCCGGGTCGCTGATGCTCACACCATGGCGGTTTTCCAGGATGTCGTTGGCCAGCGCGGCGACCACTTCGTAGTTGCGCTTGACCGTTGGCCGGGTGCCGACGCCGTTGGGGTTGGCCGTGGTTTTCGGGCAGATGCCATCGAAATTGGTGGTGTTGCGCATGGCCACCGGCTGCGGGTTGTTCGGCAGCGCGAACAAGTCGGGCCGTTGCGCGGTGTAGTTGCGCATGACGCCCCAGATGCCGTTCCAGTAGCCTTCCAGCGCCGCGTCCAGCGAATACAGGTAGTCACCATTGGTGGCTGCCGAGCTGGAGATCATCGATACCGGCGCCAGGAAGCCCAGTTGCTCGGAAATGCCGATCATCTGCGAGGCCTTCCACCCCGAGTTGGAACTGCTGCCGTAGCCGGTGCCGTTCTGAAGCCATTTGACGCCGTGCATCGTGACGTTGTGCTCCTCCTCATAGCCGCCAGCGTGCATACGCAACCGTACGTTGTCGCCAGAGTAGGTGCGCAGCATCGGGGTGAACGGGTCGCCTGGTTCGCTGCCTGCTGTATTGATGTGCGGTGGGAACAAGGTGGTGCCACCGGTGGGGCCCACCGCCGAGTTGATCGCCGAGGGGGCCAGGTTCATGGCCGGGATGGCTCGGTCGGTGCGGCTCTGCAGGGCATAGCCCAGGTCGCCTCCCAGGCCATCGGCCTGCATGCCGCGTTTGCCATCCGGCGCCACCTTGTTCGGGTCGAAGACGCGCAGGGCCAATGGCTCGTTGCGGTAGTTGACGACGAACATGCCCGGGTCATCCACCGAGATCGCCTGTGGGCATGGCCGGGTCGGGCAACCAGGGTTGAGGCCCCCGCGCGATTCGACGACCGACTCCAGCAGGTTCGAGGCCTTCTGCCGAACGGGCGGGTTGATGGCGTAGCGGAAGCTGTCGCCCGAGGCTGGGTAGGCCTGGGCGTTAGGCACGCCATCGGGGCCGGCGCCCACATACACGCCTGCTTCATAGGCATGCTGAAAGTCGCTGTACTCGAGGAAGAACTCGCGGTAGCTGTCGTTCTTGCCATCGCCGTCATTGTCGCCGGTATTGATCACCGCCTGCCACGAGGTCGGGCCACCGTCCTGGCGCAGTGCCGGGTTGTACAGCTGCTCGCCGGTTTCGGCGTGGTGCCAGGTAGAGCCGGCAGGCTCGGCCAGCACAGTGGCGTACAGGCCCAACTGCTGGTGGGTCGATGGGCCGAAGTGGTCATGGGTGAAGATGGTGCCCAGCCCCCGGTCGACGTTGTGCACGTTGACCAGCGGGTCGGCGAACCAGCGCTGCATGGCCGTGCGCGCGCCCACCCAGTCGGCCCGGCCAAAGCGGCCGAAGTACGGGTGCGGCTTGGCCGTCGGGCAGGCTGCAGTGCCGTCGCGGCTGTCGCCCTCGGAACAGCCATTGAACGCACGGATGGCATGCACGCGCTCCACCACGCTGCCGGGCGAGAGGACACCGTCTTCGTAGTTCCAGCCATTGGCCGAACCGTCGGCTGAGGTCAGGTCCCACTTGGGCAGGTGGATGTGCTGGCCGATCACATCGGTCGGTGTACGCACCTGGTAGTCGTCCATTTCATAGAACGCCGGGATCAGGTTGGTCTGCTGGTACATGGTGCAGTCGAAGGTGTTCATGCGCATCACCAGCGGCTCTGGCGGGCGCTGCTTGGTGATCACCGGCCAGGCGTCTTCCCACAGCGCAAGGATGCGCGTCTGCGGGAAGTGATAGCCGACCTTGTTGAACACCGCGTCGAACTGGATATTGGCCGCCTTGTAGATGCGAGGACGGTCGGCAGTGAACGTGGAGGCACCCCGGAAGCTGATGCTGCTCAGGCTTTCACCGCTGTTGTATTCGCCCGTGGACGAGGCTTGGGTCAGACGTTTGCCGCGGTCATCCATGCACGGCTCGAAGAACGGGGCGCCGGCGGTTGGCAGAGCACCGTTGGTGCGAAACGCCTTGGCCACCGGCTGGCTGCCAGGGATCAGGGCAAAGCTTGGGTGCTCGGCCTTGGCGTGGAACTGCATGGCGGCCTGCTCGACCTCGGTGCCCTCCTCGGGCAGGTAGATCGGTTTGGCCTTTTCTACCACCTTGGAGAAATCGAGCTTGGTGGTGGTGGTCACGGCTTCGCCCCCAGCGGAGACGCCATCGAGCGCATGTCGGCCCAGGCCGCCGTCCCATCCGTCGACCTGGTTGCCGTCGAGGTTGGCCCACAGCGCTGCGCCGCTGTCCTTGAGCTGGCGAGCCATGGCCGGGTCGAGCATGTCCAGCGGCGGGGTCGGCGGACGCTGGCCGACGCTGCTTTCCATACCGCCGATCCAGAAGGGGTAGCCTGGGTTTTTCAGGGTGCCATCAGCGTTGCGGTTGGTTTCACTGCGGTCGACCAGTGCCAGCGAGCCTATAGCCTTGGCCGCGCCCGGCGCACTGCCGTGATCGTCATCGCCATGCTCTGGGTCTTCGTGATCGTCGTCACCTTCGGCGACCAGCTCTTGCGCCAGCTTCGGCACGACCACCACCTTGCCCGGCATCGGCGCCATGGCTTTGCCTGGCAGCGGCACGATCGCCGGTATCGGCGTACCCGCGATGATTTCGCCGTCAGGCAGCGCACGTGCGCCGGCCGCCGGCTTGCCGCTGCGCAAGGCGAACGGCGTGTCATGGAAGCCATCCTGGCCCTGCACGCTGACTTCCAGGCGGGTCCCCTCCTCGAACACATCGTGCACCCGCCACATGGCCCACATGCCTTGGGCGAAGTGCGGATAGAAGTGGCAATGGTAGATGGCATCGCCCGCCACACGGTTACGGTTGCCCGAGCCGCCATTGGCTATCTCATAGGTGTACCCCACACCTGGACCTATGCCCTGGGCATCGATGTAGTCGGAGTTGTCGTCATTGGGGTTGAACAGCCACTGGTGGCCGTGCAGGTGGAAAATGTGTTGCTCATGGCCGTTGTGGGTGTTGCGGAACTTGGTGAAGTCGCCAATGTAGCTGTGGTGCACGTTGGACGGCTCGGACGGGTACAGCGCCATGCTGGCCTTGACGCCAGTGGCGCTGGCCGGTGGGGTATCGCCTGGGCGAATGTGTTCAAGGCCGACGTTGGCTGGCACGTCCACCAGGGTGCCGATATCACCCACGGTGTGCGCGCTGAGGAAGAACTCCTCGAAGGCGCAGGACAGGCAATCGTGCATCGGCCCGACACCCAAGCGGTTGGCAACGACTTCGGCACCCATGCCGCCCGAGCCGTAGTTGATCATGAAGGCGTCGCGCGCAGGCTCCAGCACGTGGCCCATGACAGGGTCAGCCCAGTAGGCGGGGAAGGCCTGAGTGGAGGCCACTTCATCGGCAAACTGCGAGGCGAAGTCGCGAAACGCTTCCAGCCGGTTGGGCAAGGCCGGGTTGCGCTTGTTGATGCTTTCCAGAGGGTAGGTGGAACGTGGGAAGCTACCGTCCGGGTTGGGCCCCATGACGATGGCATCGGTTTCACTGCTGAGGATTTCGTTGCCGTCGACCATCGCGATGATCGGCTTGCCCGCCTTGCCTTCGGCGATCCACGGCTCAACCTGAGGGTAGCGGGCCTCATAATCGACCACGGGCTGGCCGGTGGCGGCCCGGCCGGTACTGGCCAGGCGCATCTCCTCTTCGCTCAGGGTGTTGCGGTAGGTGCGCCCACCTTTGGGTACCACGACCACTTGGCCAAACAGGCCATTGGCTACGTTGCCAGCGTTACCCTGGCCGCCGAAGGTAGCGCCCTGGCTGGTGGCGGCGAAGGCACCTTCGCGTTCGGCATAAAGGGTGTAACTGCGGGTGGCGCCTGGGGCGATCAGGAAGTTGCCGTTGCGGCCGGTGTTGGCGGCAATGTCGCCGATGCTGTTGACCGCCTGCAGGCCATTGACCTGAAAGCCGACGTGGCGGTCAGTGACCTGCTCGTCGACAACGAAGTTCTCGCCGCCCTCATTTTCCACCTCTGCGGCTTCTTCGCCTTCTTCGCCTTCTTCTTCCTCTACACCTTCGACCTCGTTGTCATCATGGTCGATACCGTGTTTATTGGGATTGGCCTGGTAAGCCAACAGGTTGGTCAGGTTGACCGTCAGGCAATCACCCGCGGCCACCCGCAGCACTATGGGGCGCGGGCGTTTGTCCGGGCGCAGGGTTACTTTGCCCGGCACTGCGGCGCCCCCCTTGCTCAGCGGTACCTGGTGTTCGTCCACCACATCCTGGCGCAGGGCGAACATCATGCCGTTGGCGTTTTGCGCACCAAGGCGGTTGAACATCAGCGGCTGGTCCAGGGCAATCACGTTGGCCACCAAGGTGCGCTGGCATTGCACAGCCGCTTCGCTGGTCGCTGTAACGCTCAGCAGGGCCAATACAAGTGATGTGAGGACGGGGCCTTTATTGGGGGTCGACATGCTGCACCTCCGGGACACAGAAACTGTGCAAGAGGGTCAGCAAGGTGTATGCCAGAACAATTTTTTCTTCTAGATCAATGCCTTGGCCTGGAAATTGAACCGGATTGGGGAGGATTCCCCGCTGCGATCCCCACATCAGGGGATGGCATTGGTTGTCATTGCAGGGAGCGGCACACCTGGCAATGGATTATTCACGGATGGTTTTGGGGCCCGGGGTGACTGCTTTGTCTACAACTTTCGAAAAAAATTGAACGTCCACGCACACGCGCTTTCAAGATGATGATTGAGACCAACTCCCTGGAGCCCCGCAACGATGAAGATGCCCGGCCGCGCCCCGAACGCCAATGTGCAACTCGATTATGTGCGCGACACGCTGTTTGGCCCGGTCGCCCTGAGCGTGGAATGCCAGTGCCAGCTCGCCGCGCTTAATTTACAGGGCCGCCCTGCCCTGCGCTTGCACATCTGCCCGCCGCTTCCGGACAAAGTCGAGCGCGCGCACAGTGTGGCTTTCGTGTGGGATGGCCGCAGTTATCACGGCGTCGTTCGTGACAAGGGCAAATGCGGCGATGGCGGTCTTAATCTGCTGGTTGAATTGCAATGAAGCGGCGGTCAACCAACTTGAACTGGCACGGGACTGACCTATATGTGCCACGGCCAGCATCGGCTGACCTTGGCACACCGTGTGGTCAGGCAGTGGCCCTTAGTGACGCTGGCTGACGGTCGCGCAGCGCATGCAGCTGATCGACCAGTTTCACCACGTCACGGCAACTGTTCAGGTCCTGCAACGAGACCCCACTGAGCGTCACGCCCTGTTCCATGTTCTGCCCATGAGCCAAACGAATGGTCAGGCTGGTGCCGTCCAGGCAACTGACTTCACAGTGATCAGGCAGGCAGGCCTGTTCAATCATTTGCCTCATTTCCAGCATCGAAACGCCTATCAATGACATTGTCGCGACCCTCTCTTGAGTGGATGGCCTGTTTATTGGAATACGCCTTTGGCAGGCGCGGTGCCAATTGATAATGAGCATGCCAGGGCGGCCGTCCATGCGCCGCGGCAATAGTGATGCGGAGAATCATCTAGCACCTTAGTAAAAGAACGGGCGCGCCCTGCTACCGTTCGATCCAATCATGGCACTTCACGACAGGCGGTCAGCGGTGCAAGGCCGGTCAGTGTGGCTCGGCTGCCATCTGGCCGAAGCGCCCGGCATGGAAATCATCGAAGGACTCGGCAATTTCCGCTTGGCTGTTCATCACGAATGGCCCATAGCCCACGATCGGCTCGTCGATCGGCTCGCCGCTGAGCAGCAGCACACTTGCGCCTTCCAGCGCCTCTATGGCCACGCCTTCCCCCGCTCGCTCCAGCAATACCAGGCTGGCCGGCCCGGCGTCACGCTCACCATTGACCCGCACAGTGCCACGCAACACCACAAGTGCAGCATTGCGGCCAGCAGCGACAGGCAGCTGCAGCGCAGCACCTGCACCCAGGCGCATATCCCAGACATCCATCGCGGTGAAGGTGCGCGCCGGGCCTGGGTGCCCTTGGTAGCTGCCGGCGATGACCCGCAGGCTGCCTGCCTGGCCCTGCAGCGGCACCTCAGGAATGTCCGCTGCCAGCAGCGTCTGGTAACCGGCAGCGGCGCGTTTGTCCTGGGCACGCAGGTTGACCCACAGCTGCACCATTTCCAGTGTGCCGCCACTGCGAGCGAACGCCGGGGAATGGAATTCCTCGTGGAGGATGCCGTTGGCGGCCGTCATCCATTGCACATCGCCAGGGCCAATCAGGCCGCCGGCGCCGGTCGAATCACGGTGCTCCAGTTCGCCTTGATAAACGATGGTCACCGTTTCGAAACCACGGTGAGGGTGCTGGCCTACGCCACGCCGGGCACTGGTGGGGGTGAAGGCATGCGGGCCGGCATAATCCAGCAGCAGGAACGGGCTGATCTGGCTGGCCAGGTGGTCGTAGGTGAACAGGCTGCGCACCGGGAAGCCATCCCCCACCCAGTGGGTGTGGGGGCTGCGGTGAAGACCCAGGATCTTTTTCATAAGAAGTCTCCTCTCTAAGGCTAAGTTAACCTTACCAATGAGACCAATCGGCCGGTAGCCCGCGCAAATGGCATGCATCGTCCCAGCGATGGAACAGTGATTCAGCCCTGCAGGTATTCCAGTACCTGCTGCGTTGCCATGCCGGGATCTTCCTGCATGAAACAATGGCCTCCGGCGACCTGGCAGGCTTCGACACTGGGGTTGATCGACGCCAGCCGCTGCACCGAACGTGGTACGAAGGGATAGGTCTGCTCGCCATACAGCACCCGGGTGGGCGTTTGAATGGCGGCAAGATGCGCCCACAGGCGCGTGGGGAACGAACTGAAAATTTCCACTTCTCGGCTCGGCCGGCACTTGAGCACCACGCCTTCACCGCACTCACCGATGGCATGTTCGATGTAGGCCTGCAGCGCGGCATCGCTCCAGCCCTTGAAGATGCCCCGCCCCTGCAGCGAAGCCAGTGCCGCTTCGCGGTCGGGCCAATGGCTGCGGCGGTTGGCGGCCTTGCGTGCCAGAGCGTGCCGGCGGTGCAGCCCCATCAGCGCGGCAGCCCCCATGACCCCGATCATGCGCCGGCTGAACAATACCGGGTCGAGCAATACGGCGCGCTCGAACAACCCAGGCCTGCTGGCCAGGATGAGCCCCGTGAGCACGCCGCCAAAACTGTGCCCCAGTGCGTAGCGAGGTACCTCGCCGTACTCGCCACGGCCTGCTTCGAAGGCCTCAACCGCCAACTCAGCCGTGCGGTTCCAACCGCGGAACACACCGCCATGGTCACTGTCGCCATGCCCCTGCACATCACTGAGCCACAGGTCGAAGTGCTCGCCCAGACGCGCCATCATCGGCTGGTAGGCCAGGCAGCAAAAGCCATTGCCATGCAAAAAGTGCAGCAGCGGCCTGCCGCTGGCCGGCGAGCGCCAGCCGCGCAAGGTGAAACCTTCGGAGCATTGGTGAGACCAGGGGATCAACTGCATGGGTGTGCCGTACTCGACGCGTTACGAAAACGCCGATTCTACAAACAGCAGCGGGTAAAGCGATATCACCAGCAGCAAGGCCATCAGGACATTGAACAGCATCAGCCAGCGCGGGTTTTGCAGCAGGTTACGCAGCGCACTGCCAAACATCACCCACACGCCGACGCTGGGCAGGTTGACCAAGGCGAACACAGCCGCGATGACGATCACGTTCATCACATAGCCTTGGGCCGGTGTGTAGGTGGTGATCGCCCCTACCGCCATGACCCACGCTTTGGGGTTGACCCACTGGAACGCTGCAGCCCCCCAGAAGCCAAGTGGCTTGCGGGCATTGGGCGAATCGGTGCTCAGCGGGCCGGAAGTGGCGATCTTCCACGCCAGGTAGAGCAAATAGGCAGCGCCCACGTAACGCAGCACGGTGTACAACGCAGGCCAGGCCTTGAACACCTCGCCCAGGCCCAGGCCAACGGCCAGCACCAGGACCATGAAGCCGATGCTGATGCCCAGGGCATGAGGGATGGAGCGCCGCACGCCAAAGTTCACCCCTGATGCCAACAGCATGGTGTTGTTGGGGCCCGGGGTGATGGAGGAAACGAAGGCAAACAGCACAAAGGCCATCAGCAGGTCGAAAGAGGCAAGCATGGCAGGCGTTCCAGAATCGTTATGAGTGCTGTCACACTACGGCAGTCGACATCCGCGCGACCGGTACAGTTACATTAAATTACGCAGATACACATGACTGTATCGATGAAACACCCTGCATTTCAAGGAAGCCCAGCATGAGCCTTACCATTCGCCCCGCAGTACGCACTGACGCCGCGCAAATTCTTGCATTCATCACCGAACTGGCCGACTACGAGCGGGCACGCCACGAAGTCATCGCCACCCTTGCCGACATCGAGCACAGCCTGTTCGATGAAGGCAACACGGTGCACAGCCTGATCTGCGAGCGCGATGGCCAGGCAGTGGGCTTCGCCGTGTATTTCTATAGCTATTCGACCTGGCTGGGGCGCAACGGTATTTACCTGGAAGACCTGTACATCACGCCAGAACAGCGCGGCGGTGGCGCAGGCCGCGATTTGCTGCGGCACATTGCCCGCGAAGCCGTGGAGAACCGCTGCGGGCGGTTGGAGTGGAGTGTGCTGGACTGGAATGAGCCGGCGATCGGGTTCTACAAATCGCTGGGTGCCGAGCCGCAGGATGAGTGGGTGCGCTACCGGTTGGATGGGGACAAGCTGCTGCAGTTTGCCCGGGGTTGACCGGTAGCCTGGATGCCCTTGCCGGTTGGTCGGTCGCTGGCAGTGCCGGCCTCATCGCCGGCAAGCCGGCTCCCACAATATGGACAGCGCCTGGACTTAGGATTGTTGTCCAAACCTGGCAATAACTGTCTTGCTCAACTTGCAAAAGCTGGCGCGATCCCTGTGGGAGCCGGCTTGCCGGCGATGGGGCCAGTATTGCCTACATCAGTTTCACGCCCGTCACGCGTCGCTGCGCACCCGCTGCATCACCATCCCCACCAGCACCACATTGATCAACGCCAACAGGCACAAGGTCACCAGCACCCCCATCGCGCCGAAGTGCTCGAACAGGTAACCCCCCACCACGGGCGTCAACGCCTGCCCGATCAGCGAAGGCCGCGACATACGCCCCATCAATAGCACGTATTGCGCGGGCGGCATCATCGCCAAGGGTAACAGCCCGCGCACGATCGCCCGCAAGCCATTACCGCAACCGAACACCAGCAGGCCCACGGCCGTGGCCGCCGGGACCAGCGTCACCAGCAGCAGGCCGACCAGCACCAGGCTGACCCAGGCCAGCGCCGTCCAGATCGGATGGCGTTGGCCGGCCAGAATCTGCAACACCCTGGACGCCACCTGGCTGGGGCCGAGCATCGCCGCCAGGCCGATGGCCACAGGCAACGAATGCCCAAGGCCCTGGAGCACGGCCACCAGTTGCACCGCAATGGCGGTCATGATGATCGCGCCAATGGCGAACATACCGGTCAACAGCAGGTAAAGCTGGCGATCGACCCCAATCGCGGTGCCTTGGCCCTGCGCCCTGCGTACCTCCACCCGCCCTCCGGCCGGCAACACTCGCCAATACAGCGGCGCCACCAGCAACAGCAGCACCAGCGCATAGCAACCGCACGTGGTGCGCCAGCCCAGGTGTTCTATGGCCAGGGCCACGGTGGGCCAGGACAGGGTCGAGGCGAAACCGGCGATCAGCGTGATCCCTGTGATGGCTTTGCCCGCACCCTCGCCATACAAACCGCCAAGGGTGGCGAACAGTGCCTCGTACAGCCCCATTGCCATACCCACCCCGATCACCACCCAAGCCAGCAAGAACAGCGCCAGGCTCTGGCTGGTGGCCATGATCAGCAAGCCCACCGCGACCACCGCGCCGCTGGCGGCCATCTGTGGACGGCCACCGAAGCGTGCGATCAGGCGGCTGGACAGCGGGGCGCACAGCGCCGAGACCATCAAGCTCAGCGATAGCGCACCGTACACCCACTGGCTGGGCCATCCCGTATCGTGGCTGATCGGCTCGGCCATCACCGCCATGAGGAAGAACGAACCGCCCCACACCAGGATTTGCAGGATGCCCAGGCAGACGATGCCGAGGGGCCCGGGGAGTTGGGGGGAGCTGTTCACGATCGGGCCTTGGGTCACATGCGGGGAAAGATCAGAACGGGCACCCTACCATGCTCGCCATCGATGAAATATCCCGACATATCATTGCGCGTGATATTAACCTTCGCTGCGTTCGATTCGTGCGTCACGCGCAAGGCACTCACACTCCGCCCACTACTAATACTTTGGCGGAGTTCTCCATGGACCACTCACTCAAACCCCTGCGCTTTCCCCTCGCTGCCCTGGCAGTGGTGGTGCTCAGCGCTTGTGGCCGCACCCCAGATGCCGTGCAGGCTCCCGCCGCGCCCAAGGTCACCGTCGCCAAGGTGATCGAGCAGCCGATCAACGAATGGGATGAATTCACCGGCCGCCTCGAAGCACCGGAAACCGTCGAAGTCCGCCCGCGCGTGTCCGGCCAGATCGACCTGGTGGCCTTCACCGAAGGCGCCAAGGTCAAGAAAGGCGACCTGCTGTTCCAGATCGACCCCCGCCCGTTCCAGGCTGAAGTGCGCCGCCTCGAAGCCCAGTTGCAGCAAGCCAAGGCCACCGCCGTGCGCAGTGCCAACGAAGCCCGTCGCGGCGAGCGCCTGCGTGACAGCAACGCCATCTCGGCCGAGCTTGCCGAATCGCGCAGCAGCGCAGCCGCTGAGGCCCGCGCCGGTGTCGATGCGATCCAGGCTCAGCTCGACCTGGCACGCCTGAACCTGAGTTTCACCCGCGTCACCGCGCCAATCAGTGGCCGTGTCAGCCGCGCCCAGTACACCGCCGGCAACATCGTCACCGCCGATGTCACGCCACTGACCAGCGTGGTCTCCACCGACAAGGTCTATGCCTACTTCGATGCCGACGAGCGCGTGTACCTCAAGTACACCCAGCTGGCGCGTGACGGTCAGCGCGGCCAGGCCACGCCGGTCTACCTCGGCCTGACCAACGAAACCGGCAACCCGCACCTGGGCCAGATGAACTTCGTCGACAACCAGGTCAACCCGCGCACCGGTACCATCCGTGGCCGTGCCGTGTTCGACAACCGCGACGGCCAGTTCACCCCTGGCCTGTATGCCCGCCTGAAGCTGGTGGGCAGCGCCCAGTACGACGCTGTGCTGATCAACGATGAGGCGGTGGGCACCGACCTTGGCAAGAAGTTCGTGCTGGTCATGGACAAGGACAACAAGGCCAACTACCGCGCCGTTGAATTGGGGCCCAAGCTCGAAGGCCTGCGTATCGTGCGCAGCGGCCTGGACAAGGACGACCGCATCGTGGTCAGAGGCCTGCAGCGGGTGCGCCCCGGCTCGCCAGTCACCCCCGAAGAAACACCGATGGCCAGCGAACAGACCCTCGCTGCCCTCGCCCAGCAGCGCCAGGCGCTGGAGGCCAGCAACCCGGCGCCAAAGGTGGCCGGCACCAATGCAAAAGTCGCCGGCGCCCAAGCGCCGCGCGGTTAAGGGACAACACCGATGAACTTCTCGAAATTCTTCATTACCCGGCCAATCTTCGCCGCGGTGCTGTCGCTGGTACTGCTGATCGCGGGCTCTATCTCCCTGTTCCAGCTGCCGATCAGTGAATACCCGGAAGTGGTGCCGCCTACCGTGGTGGTGCGCGCCAACTTCCCGGGCGCCAACCCCAAAGTGATCGGCGAAACCGTCGCCGCACCGCTGGAGCAGGCCATCACCGGTGTCGAGAACATGTTGTACATGTCCTCGCAATCCACCGCCGACGGCAAGCTCACCCTGACCATCACCTTCGCCCTGGGCACCGACCTGGACAACGCGCAGGTACAGGTGCAGAACCGTGTCACGCGCACCCAGCCCAAGCTGCCGGAAGAAGTGACCCGCATCGGTATCACCGTCGACAAAGCCTCGCCCGACCTGACCATGGTGGTGCACCTGACCTCGCCGGACAACCGCTACGACATGCTGTACCTGTCCAACTACGCCATCCTCAACATCAAGGACGAACTGGCACGCCTGGGCGGCGTGGGTGATGTGCAACTGTTCGGCATGGGCGACTACTCGCTGCGGGTGTGGCTCGACCCGAACAAGACCGCTTCGCGCAACCTGACCGCCGGCGACGTGGTCGCGGCCATCCGCGAGCAGAACCGCCAGGTGGCGGCAGGCCAGCTGGGCGCCCCGCCCGCCCCCGGCTCCACCAGCTTCCAGTTGTCGATCAACACCCAGGGCCGGCTGGTCAACGAGGAAGAGTTCGAGAACATCATCATCCGCGCCGGTGCCGATGGCGAAATCACCCGCTTGAAGGACATCGCCCGGGTCGAGCTCGGCTCCAGCCAATACGCCCTGCGCTCGTTGCTGAACAACCAGCCCGCAGTGGCCCTTCCGATCTTCCAGCGCCCTGGCTCCAACGCCATCGAGATCTCCGACGAAGTGCGGGCGAAGATGGCCGAGCTGAAGAAAGACTTCCCCGAAGGCATGGACTACAGCATCGTCTATGACCCGACCATCTTCGTGCGCGGCTCCATCGAAGCGGTGGTGCACACCCTGTTCGAAGCGCTGGTGCTGGTGGTGCTGGTGGTGATCCTGTTCCTGCAGACCTGGCGCGCCTCGATCATCCCGCTGCTGGCTGTGCCAGTGTCGCTGATCGGTACCTTCGCGGTGATGCACCTGTTCGGCTTTTCGCTCAACGCCTTGTCGCTGTTCGGCCTGGTATTGGCCATCGGTATCGTGGTGGACGACGCCATCGTCGTGGTGGAGAACGTCGAACGCAACATCGGGCTGGGCCTCAAACCGCTGGAGGCCACGCAAAAGGCGATGGGTGAAGTGACCGGGCCGATCATCGCCACCGCCCTGGTACTGTGTGCAGTGTTCGTGCCCGCCGCATTCATCTCCGGCCTTACCGGGCAGTTCTACAAACAGTTCGCCCTGACCATTGCCATCTCGACCGTGATTTCGGCGTTCAACTCGCTGACCCTGTCACCGGCCCTGGCCGCAGTGCTGCTCAAAGAGCACCACGCACCCAAGGACCGTTTTTCGCGGTTGCTGGAAAAACTGCTGGGCAGCTGGCTGTTCTCCCCGTTCAACCGCTTCTTCGACCGCGCCAGCCACAGTTACGTCGGTGGCGTGCGCCGGGTCATCCGCTCCAGCGGCATCGCCCTGTTCGTCTATGCCGGCCTGATGGGCCTGACTTACCTCGGCTTCTCGTCCACCCCGACCGGCTTCGTACCGGCCCAGGACAAGCAGTACCTGGTAGCGTTCGCCCAATTGCCTGATGCCGCCAGCCTCGACCGCACCGAGGCGGTGATCAAGCGCATGAGCGAAATCGCCTTGAAGCAACCTGGCGTGGCCGACTCGGTAGCCTTCCCGGGCCTGTCGATCAACGGCTTCACCAACAGCCCCAACAGCGGCATCGTGTTCACCCCGCTCAAGCCGTTCGATGAGCGCAAGGACCCGAGCCAGTCGGCCGCTGCCATCGCTGCAGCGCTGAACGCCCAGTTCGCCGACATCCAGGATGCCTACATCGCGATCTTCCCCCCACCGCCGGTACAAGGCCTGGGCACCATCGGCGGCTTCCGCCTGCAGATCGAAGACCGCGGCAACCTGGGCTACGAAGCGCTGTACAAGGAAACCCAGAACATCATCGCCAAGAGCCACAATGTGCCGGAGCTGGCAGGCCTGTTCACCAGTTACCAGGTCAACGTGCCCCAGGTCGATGCAGCCATCGACCGGGAAAAGGCCAAGACCCACGGCGTGGCGATCACCGACATCTTCGACACCCTGCAGGTTTACCTGGGCTCGCTGTACACCAACGACTTCAACCGCTTTGGCCGCACCTACCAGGTCAACGTCCAGGCTGAGCAGCAGTTCCGCCTTGATGCCGAGCAGATCGGCCAGCTGAAGGTACGCAACAACCTGGGCGAAATGATCCCGCTGGCGACCTTCCTGAAGGTCAGCGACACCTCCGGGCCAGATCGGGTGATGCACTACAACGGCTTCATCACCGCGGAAATCAACGGTGCGGCAGCCCCGGGCTACAGTTCCGGCCAGGCTGAAGCCGCGATCGAAAAATTGCTCAACGAGGAACTGCCCAACGGCATGACCTTCGAGTGGACCGACCTGACCTATCAGCAGATCCTTTCCGGCAACACCGCACTGTTGGTGTTCCCATTGTGCGTACTGCTGGCGTTCCTGGTGCTGGCGGCCCAGTACGAAAGCTGGAGCCTGCCACTGGCGGTGATCCTGATCGTGCCGATGACCCTGCTGTCAGCGATCACCGGGGTGATCGTGTCCGGTGGCGACAACAACATCTTCACCCAGATCGGCCTGATCGTACTGGTGGGCCTGGCCTGCAAGAACGCCATCCTGATCGTCGAGTTCGCCAAGGACGAGCAAGCCAAGGGGCTCGACCCACTGGCTGCGGTGCTGGAAGCCTGCCGCCTGCGCCTGCGGCCGATCCTGATGACCTCGATCGCCTTCATCATGGGCGTGGTACCGCTGGTGTTCTCCTCCGGGGCCGGTTCGGAGATGCGCCATGCGATGGGTGTCGCGGTGTTCTCGGGGATGATCGGCGTGACGGTGTTCGGCCTGTTCCTGACCCCGGTGTTCTTCTTCCTGATTCGCCGTTTCGTCGAACGTCGCCAGGCGCGCAAGGCCGAACGCGTTCAATCGCTGGAGAACCACGCATGAAGCTGCTCAAACCCCTGACCCCGAGCCTGCTGGCCCTGGCCCTTGCGGCCTGCGCGGTAGGCCCGGACTACAAAGCGCCAGCCACTGAGCCTGCGCGTATGGCCAGCGACGTGCCGGCCAAGGCCTTCGACCGTAGCCGCTTCGAGAGCGTGTGGTGGAAGCAGTTCGATGACCCGGTACTGAACCAGTTGGTGCAGGCTTCGCTGGACGGCAACCGCGACCTGCGCGTGGCCTTTGCCCGGCTCAAGTCGGCACGGGCGATCCGCGATGATGCCGCGAACGACCAGTTGCCAGTGGTCACCAGCCGCGCCAGCAGTGAGATCGGCAAGGGCCAGGTGCCCGGCCAGACCGATCAGCGGGTCAACAGCGAGCGTTACGACCTGGGCCTGGACATGGCCTGGGAGCTCGACCTGTTCGGCCGTATTCAACGCCAGATCGAGGCCAGCGACGCGCAGGCCGCGGCCGCCGAGGCCGACCTGCAACAGTTGCAGGTCAGCCTGATCGCCGAACTGGTCGACGCCTATGGCCAGCTGCGCGGTGCACAACTGCGCGAGAAGATCGCCGTGGCCAACCTCAAGACCCAGCAGGAGTCGCGCAGCATCACCGTGACCCTGCGTGACGCCGGGGTCGGCAACGAGCTTGACGTGGTACGCGCCGACGCCCGCCTGGCCGGCGTCGAAGCCACCGTGCCACAACTGCAGGCCGAGCAGGCACGCGCGCGTCATCGCATTGCCACCCTGCTCGGCCAACGCCCGGACGCCCTGAGCGTGGACCTCTCGCCCAAGGCCTTGCCGGCCATCGCCAAGGCCCTGCCGGTGGGCGATCCGGGTGAGCTGCTGCGCCGCCGCCCGGATATCCGCAGTGCCGAGCGCCAACTGGCCGCTGCCACTGCCAATGTGGGCGTGGCCACTGCCGACCTGTTCCCGCGGGTGAGCCTGAGCGGCTTTTTGGGCTTTACCGCGGCGCGCGGTTCGCAGATCGGTTCGTCGGCCGCCAACGCTTGGGGGCTGGGGCCAAGCATCACGTGGGCGGCGTTCGATCTGGGCAGCGTACGGGCCCGCCTGCGCGGTGCCAAGGCCGATGCCGAAGGCGCCTTGGCCAACTATGAACAACAGGTACTGCTGGCCTTGGAAGAGTCGGCCAACGCCTTCAGCGACTATGACAAGACCCAACAGCGGCTGCTGTCGCTGATGCGCCAGAGCGAGGCCAGCCGCAAGGCGGCTGACCTGGCCTCGGTGCGCTACCGCGAAGGCACGGTGGATTATCTGGTGCTGCTCGATGCCGAGCGTGAGCGGCTGAGCGCTGAAGACGCACAGGCGCAGGGCGAGGTTGACCTGTATCGCGGCATTGTCTCGATCTACAAGGCGCTGGGTGGCGGCTGGCAACCGGAAACGGTGGCCAGCGCCCGCTGACTCCCCTCTCTTCAACGACTCCTTTGGTTGGTTCCTCCCCCAACCGTTTGCCCCGCTGGCCTTGGCTTGCGGGGCTTTTTTTGCCAGGGTTGCAGGCCGCTGTCGGCGCGGCCAGGCGCATGGCCCGATTGCTGTGGCGCCCTTGCAGCCCAGGCCAATCTGCCCCAAGCTTCCACTTCTTCCGCCATGGCCCCTTCCGATGTCCACACGCCGCCGCTACCTGATCGCTGTGTTTCTGCTGATTCTGGTATCAGTCGGCATCGCTTACCTGCGCCGGGATACCCCGCCAGCACAACCGACATTACCGCCGCACAGCTACGCCAAAGCCCTGCGCCAGGCGCATGATGGCCTACCGGGCGCCGCCCGCGTGCTCTACCAGCAACTGCAACGCACCGACCTGGCGCCGATCCGTCGCGCCGCCCTGTATGCCGAGCTGCCCAATTACCCCTCGCCACAAGCGCTGAAACTGGCCCGCATGGACCTGGAAAACGATGAGCCCTTGGTCCGTCGTGCAGCGATCGCCAGCATCCGCCGCCTGCTGCCTGCCGCACAACGCAGCCTGGTGCTTGGCCCACTGCTCGATGATGCCGAGCAAAGCGTTCGCTTTGCCGCCGTCGATGCCTTGCTTGGCCTGGACCCCGACGCCATAGGCCTGTACTTCGGCCCACTGCAGGCGGCGCTGGAGCAGTATCAGCAAACGTTGGAGCAGCAGCCCCAGGATGCTGCGGCCCAGGTCCACCTGGCACGCCTGTACCTGCACGAGAATGACTACAACGGGGCCGCGTCCGCCCTGCAACGCAGCCTGGCGTCCAACCCCGACAACCTCGAGGCCCTGGCGACCCAGGTCCGCTTGCTCGAACGTCAAGGCCAGCATGACCAGTCCCGGCAGGTACTGGCCCAGGCACTGGCGCTGCGTCCGGATTCGGCCTTCCTGCAACACGAACTGGGCCGCTGGCTGATCCGCCATGGCCAGCGCGAGTTCGCCCTGCTCGCGTTGTCCCGCGCAGTCGAACTGGAGCCGGACAATGCCGACTATCGCTATAACCTGGCAGTGACCCTGCACGACCTGGAACAGTCCGATGCAGCGCAAAAGCAGCTCGAGACGCTGCTCAACCGGCAACCGGCCAATCGCCGGGCGCGGGTGTTGCTGATTCAATACTGGAAAGAAACAGGGCAGTTGCAGAACGTTCAGGTGCTGCTTGCCGAACTGGAGCGGCAAAACCCGGACGATCCATTTCTGCAACAAGGGCTCTAGATGCGTTGAACCCCAAGCGATTGCCTGTGGTCCAGTGGGTATCGGACCACTCACGGCTTGGCCAGACATGGCAGCCCCCAAGGAGAATCGCATTGGCCAGGTCGCTGTCGCTGGACGAACGTGCCTTGATTCTGGCACCCAGGCAACTTGCCACGCACGCCTCGACGTTTCTGACGAGCGCTGGCATCGAGTGCCTGTGTTCGCGTGACATGACCCACCTGCAAGATGGGCTGGGCAGTGGCGCGGGCTTGGTGGTCATCGACGAACACATGCTCAACGGCAGCCAAAGCGGCCTGTTGCAGGCTTTCATCGACCATCAACCGCCTTGGTCGGACCTGCCCATCGTAATGCTCACGCAAAGCCCGCAGAACTCAACCAGCCCCTGCACGCCCGCCGACCATCCACTGGGCAACCTGACCCTGCTGGCCGTTCCGTTCGAAAATGAACAGCTACTGGCGCTGATCAAGGTGGCGCTGCGTCACCGTCGCCGCCAGTATCTGGCGCGCGACCAGTTACTGGACCTGGAGCAACGCCTGGAAGCGCAAAGCGAGGCACTGCAGAGCGCCGAGCAAGCGCGGCACCAGACCCGCAAGATGGACGCCATCGGGCAATTGGCCGGCGGTGTGGCACACGATTTCAATAACTTGCTGACCAGCATCGGGGGCAGTTTCGAACTGATCGACAGGCGGGTGAAACAGGGCAGCACCAAGGGGCTTGAAAGCCTGCTGCACAGGGGACAGGAGGCCGTTTCACGCGCAGCACGCCTCACCCATCGTCTGTTGGCGTTTTCCTCCCGCCAGTCGCTGCATAGCCGTCGCATCGACCTTCGGGCACTGCTGCAGCCGCAGCGGCTGGAGGCCGTGCTGCAACCGGGCGTGAAACTGCAACTGACAGTACCGGAAGACACCTGGCCGGTGGCCGGCGACGACACACAATTGCAAGAAGCGCTGGACAACTTGCTGCACAACGCCTGCGAGGCGATGCCCAACGGCGGCACGGTATTTGTCGAAGCCAGCAATCGAAAGGTCACCGCGCAACCGTTCGCCGATGGCAGCCTGGCGGCGGGCGACTATACCTGCCTGAGCGTCACCGACGAAGGCCAAGGCATGTCGCAGAGCACACTCGAACATGCCTTCGAGCCGTTCTTCAGCACCAAGCCGGTGGGCCAAGGTATCGGCCTGGGCCTGTCGATGGTCTACGGCTTCAGCAAGCAATCCCATGGGCATGTGGTACTGCATAGCCAGATTGGCCAGGGCTGCCGTGTGGACCTTTATCTGCCGCGCCACCTGGAGCAGGAACAAGCGCAGGCACCCGCAGCGCCTCCTCCTCCACGGCGTAACGGCCGCACGGTACTGGTGGTCGAGGATGACCCGGATGTGCGACAGCTTTTGTGCCAGACCCTTCAGGAGCAGGGCTTCCCGTGCCGCAGTGCCGGCAATGCCAGTGAGGCCCTGCAAATACTGCGCTCTTCCGAGGCGATCGACCTGCTGGTCAGTGACGTCGGCCTGCCAGGCATGAACGGCCGGCAATTGGCAGAAATCGCCCGTACCTTGCACCCGCATCTGCCCATATTGTTCATCACTGGCTACACCGAAACGGCAATGGCACGGGAGGGTTTTCTCGGCGCAGGCATGCAACTGATGTGCAAACCCTTCGAACTGGCACAATTGCATGCCCGAGTGAAACAGATTTTCGGTGAGGCCTGAGGGCCTCAGTCGTCCAGCAACAACAGCGCCTGGTTGGCCAAGGTCGACAATTCGAAGGGCTTGATCAACAGCGCCGTGCCTGGCACGTCCAGTATGTGCGGCTCCAGCGGCTGATCCACATAGCCGGTAATGAACAGTATCTTCTGGTCAGGGGTAATGGCGCGCATGGCTCTGGCCATCTGGCGACCACTGAAGCCTTCAGGCAGCCCGATATCGGTGATGACCAGTTCGTACGGGCCCTTATGACGAAAACACTCCAGCGCGGAATTGGCGTCTGTCACATCACTGACGGTAAAACCCCGCTCGCGCAGATACTCGGCCATGACTGCACGCAGGCTGTGCTCGTCGTCGACCAACAACACCCGCTGCCCGCTTGCCCGTGACGCCTGCGGTACTGGCACAGCAGGGGCTTGCGGTATCGCTTCCAGGCTTCGCGGGAACAGCATGCAGACCTTCGTACCTTGGTCGTGTGACGATTCGATCCACACATAACCGCCTGATTGCCCGACGAAGCCATGCACCATCGCCAGCCCCATCCCAGAGCCACGCCCAATCGGTTTGCTGGTAAAGAACGGCTCAAAGGCCCTGGCCACATCTTCGGCCGGCATGCCGTGGCCATCGTCGATCACCTGCAGCCCCAGGTAGTCCCCCGGCGGGAGGCCTCCTTCTTCAGGAAACGCCGAGGTCAACCGTGTGTTGATCGTGCGAATCGCAACATTGCCCCGGCACAGGCAGGCTTCACGAGCATTGGCGCACAGATTGATCAGGGTGGTTTCCAGTTGGCCGGCATCCAGGCACACGGTCCATGGCTCGACATCCATTTGCCACGACAGAGACACCTCAGCCCCAAGTACATGGCGCAACATCGGCTCCAGGGTGGTCAGGTGGGCATTCACGTTCAAAGGTGCCGGGGCAAGGGGCTGATGGCGGGAGAACGCCAGCAGGCGGTGGGTAAGGCTCATGGCGCGCTGCACCGAATCGCGCGCCATCTCCACGTAGCCTTCGATAGCCTCCGTCCGGCCTTGGCTCAGACGCCGTTGCAGCAACTCCAGGCTGCCGCCGATACCTGACAACAGGTTGTTCATCTCGTGAGCCATGCCGCCAGCCACTTGACCGACAGCCTCCAGCCTTTGGGTGTTGCGCAACAGTATCTGGGACTGGCGCATGGCCTCTTCACGGTCGGCTGTAATGTCCCGCCCCACGGCAGTCAGCACCGAACCGTCGAAGCTGCCACTCCAGTGGAACCAGCGGTAATGCCCGTCGACATGGCGCACACGTGTTTCAAGCTCTGCAGGCCCTGTGCCGTTGACGAAATCGATTGCAGCTGCCTCGACTTCTTCCCTGTCGGCCGGGTGAACCAGGTCCAGGATCGACATGCCCTGTATCTGAAGCTCGCTCCAGCCCAGGGCGCGATGCCAGGCCGGGTTTGCCCCGATCATCATGAGGTCCAGGCTCACCGTGATCATGACATCACGTGAAAGACGCCAGATGTAATCGCGGTCAGCAATGTATCGCGCTATCTGCCGCTCGAATGACTGCGCCTGTTCGCGCCACCTGTCATGCACTGCAGCGCTGGCAGAGCTCGGGATCACCGTATGCAGCATGCCGACAACTTCATATTGCTCGTCACGAATCGGCGCATAGCTGAACACGAACCACCCCTCGGCTCCCGACTTTGCGCAGGTGATCTGATGAGGCTGATCCTCGACAAAACTGGTAGTACCTCCCAGCGCCTTGAACACCCATGGGCCGATATCGCCCCAGACGCCCTTCCACAACGCATCGAAACGCATGCCCAGCGCCTGGTCCCGGTCACCGATCAGCGCTACGTAGGCGTCGTTATGAACAACGTTCATATTCGGCCCCCAGACCACGGCACTGGGAAATGACCATGTCAGCATCATGTCGATCGCAATGCGCAAGGTGGCATCCCAGTGCGGCAAAGGCCCCAGGTCCGTATCCCGCCAGTCGAACTCCACGATTTTCTCTCGCATGCCAGCCGTCGACTGTGGGGCAGACGATGCCACGCCACGGGCAGAGATATCGCAAGGTGTACTGTTATCGGCCAAAACGTGGGTTCCACCGTTGCTCAAGGTTCAAGGACGTGCTCCTGCATCATCGACTCCATGGTCAAGCGCTGCAATAGGCCGTATGCGGGTTGCAGGGATTTTGACAGCGATGCACCGCCAGTGTTTCCAACGCCAGCTATGCTTTATTGGCTTCCCGCGCCATGTGCTGGCTTCCCCGTTCGATTACAGGCAGGAGTGCCGTGATGAGCAAGAAAATTCTGGTGGTACTGACCAATACCGCCAAATATCCGACCCTGAATCGCGCAACCGGTTTATGGCTGGGTGAAGCTGTGCATTTTGTAGACGCGGTCGAGCAAGCAGGTCATCCAGTGGACTACGTTAGCCCTGGCGGCGGATACGTGCCAATCGATCCGCACAGCTTGCAGATGGCCCCCGAGCTGGATTGGCGCTACTACACCGACAAGGCATTCATGAACCGCCTGGGCACCACGCTAAGCCCCGGCCAGGTCATGGCAGAGGAATACTGTGCCATGTATTACACCGGCGGCCATGGTGTGATGTGGGACTTCCCTGACGACCCGCAATTGCAGGCGCTGGCGCGCAGGATCTACGAGAACGACGGCGTGGTGGCCGCCGTGTGCCATGGCGTCGCAGGGCTGCTGAACATCAAGCTCAGTGACAACAAGTTGCTGCTCAAGGACCGACAGGTCACCGGATTCTCCAATACCGAAGAAAAGCTTGCCGAGCTTGAGGAGGTGGTGCCTTTCCTCACCGAAAACGAACTGGTCGCACGAGGGGGCAGTTACAGCAAACATGATGATCCCTGGAAGCCCTTCGTGGTCTGTGATGGCCGCCTGATCACAGGGCAAAACCCCGCCTCGACGCATTCACTGGCAGAGAAAGTGCTCCAGGCGCTCAAGCCGTAATCATTCTTACGCGCCAACCGCGCGAATCCTCACTCAAACACGGTTGGGGATTACAGTGGCGACTACGCAGAAAACATAGGCTCTCCGGTCAATTGTCCATCTCGGACAATTCGAACCAGGAGGGCTGCAGTCCTATGTCGAAATTCAAGGTTCTCGGTCGCAGCATGATGGCGCTGCTGCTGACACTGGCGATCAGTTTGATACCCGTTGCGTCAGGCTTGATGGTGATGATCTACCAGCACGATAACAAGCTCAAAGAGACGGCTCGCGTATCGTTGAAGGAAGCCATTTTTTCCATTGATCTGTCCCTCAACCGCTTGCACGACGCGGCCTTGGCGGCAATGCCACTGGCGGGCAGTGCTTGCGAGACAGCCAGGACGCACTTGCTGAAACAAATTCAGGATGTTCGATACCTGCGAGCGCTGGCATTGGCTGTCGATGGCCGTACGTACTGTGACACGCTGGTTCCGCCGAGTGCACAAAACCGGTTTTCGCCTGACCTTGAGGCTCCGGTGCAACTGATCTTCGACTCGCCCGCAGCGCCCAATGAAGTGCTTGTGGCCTACCAGCTTCGTGATGAAAATCTGAGTGTGATCGCATCGACCTCCGGCTTGGAACTGCGCAACGAACTGCGCGCATTTCAAACCGGGCTGGTGCTGCTCCTGGAGTTCGGGGATTTTTACATCTGGGCCGATGGCGACAGCCGGGACCCTGCCCGCCCCTCGCAGTCCGAGTTTTCAATGACCGGGAAATCGGACAAGTACGGCTACACCGTGAAAGTCGGCTACCCGGACGGCTTTGCCGCTGATGAAAGGCGCCATATGCTGATGCAGATGCTGCCATCGCTTACGTTGATCGGCATCATTACAGGGTCGATCGTCTACTGGGGGCTGTTCAGGCAGTGGCGTAAAGCGGAACGTACCGCCGCCCCAAAAAAGTGACGGCGGTACAGTTCAGTTATTGAACGTCGAGCACGCCCCGGCGAACCTGGTCGCGCTCGATCGACTCGAACAGTGCCTTGAAGTTGCCTTCGCCAAACCCGTCATCACCTTTGCGCTGGATGAACTCGAAGAACACCGGCCCGAGCAGGGTTTCAGAGAAGATCTGCAGCAGCAGGCGCTTGTCGCCGGCCTCGGAGGCGCCGTCGAGCAGAATGCCGCGAGCCTGCAGTTGGTCAACCGGCTCACCGTGCCCTGGCAGGCGCTCCTCGAGCATTTCGTAATAGGTCTGCGGCGGTGCAGTCATGAAGCGCATGCCGTAGCCCTTGAGTGCATCCCAGGTCTTGAGCAGGTCATCGGTAAGGAAGGCGACATGCTGGATGCCCTCACCGTTGAACTGCATCAGGAACTCTTCGATCTGCCCCGCCCCTTTGGACGACTCCTCATTGAGCGGGATGCGGATCATGCCATCCGGAGCGGTCATGGCCTTGGAGGTCAGGCCGGTGTACTCGCCCTTGATGTCGAAGTAGCGGATTTCGCGGAAGTTGAAGAGCTTTTCATAGAAGCCGGCCCAGTAAGCCATGCGGCCGCGATACACGTTGTGAGTCAGGTGATCGATGATCTTCAGCCCTGCGCCGGCCGGATTGCGGTCCACGCCTTCGATGAAGTTGAAGTCGATGTCATAGATCGAGCTGCCTTCTTCGAAGCGGTCGATCAGGTACAGGGGGGCGCCGCCGATGCCTTTGATCGCCGGCAGGCGCAGTTCCATCGGGCCGGTTTCGATCTCGACGGGCTGGGCGCCCAATTCCAGGGCACGGGCGTAGGCTTCATGAGCGTTGCGCACGCGGAACGCCATGCCACACACTGACGGCCCATGCTCGGCTGCAAAGTAGGAGGCGATGCTTTTCGGCTCATTGTTGAGAATCAGGTTGATGCCACCTTGCCGATACAGGTGCACGTCCTTGGAGCGGTGTGTGGCGACCTTGGTGAAACCGAGCATCTGGAAGACGGGCTCAAGAACGCCTGGGGTTGGCGATGCCAGTTCAATGAATTCAAAGCCCATCAGGCCCATAGGGTTGTCGAAGATATCAGCCATGTTCGTGTCCTCATCTGCAGCGAAAATTATTGTGTGCCGGGGATGTGGTACGAAAATGGCGGCGAGCAGGGGATGCCGCGCACGCTTCTGGCGAGATAGTCACCAATGATCAGCTTGAACCCTTGGTTTGTCATATATTCCCATTCTCGGTGGGGATGATCCTTCAGTGATGAAAGACCTTATTGTTGTAATCGTAAACCGATTCTACAGTGCGTAAATTTCTTTGTCGCGCATTTGTTCTCCGGCTGCGACGACAAACGGCTATCCTCAGTCATTTCAAGTCAAGATTACGCCAACATGCCCCTGCGCAGTAAAAGACCCGCCCGCTGGAGCTGGCGCACCCTCCTCCCTTGGGGCGTTGGCATCTTGCCCCTGGCGTTCGGCCTGATCGTGATGCACTGGCAAATCGAGCGCGAACTGCGCGCCAGCAGCCAGGCCACCACACGGCAAGTGGTCGAACAGGTCGAGCATATTCTCGACAGCCTTTCCGGTGCCGCTCAGACGCTGCTGCCATTGGCGGGCAGCCCGTGCGCGCAAGCCGAACTGGCCTTGCGTAAAGAGGTGACGCGCAACGCTTTCGTGCGCTCGACCAACCTGTTCCGGCAAGACACGCTGTACTGCACCTCGCTGTTCGGCGAATTCGACGAGCCGGTGGACCCCCGCGACTACAGCGATGGAAAGCTGTGGCTGATGGACGGCAACTCCGTGACACCGGGGCACCCATTGCTGGTGTATCGGGCCAGTGACGGCGACCGAGGCGCCATCACCACCGTCGATGGCGACCATTTGCTGACCGCGCTGCGCCTTATCGGCCCCAGCGAGGCACTGCACTTGCGTGTCGGCACGGCGTGGATGGGCAAGGATGGCGTGGTGCATCAAGGCCTGCCACCCCCTGCAGCCATTGGCGACGTGACACTCGGGTCGACGCACTACCCTTTCAGCGTCCACGGCGGTTACACCGCCGACAAACGCAGCGAATTACTGCGCAGCCGCTACCCGGCACTGCTCAGCTTGCTGCTGTTGCTCGGTGTTGCTGCCGGTTGCACCTGCCGCTGGCAAATTCGCCGCGCCAATTCCCCCCGCGCCGAACTGCGCCGCGCGCTGGAAGCCGACGAGTTCCTGCCGTTTTTCCAGCCGGTGGTGCGCAAGGGCGACTATCGCTGGGCTGGCGCCGAAGTGCTGATGCGCTGGGACCACCCGCAAGAAGGCCTGGTGCGCCCCGACCTGTTCATTCCCTATGCCGAACACAGCGGCCAGATCGTCGACATGACCCGAGCTCTGATGCAGCACACCGCACAAAGCCTGGCGCCTTACGCAGCATTGCTGGAAGACGGCTTCCACATCGGCATCAACATCACGGCCGATCACTGCCGTGACCTGGCCCTGATCGACGACTGCCGCACGTTCCTCGAACACTTCCCCCCCGGGCGGGTGGTGCTGACGCTGGAGCTGACTGAGCGCAAACTGATCGAGGCCAGCGCAGTGACCCTCGAACTGTTCGAACAGCTCCATGAGATGGGCGTGATGATCGCACTGGACGACTTCGGCACTGGCCAGTCCAGCCTCAATTACCTGCGCCAGTTCAAGGTCGACTACCTGAAGATCGACCAGAGCTTCGTGGCAATGATCGGCGGTGATGCGCTGTCACAGCATATCCTCGACAGCATCATCGAACTGTCGGGGAAGCTGGGCCTGGGCATCGTTGCCGAAGGCGTGGAAACCGAAGTGCAGCGCGATTATCTGGCCCGGTATGACGTGGACTTTCAGCAGGGCTATCTGTTCGCCAGGCCAATGCCGGCAGCGCAATTTCTCCAGGCACTGGCCACGCGACCAGGCGTGCCGCGGTTGCCGCATGACGCGGCCCCTGAGATCATGCGCGGCTGATCCCACCGCCCACCCCGCTATTCGAGGCATTCGTGTCAAAAGGCATTCTCTGTTCGGTCATGGCCTCCTGCCTGTTCGCCGTGATGTACTTCTATACCTCCCTGCTCACTCCGCTCGATGGCGAAGAAATCTTTGGCTGGCGCACGCTGCTGACGCTGCCCTGCCTCACACTGTTCATGCTGGCCAGCAAAGACTGGAAACGGGTCGGTGACTTGCTCGCGCGCGTGCGCCAGACCCCAGCGCTGCTGCTGGGCATGGTGGGCACCTCATGGCTGATGGGCGTGCAACTGTGGCTGTTCCTCTGGGCGCCCCTGCACGGGCGTAGCCTTGAGGTGTCGATGGGCTACTTCCTGCTGCCGCTGGCGATGGTGCTGACGGGGCGCCTGGTGTACGGCGAACGCCTGTCACGCCTGCAAAAAGTGGCGGTGGCCTGCGCTGCGCTGGGCGTGGCGCACGAGCTTTACCAGCACGGCAGCTTCGCCTGGGAAACCATGCTGGTGATGATCGGCTACCCCGTCTACTTCGTGCTGCGCCGGCGCTGCCGCACCGACCACCTGGGCGGCTTGTGGTGCGACATGTGCCTGTTGCTGCCCTGGGCCCTGTACTTCGTCAGCCAAGGCCCGCTGTCCAGTGCTGACCTGGTTGCGCATCCTGGCCTGTACGGTCTGATTCCACTGCTTGGCGCGATCAGTGCCTCAGCCCTGATCGCCTATGTGCTGGCCAGCCGACTGCTGCCGTTCAGCCTGTTCGGCCTGCTCAGCTATGTCGAACCGGTGCTGCTGGTGGGCGTAGCGCTGCTGCTGGGCGAGACGATCGGCCCGGATCAGTGGCTGACTTACCTGCCGATCTGGGCCGCGGTCCTGGTGCTGGTGCTTGAGGGTTTCAAGCACCTGCTGCGCCAACGTCGCCGTTCGGTTTAAGGCGCACCTGGCGCACCCGCCGTTCTTCCACCGCCACCACCGTCATGCTCCAGCCGTTCCAGGCCAGGTGGTCACCGACCACCGGCAGGCGGTCGAGCAGGCTCATCACCAGGCCGGCAAGGGTCTGGTAATCTTCGGTCGCACGCGCGCTGAAGCCGGTGCGCGCCTGCACCTGGCTGAGGTTCAGCGCGCCGCTGACGACGAAGCCATCAGCGTCTTCGACGATCGCCGGGCCTTCCACCTCACTGGCATCCGGCAGCTCACCGGCGATCGACTCGAGAATGTCGGTCATGGTCAGCAGGCCGGTGAAGTCACCGAATTCGTTCACCACGAAGGCGATGTGCGTCGACTGGCTGCGCATCTGCTCCAGCGCGTTGAGGATGCTGAAGCTTTCCAGCAGGTTCAACGGCGCCCGGGCCATGCGCTCAAGGTCTGGCTGGTTGCCAGAGAGCAGCTCCTTGAGCAGTTCTTTCTTGTGCACAAAGCCCAGCGGCTCATCGATGCGGCCGTCACGGATCAGCGGCAGGCGCGAGTAAGGTGAGTTGGCCAACGCTTCGGTAATCGTCGCCGCAGGCTGCGCCAGGTCGAGGACGTCGACTTCGGTACGGGCAGTCATCACCGTGCGGATCGGCCGCTCGGCCAGGTTCAGCACACCACTGATCATCACCCGTTCACGGCGGTCGAACAGCACATGTTCCTCACCGCCCGCGACCAGGTCAGCGATCTCCTCACCGACCTCGTCAGCCTCCACCCTGCGCCCGCCGAGCAGGCGCAGCACGGCGTGGGCGGTACGCTCACGCAGTGGCCGGTGCTGCTGCAGGCTTCGCTTGCGGCGAGCACGCGCCAGCTGGTTGAACAGCTCGATCAGGATCGAGAAACCAATGGCCGCATACAGATAGCCTTTGGGAATATGGAAGCCCAGGCCTTCGGCGGTCAGGCTGAAGCCGATCATCATCAAGAAGCCCAGGCACAGCATGATCACCGTCGGGTGGGCGTTGACGAAGCGGGTCAGCGGCTTGCTGGCGACGATCATGATGCCGATCGAGAAGATCACCGCGATCATCATCACCGACAGGTGTTCGACCATACCCACTGCAGTGATCACCGCGTCGAGCGAGAATACGGCGTCGAGCACCACGATCTGCGCCACGATGGGCCAGAACGCGGCATGGCGCACCGCGCCACTGGCTTGGGTGACATGGCCTTCGAGGCGTTCATGCAACTCCATGGTGGCCTTGAACAGCAGGAACACACCGCCGAACAGCATGATCAGGTCACGGCCGGAGAAGCTCTTGCCGAACACCTCGAACAACGGCGCGGTCAGGGTGACCATCCACGAGATACTGGCCAGCAGGCCCAGGCGCATGATCAGCGCCAGGCTCAGACCGATCACCCGCGCGCGATCGCGCTGATGCGGCGGCAGTTTGTCGGCCAGGATGGCGATGAACACCAGGTTGTCGATACCCAGCACCAGCTCGAGGACGATAAGCGTCAACAGGCCCAGCCAGGCCGTGGGGTCGGCTAGCCATTCCATTAGCGGGTACTCACGAAAGAAGCGTCACGAAGACGGGTGAAGGATGGCCAGGACGGCCGAAAACTGGGGGGTTCCGCGAAGGTGCTCATGGGGACCTGGATAGAAGATAGGGAAAATAATCCTACAAGAGCGAAATATCATTCTGATAGCGCCAAACTATTACAAAACCTGTACGCGATTTGGCAATGGCCGCGTACGCACTACCAACATCTCGAGGAAATGGGCGGCATAGCATACCTCTGACGCCCATCCCCACTACGTGTTACTCCTGCATAAGGTTTGTTCAACCGCCCCTTGACGCCAGTTCAGCTCAAGGCATCACCGGCGGCACATACTGCAAGGTCGTCCCCAACGCCCAGAGCAGCACCAGCACCAGCGGCACGTGCACCAGCAGTTGCACGAACGAAAAGCCGATCAGGTCACGCGCTTTCAGGCCCAGCACCCCGAGCAGCGGCAGCATGTAAAACGGATTGATCAGGTTGGGCAGCGCCTCGGCGGCGTTGTAGATCTGCACTGCCCAGCCCAGGTGGTACTGCAGGTCATTGGCCACCAACATGACGTAGGGCGCTTCGATGATCCATTTGCCACCCCCCGAGGGGATGAAGAACCCCAGCACCGCTGAGTACACGCCCATGAGCACGGCATAGGTGTCATGGGTGGCGATCTGGGTGAAGAACAACGAGATGTGGTGGGCCAGGGTCTGCTCGTCGACACCCTTCACCTGGGTGAGGATGGCGGCGATCGAGCCGTACAGCGGGAACTGGATCAACACCCCGGTGGTGGTCGGCACCGCACGCGCCACGGCGTCCAGGAAGCTGCGTGGGCGCCAGTGCAGCAAGGCGCCAAGCATGATGAACAGCAGGTTGTAGGTATTGAGCCCCGATATTGCGGTAATGGCAGGCTTGGTGGCGAACTCTTGGTACAGCCAACCACCAGCCAGCGCCACCATCAGCAGGATCAGGATCGGGCTGTATTCCAGCCATTCACCCGGGCGCGTGCGCTGGGGTGCGGGCGGTGCGGTGAAGCTGGGGTCGACGCCGCAGTCTTCGGCACTGCGCGCACTGTTCGGGCCAGGTGCGGTGGCGTAGGCGATCACCAACGAGACGATGACCAGCGCGGCCAGCAATACACCGGACTGCCAGAGGAAGATGGTCTCGGTGAATGGGATCACGCCGGTTATCGACAAAATGGACGGCGGCAGGCTGGCCGGGTTGGCCTGCAACTGCGCCGCTGAAGACGACAGCCCCAGGGCCCAGACGGCCCCCAGGCCAAGGTACGCAGCAGCACCGGCGGCGCGGTAGTCCATCTTCAGGTCACCGCGCCGTGCCAGCGCGCGCACCAGCAGGCCACCGAACACCAGGGACAGGCCCCAGTTGAGCAAGGATGCCAGCATCGAGATCAGCGCCACCCAGCACACCGCCGAACGGCCGTTCTTCGGCACCCGCGCCAGGCGATCGATCAGCCGAGCGGCCGGGGGCGAGCTGGCCACCACATAGCCGCCGATGACCACGAAGGCCATTTGCATGGTGAACGGGATCAAGCTCCAGAAGCCATCGCCAAAGGCCTTGGCGGTATCGGTAGGTTTGGCGCCCATGGCCATGGCGCCAAGGCATACCAGCACCACTGCCAGGGCAGCGAACACCCAGGAATCGGGGAACCAGCGCTCGGCCCAGTTGGAGCACCGCAGGGCAAATCGGGCGGAGCGGCTGTCTTGGATTTCAGCGGCCACGGCAACTTCCTTTTATTGGTTTTATGGGGTGTAACGTTTCAGGCACAACGCACAAAACCCTGTGGCAGCAGCGCCACCGTCGAAAGCGTTGGTGCATTCACCACCGCATTCGCCGTTGCCGCCACTGCCACAGGGCTGGGCAGGTGTATCAGAAAGACATTTCCTTCACATCATCCGGCACGATCAGCTTGCCGGCGGTTTTCGCGACGATTTCTTCGACGCTCACCCCCGGTGCGGTTTCGCGCAGGATGAAGGCACCGTTTTCGATCTCCAGGTAGGCCAGGTCAGTGAGCACCTTGCGGATGCAGCCGGCGCCGGTCAGCGGCAGGCTGCAGCGTGGCAGCAGCTTGGATTCGCCGTCTTTCGAGGCGTGAGTCATGGTGACGATGATGTTCTCGGCACCGGCGACCAGGTCCATCGCGCCGCCCATACCCTTGACCAGCTTGCCCGGGATCATCCACGAGGCGATATTGCCCTCGACATCCACTTCGAAGGCGCCGAGCACAGTGAGGTCGACATGGCCGCCACGGATCATGGCGAACGATTGTGCCGAATCGAAGATCGAGGCGCCGCGACGGGCGGTGACGGTCTGCTTGCCGGCATTGATCATGTCGGCGTCGATCGTGCTCTCGGTAGGGAATTCGCCCATCCCCAGCAGGCCATTTTCCGACTGCAGCATCACATCCATGTCAGCAGGGACGTAGTTGGCCACCAGGGTGGGGATGCCGATGCCGAGGTTGACGTAGAAGCCGTCCTGCAGTTCGCGTGCGACGCGTTGTGCCATCTGTTCGCGGGTCAGTGCCATGGTGAAAGTCTCTTTATTGTTCTGGAGGACGGCGCTCAGGCCTTGACGGTGCGCTTTTCGATGCGTTTTTCGAAGGTGCCGACGATGACCCGGTCGACGAAGATGCCAGGGGTATGGATCTCGCTGGGCAGCAGCACGCCTGGCTCGACGATTTCTTCGACTTCGACCACGGTGATCTTGCCGGCGGTGGCGGCCAGCGGGTTGAAGTTTTGCGCGGTGTTGCGGTAGACCACGTTGCCGTAGTGGTCGGCCTTCCAGCCTTTGACGATGGCGAAGTCACCGGTGATCGATTCTTCCAGGATGTAGTTGCGGCCCTTGAACTCGCGCACTTCCTTGCCCTCGGCAACTGGCGTGCCGTAGCCGGTTGCGGTGAAGAAGGCCGGGATGCCGGCGCCGCCAGCGCGCATTTTTTCGGCCAGGGTGCCTTGCGGGGTCAGTTCCACTTCCAGCTCGCCACTGAGCAACTGGCGCTCGAATTCGGCATTCTCGCCGACGTAGGAGGCAATCATCTTGCGGATCTGCCGCTCTTCCAGCAGTACGCCCAGGCCAAAGCCGTCGACGCCGCAGTTGTTGGAAACCACGGTGAGGCCCTTGACGCCACGGCGCTTGATTTCGGCAATGAGGTTTTCCGGGATGCCGCACAGGCCGAAGCCGCCGGCCAGTACCGTCATGTCGTCGGTCAGGCCTTCGAGGGCCTGTTCATAGGTTGCTACGCGCTTGTCCAGTCCGGCCATGCTGATCCGCCTTTTGTAGTTGTTGACCGACGAGGCTGTCGGTGAGCGTGTGCAGGCATCTTCACCGCTGGCGACTAATTTGTTAATTTTGTTTTCGTCATCGATTGATAACTTTTTCAAAACAGCCTGTGAGCCCGCCATGAACGTCAAGCAACTGCGCGCCTTCGTCGCCGTGGCCAAGTACCAGAGTTTTGCCCAGGCCGGCGAACACCTGCATGTCTCGCAACCGGCGCTGAGCCTTACCATCAAGGCACTGGAGGAGAACCTGGGTGGCGCCCTGCTCACCCGAACCACGCGCAGCGTCAGCCTGACCGCCGAAGGTGAGGTCCTGCTGCCACTGGCCCGGCGCCTGCTGGCCGACTGGGACGACACCGAGGAGATGCTGCGCCAGCGGTTCACCCTGCAATTGGGGCGGGTGTCGGTGGCGGCCATGCCGGCGTTTGCCGGCAACCTGCTGCCCCACTCACTTAAGGTGTTTCGCCAGCGTTACCCTAAGGTCAACGTCACGGTGCACGATGTGATCAACGAGCAGGTTCTGGAACTGGTGCGCCACCGCCGCGTCGAACTGGGCATCGGCTTCGAGCCGGAAAACACCGACGGCCTGCGCTTCCGCCCGCTGTACCTGGACCGTTTCGTTGCCGTGGTGCCCACCGACTCCCCGTTGTCCGAGCTGGCCGAAGTCAGCTGGGCGCAGTTGCTGGGCGAAGATTTCATCGCCCTGCAGCGCCCTTCGGCCGTGCGCCTGCTGCTGGAGCAGAACGTGGCGGCACTGCATGGCAAGCTGGCGGTGGCGTTCGAAAGCCACCAGCTCTCGACCATTGGCCGCATGGTCGCCAGTGGGCTGGGCGTGAGCGCGGTGCCGGCGCTGTGCATCAACCAGATGCAGGAGCTCGGCGCGCGTTGCATTACCCTGGTAGAGCCCACTGTCGAACGGCGGATCGGCGTAATCGCCTTGAGCGACCATAAACTGTCCACTGCAGCGCAGGCGCTGCTTGAGGTACTGCTTTCCCATACCCAGATTCCGGAGGTGACATGCGTTACATGAAACTGGCAGGTTGCAACGTGCCGGCCATCGGCCAAGGCACCTGGTACATGGGCGAAGACCCGGCACGCAGGGCTGCTGAGGTTGCCGCCCTGCAACACGGCATCGACTTGGGTATGAACCTGATCGACACCGCCGAAATGTATGCCGAAGGTGGCGCCGAAGAAGTGGTCGGCCAGGCTATCGCCGGGCGGCGCGATCAAGTCTTTTTGGTCAGCAAGGTGTACCCGCACAATGCCAGCCGGCGCGGCGTACCCGCTGCCTGTGAACGCAGCCTTGCTCGCTTGGGCACCGATGTCATCGACCTGTACCTGCTGCACTGGCGCGGCCAGTACCCGCTGGAAGAAACCGTCGAGGCGTTCGAACGCTTGCGCGAACAGGGCAAGATTCGCCGCTGGGGTGTTTCCAACTTCGATGTCGACGACCTGATCGAGCTGGACCGCCCTGACTGTGGCACCAACCAGGTGCTGTACAACCCCGTGCAGCGTGGCATCGAGTTCGACCTGCTGCCCTGGAGCCGGCAACACGGGCTACCGACCATGGCCTACTGCCCATTGGCCCAGGCCGGCAAGCTGCTGCAGCATCCGTTATTGCAGGAGATTGCCGAGCGCCATGGGGCCACCCCGGCGCAGGTCTGCCTGGCCTGGGTGACGCGCGAGGACGGTGTCATCGCGATCCCCAAGGCGGTGTCGCCGGAGCACGTAAGGTTGAATGCGGCAGCCGCAGGCTTGACCTTGACCAGCGAGGACTTGCAAGCCATTGACCGGGCATTCCCGGCGCCCACACGCAAGCAGCACCTGGCAATGGTTTGACAGCTCGGCAACAACGGCGACTGGGGCTGCTGTGCAGCCCGTTCGCCGGTCGAATCAATGAAAGTCCCGGCTGCGTACGTCCAGCCCCTGCAGCAACACGCTGACATCCTCCAGCCGCCGTGCAATCAGGTGCCGCACCCCGTCCTGCTGTTCCAGGCGGCCATTCACCTTGAGCAATCGAGACCCGACCAGCGCACGCCGCTGCCGCTCGGCCAGCTCGCGCCAGACCACCACATTGACCATGCCGAATTCATCCTCAAGGGTCACGAAGGTCACCCCGCTGGCGGTCTGTGGCCGTTGCCGCCCCACCACCAGGCCGGTCACGGCGACTGCATCGCCATGCTCAACGCCCGCCAACTCATGCGAGCTGCGACAGCCCAGCGCCCGCAGACGCGGGCGCAACAAGGTCAGCGGGTGAGGCCCCAGCGTGGTTCCCAAGGTGGCGTAGTCGGCCACCAGGTCTTCGCCCACGCTAGGCACAGGCAAGGCCACCGCGGCTTCGGGCGTTGCCTGAAGCTCGGCGAACAGGGGCAGTTGCGGCTGCACCGCCGCGACCTGCCAGCGCGCCTGGTAGCGGTCACGTGCCAAGGCGCGCAACGCACCGGCATCGGCCAGCCGGGCGCGGGCTCTGCTGTCGAGGCCGGCACGCAAGCACAGGTCCTCGACATCGCGCCACGGCCTGAGCGCCCGCGCCGCTTCGAGCCGGCGCGCGTCGGCTTCGGCGAAACCGCGGATTTGCCGCAACCCCAGGCGGATGGCAAGGACACCCTCGGTAACCGGTTCCAGCGTGCAATCCCAGTGGCTGTGGGCGACATCCACCGGCCGTACCTCGATCCCCTGACGGCGTGCCTCCTGCAACAGTTGGTCGGGGCTGTAGAAGCCCATCGGCCAGCTATTGACCAGCGCACAGGTGAAAATCGCCGGTTCATGGCATTTGAGCCAACTGCTGGCATAGCACAGCAAGGCGAAACTGGCGGCGTGCGACTCCGGGAAGCCATAACTGCCAAAGCCCTTGATCTGCTCGAATATGCGCTCGGCAAACGCCAGGTCGTAGCCGTTGCGCAGCATGCCTTGCACCAGCCGTTCGCGGTGTGGTTCCAGGCCGCCATGGCGCTTCCAGGCGGCCATGCTGCGGCGTAACTGGTCGGCCTCGCCCGGGCTGTAGTCTGCGGCCACCATGGCCAGCTCCATCACCTGCTCCTGAAACAGCGGCACACCCAAGGTACGCTCGAAGACTTCCTTGAGCTTGGGCGATGGGTAGGTCACCGGCTCCTGCTTCAAACGCCTACGCAAGTAGGGGTGCACCATGTCGCCCTGAATCGGCCCCGGGCGCACGATCGCGACTTCGATCACCAGGTCATAGAAGGTGCTGGGCTTGAGCCGTGGCAGCATGGCCATCTGAGCGCGTGATTCGATCTGGAACACGCCCATTGTCTCGGCGCGGCTGATCATCGCGTAGGTGGCCGGGTCTTCGGGAGGGATCGTCGCCAGGGTCAGGTGCCGCCCCCGGTGCTGCTGCAACAGGTCGAAACAGCGGCGCAAGGCACTGAGCATACCCAGGGCGAGCACATCGACCTTGAGCAGGCCGACCATGTCCAGATCGTCCTTGTCCCACTGGATGACCGTGCGCTCAGCCATGGCGGCGTTCTCGACCGGCACCAGGTGGTCCAGCGGTTGCTCGGAAATGACGAAACCGCCTGGATGCTGAGACAGATGGCGGGGGAAGCCTATCAGTTGCCCGGCCAGCACCAGAATGCGCCGCAGCGAGGGGCTGCCGGGTTCGAAGCCGGCCTCGGCAAGGCGTTGCTCGTCCGGGATGCGGTCGGTCCAGCGGCCACAGCACTTGGCCAGGGCATCGACCTGGTCGGCAGGCAACCCCAGCACACGGGCGACATCACGCACCGCGCCGGCAGCATGATAGGTGTTGACCACCGCAGTGAGCGCTGCGCGGTGCCGGCCATAACGGCGAAAAACGTACTGGATCACTTCTTCGCGACGGTCGTGCTCGAAGTCGACGTCGATGTCCGGTGGCTCGTTGCGCTCGCGTGACAGGAAACGTTCGAACAGCAGCCGGTGCTTCATTGGGTCGAGTTCGGTGATGCCCAGCACGAAACACACCACAGAGTTGGCCGCCGAACCTCGGCCCTGGCAAAGGATGTGCTGGCTGCGGGCAAAGGCAACGATATCGTGCACAGTCAAAAAGTAGCTTTCGTAGCCAAGCTCAGCGATCAGCGCCAGCTCCTTGGCCAGCACCTCGCGCACCTTGTCGCTCGCCCCCGCCGGCCAGCGCTGGGCCAGCCCACGCTCGCACAGCTGGCGCAACCAACTGGCCGCGGTTTGCCCCTCGGGCACCAGCTCACGCGGGTACTGGTAGCGCAATTGGCCCAGGTCGAACTGACAGCGTTCGGCAATGCAGAGCGTTTCGCTCAGCAGGTCGGCCGGATAGAGTTCGGCCAGTTGCTCCAGCGTACGCAGGTGACGCTCGCCGTTGGCAAACAGATACTGCCCTGCCTGGGCGACGGTACAACGCTGACCGATAGCGGTCATGCAATCCTGCAAGGCCCGCCGGCCGCGGACATGCATGTGTACGTCACCACAGGCCACGGCGCGAATGCCCAGTTGCCCGGCCAGGCCACGCAGCTGGGCCAGGCGGCGCTCGTCATCACTGCCACGGTGCAGGTGCACACCCAGCCACAGGCGCTCGCCGAACACGCCCTGCAACCATTGACCGGTTGCCAGGTCGCTGGGGTCCTCGGCAAGCCATAACGCCAGCAACCCTTGATGCAGCTCGCGCAGGTCGTCATGCAACAACTGATAGTCGCCCTTCTCCGCTCGCCGACGCGCACGGGTGATCAAGGCGCACAGGTTCTGGTAACCACCCAGGTCCTGGACCAGCAACACCAGCTTCGGGCCATCCTGCACGCGCACTTCACTGCCGACTATCAAGCGTATCTGCTGCGCTTTGGCAGCCTGCCAGGCACGCACGATGCCGGCCAGGGTGCACTCATCGGTAATCGCCAGGGCCTGGTAACCCTGCTCCCGCGCTCGGCGCAGCAGTTCTTCGGCGCTGGATGCGCCGCGCTGGAAGCTGAAGTTGGACAGGCAATGCAGTTCGGCGTAACCCGGCGCGCTCATGCGAACCAGCCTTGCAGCCACAAGGCTCCGGGCTGGGCCAGGTCGCGGTAGGCCCAGCCGCGCAGGCCTTCACGCGTTTCGATGCGGTAATAGTCGCGGCGCACATCACCGCCATCCCACCAGCCCGACTCGATACGCTCAGCCTGCCCCAGCAACCTGTGAACGCTGGGGTCCAGTGCCAGTGGCTGGGGCAACAACCAGCCTGGGCGGCTCCCGGGCAAGGTGGGCAGGCTGCCCTGCCCGCCATACTCGGCGGCCTGCCAGGCACATTCGGGGCGGTGGTCGGCTTCAGCGCGCAGGCCCTTGACCGCGTCGTCGCCCAGCCGGGCACGCAAGCGCTCACGCAGTTGCTCCCAGGGTTGGGCCTGCTGGGCCCGTGGGTCGAACAACGCATGGTGCTGGGGCACGAAAGCCGGCAAGTCATCGGCCACCAGGCGCAGATTACGCACCGGTGCCGGGATGCGCAGCGGCTCCAGGCGCCCGCGCGCCAGTTCGAAGAGCATTGCCGCATCACGTTCTGCCGCCAGCAGGCCGACCTGCAGGGGCGTGTCCGGCCCCTCGGCGTGCTCCAGGTACAGGCTGAACCGCTGTACCCCGCAGTCTCGCCCGGCCAGGAAGGCGGCCAGGTCGTTGAGCATGCGCCGCAACGGGAACAGCAACGCCTGGTGCGATTCCACGTCGAAGTTGAGCTCCAGCCGCGTTTCGAAGCGGTCCGGCGGCTGATAGAAGCTCAAGCCGAGCGTACGCAGCCCCAGCAACTGGTCCAGGTGCAACTGGACCTGGGCACCGAAGCGTCTGGCCAGGGCATCCCGCGGCAAGGCCAATACCTGGTCAAGCTGATGCAGCCCCATGCTGGCGAACGCTTCAGCGGCGTCCTGTGGCAACCCCACCCGCGCAATGGGCATACGCGCCAGCGCCGACCGGGTTGCTTGCGGGCAGCTCAATGCCAGGCCGTCATGACCATTGGCAAGCATGCGCGCCGCCACTGGGTTGGTGGCCAGGACAATCCGCTGACGCAGCCCGAGGGCTGCGAGCTCCTCGCGCAGACGCGCCTCGAACACGGGCCATGGGCCAAACAGTTGCAGGCTGGAGCCCACTTCCAGCAACACGGCACGCGGGTAATGCAAGCTGACCTGGGCACTGAAGCGGTACGCCCAGGCCGCCAGCAATTGCTGCAGTTGCTCGATGCGCGCCGCGTCTGCTTCAACGCAGGTGAAACCGTCGGCCAAGGCGCGGGCGGCGGTGAGGGTTAGCCCAGCACGCAGACCGAGCGCTGCCGCAGCAGGGTTCACCGCTTGCAACACACGCCGTTGTACCGGCCCGCCGATCAGCACCAGGGGCGCATCGGCGTCATCACGTTCACGCAGGATCGAGTCCAGCGCCAATTGCGGCAGTAGGATGCAGGCCCAGAGCATGTTGCATCACCCCTGCCAGGCACAGGGGATGGCTGCAGCCGGCGGTAAACCACCGCGACACTTGAGCACACGCCACTGCGCGGGCCGCGCGTCGATGGCGATGCGTACCGCGGCCGGGGATGGATTGTGCGCAGCCTGCTGCGGCCGGCAGGCAAAAGCCAGCGCCTGCCCGGTTTCTGCCGCCACCTGCAGGCGGCGCAACGCACGGTCATCGGCTCGCTCCGGCCAGCACAGTACTGCGGCGCAACTGCCAGAGCGCAGGCACTGCTCGGCAGCCCAGAGGGCATCAGCCTGCTGGGCATCGACCTGGACCAGCCAGCGCAAGTCCACCCCGGCCGCTTGCCATGCCGGTGCGTAAGGGATAAAGGGAGGCGCCACCAGCACCACTCGCCCGCCATCGGCGGTCAGCCGGGCCAATGAGGGCCACAAGAGTTGCAGTTCGCCACATCCAGGGCTGGCCAACAGCAACTCGCTCAGCGCAGCTGCGGGCCAGCCACCCTCCGGCAGCCGTTGATCAAGCGCCGCATGGCCGGTGGGCTGCAACCCGGCCGGCCGGACCCGCGCCTGCCGGCCGCGCCAGACCTGGCGCTGGTCCAGCAAGCGGTCAAGGTCGACCACCGCGCCCATCAGTCGCGCCTCAACAGGCCGCAGAACACGCCTTCGATGAAGAATTCGCGCTCAGGCCCGACATCGATCGGCGCATAGGCAGGGTTGCGTGGCAGCAGCCGGTAGCCGCCGGGTTGGCGTTGCAGGCGTTTGATGGTGACCTCGCCGTCGAGGCGGGCGACCACGATCTGGCCATCGCGGGCCTCACCTTGCTGGCGAATACCCACCAGGTCACCGTCGAAGATGCCGTCATCGATCATCGAGTCGCCGCGCACTTTGAGCAGGTAGTCCGGTGTACGCCGGAACAGGCTGGGGTCAATCAGCAACTGCTCGTGAATGCCCAGGTCGGGGCCGATCGGCGCGCCTGCAGCCACCTGGCCCAGCACGGGCACTTCGAGAATTTCCGGGCGGCGCAAGGGTGCGGCCAGGCGGATGCCACGTGCCTGATTGGGCGTGACGTCGATGTAGCCGGCCTGGCACAGGGCAGTGATGTGCTTGCGCGCAACACTGCGGGAGGCGAAGCCGAAACGCTGGGCGATGTCGGCAAGGCTCGGCGGCTGGCCATGATCGGTGATGCGTTCACGGATGAAGTCGAGGATTGCGCGGCGTTTGGGGGTAAGATTGTCCATGGAGCACATTTGTACTCTTTTCAGCGAAGACTGAACAGCCCCCTTCGTCGCTGGGTTTGGTTATGATGCCCCGACGTGTGTTTTCTACTGCCTGGATGCCTGATGCTGACTGCACTGCTGTTCGACCTCGACGGAACCCTCACCGACACCGACACCCTGCATTTGCAGGCTTTCCGTCAGTTGTTGCGCGACCATGATGGCCGTGAGCTGACCCAGGCCCAGTTCGATGCCCAGATCAGCGGCCGGGCCAATGGGCCCTTGTTTGCCGAGCTGTTCCCAAACGCCGGCGCGCAGGAATGCCTGGCGCTGGCTGATCGCAAGGAAGCGCTGTTCCGCGAGCTGGCCCCTGCCCTTGAACCCATGCCGGGGCTGCTGCGCCTGCTGGACTATGCCCGGGCACGCTGTATCGGCATGTGCGTGGTGACCAACGCACCAAGGCTCAATGCCGAGCACATGCTCACTGCCATGGGCCTTGGCGCACACTTCGAGCATGTGCTGGTGGCCGAGGAACTGGCACGGCCCAAGCCTGACCCGTTGCCGTACCTGACCGGCTTGCAGCGCCTGGAGGCAACGGCCGGGGAGGCGCTGGCGTTCGAGGATTCGTTGCCAGGTGTGAAAGCGGCGAGCGGCGCCGGGATCTTTACCGTGGGGGTTGCCACGACACAGACGGCAGAGCGGCTGATGGCTGCGGGGGCCAGCCTTGTGGTGGATGATTTTGACGATCCGCGGTTGTGGGAGGTGATAGAAGCGATGCAGTGCAGCGCTTGAGCCTCATGCTGTGACTGGACTTGCCGGGCCCTGACCACTCGTCGCGAGCACAGGGCCTGCTGTCGATCTCCTCCCTGCCCGCTCGACCACACTTGAACCCCACGTGTGGAGTCATCCCCATGAACCCTCAAAAGCCCGACATCGTCTCGCGCAGCCAATGGTTGGCCGCCCGCCGTCAGCTATGGCTGCATGAAAAAGCCTTTACCCACCAGCGCGACGAACTGGCCGCCGCCCGCCGCGCCCTGCCCTGGGTCAAGCTGGAGCATCCCTACACTTTTCAAGGCCCGCACGGCGAGCTGAGCTTAGGCGACCTGTTCGCCGGGCGCAGTCAGTTGCTGGTCTACCATTTCATGTTTGCCGAGGGCTGGAGCGAAGGCTGCCCCGGCTGCTCGTTCCTCGCCGACCATTTCGACGGCGCCAACCTGCACCTGGCGCATCACGATGTTTCGCTGGTCGCCGTTTCGCGTGCGCCCCGCGCTGAGTTCCAGGCATTTGCCCAGCGCATGGGCTGGCGCTTTCCCTGGTACTCGTCAAACGGCAGCAGTTTCAATGAAGATTTCGGCGTCAGTGTCGCCACTGACGGCAACAGCCACTACAACTACGAACCCTACACCGGCAACGACAGCGAGCTGCCTGGGTTGAGCGCCTTCTACCGGGACCAGGACGGCAGCGTCTTTCATACCTACTCAACCTATGCGCGCGGGCTCGACATCCTGGTCAATACCTACAATTTCCTCGACATTGCGCCATTGGGGCGCAACGAGGAAGGCACCATGGACTGGGTGCGGCATCACGATCGCTACGAAATCCAGCCCGGCAAACCGCATTGCTGCCATGACTGAACAGGCCACAGCGCCGCCTGCGCCATGGCTGAGCCAGCCGGGCGGCGCAATGGCAGCAGTTCGGCAGAATACGGCCATACTTGAGCCCGTCGCCCTCGCATTACAGGCCCCCCATGCTCAAGCGCTTGCCCATGTTCCACCTACGCACCCTGGTCGTTGGCATTGTCGTGCTGGCGTGCCTGGCAACCCTGTGCAACACCCTCGCGGTCGCCTACCGGGTACAGCACCGCGCCTTGGTCGACCTGGAGCTCAAGGCCAACCAAGCCTATGCGAGCAAACTGGCATCGGATATCGACGAGTTCCTGCGCTCGGCACGCAACCACTTGTCCTACAGTGCCGGGCAACTGGGCGGCGGCCTGGACGACCTGGCCGCGCTGCAAAGTGAAGCCGAGCGGCTGCAGGTGCAGGACAAGGACTTCAACTCCATCGTCATCGTCAACGCCCAAGGCCAGGTGCTGGTGGCGCATCCGGACATAGAACAGGTCACCAGCCACCACCAGCACTCCAGCGAAATCCGCCAAGCCGTGCAAGCCCGCCAGCCGTGGGTCAGTTCCGCCTACACCTCGCGCGGGGGCGATTTGGTGATCTTCGTTTCGCAGCCGATCTTTGCCGCCGATGGCCGCTACCTGGGCATTGTCGGCGGTTCGGTGTTTCTCAAGAAAGAAAGCGCATTGCATACGTTGATCGGCCTGCACTACCAACAGGACGGCACCTTCGCCTTCGTCGCCGACGCCGACCTACGCCTGCTGCACCACCCCGAGCATGCGCGCATTGGCACCCAGGTCAGCGACAGCCCAACGATCAGCGCGGCGCTGCGTGGCCAGACAGGCACCCTCGAAGTGCCCAACTCTGCCGGCGTTCCCATGCTTGCGGGCTTTGCCCCGGTGCCTGAAGCGCACTGGGCAGTGGTGGTGCAGACACCGCGGGACCTGGCCTTGGCGCCCCTGGGCGAAATGACTCGCAAGGTGCTGCTCTATATCCTGCCGGTCAGCATCATCGGCTTGCTGTTGATGCTCTGGATGACCTACCGCCTGACCTTGCCGTTACGCCAACTGGCACACAGCGCCAGCCACCTGTCCGCCACCCAGACCGGCGATCAGCTGCGCCGAATCGATGCGTGGTACGTGGAGGTCGCAGCCATCCGCCGCGCCTTGCTGACAGGCGAGCAATTGTTGCAGGAAAAATTCGGCAAGCTGCGCCAACAGGCTCAGAGTGATGCCCTGACCGGCCTTGCCAACCGGCGTGCCATGCAACTGACGCTGGACGCCTTGATGCAGAGCCCAAGAGCATTCGCCGTGCTGGCCCTGGACATCGACCATTTCAAACAGGTCAACGATAACTTTGGCCACGATGCGGGCGATGAGGTGCTCAAACACCTCGCCGAGCTGTTGCGCCATAATTCACGCCACGACGACCTGCCCTGCCGGGTCGGCGGCGAGGAATTCACCATGCTGCTGCCGGACACTGGCCTGGCCGATGCCCGGCGCATTGCCGAACGCATACGCGCCGCGGTCGAACAGGCCGACGCACCGCATGTGGGCAAGCTCAGCGTGTCGATCGGCGTGGCCTGCCGCCGGCCCGATACGCATCAGGCCGACAGCGTGCTCAAGCAAGCCGACGGGCAGTTGTACAAAGCCAAACACAACGGCCGCAACCGCGTCGAAGTGCTTGACCTCAGCCCCTCACCCCCAGCATCCCCCGCTCGACGATGAAGTCGATCACCGCCTGCAGGCCCTCGCCTTTCTTCAGGTTGCTGAACGTCCACGGGCGCTCCGGGCGCATACGCTGGGTATCACGCTCCATCACCTCCAGCGAGGCACCGACGTAGGGCGCGAGGTCGGTCTTGTTGATCACCAGAAAATCGGACTTGGTGATGCCAGGCCCGCCCTTGCGCGGGATTTTTTCGCCTTCGGCCACGTCGATCACGTAGATGGTCAGGTCGGCCAGCTCAGGGCTGAAGGTGGCGCTGAGGTTGTCGCCACCGCTTTCCACGAAGATGACTTCAAGGTTGCCGAACTTGCGCGCCAACGCTTCCACGGCAGCCAGGTTCATCGAGGCATCCTCACGGATGGCGGTGTGCGGGCAGCCACCGGTTTCGACGCCGACGATGCGCTCGGGCTCCAGCGCACCGGCCTCAGTAAGGATGCGCTGGTCTTCCTTGGTGTAGATATCGTTGGTGACCACGGCGATCTGGTAGTGGTCGCGCATGGCTTTGCACAAGCATTCGAGCAGCGCGGTCTTGCCAGAGCCGACCGGGCCGCCGACACCGACGCGCAGGGGTTGCTGATAGCTTTGCATTAAGGCAGTCCTCAGGAACGGAATAAACGGGTGTATTGGGTTTCGTGACGCGATGATGCAATGGCCAGCAGCGGCAAGCCGCCACCGAGCTGGTCGTCACCAAGCGCCAGGGCGTGGTCGATGATGCCGGGCAGTGTCTCACCCAGGTCGCGCAGCAGGGTCTGGGCCGCCTGCTGGCCGAACGGCACCAGTTTGACCCCAGCCATGACCGCGCCCTCCAACCAGGCGAAGGCATGCCCAAGGGCAAGCTGGCGCAACGGGATCGACCAGTGCACGGCCAGCCAGGCCATGCCGCCCAACTGGCTGAGTTCCAGGCTTGGGCGCCAGGCCGGGGCCTGGCCCAACTGCCAACCATCGAGCAAGCGCGCCAGCGCCGCGCCACGCTGCTGCTCTTCAAGGCGCAGCTCGGCAGTTTCGCGGTTGGCCAGCAGAAAGCGGCTCCAGCGCGCAAACGCGCCAGCATCATCGGCCTGGCACGCGTGGTACAGGCGCGCCAGGACCGGCCAGTCCAGGTAAGCGAGGGTGTCGTGCATCTGCTCGCACTGCCAGGCGCTGAAGCTTTTGATGTCTCGCACCCACCCCGCCTCAACGGCCCACTCAAGGCCTTGCGAGTAGGTAAAGCCCCCCACCGGCAAGCCGGGGCTGGCCAGCTGCAGCAGGCGCAGCAATGCCAGGTCGCTGTTCATCAACCGGCCAGCACCACTGCGGCGCCGGCAAGCATGCCGCCACCAAAGGCTTTCTGCAGCGCGCTATGGCGGCGCAGCAGGCAACCGACAGCGAAGCCCACGACCAGCAGCAAGCCGCTGACGGTGACGAAACCGGCGCTGAACAGCCAGAAGGCGCTGGGCGTGGCCTCAACGCCATGGGCCCAGCCATGGAACAGGGCAAACACAGGCATGGCCAGCGCCAGCAGCAACTGGCGGCTAGGCAGCAGTACGGCGACGCCTGCCACCAGCACCGACACGGCGATCATGGTCTCCATGCCCAGCACATCACCGAACAGGTGGCCACACACGGCGCCAGCGAACATCGCCGTCAAGGTTGCCAGCGGCAAGGCCAGGTTGCGTCGGGTCAAGGCCGCCAGCACACCGGTACCCAACAGCATCAACAGGTGATCGAGGCCGGTCAGCGGATGCAGCAGGCCATCGTGCAGCGGATTGCTGTCATGGCCCGGGTGGGCGAAGGCCGGCAGAGCAACCAGCAGCAGCGCAAGGGCAAGCGTTTTTTTCATTGTGAGCTCCAAGGTTCAGGAATGGGCTGGCAGGCGCACGAAGGGGTGATCGTGCCCATGGCTGTGGCTGTGCGGCGCGCTCTGGTAGGCCCCGGCTTCTGGCTCGAACGGTGCCTGCTCGGCCTCGACCGTCAGGCCCAGGCCGCGCAGCATGTCGTCAAGCACGTGGTCGTGCTGGTAACGCAGCAGGCCCGGCTCGATCTGCAGGGGGACGTGGCGGTTGCCCAGGTGGTACGCGGCACGCGCCAGCAGGTGCGGGTCGCTGCAACGCACGGTCGATACTGCCTCGGGCGCTGCGAGTACCTGCACCACCTGGCTGCCCGCGGCATCGGCCAGCAGCTCGCCACCGCGCAGCAGGTGGCCGCGCTCAAGCATCAGGCCCGCCTCCCGGCCATCGTCGAGGGCAACCCGCAAGCGGCTCTTGATACGGCTATCGACGTCCAGGGTAACGGTGCCGGTGATAGTGTCGGATGCATCGATCCGGCGGGTCAGGACAATCATCTTCGCTCCTTCAGAACAGGAAATAACGCTGAGCCAGCGGCAGTTCGCTGGCCGGCTCGCACACCAGCAGTTCGCCGTCGGCGCGTACCTGGTAGGTCTGCGAATCGACTTCGATCACCGGTTGCAACGTGTTGTGGACCATGTCGGCCTTGCGTACCTGGCGGCAGCCGTGGGCCACGCCGATCAGGCTCTGCAAGCCCAGTTCCTGGGCCAGGCCACGGTCCATGGCGGCCTGGGGCAGGAAGGTCATGCGCGTGGCATGGCGGGCAGCACCGAGCGCCCCGAACATGGGCCGGTAATGCACCGGCTGTGGGGTCGGAATCGAGCCGTTGATGTCGCCCATGGGCGCGGTGACGATCATCCCGCCCTTGATGACCAGTGCCGGCTTGACCGCGAAGAAGGCCGGCGACCACAGCACCAGATCAGCCAGCTTGCCCACCTCCACCGACCCCACCTCATGGGCGATGCCATGGGTCAGCGCCGGGTTGAGGGTGTATTTGGCGATGTAGCGCTTGACCCGGAAGTTGTCGCTGTAGCTGCTGTCCGGTGCCAGAGGCCCGCGGCGCACCTTCATCTGGTGGGCGACCTGCCAGGTGCGCAGCACCACCTCACCGACGCGGCCCATGGCCTGGGAGTCGGACGAGGTCATGGCGAACGCGCCCATGTCATGCAGGATGTCTTCGGCGGCGATGGTTTCGCGGCGGATGCGTGACTCGGCGAACGCCACGTCCTCGGCGATGCTCGGGTCCAGGTGGTGGCAGACCATCAGCATGTCGAGGTGTTCATCTACGGTGTTGACCGTATAAGGCAGGGTCGGGTTGGTCGAGGATGGCAGCACGTTGGCCTGCCCTGCCGCACGGATGATGTCGGGTGCATGGCCGCCGCCGGCCCCTTCGGTGTGGAAGGTATGAATGGTGCGGTCACCGATGGCGGCCAGGGTGTCTTCGATGCAGCCGGATTCATTGAGGGTGTCGGTGTGAATCGCCACCTGGATGTCCATTTCCTCGGCAACGCCCAGGCAGCAGTCGATGGCGGCCGGGGTAGAGCCCCAGTCCTCGTGCAACTTCAGGCCCACCGCACCCGCAGCGATCTGCTCGCGCAGCGCGTCAGGACGCGAGGCATTGCCCTTGCCCAGCAGGCCGATGTTGATCGGCAGGCTGTCGGCCGCCTGGAGCATGCGCGCCAGGTACCAGGGCCCCGGGGTGCAGGTGGTGGCATTGGTACCGGTGGCCGGCCCGGTGCCACCGCCGATGAACGTGGTGACGCCACTGGTCAGCGCTTCTTCCACCTGCTGAGGGCAGATGAAGTGAATGTGCGAATCGATGCCCCCGGCGGTGACGATCTTGCCTTCGGCCGCGATCACTTCGGTGCCTGGGCCCACTGGCACGGTCACGCCCGGCTGCACGTCAGGGTTGCCGGCCTTGCCGATGGCAGCGATACGCCCGTGCTTGACGCCGATATCGGCCTTGACGATACCCCAATGATCGATGATCAAGGCGTTGGTCAACACCAGGTCCATGGCCTGGGCAGCAAGCATCTGGCCCTGGCCCATGCCGTCGCGGATGACCTTGCCACCACCGAACTTGACCTCTTCGCCGTAAACCGTGAAGTCCTTCTCCACCTCCACCCACAGCGCAGTGTCGGCCAGCCGTACACGGTCGCCGACAGTAGGGCCGAACATGTCGGCATAGGCCCGACGTGAAATACGGCTCATGCCTGGCCCTCCAGTGCGCCCATCACTTTGCCCTGAAAGCCATACACCTCGCGCTTGCCGGCGTAGGCGACCAGCTGCACGGTACGCGCCTGGCCCGGCTCGAAGCGCACGGCAGTGCCGGCCGGAATGTCGAGACGAAAGCCGCGACTAGGCTCGCGGTCGAACACCAGGGCATCGTTGACCTCGTAAAAGTGGTAATGCGAGCCCACCTGCACCGGCCGGTCGCCATGATTGGCCACGTTGACACTGACCGTTTCGCGGCCGGCGTTGAGTTCGATGTCGCCGGCGGCGACCTGGATTTCACCTGGGATCATACTGGGCTCCTCGGCCAGGTCAGACGATGGGGTCATGCACGGTCACCAGCTTGGTGCCGTCAGGGAAGGTGGCTTCGACCTGCACGTCATGGAGCATCTCGGGCACACCGTCCATGACGTGCTCGCGGCCGATCACTTCCCGGCCCAGGCTCATCAGCTCGGCTACCGTACGCCCATCACGGGCGCCTTCGAGCACTGCGGCGCTGATCAGCGCCACCGCCTCGGGGTAGTTGAGCTTCAGGCCACGGGCCAGGCGCCGTTCCGCCAACAGCGCGGCAGTGAACAGCAGCAGTTTGTCTTTCTCTCTCGGGGTCAGCTCCATGGCGCTCTCTCAAGTGGCCCAGATGCGCGGCGGGCACGCCGGCAGGCCGAGGACGGCCGGCCGCAGGACGTGCCAGAGGCGCTGCAGGGTGTGTTGCAGATGTTGGTTGTCGTGGTCCAGCAGGCGAATCACCAGCAGCGAACCGAGCAAGGTGGCGCCGCCCGGCGTTTTCAGTTCATCGAGCAGAGGCCGCACCTTTTCCAGCAAGGCCGGATCTGCCGGGTACGCGCAGAAAGTAGCGAGCAAGGGGTGCCCGCCGAGTTTGTCGAGTTGGCCACCGGTGATGCGCAGGCGCTCGCTCAAGCCAGGGTCGTCGGGCACCTCGATGCTAAGACGGCTGTCCAGCGCGCCCTGAGCGAAACGCTCGTCCATCACCGGTCGGCCCAGGCAGAGCGTCTCCCAGGCCAGCAGGCGAGCACCGGGCTCGAGGGTGAAGCGGCTGTCGAGGCTGGCCCGTGCACCGGAAAAGAAAATGCTGTCCTGGGGCAGCCACTCCAGGGTGCTGCCCGCTTGCAGATGAAAACGTTGGGTCAGCCATGCGGTGGGGCCGATACTTCGATAAAACTTGCTGGCGCCGGGCATGGTCAGCAATGCATGGCTGCCAGGCTCTAGCTGAAGATCCAGTTCCAGGCGATCACCGGCAACGATGCCCCCTGGCGGATGCAGCACATAGACGTGGCACGGCGCACCTTCCGGGTAGAACGGCCGCTGCACCAAAAGCGGGCCAAAATGACGACGCGCACCAAGGCGGGTCACGCCAGCACGCTCGACAAAGCGCAACTGCAGGTAGGCGCTCCAGCCTGCATCATCTTCAGATTTTTCGACGCGCTCCGCCAGCAACATCCTATAGCCCCTGATTTTCACGGCCTCATGGCCGTTGCGAGCACCAGCGCCGCGCACTGACGTGCTGCAGGCCTGACCACTCGATCAAATTCGATTGGCTGGGATATAGCAGTTTGCGGGCCAACTACGCAGGTGAAGCCACATGAAACATAAAGCGCAAGGCTCTGGCGTGGGGCATGCCCGCTCATGGCGCACGACACGAGGGCACGCATCAGCCCTGTTTCGGTGCTCGAATCAGCCAGGGTGTTTCCCCGCGAACAGGACAGCCCGCCGCCACAATCGGTAGACTGGCAACCCAGTCACATACCGTCCACGGCCAAGGAACCGCCATGCCTCTCGCCCCTGCCATCCCCATCCTGCGTATTTTCTCGGTCGAAAAGGCCAAGGAGTTCTACCTCGACTTCCTCGGCTTCACCCTGGACTGGGAGCACCGCTTCAGCCCGGACCTGCCTTTGTATGCGCAAATTCATCGCGACGGCCTGATCCTGCACCTGAGCGAGCACCACGGCGACGCGTGCCCAGGCTCGTCGGTGTTTGCCCGCACCGACGAACTGCTGGCACTGCAACGTGAACTGCAGGACAAGCAGTACGGCTATGCCCGCCCACAGGCTGAGCGCGTCGATTGGGGCCTACAGATGCAGATACGCGACCCGTTCGGCAACTTGCTGCGTTTCTGCCAGCAGATCGATGACGAGGCCGCGCCATGAAAGCATTGGGCAAACGCGAACTGGCTCGCCTTGAGCGTGAACTGGTGGCATGCCTGACCGACGCATGCGAAACGGCCAAGGCACAGATCGTCGGGTTCAGCTGGCTGACCCATCGCCTGGACCCTGAACAGTTCCCTGCCAGCTTGCGCATCACCTGGGTCTTCGAGCGCGAAGTCGACAAGGCCGCAGCGCTGGCGGGTGATGCCAAGGCACGCATGCTCAAGTTGACAGCCCAGGCGCTGGACGAAGCAGGTGTAGCGCTGGATCACCCGGCATGGCATGTGCGCTTTGACAGCGAAGAGGCGTGTGAGCGAAGCCATGGCGGGGATTGGAACAGGCGGCTCGGTGCTGCGCGCTAGCGCTGGAGGCAGTCACATGGCGCAATGCTGGCCCTGATCGGCCCCAAGGACACCGCGAATCCATCGCCAGCCCCGCGCCCCCAATTCGTGACTGGGCGTTCCCGATCCGCGGCGGATGTATTATCGTGGCGAGGTGCGCATATAACAGCAGCCCGAGCGATCGGGCACTTGCAAGACAATCGAGGGTGTCATGAGTAACGAAAGCATTAACTGGGACAAGCTGGGTTTCGACTACATCAAGACCGACAAGCGCTACCTGTCCGTATGGCGCAACGGTGAGTGGGACAAAGGCACCCTGACCGAAGACAATGTGCTGCACATCAGTGAAGGCTCCACTGCCCTGCACTATGGCCAGCAGTGCTTCGAAGGCCTGAAGGCCTACCGCTGCAAAGACGGCTCGATCAACCTGTTCCGCCCTGACCAGAACGCCGCCCGCATGCAGCGCAGCTGCGCTCGCCTGCTGATGCCGCAGGTGCCGACCGATGTGTTCATCGAGGCCTGCAAGCAAGTGGTCAAGGCCAACGAGAAATTCGTCCCGCCACACGGCAAGGGTGCCCTGTACCTGCGCCCGTTCGTGATCGGCACCGGCGATAACATCGGCGTGCGCACCGCCCCCGAGTTCATCTTCTCGGTATTCGCCATCCCGGTTGGCTCGTACTTCAAAGGCGGCATGAAGCCGCACAACTTCCAGATTTCCAGCTTCGACCGCGCCGCGCCACAGGGCACCGGCGCCGCCAAGGTCGGCGGCAACTATGCAGCCAGCCTGCAGCCAGGTGCTGAAGCCAAGAAAGCCAACTTCGCCGACGCCATCTACCTCGATCCGCTGACCCACACCAAGATCGAGGAAGTCGGCTCGGCCAACTTCTTCGGCATCACCGCCAACAATGAATTCATCACCCCGAAATCGGCCTCGGTACTGCCAGGTATCACCCGCCTGTCGCTGATGGAACTGGCGTCCTCGCGCCTGGGCCTGACCGTGATCGAAGGCGATGTCGAAATCAACAAGCTCGACCGCTTCATCGAAGCGGGTGCCTGCGGCACCGCCGCGGTGATCACCCCGATCGGTGGCATCGAGTACAACGGCAAGCTGCACGTGTTCCACGACCTGGAAAAAGTCGGCCCGGTCACCCAGAAGCTCTATAACGAGCTGACTGGCATTCAGAGTGGCGACGTCGAAGCACCGGCTGGCTGGATCGTCAAGGTCGCCTGAGCCTTCGCGCAACGCTGAACCGCAGGGCATGCCAGACGCTGGCATGCCCTTTTTTCTGCCTGATAGGACCGGCCTCATCACTGGCAGGCCGCCTCCCCCGCAATTGCGTCAACTTTGCAAATCTGCAGCCAGATGAATTTTTCTTAAATTCCCGGCAGTCTATTCTTTGGCACAATCAAGCCTCCACTAGACGCCCAGGAACCAGCATGCCACGCGTACTGACCATCGAAGACGACGCCGTCACCGGCCAGGAAATCGTCGCCGAACTCACCAGCCACGGTCTGGAAGTGGATTGGGCAGACAATGGCCGTGAAGGCCTGGCCAAAGCCATCGGCGGCGGCTATGACCTGATCACCCTGGACCGCATGCTGCCTGAGGTCGATGGCCTGACCATCGTCACCACCCTGCGCAACCTTAAAATCGCAACGCCAATCCTGATGATCAGCGCTCTGTCCGACGTCGATGAGCGTGTCCGAGGCTTGCGTGCCGGTGGCGACGACTACCTGACCAAGCCGTTCGCCTCCGACGAGATGGCTGCACGGGTGGAAGTGCTGCTGCGGCGCAACAGCGTGCCGATGACCCAGACCCGACTGCAGGTCGCCGACCTGCAACTGGACCTGATCAGCCATGAGGCCCGCCGCGGCGACCAGACGCTCAACCTGTTGCCAACCGAGTACAAACTGCTGGAGTACCTGATGCGCCACAGCGGCCAGGTGATCACGCGGATGATGATCTTCGAGGAAGTTTGGGGCTACCACTTCGACCCTGGCACCAACCTGATCGATGTGCATATCGGCCGCCTGCGCAAGAAGATCGATTCCCCCGGGCAAGCGCCGCTGATCCGTACCGTACGGGGCTCCGGCTATGCCATTGCTGAACCCAACTAAGGGCTGGAGCTCCTCGACCAGCCGCCTGCTGGCGTTGTACAGCTTCCTCTTCGTGGCCTGGAGCAGCATCCTCATGGGGGTGCTGTATTTCGAGGTGTCCAGCTACCTGAACAAGCTTACCCGCCACTCCATGCTGCAGCGCCAGCACCTTTTCGCACACATGAGCGGCAAGCAGCTGGACGACGCCCTGATCGCCAGCCAGGCATTCGAGGAGCGTGCCTTCGATGCCTACGGCCTGTTCGACGCCCAGCTCAACCCGATCGGCGGGCGCATCCGTGCTATCCCGCCGGAACTGGGCCTGGACGGCAAGGTGCATGAACTCGAGCGCTGCCTGGACGCCGATGACCCGCACATGCCGCGTGACAGCTGCGACGCGGTGGCAATCAAGGTTCAGGACGGCCGCTGGCTGGTCCTGCTGCGCGACAACGGCTCGTTGTTCGTGGTGACACGCATCATCCTGCACGCGTTGCTATGGGGCATATCGCTGACACTCATCCCTGGCTTCGCTGGCTGGTACATGCTGCGGCGCAGGCCTTTGAAACGCATTCGCGCGATACAGGCGCAGGCAGAGCTGATCGTCGCCGGCGACCTCACCCACCGCCTGCCACTGTCGGCCCGGCGCGACGAACTGGACATGCTGGCGGCCATCGTCAACGCCATGCTTGACCGGATCGAACGGCTGATGCACGAGGTCAAGGGCGTGTGCGACAACATTGCCCACGACCTGCGCACACCGCTCACCCGCCTGCGAGCGCAGCTGTACCGCATCCGCCAGCAGAGCGGGTTGGACTCAGCGCAAGCCGAAGCACTGGACCAGGCCATCGGCGAAACCGATACCCTGATGGCACGTTTTCGTGGCCTGTTGCGCATCAGTGAGCTGGAGGATCGCCAGCGCCGCGCCGGCTTCATTGAGCTTCACCCGCGTGAGTTGCTGGTGGAGTTGCACGATTTCTACCTGCCCCTGGCTGAAGATGGCGGCATCCGCCTGCAGCTGCAGCAGCCTGAGCACCTGGCGGCGCTGCATGGGGACCGTGAGTTGCTGTTCGAAGCGCTGGCCAACCTGGTGGGCAATGCCATCAAGTTCACGCCAGAAGGTGGCCGGGTAGCCATTACCGCGACGCAGGACGAGACAGGCGTGCATATCGCTATCGAGGACAGCGGACCTGGGATTCCGGAACAAGAGCGCACTGCAGTGCTGAAGCGGTTCTATCGCAGCGATGAAGGCCACCGCCACCCGGGATTCGGCCTCGGTTTGTCGATCGTTGCGGCGATCGTCGACTTGCACGGGTTTGGGCTGGAGGTGGGTGACAGTGAGCTGGGCGGGGCCAAGCTGGTCTTGCATTGCCCATTGGCGGGGTTGCCGAGGTAAAAGCGGGAACTGCTGTGCAGTCCATCGCCGGCAAGCCCACCACGACAGCACAACCGTCAAGCCCTGCACAATACCTGTGGGCTTGCTCAGCTCTCACCAACACCACGCAACCTTCAAGCCCTGCGCAATACCTGTGAGCTTGTTCGGCTCTCACCACCACGCAACCTTCAACCCCTGCGCAATACCTGTGGGAGCCGGCTTGCCGGCGATGGGGCCGCTAAGCGGCCCCCGTTAATCAGTCAGCCAGACGCCAGGTAGTGCCACCCTTGCCGTCTTCCAGCACCACCCCCATGGCGGTCAGCTGGTCACGGATCCGGTCGGACTCTGCCCAGTTCTTGTCGGCACGCGCCTGCAGACGCGCCTGGATCAGCGCCTCCACTTCAGCCGCATCGACCTTGCCTTCAGCCCCTGCACGCAGGAAGTCATCGGCCTCCAGCTGCAGCACACCCAGCACATCACCCAGCTCGCGCAGGCGACCGGCCAGGCCAGCAGCCGCATCCGGCTCGCTGTCGCGCAGGCGGTTGATCTCGCGCACCAGGTCGAACAGCACGGCACAGGCTTCGGGGGTGTTGAAGTCGTCGTTCATCGCCACGCTGAAGCGCTCGACGAATTCCTCGCCACCCTTGGCTGCCACACGCGGCAAACCCCGCAGTGCGTGATAGAAGCGCTCCAAGGCACCTTTGGCATCACGCAGGCTGTCTTCGGAGTAGTTGATAGCACTGCGGTAGTGACTGGCCACCAGCAGGTAGCGCACCACCTCCGGGTGGTATACGTCGAGCACGTCACGGATGGTGAAGAAGTTGTTCAATGACTTGGACATCTTCTCGCCATTGATGCGGATCATGCCGCAATGCATCCAGGCATTGGCGTACTGCTTGCCGGTCGCCGCTTCGCTCTGGGCGATTTCGTTCTCGTGGTGCGGGAACTCCAGGTCGCTGCCGCCACCGTGGATGTCGAAGCTCTCGCCCAGGCAGCAGGTGGACATCACCGAGCACTCGATGTGCCAGCCCGGACGGCCCGGCCCCCACGGCGAATCCCAGTACGGCTCGCCCGGCTTGACGCCCTTCCACAGGACGAAGTCGAGCGGGTCCTGCTTGGCCTCATCGACCTCGATGCGGGCACCGATGCGCAGGTCCTCGATCTTCTTGCGCGACAGCTTGCCGTAGCCGACGAACTTGCCGACCCGGTAGTACACGTCGCCATTGCCGGGCGCGTAGGCGTAGCCCTTGTCGATCAAGGTCTGGATCATCGCGTGCATGCCGGCGATATGGTCGGTGGCACGCGGTTCCTGGTCCGGCTTGAGGATGTTCAGGCGCCGTTCGTCCTCGTGCATCGCATCGATCATGCGGGCCGTGAGCGCGTCGAAGGTTTCGCCGTTCTCGTTGGCCCGGTTGATGATCTTGTCATCGATGTCGGTGATGTTGCGCACATAGGTCAGCTCATAGCCGCTCTTGCGCAGCCAACGGGTGACCAGGTCGAAGGCCACCATGCTGCGGCCATGGCCCAGGTGGCAGTAGTCGTACACGGTCATGCCGCACACGTACATACGCACCTTGTTGCCATCGAGCGGCTTGAAGACTTCCTTGGTTTTGCTCAGCGTGTTGTAGATGGTAAGCACGGCGGTTCCTTAGCTGCCCCAGGAGTCACGCAGGGTGACGGTGCGGTTGAACACCGGGCGGCCCGGCTGGCTGTCCTTGAGGTCGGCGCAGAAGTAGCCTTCGCGCTCGAACTGGAAGCGGTCTTCAGGCTGCGCCTGGCCCAGCGACGGCTCGGCACGGCAGCCGGTCAGCACTTGCAGCGAGCCCGGGTTGATGTTGTCGAGGAAGCTGGCGCCCTCCTCGGCCTTCTCTGGGTTCGGCGAGCGGAACAGGCGGTCGTACAGGCGCACTTCGCATTCGACACTGGCGTCTGCCGGCACCCAATGGATCACGCCCTTGACCTTGCGGCCCTCGGGGTTCTTGCCCAGGGTCTCCGGGTCGTAGGAGCAGCGCAGCTCGACGATGTTGCCATCGGCGTCCTTGACCGCTTCGTCGGCGCGGATCACGTAGCTGCCACGCAGGCGCACTTCACCGGCCGGCTCCAGGCGCTTGTAACCCTTTGGCGGCTCTTCCATGAAATCGTCGCGGTCGATGTACAGCTCGCGAGCGAAGGGCAGCACGCGCACGCCCATGTCTTCCTTGGGGTGGCGCGGCAGTTCGAGCTGCTCGACCTGGCCTTCAGGGTAGTTGGTGATGACCACTTTGAGCGGGCGCAGCACGCACATGGCGCGTGGCGCGGTGCGGTCGAGGTCGTCACGGATGCTGAATTCGAGCATCGACATGTCGACGACGCCGTCGGAGCGGTTGGTACCGACCATCTCGCAGAAGTTGCGGATCGAGGCCGGGGTGTAACCGCGACGGCGGAAGCCCGACAGGGTGGACATGCGCGGGTCGTCCCAGCCGCTGACATGTTTCTCGTCGACCAGCTGCTTGAGCTTGCGCTTGGAGGTGATGGTGTAGTTCAGGTTGAGGCGGCTGAACTCGTACTGACGCGGGTGCGCCGGTACCGGCAGGTTCTCGAGGAACCAGTCGTACAGCGGCCGATGGCCTTCGAACTCCAGGGTGCAGATCGAGTGGGTGATGCCTTCGATGGCATCGGACTGACCATGGGTGAAGTCATAGTTGGGGTAAATGCACCACTTGTCACCGGTCTGGTGGTGGTGGGCATGACGGATGCGGTACAGGATCGGGTCGCGCAGGTTCATGTTCGGCGAGGCCATGTCGATCTTGGCCCGCAGCACGCGCTCGCCATCCTTGAACTCGCCAGCCTTCATGCGGGCGAACAGGTCGAGGTTCTCTTCGACGCTGCGCTCACGGAACGGGCTGTTCTGGCCAGGCTCGGTCAGGCTGCCACGGTAGGCCTTGGCCTGATCAGGGGTCAGGTCGCAGACATAGGCCTTGCCACGCTTGATCAGTTCAACGGCCCAATCGTGCAGTTGGTCGAAGTAGTTCGAGGCATAACGCACCTCGCCGGCCCAGTCGAAGCCCAGCCATTTGACGTCGCGCTGGATGGCATCGATGTACTCCTGGTCTTCCTTGGCCGGGTTGGTGTCGTCGAAGCGCAGGTGACAGACGCCGCCGAACTCCTTGGCCAGGCCGAAGTTGACGCAGATCGACTTGGCATGGCCAATGTGCAGGTAGCCATTGGGCTCCGGCGGAAAACGAGTGACGATGCTGCTGTGCTTGCCCGAGTCCAGGTCGGCCTGGATGATCGGCCGCAGGAAGTTCGCAGGGACGGCGGGGGCGCCTTTGGCAGCGGCGTTGGGCGCGTTGTCGGCAGTGGGCTTGCTCATAGGATCCTTGAATGCACGTGTCCGGCCTGGGTAGGCCGATTGAATCAAAGGGCCTATCATAGCCGAAGCAGTCAAGCTGCTGACAGCCAGGCTCGGACAAACTGCCGTGATTTATCGTAGCTTTTTGTCGCGGCCTGGCAAAATGGCCAGTGCGCGCCATGTGTCGCGGTCGCCCGATCCTGCGTCAGGTGACTACAGGCGCACTGCGCACCCTAATTCCCGAATGCCTTGAAAGAGCGAATTCCAGCATGTCCAAAGTCAAACTGACCACCAACCACGGCGTTATCGTCCTGCAACTGGACGCCGAAAAGGCGCCGCTCACCACGGAAAACTTCGTTCAGTACGTCAAGGACGGTCACTACGACGGCACCGTGTTCCACCGTGTGATCAAGGGTTTCATGATCCAGGGCGGCGGCTTCGAGCCAGGCATGAGCCAGAAGAAGACCCGCGCCAGCATCCAGAACGAAGCTGACAACGGCCTGAAGAACACCAAGTACAGCATCGCCATGGCCCGCACCATGGACCCGCACTCGGCCTCGGCCCAGTTCTTCATCAACGCCTCCGACAACGACTTCCTCAACCACAGCGGCAAGAACACCCAGGGCTGGGGCTACGCGGTGTTCGGCGAAGTAACCGAAGGCCGTGAAATCGTCGACGCCATCGAAAAGGTTGCCACCGGTTCCAACGCTGGCCACCAGGACGTACCTAAAGACGACGTGATCATCGAGAAAGCCGAGATCGTTGAGTGATACTGCTGATCTCTGATCTGCATCTGCAAGAAGAACGCCCGGACATCACCCGGGCGTTTCTTGATCTGCTCGACGGCCGCGCACGCCACGCCGATGCGCTGTACATCCTCGGCGACTTCTTCGAAGCCTGGATCGGCGACGATGCCATGACGCCCTTTCAGCAGTCGATCTGCCAGGCCCTGCGCCGGCTGAGCGACAGCGGCACGGCCGTCTACCTGATGCACGGCAACCGCGACTTTTTGATTGGCGAGGGCTTCTGCCAAGCGGCCGGCTGCACCTTGCTGGCCGACCCCAGCGTGATCAGCCTTGGCGGCGAGCAGGTTTTGCTGATGCATGGCGACACCCTGTGCACCCGCGACATCGGCTACATGAAAATGCGCCGCTATCTGCGCAACCCGTTGAGCCTGTGGGTTCTACGGCACTTGCCGCTTGCCACCCGGCAGAAGCTGGCGCGCAAGCTGCGTAGCGAAAGCCGTGCCCAGACGCGCATGAAAGCCACCGACATTGTCGATGTCACAGCCGAAGAAGTGCCAGCGGTGATGGCGGCGCACGGTGTGAAAACGCTGGTGCATGGCCACACTCACCGGCCGGCGATCCACAAGCTGGTGGTGAACGGGGAGCCGGCCCGGCGCATCGTGCTGGGCGATTGGGACCGTCGCGGCTGGACTCTGCAGGTCGATGCGCAGGGCTTTCAGTTGGAACCCTTCGAGTTTTCCTGAAACGGATGGCTTGGCCATACCGGCCTGATCGCCGGCAAGCCGGCGCTACAAATACGCTGTGGCGAACCTGTAGATGCCGGCTTGCGGGCGATCAGACCGGTACTGGTTTGCAACTCATGGCCGGCTCGCCACCGCCGCCTTGTCACCTTCGCTGATCACATACTGCCGATACTCAGGGTCAGCCTTGATTTGCGCCTCGGTGAACGGAATGGGCGCCAATTGCTTGGCCGAGAAGGCCTTGGTCTGGTCGCTCGAATGGGCCGAAGCGGCTTCGCTGGATTGCGAGAAGGCCAACAGCCCCCGCGCCTGCGGCCCATCCTCGGTGAAACTGACCAGTTGCAGGTAACTGGTGCCACTGACCACCAAGCGCTTGCCCGGCCCATGCGGGACGCTGTAGATCGCGTTGTACACCCCCATCGCCTGCGCGCCGCCCGGTACCGGCGTGCCATCGGCCGCCTGCTGGATCTGCCCCCAACGGCTGCCTTCAGCAACCCCGGCTTTGGCGACCTGCTGCAGGGAGGCCAGCGCCGCTTCGCGCAGCAACTTGCGCACCGCGGCCTGCTCCACTGCCAACCCGCGGGGGGTGTGTTGCGGGTCTGCCGGATCAAACGCCACCCGCCAGCTTTGCGGATGCCTGGCCATGTGTTCGACGATGTTCTGGAAATGCACCAGGCCAATCCCACTGTCAAGGTCAGCCTTGCCATCCCAGCTTGCCAGGCTCGTACATAACGCCTGCAAATCGGCCTCAGCGCCTTTGCACCATTGCAGCAAGTCTGGAAGCACCAGGCTGGCCAGGTAGACCTCGTCATCCATCACCATACGCTGCAGGTCCTCCACGCCCAGCTTGGCCTTGCCTTGCAGGCGCTCGAGCGCGAAGCGCCCGCGCATACCCAATGGCTGGTCGCTGCGGCTGATCAGCGGTGAGTAACCGGTCAACGGCTGGGCGGGGTTGGTCATCCACGCCGGGTCGTTGGAGCTCTGCACGAAATCGTTGCGCGCAAGGCTGGGCAACAGACGCGGCGGGAAGATGCCAGGCTGCGCCGCCTGGGCATCGACCTTCCACTGGCAGGCGCTGCGCGAGCCATCGAGCACTACCAGCGGGCCTTGCGCCGCCGGGTTGCTGCACTGGCTGAGCAACTGCTGGTCCACGTAGGGCACCACCGACTGGTTAAGGTAGAGCGCCTTACCGCCCGAATCGACAGCCAAGGTGTTGACCCAGGGTATGCCTTGCAGCTGCTCGATCGAGCCCTGCAGTGCCGCCAGGCTATCGGCACGGTTGATGCGATACCACTGCTGCAGCACACGGGTATTGTCCAGATTGGCGTCACGCAGGCTGTAGGCGGTTTTGCTGTCCCAGTCCAGGCGGCCTGGCCACTGCACCACGGGCCCGAATTTCGAGCTGTAGACCTGGCGCTCCACCTGGCTCAGTGTGCCATCTTCAGCCTTGACCGTGACACTCACAGCCTGCCGGGTCAGGGGCAAGGACTTGCCATCGAACACGTACCGCGTCGGGTCTTGCGGGTCCAGTTGCAGTTTATAGAGCGTGAAGTGTTTGGAAGTATCGACCGTATGAGTCCAGGCCAGATGACGGTTGAAACCAATGTTCACTACCGGCAAACCAGGCAGTGCGGCCCCCATCACGTCCAGCTGGCCTGGGATGGACAGCTGCATCTGGTAGAAGCGCATCCCGCCCCTCCAGGGGAAATGCGGGTTGGCCAGCAACAGGCCGCGGCCGTTGGCCGAACGCTCTGCGCCCACGGCAACGGCATTGCTGCCCCGTTCAGAAGCGAAACGCTGTTGCTGGGCAAGTGCCTCGCCGAAAGTGTGCGCTGCCTGCTGGCTGGTCAACTGTGGCGGTTGAGCACCCGCCAACGCTTCGGCGAATTGCCCCAACCCGCCCTCCGCCAGCAGACGGCGGGTCAGCTTGATCAGGTCCAGGCTGGTGATCGGCCGCAACCACTGGCCATCCCCGCATTCTGCCGGCAGCCCTTGGCTACGGCGCTCGGCCAGGGCACGGTTGAAACCACTGGCATAGCCTTCCAGCAAATCGCGCACCTCAGAGGGTTGGGCCTGGAGGAAGCTGTTGACCGCGGTCGGCGTATTGAGCCAGGTGAAGAACAGGTCGCTGGCCAGGTTATCGCGCTGCTCGAGGGTTTTGCCCTGCGCGCCAAAAAAGCGCGAACGTTCTCCGTTGACCGTCAGCACTTCATTGGCCAGCAGGCATAGATTGTCTTGGCCATAGGCATAACCGATGCCGTAACCCAGACCGCGCTCATCCTTGGCCACGATATGCGGCACGCCGAAACTGGTGCGCCGGATTTGCGCACTGGCATCGCTACTGGCCGCTTGCGCCTGCGCGGCGAGGCTTGAGGCAACCAACGCGGCCGCAAGGCCAACGCAGGTCATAGGTCTTGAAATTGAGAGCACGGGCACTCCTGGGCTTCTGGGATCATTCCCAATCAGACGAACACCCAGATGAAAATTTTACGCAGCAGGCGCATCAGATTCGTCTTCATGACACAGGCAGCGATTTTTTTTGCGCAAAAGCTGCAGTTTCTCCGCGCTCATTCGTCCTAGTAAGTGAGGCACCCATATTTCGGGACAGTCCACGAAAAGGAGCATTCACATGTACAACCCGCAACCTTCACTTCAGCCCGGGCGAACCCCGGCCGAGGCGGCCAATGGACAGGACGCCTGCGGGGAAGAGCGTGTCGGCAACGAGCAGATCCGCGAGTTGCTGCGCACCTATGGGCTGCGTACCAGCCTGATTCGTCTCAAAGTGATCGATGCCCTGCACAGCGCCGGCCGCGCCGGGCGCAGCATTGGCGTGCGCGGGGTGCACGCGCATCTGGAACAACTGGATATTCCGCTGTCGTTTCTCAGTGTGCGGGAGGTGCTCAAGCGACTGTGCGCAGAGGGCGTGATCCACTTGGGCAACGACAAGTGCTACAGCCTCAACCCGCAAGCGCGCGCTGTGCTCGAGCAGCCCTCTTCGCGCTGAGCGCAAGGCCGGCCATCGCTGGCCGGCCGGCAAGGGTCAGGGCTTGACCTTGCGCCGCAGAATCCCGTTGATCACGACCACCACTACTGCAATGGCGATGGCCAGCATCTGGAAGGTCTGTTCGCTGATGGTGCCCTGTTTCTGCAGGTGCGACAGGCCCAGCATGAGGCCCAGCACCACCAGGATGATCAGAATCGAATATTTGAGGCGCTGCACGTGTGTCATCGATAGTTCCTTGCAACATCGGGGGCAAATGGCTCGCAACGAGCCGGCGCCATGATACAACGCCCGTGGCTTTTGGCGCTGCATTTCCTGCTTAGCGCGGCCCCTCAAGCCTGAAAGCATTGGCCTCCCCACCCCCCTGTTGGAGGCTCCATGCTCAAGCCCGCCCTGCTCATTCTGTTGTTACTCCCCGCTCTGCCCACCCACGCGCTGGATGTCCGCCAGATACCGCCTGAACGATTGCTCGAACTGGGCCGCGAACTGGCGGCCCACGCCGGCAGCAGTCAATGGCAGCAGTTATGGCAGCGAACGAGGGCGTCCGGGCACCTGAACGCCGAGCCTGGCCACGCCCATTTCACCCTCGAGCAGCCGCAGCTGCCCAAGCTCGCCTACGAAACCTTGGCCGGCGCCGGGCAGGTCGAAGCCGTAGGCAAGACCCTGGCGCTCTACCGCAGGTCCTTCCCCGATAAGGTACTGGGCCGGCACGACAAACAATCGCTCAGTGCACTCTGCCTCGTGGTGGATTGGCGCAGCCTGCCTCAAACCATGGCCAGTCGGCCCCACGCCTACCTCGCCAACGTGAGCTTGATGCATGTTTACCCCTGCGTTGAGGGTACTGGCACCCAGTTGCCTCACGGAAAAGCGCCCCCCTGAGTATCAACGCCTGTAGGGCAACGCCAGAGCGATGTCCTACAACGCGCGAAATCGTTGCCTTCAAATCCTGCACCTTGAGGCTACAACAGCTGGACCACTTGGCGCCTAGCGACAGTCTTCGTCACTCACTGACAATCCGCTCATGCCAGCGACAGAGCGCCGATGCTAATCGCCGACACGTCATTGCGGCATATCCAAGCATCGCGCCCCACCAACCGCGAGGGAGCCACATATGGAATTGCAAGATCTCACAGCCATAGACATCAGCCAGCTACCGCATTCGCTGCAGTCCCTGATCGAGTGTATCGGCATCGAAAACGCCTACCAGCTCACCTGTGCCTTTGGCGGCAGACCCAAGTACATCCCCAAGCACCGCGAGCGAACCAAGCTCGCCGAGATACTCCCGGGTGAGGCCCTCGACGCCCTGATCAAGCGCTTTGCCGGTGTGGCGCTGGAAATTCCCAAGCCAGACCACTTCCTGCGGCAATTGCGCAACCTGCAAATCCAGAAAGAAAGCGCCGAGGGCCTGTCACGCAGCCTCTTGGCCGACAAGTACGGCCTGAGCCTGCGCCAGATCGGCAATATCCGTCGCCAGGAGCCTTGCACGCGCTGACGACATCCACCCGGCCGCACTGACGGCCGTCTTTGCAGCACCCATTAAAAAGAGAATCGAGCTATGTCCATCGACAACAGCCTAATCGGATCGGTCATCAATGCCTTGCCCATGGACCGGATGATCGCCGGGCCACTACAAGCCATGGTTCAGGCGCAGGTCACTGCGAGCAAGTCCTATGCGGACTTCCTCATGCAGGTCTGCGTACAGGATGGCAAAGCGGTCGCCATCCAGTTCGACTATGACGAGACCATCGTCAACGAACAGGGCGAATACAAAGGTGTCGTCAACAAGTCCATGAAGGTGCCGCTGCTGGCGGCCATCACCCACCCCAACATTGTCATCGAAGAAGGAACGGTCGACTTTGAGCTGACCATCAGCCAAGCGGCTGAGGATTTCAGTGAGTCGAGCAAAAGTGGCGAAGTGGCTGGGTCACTCGGCTGGGGCCCTTTCAAGCTGGACATGAAGGGCAGCATCAGCCACAAGTCCACGCAGACCCGCAAGACCGATACCCGCGCCCGCTACGCGTTCAATACCACCTTACGCCGCCAGGACCCGCCAGAGGCCGTGATGAGAGTCATCGATTTTCTCACCGATGCCGCCACCAAACCAACGGTGGTACCTAACTCGACCCTGGTGAGCACCGATACGATTTCCAATGCCGACGTACTGAAGGGCGATACAGCGAACACCCCCTCCCCAAGTCCCAGCACGCCCTGACGCTTAGCCCTGTCTCAAAATGTCCGCCTCGCTGAGCACAGCGGGGCTCCCGTGTACCAAGGAGACAAGTGAGTGGACAATCACCCTGCCCCCATGACCGCGATCGACCTGCGGGATATCACCCGTGGCCTGCAGGAGGCCGCAGCGGCCACCAATAGCCTGATTGCCCAGCAGTACATCAATCTGTTCGACCACTTCTTCGACATCGACCCCCAGGCGCTCGGGGCACCTATGAAGGCCAAGATGGTCGAGGTCGCCATGGACGACCAGCATGTGATACCCGTGCCGTTGTTCGCCCTGGTATCACCCAAGGGGCTGGCCTTGGAGCGCATGCAAGTCGACCTCTCGGTGCGCGTCAACGGCACGGAGGCGCTGCGTGCGATGCAGGCCAACGCTGAGGCCGGCGGCGCAGCGGCATTCAAGGTCACGATCGGCGCCCAGGGCCGCCAGGGCGAAACGCGAGACCCGGACGAGGTGCAGATCCGCATGCAGTTTCAGGCCAGCGACCCCCCCGAAGCGCTGAACCGCCTGATCGAGGAATACACCAAACTGATCAACCCCACCCGCAAGCCACCTGCTGCGCCCGGCCCTGATACCAACGAGTTCATCGAGGCCGCCACCGTGCGTTGATGGCGCCCTTCAGAAGTCGCGCTTATAGAAAATATCCAGCGAACTGGCCAGGCCGCTCGCCGCCTCAAGGTAAACCCTCTTGCTCAGTTTGTAGCGCAACGCAATGGTATTGGCCGGCTCGAACACCCCTACCCCATATCGCAGGCTCAGCTTCTCGGTCAGGTTGCCGCTGGCCACCACACTGGTGGTATTGCCCGAGCCCTCGGTGTCCAGCTGGAAGTCGTCAATCCCCAGGCTGGACGCGATGCTGCCGGTAACCCCTGCGCTGCCCGCCAGGCCCAGGCCCAGGGCCGCCTCGGCCAACATGTTGTTGTCCTCGCCCGACGTGCCCAGCGGGCGGCCCAGCACCAGATAGGACAGCGCCAGTTCCTGGCTCATCGCCGGTTCCGAGAACACTTGGGTAGTAGGCTGCTCGGCACTACCGCTCAGGCGGATACCGGCGATCACGTCATCGACTTGGCGGATGGCCTCGATGTCCAGGTAGGGCTGGTCGAGGGGCCCGGCGAACAGCAAGCGCGCTCGGCGGATGGTCAGGCGCTGACCATAGGCGCGGTAACGTCCGTCAGCCAGGCTCAACTCACCACGGGTGTCCATGTTATCGCCGATGTGTACATGGCCGAGCAAGTTGGCGGTAAGCCCAAACCCGCTGAACGACAGTTTGTCCTGCCCCACTTCGACATCTATGTCCATGGCCATCGCCATCGGCGTTTTGCCTTCCTCGGTCTGGTGGCCGACGATGACCGTGTCGTCGGATACCTTCACGGTCGATGGCGGCAGCTCGCGCACCGTGATCTTGCCCTTGGGCACCTGCACCTTGCCGGACACCGCCAGTTTGTCGTCGATCAGGCGCAGGTTCAAATCGGGCGCGACTTCAAGCGTTGCATAGGGTTCTACGGTCACCGGCAACTGCTGGCCCTGCAGGCGCAGGTTCATGCCCAGGGCCTGGCCCCAGGTCAGGTCGCCGCTCAGCCGGCCACGGCCCGCCTCGCCACTGCGCCAGCCCCCGTTCAGCTGAACCTGCTCGCCAGCGATCAAGGCTTGCAGCGACAGGTCCTGCAAACTGACGGGCAACTCAGCACCACTGACCTCGCCACCATTGAGCATCAGGTTGCCGTTGACTTTGGGCGCCAGCAAGGTGCCGGACAACTGGCCACTGCCATTCAATTGGCCTGCCAGCCGCTCGACCATCGGTACGAAAGGCCGGGCAACCGACAGGTCCAGACCGGCGAGGCGGAAGTCACCCGACAAGGGCTTGTCCTTGCCCAGCGGGTCGAGACGGGCGTTGAGGCGCAACTCGCCAAGGCGCTCGCCACGGAAATTCAGCTGCGTATCGATGCGCCGAGGCGCCAGGGTACTGTCCAGGCGCAGCGCTTGATAAGGGAAATCGATCCAGCGCCCATTGTCCCGCACCCTCAGCGTGCCGCCGCTGGCATCGACGCGCACGGTTCCCTTGGGGCCGCTGGCCGGGATGTCCAGATTGACGTCAGCGTTGAGCAGCCCCTGCCAGGCGAAATCCTTCGGCAACCATTGAGCCAGGCTGTCCAGCGGGAACTGTTTGAGGTGATAACGCAGGCGCGGCTCCGGTGCCAGGCGTTGATCCTCGCCACACAGGCTGGCCTGACCGGAGCGCCAGCAGTGGGCGCCGAAGTCCAGTTGGCCGCTGGCCAGGCGCTGCAGGCGAGCCGGCGCCTGCAATTGCCAGTCCTGGCCACCGGCCTGGACTCTGCCGCTGGCCAGCCGCCCACGCCAGTCGCCCTTGCTCAACTGGCCGTCGAGCCCCAGGTCAAGTTTCAGCGACGGGCCATCGAGCCCCAGGGTCAGGGCTTGCTGGCGGATATCGCCCTTGCCGTTGGCCTGCAAGGTGCCCAGCACCGTATCGCCCAGGCGGATGCCACTAGCCTTGAGGTCGACCAGCCCACGCTGGGCGTTGTCCAGGCGTGCACTGAGGTCAAGACGCTGGATCCGGTTCTGCTCCTGCGCCAACTGCTGGCCTTGCAGGGTCAGGGTACCTTGGGGAGCGCTGAGCGTGCCGCTGGCATCCAGCCGCCCTTTTACCTGGCCTTGCAGCCCGGGCCACAGCTGCCCGAGCCGGGGCAGGTCGAGGTCGACACGCCCGGCCAGGCGCTGTTGCAGGCTGCCACTGCCGTTGATGCGGTTGTCGCCCAACTGCACAGCCAGCGTACCGAGGGTCCAGCGCTGGCCGGCGCCTTCGGCCTGTACCTTGAGCATTGCCGGCTGGCCGCGCAGGCGTCCCTTCAGGTCAAGCTGGGCATCGAGGTTGAGCTGCTCACCCTTCATTTCACCTTTGCTGCGCAACGGGCCAGCCAAGGTGCCGGGCAGTTCGGCGAGCCAGTAGGCAGGGTCGAGTGCCGACAGCTGCAGGTCAACGTCCCAGGCCAAGGTATCGGCAAAGCGCACCGCGACACTGCCGGCAGCCTTGCCTTGCCCGGCAGTCAGGGCCAACTGCGGCAGGCGCACCTGGCCAAGGTCACCTTCGAAGGGGCTGGCCAGGGTAAAGGCCCCAGCCGGGCCGTCGAGGTCGCCATTGAAAGTACCCTGGTAACTGCCATCGCGGTATTGCACCTGCGCGGTCAAGCGCTTGAGCGTGACCTCTGGCGGCGTGTCCAATGGGTACAAACGCAGCCAAGGGAAATCCTGCCAGTCGAGCTGGGCATTGGCCGCCAGGCCTTGCTGCCAGTCGGCGCTGGCCTGCAGCTTCAGGTGCTGGGCGTCGCTTGCAGAAAGGTCCAACGCCTGGATGTTCGCCCCTTTGGCATCTACCTTGCCGTTGAGCAGCAAGGCGATCGGTGCCTTTTTGGCCGGCAGGCTGGCGCTACCAGACACCTGATACCCCTTGAGCAGATCGCCCTCGGCGTCGAGCTTGAGCTGGTTGAGCTGCAGCGTATCCGGTAGCGTCTGCGCGGGTTTGAAGGCATCGGAGCGCAGTTGCAACCTGGCTGGCAAGTGCTCGGCCAGTGCCTGCAACTCACCGGTCAGACGCGCGTTGAGATAGCCGCTGCTGGTCGCATCCAGTTCGAGGGTTTTCTGCAACTCGCCCTTGGCGGTAAGTGCAAGTTGCCAGGCCTGCCCTTGCACGGCTGGCAGTTGCACCTGCCCCTGCAGTTGCACCGGCCAGTCACCCTCGGGCTCCAGATCGCCCTGCACATTCACGTGCAGGTCGTCGCGCTGCAGTTGCAGGCTGTCGATCTTCAGCCCTGTCGCGGTCCAGTGCGCCGCCAGGTGCAGATCGCCGAGCAGGTCGCTGCCATCGAGGCGTACCTGGCCAACCTTGACATCCCCCAGCTCGATGGCCACCGGCAGCCGCAAAACCGGTAACTGCAGCGGCCCGCTATCGGCAGGTTGATCGCTCGGCGCGAATGCCATGTCGATCCGCTGGGCATGCAGTTGATCGATGCACAGCGTTGCCCGCAACAAACAGCCAGGTGTCCAGTTCAGCAGCGGAGCTTGCACGTCGACGCGGTTGCCCCCGTCAACCCAGGTCAACTGGCTCGCCTGCCAGCGGCCTGCAAGGTGCCCTTGAAAATCACTGACCTGCAAACCTGGCACGCGCCCGAGTGCCCAACGGCTGCCACCTTCGGTGGCCAGTAATGCCCCCAGCGCCAGAACAACCAGCAACACGCTGCCGAGCAGGCCCAGCAGAATGAATTTGAACACACGCATCACAGCTCTGGCCCCATGGAGAAATGCAGGCGGATACCACCGTCGTCATCGAGGGCCTTGGCCAGGTCGAGGCGCAATGGCCCGACCGGCGAAACCCAGCGCACGCCGAAACCGACCCCGGTCTTGAGGCTCGGCAGCTCCAGTGTGTTGAACGAATTACCCTGGTCGACGAACGTCGCCACACGCCACTTCTCGGTCAGCGAATACTGGTATTCGACGCTGCCAGCGACCAGATAACGGCCACCGATACGGTCGCCGTCGCTATTCTTAGGCGACAGCGTCTGATAGTCGTAGCCGCGCACGCTCTGATCGCCACCGGCGAAGAAGCGCAGCGAGGGCGGGATATTGTTCTTGTAACCGTTGGTGGCGCTGCCTCCAAACTGCAACCTGCCGAGCAAGCGGTGGTTGTGCCCGAGCGTGGTCAGGCCCTTGAGCAGTACGTTGCCATGCAACAGGTTGGTGTCGGACACCAGCCCTTCCTTGGCCACCTGGGTATCGAATTGCAGGCGGTAGCCGTTGTGCGGGTCAATGCGGTTGTCGCTGCGCAAGTAAGAGAAACTTACGCCCGGCATGAGCAGGTTGCTCAGGCCTGAATCGTCGCCAAGGCGATACTCTTCACGCTGGTACTTGAGCGAGATCACGCGCTGCCAGCCACTGGGCAGCTTGCTGTGCCATTCGGGCCCCACGGTCAGCAGCTTGCTGAGCGTGTCTGTGCCGGCGATCTCTTCATTCTGATAGCCGCCAGCGAAACGCAACTTGTCGGTCAGGGGTGGGTCAAGGGGTACGTCGTACCACAGCCCCACGTTTTGCCGGGGGGCAGAAAGCTCTGTCTCCCAACCGTAGCTATGGCCTTGGGCGTTGACCCAGTGGCGCGTCCAATTGGCTTTGCCGCGCGGCCCGACATCCGTCGAGAAGCCCAGACCAAGGCCCATGGTCCGCGGTTTGCGGGTATCGAGGCGTACGTCCACAGGAATTTGCTCGGCCACTGCTGCAGTGGGCGCGGCATCGACCCTTACACCTTCGAAATAACCGCTGGACTGCAGGTCATTGTTCAGTTCCGCGATCAACTCGGAGTCGTAGGGCGTGCCCGGTTTGAACGACACCATCCGCTGCAGCAGGTCTTCGTCCAGCGGGGTATCACCACTGAACCTGACCGCCCCCAAGCGATAGCGTGGGCCGCTCTGATACACCAGTTCGATATCGGCCACCCCGGCCTGCGGGTCGACGGCCAGGCGCTGGCGGGTGAAATGCCCGCTGAAGAAGCCGTAGCGTGAGGCCTGGTTCTGGATCAGCCGCTTGGCATCCTCGTAAAGCCCATGGTTGAGTTGCTCACCAGCGCGCAGGGCTTTGCTGTCAGGTACGCGAAACGCCTTCATCTCGCTGGCAGGCCCCTCGATGCGCACGGTCACGTTGCGCAGGCGCACAGGCTCGCCCGGTTCGATATGAAGGATCAGCTTCGCAGGTTCGTCGGCCCTGGCAGAAGGCCTGACCTCGCTATCGATCTGCGCCTGGTAGTAACCCAGCGCTTGCGCCGCTTTTCGCGCCTGCTCCTGAGCCCCGCGACTGAAGCGCAACAGCGCCTCTTCATCGCGGTCCCCAAGGGTACCTACATAGCCTTCGACATTGGCTTTGAGCGCCTTGTTGGCAGGCTTTACCTGCACCAGCAATTCGCTCTGCCCCCATGCTGTGAAACTGGCAACCCAGAAAACCAGGCCCCAAGTCAGTCTTCCTGAATACGTCATGCGGCGCATGCTACCAGAGCCAGGCGCTCAAGGGAGCCGCCTGGCGAGCTTTCAAGCAGTCGGGGAAACTGAAGATACCGGACAGGGATGAAAAAACACCCGTTCACGGATTGGCCCTACAGCCACCTCGCCAATCTCCTGATACCCCTGGCGCTCATAGAACGGGAGGTAATGCTCGTTACCCGAATCCAGCACCACGCCTTGAGTGTTGGGGTCTTCTGCACACCAGTCGTGCACGGCTTGTAACAATTGTTCGCCGTAGTGCTGACCGCGAAACGCTGGATGCACCCCCAGAAGCGGCAACATGTGAACCTGCGGTGTTGGCAGGCAGCCGACCAGCGCCGCCTGGTACTCCATGTAACGTCGCGTGCAGCGTTGCCCGGTGCCCAGCAGCATGCGCAGGCGCCAGGCCCAGCTGTCGGCCACGCCCAGGCGGCGCTGCGGCGGTACGATCAGTGCCAATGCGATCAGGCGGTCATCCAGCAACAGGCCAATGGCTGGCAACTGCAGATAGAAATGCTGGCGAACCCACTCGCGCACCATCACGCGCAACCGTCGTTCGTAGCCAGGGCGCTGGGCCTCGAAGATGTAGGCGAAGGTGGGGTCGTTCAGATAAGCGTTGTACAGCAGTGAGCGGGCCTCACGGCTGTAGCCGTCATCGAGTGTGCAGACGCGAGCCTGGGCGGCGGTGGCTTCGGGCATTGCGGGCAGACCTCCTGGAGTGGGCATACAGTGCCTTGGAGGAGCCCGGCGGCGCATCGTTCCCCCCGTGAGTGCACGTTAGCAGCGCCTCGGCGAAGCCGCCACGCTGGTGATCAGGGGCGATGTCGGCTAGCATCCGGCCTTTTACCGGGATTGTCTTTCCATGAAGATCGTCTGTTTCAACATCAACGGCCTGCGGGCCCGCCCGCACCAGCTGGCGGCCCTGATCGAAAAGCACCAGCCGGACGTGATCGGCCTGCAGGAAACCAAGGTCAGCGACGATCAGTTTCCCTTGGCCGACGTTCAGGCCTTGGGCTATCACGTGCACTACCACGGGCAAAAAGGCCACTACGGCGTCGCCCTGCTTTCGCGCCAGGCGCCGCTGAGCCTGTTCAAAGGCTTCGCCACGGACGAAGAAGACGCGCAGCGCCGTTTCATCTGGGGTACGTTCGCTGATGCCAATGGCACACCGATCACCATCATGAATGGTTACTTCCCGCAGGGCGAAAGCCGCGACCACCCCACCAAATTCCCGGCCAAGCAGCGTTTCTACAGCGACCTGCAGGCGTTGCTGGAGGGGCAGTTCAAGCACGACCAGCCCGTGCTGGTGATGGGCGACATGAACATCTCGCCCCAGGACTGCGACATCGGTATCGGCCCTGACAACGCCAAGCGCTGGTTGAAAACAGGCAAGTGCAGCTTCCTCCCCGAGGAGCGCGAGTGGATGGAGCGCCTCAAGGGCTGGGGGCTGGTGGACAGTTTCCGCCACCTGCATCCCGAGGTAACGGACCGCTTCAGTTGGTTCGACTACCGTAGCCGCGGCTTCGAGGACGAACCCAAGCGTGGCCTGCGCATCGACCTGATCATGGCTTCGCAGCACCTGGTGCCGCGGATCAAGGCAGCGGGTGTGGACTATGAGCTGCGCGCGATGGAAAAACCCTCCGACCATGCGCCGATCTGGCTGGAGTTGAGCTGACCGGCTTGGCGCGATGCGGGCACTGTGGTGAATGGCACCGGCTTCGCCGGTGATCGCCGGCAAGCCGGCTCCCACAAGGATCGCGCCAGCTTTTCGATTCCTCTCACAGGGGGGGACTGTCGTACCCAATTGCTAAAAGTTGACGCGATTCTTTTTGTGGGAGCCGGCTTGCCGGCGATGAGGCCCGCCCTGCCAGCGACCGACTAACCGGCAAGACCAACGAGTTTCCGGGCCAACCGCTCTCACAGAAGTTGCGTCAACTTCCAGAAATTGGGTAAGGCTGTTACTCCAGCGCACACGTTGCTCAATGGCCCGTGACCGGGCTTACCCAACCCTAAAGGCCCGAACGCAAGGCCTCCCCCACCCCGGCCCCGCGCACATCATCCGCCGCGCTTACCAAGGCAAAGTTGTAGGCCCCATGCGACCAGTACCTCGCTTCCAGTTGGCCATCGACACGCTGCCCTTGCGGCATGCGTTCGAAACGCTCGCCAGGTGAGCGCAGGAACAGGCTGATGCGCTGCCCTTGGCGGTCCTGGAACACCAGCAACGCCGCAGGCCCTTGCTCATTGCTCAACAATCGTGCCCCAACAGGCTGGAACCCGTAACCGGTCAAGTCAGGCAATTGCCCCACCCTGCTGAAATGCCTGCCCAGCCAGTCGCGCAACTGCGTGGGGTCACTGGCCTGGATATCCAGCGCCTCACTGCCGGCGAACAAACGATGCGCCTGGACCGCATCGGCCATGGGCAACGCGCTCCCTGCCAACGTGACCTGCCGCGCCTGCCAACCACCCACCCCGCCCACGCCCAGGGCCAGCAGCAGCACTGCAGCCGACGCCAGGCGCCGCTGGCGCCGTTGACGCACACGCCGTTGCAACTGGCCGAGATCCAACTGCGCCCCGGGTTGATCACCGAAACCGGCCAGGGCCGTGCGCAAGCGCCGAGCGTCGTTGAGCCAGCCCTCTATACGTGCAGCTTGCTGAGGGTTGGCCGCCAGCCAGGCCTGCACCTCGGCACGCCGCGTCGGCTCGAGTCGATCATCAACGTAGGCATGCAACTCGTCTTCGCTGGGTATCAGGCGCGTCATTTCAGTCTCCGCAGAGCCGGGGGCTGGGGGTTGCCCTCGGTCAGTTCACGCAGGGCGGCACGGGCACGTGACAGGCGCGACATCACCGTGCCGATGGGGATGCCGAGTGTCTGGGCCGCCTCTTTGTAGCTCAGCCCTTCGACACTCACCAACAGCAGCAAGGCACGCTGCTCGGTCGATAGCCGGGCGAAGGCTTGCAGGTCGGCCTGGGCCAGAACGATGCTTTCGATGTTGCCGCCGAGTGCTTCGCTTTCCTGTTCCGCCCGGCCGAACCACGATAACCAGCGGTTGTGCAGGCGCTCACGGCGTTTACCGTCAAGAAACAGCCGGTAAAGAATGGTGAACAACCAGGCACGCAGCGCATCGGCATCACGTTGCTGGGTGCTGCGGCTAAGGGCTCGCTCCACCGTGGCCTGCACCAGGTCGTCGGCGCTGCCCGGTTCGCGGCTCAGCCACAAGGCAAAGCGGCGCAGGCGCTGCAGCAACTCGCGCCACTGCTGTTCGTCCAGGTCGTGCATGGCAAGGTACCGGCTCGGGGGTGGTCAGTGTATGGGGCAGACGCTCCGCCACAAAATATATTCCCACCCATGGAATAAATATTTCCCAGCCCCGTCGTACCGGCATCTTCACAGAACCGGATGAACACCATGAACTCACCCTTGCACGGCCCGGACAAGGCCCTGCGCCTGGCCGGCATTGGCGCCGTGATGCTGGCCCTGGGCGCAGGCTTTGCCTACGCCGCAGGCTGGATCGGCGGGCCAGAGCTGACCCCGCAACGCATCATCGACACCTTCGAAGCCCAGGCCGGCCACTATCCCGGCTATCGCAAGAACCACGCCAAGGGCCTGTGCGTGAGCGGCTATTTCCAGCCCAGCGGCCAGGCCGCCGCGCTGTCGACAGCACGCGCGTTCACCCAGGATCGCGTACCGGTCATCGGCCGTTTCGCCATCGGTGGCGCCAACCCCTTCGCCCCCGATACCGGCGTCCCGGTGCGCAGCCTGGCCATTGAGCTGAGCACCGACGACGGTCAAGTCTGGCGCACTGGGATGAACAATCCGCCCGTGCTGGCGATCAGCACGCCACAAGGGTTTTACGACCAGGTGCTGGCCAACGCGCCCGACCCTGCTACCGGCAAGCCGGACCCGGCAAAGCAGCAGGCCTTCTTTGCCGCCCACCCGGAAAGCGCCGCCTTCCGCCAATGGGCCGCAAGCTACAAACCCAGCGACAGTTTTGCCAACACCCAGTACCACAGCATCAATGCCTTCCGCCTGATCGATGCCAGTGGCGCTGCGCACCCAGTGCGTTGGCAGCTGGAGCCGCAAACGCCTTTTGCGGCCTTGCCCGGCAAGGTCGACGACAAGCAGTTCCTGCAGCATGACCTGCAGCAACGCCTGAACCAAGGCCCGTTGCGTTGGACCCTGCGCCTGGTATTGGCCAACCCCGGCGATGCGCAGGACGACCCGGCCCAGCCCTGGCCCGCCGAGCGGCGCAGCGTCGATGCCGGCACCCTGGTCATCGAACAGGTGGATGCGCCGGAGCAAGGCGCCTGCCGTGACGTGAATTTCGACCCGTTGATCCTGCCCAGCGGCATCCAGCCCTCCAATGACCCGATCCTCGCTGCCCGTTCGGCGGCCTACTCGGAATCCTTCAACCGCCGCAGCCGCGAAGCCCTCGGCGCAGGAGCCCGCCCATGAAACCTGAAGCCTTCCACCCCCTGGCCCGCCTGGTGCATTGGCTGATGGCGGTTCTGATCATCGCCATGCTGTTCATTGGCGTGAGCATGGTGGGCGACCTCTCGTTGCGCCACCCGGTGCTGGTAGAGCTGCACAAGGCCACGGGCCTGGCCCTGCTGCTTCTGGTAATCGTGCGTATCGGCCTGCGCCTGAGCCTGCCCCACCCGCCTCTGCCACAGGAGCTGCCCGCGCTGCAGCGACTCGCTGCGGGCGCATCGCACCTGTTGCTCTACGCGTTGATGCTGGCAATGCCGCTATTGGGTTGGGCCATGCTCTCGGCAGGCGGGTATCCTCGCCCACTGCAACTGCCCGCGATCGCCCCCCACGACCTGCAACTGTACGCAATACTGCGCCAGGCGCATGGCTGGGCCGGCTACCTGCTGTTCGCTACGGTGCTGGTGCACCTGGGCGCCGCGCTGATGCATGCGCTGGTGCGCCGGGACGGGGTATTGCGTAGCATGTGGCCAGGGCCGCTGCGCCGCAGTGACTGACGGCAGGTGGTGCATGGGCAGCCCCGACAACCGATGAATGTTCCCATCCATTTGCACGCCGTCTGCCCAACTGCCCTGGAATGCCCGATGAATGTCGCGAAGGACCCTGCCACCCTGACCACCGCCAGCACACTGGACACGCGCCCGTTGCTGCTGGCCAACATGGCCTGCACCATGGCGATGATGGCCTTCGTCGCCTTGATCGGGCCCATCGCCCGCCTGCTCGGCATGGCCACCTGGCAAGCCGGCGCAGCGGTGACTGTATCGGGTGTGGTCTGGGTGCTGCTGGCCCGCCCATGGGGGCGCGCAGCTGATCGACTGGGCCGCCGCCGCATCCTGTTGCTGGGCAGTGCTGGCTTCACGCTGGCGTACTGGCTGCTGTGCCTGTTCGTCGAAGGCGCCTTGCGCTGGCTGCCAGGGGCTACCTTGGCGTTCGTCGGCCTGATGCTCGCGCGCGGCTGTATCGGCGCCTTCTACGCGGCCATTCCGGTGGGCTGCAATGCGCTGATCGCCGACCATGTCGGGCCACAGCAGCGTGCCCGGGCCATGGCATCGCTGGGGGCAGCGAATGCTGTAGGCCTGGTATTGGGGCCGGCGCTGGCGGCCTTGCTGGCACGGCACAGCTTGAGCCTGCCCTTTCATGTGATGTCGCTGCTACCTGCCAGCGCGTTTCTGGTCCTGCTGTTCAAACTCAAGCCGCAACCCCTCGCACATCGCCATACGCCCAGTCCGGTGCATCTGAGCGACCCGCGCCTGCGCCGGCCGCTGCTGGTGGCCTTCAGCGCGATGCTCAGCGTGACGGTGTCGCAGATCATCGTCGGCTTCTTCGCCCTAGACCGCCTGCAACTGGGGCCGGCGGAGGCCGCCCAAGCCGCCGGCATCGCCCTGACCACCGTCGGGGTGGCACTGATCCTGTCACAGGTCATCCTGCGCCAGCTGGAATGGCCACCGCTGAAGATGATCCGCGTCGGCGCCAGCGTTTCGGCAATGGGCTTCGCCGCCGGCTCGCTGGCTACCACCGCGCCATGGCTGTGGGGGTGCTATTTTGTCGCCGCCGCCGGCATGGGCTTTGTTTTCCCGGCGTTCTCGGCACTCGCCGCCAATGCCATGAACGCCGCAGAACAGGGCGCCACTGCCGGCTCCATCGGTGCCGCTCAAGGCATGGGGGCGGTGATCGGCCCGCTGGCCGGGACACTGATCTACGCCCTCGACCCGCGCCTGCCCTTCCTGGTCGTGGCTGTGCTGTTGCTGCTGGTCGGGCTGTGGCCGATGCCGCGTGCGCGGGCCTGACAAGCACAGCGCGCGCGTGCAGAGTGTGTTTTAATGCGCCAATTATTTTTAACACCTCTGATTACAAGGCGGCTATGGACACGGGGACACGACTCAAACTGGTGCGTGAACGCAACAACCTTTCCCAACGCGAACTGGCCCGCCGCAGCGGGCTGACCAACTCGACCATCTCGCAGATCGAGCAAAACCGCGTCAGCCCGTCGGTCAGTTCCCTGAAGAAACTGCTCGAAGGCATCCCCATGACCTTGGCAGAGTTCTTCAGTTTCGACGAGCCGGTACGAGAAGAGCGCTTCGTGTTTCGCGCCAGCGAGCAGCCTGACCTGGGCCGCAATGGCCTGCGCATGCTGCTGGTCGGTGCCAGCGTCGAGGCACGGCAGATGCGCATGCTGCGTGAGTTGTATGCGCCAGGTGCCGATTCGGGTGAACCGATAGTGCATGCCGAAGGCGAGGAATGCGGGCTGGTCACACGAGGGACCGTGGAATTGTGGGTCGATGGCCAGGTCAGCGTTCTCAACTCTGGCGATGGTTACTACATCCCCACCACCCTGCCGCACAGCTTCAAGAACATTGGTCAGGACGAGGCGGAGATCATCAGCGCCAACACACCGGCCAACTTCTGACCCAAGGGCCAATGGTCCGGGCTGTTCGCGTGTGACGCCGCGAACAGCCCGCTGCGCTCAAGGCTTGAGTGTATCGGCCACGAAATCCAGACGATCCTGGCCAAAGTACATCTGCCCGTCGACAAAACAGGTCGGTGCGCCGAACACCCCTCGCTCCACAGCCTCCTCTGTCGTCTGTTTCAATGCCGCCTTCACCTCTGCGTCGCCAATCAGCACCTGAAATTCAGCGGCGCTAAACCCCGCATCTGCCAGCACCTGCTCCAATACGGCGGCATCCCCCAGGTTGCGCCGTTGAACCCATAACCCGTTGAACAGCGCCGCCAGCAAGGTTTCGAAGCGTTCCGGGGCGCGCAGCTGCGTGCCCACCAGGCCGCGCATCAAAGCCAAGGTGTTGATGGGGAAGCCAGGCGGGAGCCCGAACGGCACCCCATAGCGCGCGGCGAACCGCCCCGGGTCGGTGAACATGTATCGCCCCTTGGCGGGGATCATCGCTGGCGACGCGTTGCCTGTGGCCTGGAACACACCGCCCAGCAACATCGGCCGGTACTGCAACGTTGCGCCATGGCGGGCGCACAGTACCGGTAGCTGGGTCCAGGCCAGATAGCTGGCGGGGCTACCCAGATCGAAGAAAAACTCCACGGTCTTGCTCATGCAACGCACTCCTTTTGAGGGTAGGCCTTACCAGCGCTCCATCCACGGGCGCAGGTCGAGCTCGAAGGTCCAGGCGTCGCGTGGCTGCGCGTGCAGGAACCAGTAGTTGTCGGCGATGTGCGCCGGATCCAGAACACCGTCCTGATCCTTGAGGGCGTAAAGGTCGGGGAAACTGTCGCGGATGAACGCGGTGTCGATGCCGCCATCCACTACCACATGGGCAACGTGGATATTGCGCGGCCCTAACTCACGCGCCATGCTTTGCGCCAAGGCCCGCAGGCCATGCTTGGCACCGGCAAAGGCTGCAAACCCGGCTGCGCCACGGGTGCCAGCGGTGGCACCGGTGAACAGGATCGTGCCGCGCTCACGCACGACCATGCGCCTGGCCACCGCCTGGGCGGTCAGAAAGCCCGCGAAGCAGGCCATTTCCCAGATCTTGAAGTATTTGCGCGGTGTTTCGTCAAGGATGCTGCAGGGCACATTGGCGCCGATATTGAAAACAAAGGTTTCGATCGGGCCAATGTCGCGCTCGATGGTCTCGACAAGCTCAGCGACCTCGTCTTCCTTGCGTGCATCGGAGGCGAAACCCCGTGCCTGCCCGCCTGCAGCGCGGATCTCGTCCACCAGCGGTTGCAGCTTGTCGGCCTGGCGCCGAGTGACGCAGGCGAAATACCCCTCACGGGCAAACCGCTTGGCGATTTCGCCGCCAGTGGCATCCCCCGCACCGACCACCAGCACCACTTTTCGTTGTTCTGTCATGCGTGCCCCCATTGGTGAACGATCGTTTAGTAAACGAACGCTATGTTATGATCACCGCCATCGTCAAGCTGCGCGTGAGGGTTTCAAGTGCGCTACTCAACCGACCACAAGCAACAAACCCGTGACAAGCTGCTTGCCAGCAGCGGCGCGCTGGCCAAGCGTGGTGGTTTTGCCAGCACTGGCGTGGCCGGGCTGATGAAGGCCATCGGCCTGACCGGCGGTGCCTTCTACAACCACTTCCCGTCCAAGGACGACTTGTTTACCGAAGTGGTCCGCCAGGAGCTGTGCAACAGCCCGCTGGCACGCCTGGCCGACCAAGGCGCCAGCCGCGAGCGCTTGGCGCGCTGCCTGCAGCAGTACCTGAGCCTGGCACATCTGCACAATGCCGAGGGCGGCTGCCCGCTGCCGCCGCTGGGGGTGGAGATCGCCCGCGCTGAACGGCCGGTACGTGAAGAAGCCGAGCACTGGTTGGTGAGCCTGCACAGTGCATGGAGCCAGACGCTGGAGGATGAAGCCTTGGCCTGGGTATTGATCAGCCAATGTGTCGGGGCGCTGGTGGTCGGGCGGATGCTGGCTAGCGAGACGGTTCAAAGCCAAGTTCTAGAGGCCAGCCGAAGCCACGTCGAAAGGGCTCTGAATGAGAGCGGCTAGCCTGCTGTGCGCCCTGCTGCTGAGCACTGCGGCCTCTGCCGAACAGGTGTGCCCACCGGGGCAGTACCCAGTCTGCCTGATGGGCTGCTTCTGTGCGCCGATCGACCCCGGCCAGGTGCTCAAGGACGTCGAGGTCATGGCCGCCAGTAGCCTGGCCTTCGGCTTGCGCCAGGCGCGCGATGAAGCAACCGCCAGCGGCAGTGAACCGATCCCCTTGCACATACGGGCCCAGCTCGAAGGCTGGTATGACTTCGCCGTGCTCGATGCCGCGCGCTTTCGGGTGGGCGACGAGCAGCAGATCAGCGCTGCCAACGCCCTGCTGCAAAACCCGGATGTGAACGCGGTAACGCTGATCGACACGATCATCTTCCGCCATGCCCGCGATGCCGAGGACAACGTGGCCCTGTGGGCGCATGAACTCAAGCATGTGCAGCAGTATCAGGAACTGGGGGTAGAGGAATTCGCCCGGCGCTATACGCGCAACTACCAGGCGCTGGAAGAGCCCGCCTACAAGGTCGAGGCAGAGGTGAGCAAAGCCTTGCGTCAGCGCAGTTCGGGGCAGGCGCGTTAGTCGATACCGGCCTGGTCCGAGCCAGGCCCACCCAGGCCGGTATCGATGACTCATCACGAGGAAGCTGCAGCCGCCTCGCCTTCCTCCACTCGGCTTGCATACCGCTGCGCCAGCACCGCACACACCATCAACTGGATCTGATGGAACAGCATCAGCGGCAAGATCATGGCCCCGATGCCACTGCCCACGAACAGCACCTGCGCCATTGGCACGCCCGTAGCCAGGCTCTTCTTGGACCCTGCAAACAGAATGGTGATGCGGTCTTCAAGGCTGAACCCCAGCACCTTGCCCAGCAGCCGCGTGCCGAACAGCACCACCGCCAGCAGGATCCCGCACACGGCGAACAAGCCTGCAAGATGCTGTGGCGATACGGTGTGCCACAAGCCCGTCACCACCGCCTCACTGAACGCGGTGTAGACCACCAGCAGGATCGAACTCTGATCGACCAGTTTGAGCCAGCGCGCATTGCGCTTGACCCAGGCCCCGATCCAGCGGCGCGCGATCTGCCCGGCGACGAAGGGTACCAACAGTTGCAGGGTGATTTTCAGCACGGCGTCCAGCCCCGAACCGGTTTCCCCTCCGGCCCCCAGCAACAGCATCACCAGCAGCGGTGTCAGGAAGATCCCGATCAGGCTGGAGGCCGCTGCACTGCAAATGGCTGCCGGCACGTTGCCGCGGGCCAACGACGTGAAGGCGATCGCCGACTGCACGGTGGCCGGCAAAGCGCACAGGTACAGCACGCCCAGATACAACTCGTTGCCCACCAGTGGCACGAACAGTGGCTTGAACGCCAGGCCAAGCAATGGGAACAACACGAAGGTGCAGGAGAACACCAGCAAGTGCAGGCGCCAGTGCCCCGCCCCGGCGATAATCGCCTCGCGTGACAGTTTGGCACCGTGAAGGAAGAACAGCAGGCCGATGGCCAGGTTGGTCAACCAACCGAAATACACCGCGCCATCGCCAGAACAGGGCAGCACGGTGGCGATCAGCACCACCCCGAGCAGGGCCAGGGTGAAGTTGTCGAACAACATGCGCAAATGCTTCATAACAGTTTCCATCTTGTCGTTGTGCAAGGGCAGACGATAAGGTTTCGGGCTTTATTCCGCTAACGCCGGAACCCCCATCGGTGTCGCTGAACGGACACAGCCTGAAAGGATCTTCGTATGCACTTCGCTTCCCTGACTGCCGCCGCCGCGCTGGCCTTGATTGCCGCCCCTGCAAACGCAGCCGATCCGCTGCAGGCTCAGGTGGACGCCATCATCCACCCACTGATGCAGGAGCAGGACATCGCCGGCATGGCCGTAGGGCTGTACGTCGACGGCAAAGCGCACTACTTCAGCTACGGCGTGGCCAGCAAGGCCGACGACAGGGCTATCACCGCCGATACGCTGTTCGAGATCGGTTCCCTGAGCAAAACCTACACCGCCACCCTTGCCGCACTGGCCAGCGCCGAAGGCAAGCTCGATCTCGACGCCCCGGCCCAACGCTACCAGCCAGCGCTTGCCGGCACGGCGCTGGGCAAGGCCAGCGTGCTCGAACTGGGGGCTTACAGCGCCGCGTGCCTGCCCCTGCAGTTCCCTGACACTGTGCAGACTGATGCGCAAGCGCTGGAGTTCTTCCGAACCTGGAAGCCTCGTGCCGCACACGGCACCCAACGCTGCTATTCGAACCCAAGCCTTGGGCTGTTCGGTGACCTGGCGGCACGTGCGCAGCAGCAGCCATTCGCTGAACTGATGAGCAAAAGCCTGTTGCCGCAAATGGGCCTGAAGCATACCTACCTTCAGGTACCTGCCAGCGCGCAGGGCCTCTATGCCCAAGGGTATGACGCGCAAAACCGGGCGGTGCACGTCAACCCGGGCCCGTATGCCGATCAGGCCTATGCAATCAAGACCAGCGCCAGCGACCTGCTGCGCTACGTGCGGCTGCACATGCAGCCAGCCGAGCTATCGCCTGCGTTGAGAAACGCGGCCGCCATCACCCAGTCGGGCTATTTCCAGGTCGGCGCAATGACCCAAGGCCTGGGATGGGAACGCTACCCCTACCCCACAGCGCTCGATACGCTGGTCGATGGCAACAGCTCACGGATGGTTCGGGAGCCTCAGCCCACCCAGCGCCTTACCCCGACGCGCCCCGCCCTGGCCCAGGCCTGGTACAACAAGACCGGTTCCACAAGCGGTTTTGGTGCCTATGCCGCGTTCATTCCGGCCGAAGGCAAGGCCATCGTGCTTCTCGCAAACCGTAATTATCCCAACGAGGAACGTGTGCGTGCAGCCTACCGGATCCTCTCCCGTATTGGCCGCTGACAGGCGCCTCGAGCAGGATTGTCGGACAAGATGTAGTGACCAAAAATATTCACTACAAAACGGTTGACGCCATTCATCGCGCTTGGGCATGATGAAGCCGTCTCCCCGATCGGGAGCGGTGGCAAGGGTGTTCCAGATGGCCTGCGCGGTAACGCAGGCCATCCGTGGAGAGGGAACTGTCCAAAAGGCAGCGTGAGAAAGCCCCTGTTGCGATGCTGCTGTAGCAGCCTAGGTAGTGCGCTACATGCGGTAGCGCCAACTGTGAAAATCACCAACAAAAACGGGTAATGGGGGCTTTATGATGAACTTGAACAACAATCCCACAATTGACCAACTGGCCCAGCTGTTCGCCATGCGCAAGGACAGCCTCGACGACCACTTGCTGTGGGTCAGCCAAACCGGCGAAGTGCGCCTCGACCGCCTGCCGCCGAATACCGTAGAAGATGAATTCGAAGAGCACCTGCCCAGCATGCGTGCCCGCTTCAAGGTCTACCGCCGTGGCCAGGGCTACGTCGGCAAGAAGGCCGCCGCCGACACCGAGTTCGTTGGCCGCGTGCTGCAGACCCTGCAACAAGAATGGCCCGCCGCCCGTGAGCGGCAGGCAGTCAAGGTGATCGAGCCGCTCAACTGACCCTTCATTGAGTTGCCGCACCACTTCCTGAGCCCGGCCCGCATAGGCCGGGCTTTTTCATGCCTGGCGACGCTGCTGCTGCGGCAACGCCAATGCGCCGGTCGCCAGCGCCCTGGCCCGCTCCACGCCCCATACCAAGGCACGTGTCATGGTCTCACCCGGGCGTGCCGGGTAGTACTCTTCCAGCAACGCTTTGCCACCCTGGCCGTACAGCCCCAGGAACAGCTGCGTGGCGCCCAGCCGAGACAGGCGTACCTGCACATCGATGGTGGTGCCATCGCTCAGCGCTTCATCGTGGCTGCGGCAGTGCAATTGTGCGTCGGCCCACTGCCAGTAAGTTTCTTCCCTGACCCGCATACAGCGGTGCTCCTTTGCTGAGATCCCCTGGCAGAAGACCACAGCGGCATCGATTCGGCGAGCACAACCGAGCGTTACCATGAGCAAGGTCAAACAACGCATAAAAAAACCCCGCGATAGGTGCGGGGTTATGTGAACGGGGTCACTTTCTCGGCGCGACCCTCGGCGTGAAGCGGCCCTTTTTGCTGCGCTGCAGATGCGCCGGTTGCAGCTGCTCCGAATCATCCAGTGTCATGTGGGCAAAGCCCAGCCGAAACGCTGCCTGACCGCAACGCACCTGGCTGTTGATGGGGAACGCATCATTCATGTCTTCGAAAAAGGACTCGCTCATGCCCTGTCTCCATTTCAGTGGCGACCGCGTCGGCAAAGGAAGGGTTTTGCCTGAAAAACGCAGCCTGTGAAAGTGAGACTAGCCGGTCATTTACGGACTGCCCGGGCAAAACAGCGGGACCCGACCAGTGGCACAATGCCTTTATTTCAGGCGCACAGCGGTGCCCGTGGCGAACACTACGACCATGCCGCCTTGCACTGAGGGCATGCTGATTTCGAAATCCACACCCACCACTGCATCGGCTTGCAACTGCCGTGCCCGGACTTTCAGCTCCTCGGTCGCCTGCTCGCGGGCAAGGCGTAGCGCGCCCTCCAGCGTCTGTGAACGGCCGCCGAAGAAGTCGCGAAAGCGTGCAAAGAAATCGCGCACGAAGTTGATGCCTTGCACCGATTCGGAGCTGACTACGCCAAGGTACTCAGCGATTGGCCGGCCTTCGAGCTGGCTGGTGGTGGAGATGATCATGGGGGCTCCGGTGGCGTGACAAAGAGCCCGAGTCTAACAAAGCATCGGCCCTTCGGGTTTACCCGGGAGGGCCGAACGGCTCTACACAACCGTTATTGCGCGCTGGCGGCCCGTAAGCGCTGGCCAAGCTTGGGTCCGAACACATTGACCAGCAACCCGAGCATCACCAGCAGCGCCCCCCACCCCTGCACCGCCGTGAGCCGCTCCCCCAGCAACCAGGCGGACGAACTCAAGCCGATTACCGGCACCAGCAACGAGAACGGCGCAACTTTGCCCGCCGGGTGCCGCGACAGCAGGGTGCTCCACAGGCTGTAGCCGAGCATGGTGGCTACGAACGCCAGGTAAGCCAGCGCCAGCACCGAGCTCCAGCCGATATTGGCCAACGCATGGCCGATGCGTTCCGGCCCTTCCAGCCACCACGACAAGGCCAGGAACGGCAGCGGCGGGATCAGCCCGCCCCATATCACCAGCGCAACCAGGTCGACCGAGCCAAAACGCCTTGTGATGATGTTGCCCATGCCCCACATGGCGCCTGCACACAGGGTAAGCAGTAGCGCCACCATTGGCACGTGGCCACTGTCCTCGCTGCCGATCAACGCCAGCCCGCTGGCTGCCACCAGCAAACCCAGCAGGCTTGCCAGGCGCAAGCGCTCCCCTAGAAACAGCGCGGCAAAGCCAAGGGTGAAGAAAGCCTGGGACTGCAACACCAGTGACGCCAGGCCTGGCGGCATGCCGCTGTACATGGCCTGGAACAGGAAAGCGAACTGGCCCAGGGAGATCGTGGCGCCATAGGCGATCAGCCAGCCCCATGGCAGGTTAGGCCGTTTGACCAGCAGGATCGCCGGGAACGCAACCAGCAGAAAGCGCAGCGCCCCCAACAACATCGGCGGCAGACCATCAAGGCCTACCTTGATGACCACGAAATTGACTCCCCAGGCGACGATCACCACCAGGGCGATCAGCAGGTCCTTGAGCGGCATTGCAGCTTCCTTCTTCAGGCGTACTAGACATATTTGGTTACAGCATAAAGCCATTTGCCCAGCCTGGACCGGCACAGTTAGGCTTCGGCCTTACGCAACAGTACAGATAATCGGCATCCGGCCTGGGCATTCACCCCGCCGCGAAGTCCCTGTAACGTTGCCCTGCGCGAGCAGTTGAAGCCCTGGAAGGCCGTTGCGTTACCCTAATAGTCAAGCGCCACTTTTCGTTGAATCAGGCCAAACCATGACCGATATCGCAGGGCAAAACGTGTGGGCTACCGCATCCAAAGTGGTACCGAATGCCGTTTGCCCTACGACCGCCTGATCATGGCCTGTGGCAGCGTACTCAACCGACCGGACATGGTCGGGATCGAACATATGTTCGACGTCGACAAGATCGACAGCGCCGCACGTCTTGAGACCCACCTCAAATCCCTGGCCAGCCTGCCCGACACCCCGGCACGCAATACCGTGGTGGTTGCGGGGGGCGGCTTCACCGGCATCGAGACTGCGACCGAGCTGCCATCGCGCTTGCGCAACATCCTTGGCGAGCAGGCACGGCTGCGTGTGGTGGTGGTCGACCGCGGCGTGAAGATCGGTGCAGCCCTGGGTGACGGCATTCGCCCCGCCATCGAACAGGCGTGCGAGTCACTGGGTATCGAATGCCTCGACCTGGGAGCCTGGGGTGCGGTGTACACCGAAGGCTGGGAGCGCAAGGTTTCGCCGCCGACAGACAAGGCCGAAGCCAAGGTGCTGAAATTGCAGATCAACTCGATCTGGATCTACCCGCCGGCAGCCGAGGACCGCCAGGCCGCACTGGCAGCGGCAGACCCGACCATCCCAGTGGCCTGAGCCGGCACACAGGGCCCAGGCTTGGGCCCTTTTCCTTCAGCCGCGCAGCGCCGCCTCGATGGCGGCCACATCGATCTTGCCCATGCCCATCATCGCCTCGAAGGCCCGCTTTGCTGCCGCCCTGTCCGGGTTGCCAATGGCCTCGATCAGCACCCTTGGGCAGACCTGCCAGGATATCCCCCACTTGTCCTTGCACCAGCCGCAGACGCTCTCTTGCCCACCATTGCTGACGATGGCGTGCCACAGTCGATCGGTCTCGGCCTGGTCCTCAGTGCTGACCTGGAACGAGAACGCCTCTGAGTGGCTGAATGCCTTGCCGCCATTGAGCCCCACGCAAGGGATGCCCATGACGGTGAACTCGACCGTGATCACATCACCCGCCTTGCCTGAGGGGTAGTCGCTCGGTGCCTGGTGCACCGCGATCACCTCACTGTCGGGAAACGTACTGGCGTAGAAGTGCGCAGCGTCCTGCGCGTCGTGATCGAACCACAGGCAAATCGTGTTCTTGGCAGTCATGGCATGGCTCCATGGATAGGCCGGAAACGTTCAGTGTAGCCCTTGGGCACCCTTGGGCACGGCACGACGATGGGCAGAGCGCACGCTTGAACGCAGCGCGTCAAGCGCAAGGATTGCCGATCTCCGGGCAAATCAGAAACGCCCTACACGTAGCGGAGAATTATCCAGCCTTTGCGCGCTTCACTTATCCATTCGGCAAGCACGATCATCCTCAAAGCGGGCTATTACCGACTTTTCAGGGAGATTCAGGTTTGTCGGACTTCCAAGCAAAGCTGCAGCACCTTAGCGCCGAACAGGTCGAGGCGCTGTACAGCGAATACATCAGCGGTGAAAAGATTGCACACCTGCTCGAGCGCTACGCCATCGACGTAGCACCCAGCAGCCTGATCAAGGCCTTTCCACCCCTTCCCTGCGCCGCCCTGCGTTGCCCCTACTGCAAAACCAGCCTGTTCGAGCGGCGCAAAAGCCGCACGGCGTCCAGCTGCCACGACAACATGGCATTCTGCAAAACCTGCGACCACCGCCATTACTTCCCCGGGCCTACGAAGTGGCGCCGTGTTTGCGCGTGCCAGCCATGCCTGGCGGCGCGTCAGCAAGCCAGGCTGGAGCTGCAAGCACAGCAGCGCCAACGCATCAGGGAACACTGGTCACTGGCCAGACGCCAGCCGATACCTCTGCGCAGCCTTTCGATAACCCGCAAGCTGCAACTGTTGGCGCTGCTCGAGGTGCGGATGGACAAACAACACGAGCGGCTGCTTCCGGCCGAGCACCCCACTGGCGAGGAACATGTCAGCCCTTCGAAGGCCATGGATGCAAGCCTGCTGCAGGCTTTGCAAGAGGACCTGATTCTGCTGGTCGACCCGGATTCCCCACCGGCATCGTTCAGCAATGACCCAACACCCAAGGCGTGGCGTGACAAAGTGTACTGGGTGGTGAATGTAAGCCTGCACGGGCACCAACGTGCGGGCCTGATGCCGTTGCGTCGCGTGCTGCTTGACCTGTTGGGCGTAGGCCCCCGCCCCGAATGGCGCGAACAGCTTAGCGAGGCAATCACGGCCCTATCGATTGAACATGTGTGTGCCTGCATCGCCTCGCGCTGTGCAGCGCATGGCCTGCCTTTCGAACCCCGGGAAAAGGCCACGCAGGTTGCCGCGCAATTGCTCGGTATGCTGCCGGTGGCGTCTGCCCTGTCGCTGGTCGACGACGCGGTGCACAGCGCGCTTACCTACATAGCGCGCAGCCATGTCACGCCGCATCACGCCAGCAGCACCATTCCTGCCAACATGCTGGCGGCGGCTGAGCGGGCCGTGAGGGAGCAGTGGCAGTTCGGCCCGTGCAGCTACGCCAGCAGCGCAGCGCGTAGCGCTTATAGCCGCGTGCTGTTCGATGTGCTGCTGCGACAGGACGACCACGGCCTGCGGCGCAGGATTGCCGAGTACATCGTGGAGCTCCCCCGTCGTGGCACATGACGGCAGCCACTTCAAGGCTGTTGCCAGGCACATGACGCCCCGCGAATAGGCCGCTTGCGACACGCAAAGCAGCCTGTTCGCCGCGAGGGCTCTAGCTCGCCTTTTGCAACATCCTGCAGACAATTCCCACACCCAGCAGTGAACCTGCCTTCAAAAATGAGGTCTTTCGCTGACGGTCAATTCACCGACCGGTTCGCCGGCCCAACTGACGCGCAAACGTCACCGGGCCTATTTTTCCTGATGCAGCGAAGACCCAACATGCCTGAATCCCGCCCAGCCTCCCTCGCCCTCCCTGCCCTGCGCGGCAGCTTGATCGCCGCCCTTGTGGCGCTTGCCGCCCCCGCGCATGCCCAAGAGCCGGCCAGCGATGCGCGCTGGGTCAGCGACAGCCTGAGCACCTATGTACGCAGCGGCCCCACCGACGGGCACCGCATCGTCGGCACACTCAAATCCGGACAGAAGCTGACCCTGATCGGCACCCAGGGCAACTACAGCCAGGTGCGCGGGCAGAACGGTGACCTGGTGTGGATTCTCTCCAGCGACCTGCAATCGGTCCCGGGCCAAAGCGAGCGTTTGCCTGAACTTGACGCACAAGTGGCGCAGTTGTCCGAGCAGCTGAAAACCATCGACGACAGCTGGAAGAACCGCGTGCAGGGTATGCAGGAAACCCTCGACTCGCGCAAGAAACTGGCCGACGAACTGCAAGCACGCAACCAGGCATTGAACGAACAGCTCGATCAGGCCCAGTCGAACCTACGCGACGCGCAGGCGCGCCTGGGCGATGAGAACAAGCAAGTCATGATGCGCTACATGGTCTACGGCGGCAGCATTGCCGGCGCGGGCCTGTTGGCGGGGCTGATCCTGCCGGCGCTGACCCGCGGCCGCAAGAAGAACGACCGCTGGTTCTGAAGCCTGCCCGACCAGGCACCGGGTTGGCAGTACCGGCCTGATCGCCAGCGAGCCGGCTCTCACAGGCCCAGAATGCGGAACCTGTGGCGCGGCTTGCCAGCGGGCCAGGCCAACCTGATCTGCCTGCTATTTGTTGCGTGCCTTGTTGTAGATGGTCTTGGCCTGGTCGGCTGAGGACTGGCATTTGGTCATGTCACCGGCATCGCGGGCATCTTTGGCATTTTGCATATGCACCTTGAAGTCATGGGCCATGCCACCGTGCATTGCCTGACCACTGGCCTTGTGCATGTCTTCCAGTTCCTTGATCTTCGCATCGCAATTGCTGGCGGGGTCGGCATGGGCGGCAAAACTCAGCACAGAAGCAATCACCAGAACTGTCATGGATTTCATGGAGCGTTCTCCTCGGAAATCGGAAAGGTCATCGAGAGGCATTGGCTCGACGCAGCACATAGCATAGTCGGCCAAGCGCACTGACGCCTGGGCTCGGCCCTGCGGTCGCAGCCCTGTGCCGGCCGCCAGCTACTGGCGCAACCGCTCCAGCGCCTGCAGCACGTACCCCGTCGCCCGCTCGACCTCGCCTTCCCGACAGGCAATCCCTAGTTGCCGCCACAACCCAGGGCGCAGCGGCCGGCGGGCAATGCGCCGGTCCAGCTCGGCCATCTCGCCTTCCTGGGGCAGCAAGGTAGCGCCATAACCGGCCCCCACCAGGCTTTTGATCGCGTCGTTGTAGTTCAACTCGATCCGCGGCTCAGGATACAGCCCGGCGGCAGCGAACCATTCTGCGGTCACCCGCGAAAGCTGGGTGCTGCTGTCATTGAGAATCAGCGCTCGCTGCCCCAGCCAGGCCGGGGTGACCCGGGCAGGCGGCTGCCAGTCTGCCGGCACGTAGGCCAGGATCGGGTCGCGCCGCCAGGCGGTGACCTTGATGCCCTTGCCCGCTACCTGCGGCAAGGCCACCAGCCCGATATCCAGGGCGCCTTCGCGCAGGCGCACCAGCGAAGCCTGGGAGGTCAGGACCTGCACCTGCACATCGATACCGGGATGTGCCACCCGCAGGTGCTCCAATGCCTGCGGTAACAGGTGGGCAATGGCGCCGGTCGAGGCGCCCAGGCGCACCCGTCCTGCCAGCCCTTCGACCTGCCGCCGCACTTCATCCAGAGCAAGATCGGCATCGGCCAACAGGCGGCGGGCGCGTACCAGCAGGGTTTCGCCAATGGCGGTGGGGCGTACCTGGTTACGGTTGCGGGTCAACAGCGGCGCCCCCACCCGCGCCTCGAGTTCGGCCACGTGCAGGCTGATGGTAGGCGGCGCCAGGTTGAGCTGGCGCGCGGCCTCGGCGAAAGACCCGAGGTCGGTGATGACCACAAGGGTGCGGAGGCGATCGAGGCTGATTTCACGCATGGGCTGGGCCGCTTAAGAATGACATTAGTTCAGAAAATATGAAGGTCTGCATCATGATATTCAAATTTTCTTTACCACGGCGACAGGCGAGCATAGGCCACCTTTCTTGTGACCGGACCCGACCATGCGTACCCCAATTGTCTTCATCGACGGCGACCAAGGCACCACCGGCCTGCAGATCCATGCCCGCCTGCAAGGGCGCACCGATCTGCAACTGCTGACCCTGCCCGAGGCAGAACGCAAGCACCCACAACGGCGCAGCGACGCCATCAACAGCGCCGACATCGCCCTGCTCTGCCTACCCGACGACGCTGCGCGCGAGGCCGTGTCGGCCATCCGCAACCCAGCGCTGCGGGTGATCGATGCAAGCTCCGCGCATCGCACCACCCCGGGCTGGGTCTACGGGCTGCCTGAACTGGACGAGCGGCAGGCCGAGCGCATTGCCCTGGCCAAGCGGGTCAGCAACCCTGGCTGCTACCCCACTGGCGCCATCGCCCTGCTGCGCCCGCTGGTGCAGGCCGGCCTGTTGCCCGCCGACTACCCGCTGAGCATCCATGCCATTTCCGGCTATTCCGGCGGTGGCCGTGCGGCGGTCGAGCGCCATGAGCAGCCCGGGGCTCAGCGCGCGCCGACGTTGCAGATGTACGGCCTGGAGCTTGCGCACAAGCACGTGCCGGAAATCCAGCTGCACGCCGGCCTGGCAGCCCGGCCGGTGTTCTTGCCTGGCTACGCGGCCTATCGCCAGGGCATCGTGCTGAGCATCCCGCTGCAGTTGCGCCTGTTGCCAGGGCAGATCCGCGCCGAGCACTTGCAGGCCTGCCTTGAACAGCACTACCAGGGCGCACGCCATGTGACCGTCGCACCCCTGCACCAGCAGGGGCCGGCCTCACCGCTGGACCCTGAGGCATTGAACGACAGCAACGATTTGCACCTGAGCTTGTACGCCAACCCCGAACACGGCCAGGTACTGCTCACGGCAGTGTTCGACAACCTGGGCAAGGGCGCCTCGGGTGCGGCGGTGCAAAACCTCGAGCTGATGCTTGCCGCGCTGCAGGCCCAAGGCTGACAGGTAAAAAAAGGGGTAGACTGTGCGTCCCGCATCAACCGGTGCGGGGCGATTCAACAGCCGCCGGAGCCCGTCCACCGATGTTCATTCTGAGCCGCCTTGACAGCGTGCCGCCCGAATCTTTCCAGAATCAGATCCGTGACCTAGTGATCCACCATGTCGGTGAACTGAGCAGCGTCGCCATTCGTGCCGACAATCCGTTGTACCCGCTGTACCAGTACGGCGTCGGCATGGAGGTGCATCAGTACCTGCAGGCCATGGACGGCACTCGCGGCCTGGCCGTGCAGCTGACCCTGGCGCTGGACGCCGAAGCCCCCGACCAGATGCTCGGTTTCGCCCTGACGTTGCCAGCCCAGGACACTCCGCAGGCCTGTGCACTGGCCTTTCTCGCCGTTGTGCCCGGGCATCGCCGCCACGGTATCGGCCGCGCCTTGCTGGCCGATGTGCAGGCGCGCTTTGCCAGCGTCGAACTGAACGCGTTTGCCAACCAGGTGCCTTGGTTCGAAGCGCGGGGCATGCAGGTGGTAGCCGCCAGCGGGCCGCAAGTGTTGATGAGCAGCACCGGCCAGGCCAGCGGCGCGCTGATCGGCCGGCTTGATATCGCGCCGATTTACCAGGCCACTGAAGTGCACCAGATTCACACCTACCTGCTCAATCAGCAGGGTGAAGATGCGATGATCGAAGCCGAGCAACAGCGCGATGAGTGGTTGGATGAGCTGACTGAACAGGCTCGCGCCTGTGTGAGGCAACGCAAGACAGTGCATTGACCCCCGGGCCTCGTTGCAGGCCCCAAGAACAGCCTGAACCAGCACTTGAGCTTGGCCTGGCTCACCGGATTGTCCCCCCGCCCCCGCACCGCTCCCCTCTCCGCGCACTGCGCGCCGCTCGCCTGCCCAACAAGACATGGGCCGATACCCTGGCAACGAGGCCATGGCCGGCCTATCTGGCGAGCGGCCATTTGCGTCAAAAGCCAGAGCCTGGCCCTTCGCCCGGAATACTATCGCCCCATTGATTCCGGCGGTTTGACCACATTTTCCTGACAGATCCGTCAATAAATGACGGATTTACCAGCAGATGACGTTAGATTGAATGCCTGGTCAATAATGATGGCAATGTGGCACTATTCTGAAAAACAAGAATCAGAGGTGAGTCCCATCACTATATTGCAGCACATTAGGAGCATGGCACCGTCGGTGAGCGGGGTTTGCCCATGGTCTTGATTGCGCACCACCCTCAAGGAACATTCCATGCAGTTACGGAATATGAAGATCGGCATTCGCGCTGCCAGCGTATTTGCCCTGTTGGGCGCCCTGGTCCTGTTCATGGGCCTTATCGCCCTCTATGAAACCCGGCAGATGGACGCGGCTACGGACGAAATCCGCGTCACCTGGATGCCTGCCGTGGTCGCCCTCGGTGACGTCAGCACCAACCTTGGCCGCGCCCGTGCTATCACCATGCGCGCTGCGCTGGATGACAACCCCACTGAGCGCATGCGCAACATCGAGTTGTTCAAAGGCATCAATGAGCAGCTCGACAAGGGCCTGAAAGAGTATGAGGCCACCATCATCGCCGCCGATGACCGTGCCCTGTTCAACGCACTGATCGCGGCCCATCAACAGTATTTCGACCTGCAGGCACAGGTACTCAAAGACATCGCTGCCGGTCGGATGGCCGAGGCCAGGCAACAGATCAGCGGCCCACTCACGCAGTATGCCGATAACATGATGAAAGCGCTGTCGGCGTTGACCACCTACAACAGCACCGGCGCCGAACAGGCCTCCCAGCGCAGCAGCGACGTGGCCGACGAAGCCTTTGCGGCCATTATCGGTTCATTGCTGGTGATCATGATTGCCTTGGTAGCCATTGCCACCGTGCTCACCCGTAGCATCGTCGTGCCGTTGGCAGATGCCGTGGCCGTGGCCGAACGTGTGGCCACGGGCGACCTGACGCGGGAAATCACGGTTACCGGTCGCGATGAGCCAGCCTTGCTGCTGCGCGCCCTGAGCCGCATGCAGGCCAGCCTGCGCGATACCATTCGCAAGATTGCGGCCTCGTCGGACCAGCTGGCCTCGGCCTCGGAAGAGCTGCACACCGTTACCGAAGATACCAGCCGTGGCCTGCACCAACAGAGCGCGGAAATCGACCAGGCGGCCACGGCCGTCAACCAGATGACTGCCGCCGTGGAAGAAGTGGCGAACAACGCGGTGAGCACTGCCGATGCGTCCCAGGGCGCCGACCGCAGCACGCGCGATGGCCGCGATCAGGTCAACCAGGCGCTGGCCTCGATCCAGCACCTGGTCGATGACGTGACCGGCACCTCTGCCGAAATCGAGCAGTTGGCCAGCAGCGCCAACGAGATCAGCCGCGTGCTCGATGTTATTGGCTCGATTGCCGGGCAGACCAACCTGCTGGCCCTCAACGCTGCCATCGAAGCTGCGCGCGCCGGTGAGGCGGGCCGTGGTTTTGCCGTGGTCGCCGATGAAGTGCGCGCCCTGGCCCACCGCACCCAGCAGTCCACCGCCGAAATCGAACAGATGATTGCCGGGATTCAGAACGGTACCGAGCGGGCGGTCACGGCCATGCACAGCAGCCAGGGGCGTGCCACCGGTACGCTGGAAGTGGCACAAGGTGCCGGGCAGGCGCTGGAAGTGATTGCCGAGGCGATCGCGTCGATCAACCAGCGCAACCTGGTGATCGCCAGTGCTTCGGAAGAACAGGCACAAGTGGCGCGGGAAGTGGACCGCAACCTGGTCAACATCCGCGACCTGGCGATGCAGACATCGGCGGGCGCCAACCAGACCAGCGCGGCGGCACAAGACTTGTCGCGGTTGGCGGTGGACCTGAATGGCATGGTGGCGCAGTTCAAGGTTTGATCGGACAGAGCCGGGGCCGCGGTGCGGCCCATCGCCGGCAAGCCAGCTCCCACCCCAACCACGCAGTTCTTCAGACCTGCTCTGTACTTGTGGCAGCAACCGTCTTGCCCAATCTCTAAAAGACGGTGCAATTCATGTGGGAGCCGAGCTTGCCGGCGATGGGCCGCAAAGCGGCCCCAAATGCTCGCGGGTGCCGTCGAGCGCGCTTAGGCGATTACAGCTCCGTTATGGGGGCTGCTGCGCAGCCCCTGTTACAGCAACCGCAATCTCTCAGTCGTTGACACTCACAACCCGCCCCGCCTGCTCGGCAGCCTTGCCGCGCGTGGCCAGGCAGTAGTACAGCGGCACCGTCACGATCAGGCCGAACAGCCAGGACAGATCCGCGCCCTCGACGATGTTCGAATAGGGCCCTACATACAGCGATGTGTTGGCAAACGGCAACTGCACCAGAATCCCGCACGCATAGGCAATGATCGCGTGGGGGTTGAAGCGCCCGTAAATCCCGCCATCGGCGCGGAAGATCGAGGCGATGTCGTACTCGCCTTTCTTGATCAGGTAAAAGTCGATCAGGTTGATCGAAGCCCACGGCACCAGCACCAGCAACAGCGCCAGGATCAGCCCGATGAAGTGACCGATGAAGTCCGCCGATGCATTCAGGGCGACCATCCCGCACGCCACCAGAATCACCGCAGCCAGCATTACCCGCACCTTGATGCTAGGCGTCCATTGGGCGAAGAACGTCTGGATGGCCGTGACGATCGACAGCACCGCGCCGTACAGGTTGAGCGCGTTGTGGCTGATGATATTGAGCAGGAACAGCACCATCAGGATCGGGCCCAGCCAGCCGGTGGCCTGCTTGACCGCGTCCATCGCGTCGGTGCCTTGGGGCACGCACAGCACTGCCACTGCACCGAAGCTGAAGCACAGTATGGTGCCCAGGGTGGCGCCGAAATACGTCGCCCAGAACGGCTTGGCGATACCGACCTCTTTGGGCAGGTAGCGCGAGTAGTCGGAAGTGTACGGCGAGAAACTGATCTGCCAGATGGTGCCCAGCGAGACGGTGGCGATGAAGCCGGACAGGTTGAACGCGCCCCGGCTGAAGAAGTCGGCCGGCAACTCTTGGGTAAACATCATGATGAAACCGGCCAGCAACGCCGACCCCATCACCCAGGTGCCGATGCGGTTGAGGCTATGAATGAAGCGGTAGCCGATGACACCGATCGCCGTGGCGCTCAGCGCACCGATGACGATCGCCGTAGGCATCGGCACGCTCGGCGCAATGCCGTGGATCGACTTGCCTGCCAATACGATGTTGGAAATGAAGAAGCCAACATAGATCAATGCCGTGAAGAACACGATCAGCAGGGCACCATAACGCCCGAACTGGCCGCGGCTCTGCACCATCTGTGGAATGCCCAGCTGCGGTCCCTGCGCAGAGGCCAGGGCGATGACCACACCCCCGATCAGGTGGCCCAACACGATGGCGATCAGGCCCCACAACAGGTTCAGGTGGAACACCTGGACCACCATGGCGCCGGTGACGATGGGCAGTGGCGCGATGTTGGTACTGAACCAGAGGGTGAACAGGTCGCGGGCCTTCCCGTGGCGCTCGGCAGGTGGAACGTAATCGACCGTGTGATTCTCGACAAACTGGTGTTGCGATGACGGTTGGGACATGGTTTTCAGCTCGAAAGGTCGTTTTTATCTTTGTAAGGAAACCGCGTCTAGGCGGCCTCTCAGCTGCGGACCATATTATGGTATTCCAAACTTTTGACAACACTGATTCGGTTTAAAAAAGCCCGACTGATCCGGTTCAGCACTCTCGGCCAGGCCTTCATGCTTTGAGCAAAGCCCCATTTCATGCGGCTTTTAGCCATTCATCGTGTTTTACCCAGCCCTGAAAATTCCGCTTGCAAAACGAGTATTACGGTATACCATCAGACACATCAACGATAAAAAGCGGCTCACCGCTACCCCCTTTCGAGGTACACGCCATGATCGACGCAACCGTCTATAAGAACGTCTTGGGCTCCTTCCCCTCAGGCGTCACCGTCATCACCACACTGGACGACGACGGCTCGATCGTCGGCCTGACCGCCAGCGCCTTTTCCTCCCTGTCGATGGACCCGCCGCTGGTGCTGTTCTGCCCCAACTACAGTTCCGATTCCTACCCGGTATTGATCAAGAACAAGCGCTTTGCCATTCACCTGCTCTCTGGCGAACAGCAAGCTGAAGCCTACGCCTTCGCCAAAAAAGGCAAGGACAAGGCTGCGGGCATCGAGTGGACCCTGAGCGAACTGGGCAACCCGGTGCTGGCAGGGGCCACTGCGGTGATCGAATGCGAGTTGTGGCGTGAATATGAAGGTGGCGACCACGCGATCATGGTCGGCAAGGTGCACAACCTGATCGTTCCCGAGCAGGCACCACGGCCCATGGTCTACTGCCGCGGCAAAATGGCCAGCCTGCCCGCCTTCGCCTGAGGCGCCTGACGTTATTACTGACGCCTGGCACGCCAGGCGAGACTTTCAAGCTGCGAGGAGTGCCCCATGAAATTTTCGTTGTTCGTACACATGGAACGTTGGGATGAACAGGTCAGCCACCGCCAGCTGTTCGAGGACCTCACCGAACTGACCCTGATGGCCGAAAACGGCGGTTTCAGCACCGTATGGATCGGCGAACACCACGCCATGGAATACACCATTTCGCCCAGCCCGATGCCGCTGCTGGCCTACCTGGCCGCGCGCACCGAGAAGATCCGTCTGGGCGCCGGCACCATCATTGCGCCGTTCTGGAACCCGATCCGCGTGGCCGGCGAGTGCGCCCTGCTCGACGTGATCAGCAACGGTCGCATGGAAGTGGGCCTGGCCCGCGGCGCCTACCAGTTCGAGTTCGACCGCATGGCCAATGGCATGCCGGCCACCGACGGCGGCAAGGCCCTGCGCGAAATGGTGCCGGCGGTACGCAAACTGTGGGAAGGCGACTACGCCCATGAAGGCGAGGTCTACAATTTCCCGACCTCCACCAGCGTGCCCAAGCCGGTGCAGCATGGCATGCCGCCGATGTGGATCGCTGCGCGCGACCCGGACTCACACAACTTTGCGGTGAAAAACGGTTGCAACGTGATGGTCACCCCGTTGATGAAGGGTGATGAAGAAGTACTGGACCTGAAAAACAAGTTCCAGGCTGCGCTGGACAACAACCCCGAGGTACCGCGTCCGCAACTGATGGTGCTGCGCCACACCCACGTGCACAGCCCGTCGGAGCCCGAGGGCTGGAAAGTCGGCGCCCAGGCCATCTCGCGCTTCTACCGCACCTTCGATGCCTGGTTTGGCAACAAGACGGTCCCGGTCAACGGCTTCCTGGAGCCGAGCCCGGAGTCGAAGTTCGCCGAGGTGCCGGCCTTCGCGTTGGAGAACATCCGCAAGAACACCATGATCGGTACGCCGGAAGAAATCATCGCGCGCATCAAGTACTACCAGGAACTGGGCGTCGACGAGTTCAGCTTCTGGTGCGACAACAGCCTGCCCCACGCCGAGAAGAAGAAATCGCTCGAGCTGTTTATCAAGGAAGTGGTGCCGGCGTTCGCCTGAATTCCCCTTACCTGAAAGCGTTGCTGGAACAGCCCGCTCCCCGGAGGCCGCCAAGGCCCTCGGGCGTGGGCGTTTTTTTTAGCTGCAAGCTACAAGCTTCAAGCTTCAAGTAACAGCGTACGTGCTCGGCCGTGAGCTCGGCGCTTGCAGCTTGCGGCTTGCGGCTTGCGGCCGCCTTTCGTCTCCTGCTTGGAGAAATTTTCAGCGGGCTCTTGCACAACAAATATTATGGTATACCATCAGACAACAAGAGCTGATAACCCTCACCAGGAGCCCCTCATGAGTTTCGAAATCCGCAAGATCGTCACCTACTCCGAAGAGACCCGCATCGAAGGCGGCAAGGCCACCGACAAGCCGGTGACCATGGTCGGCCTGGCCGTGGTGATCAAGAACCCATGGGCCGGCCGCGGCTTCGTTGAAGACCTCAAGCCAGAAATCCGCGCCAACTGCTCCGAGCTGGGTGCGCTGATGGTCGAGCGCCTCACCGCTGCCATTGGCGGTGCCGACAAGATCGAAGCCTACGGTAAAGCTGCCGTGGTCGGCGCCGATGGCGAGATCGAACACGCTTCGGCGGTGATCCACACCCTGCGGTTCGGCAACCACTACCGCGAAGCCGTACAAGCCAAGAGCTACCTGAGCTTCACCAACAAGCGCGGCGGCCCCGGCACCTCGATCCAGATCCCGATGATGCAGAAAGACGACGAAGGCCTGCGCTCGCACTACATCACCCTGGAAATGCAGATCGAAGACGCCCCGCGTGCCGACGAAATCGTCGTGGTACTGGGCGCTGCCGACGGCGGCCGCCTGCACCCGCGCATCGGCAACCGTTACATCGACCTGGAAGAACTGGCTGCCGAAAAAGCCAACGCTCAATAACAACAACCAAGACGGGCCGGGGCGTGGCGTGCTTACCCGCCGCGCCCGACCTTCAAGGAGCGCCCTCCATGATTCAGCCTGTCGCTGAACGTACACCGGCCGGGACCAGTTACCTGGCCCAAGGCCAGGGCCAACCCGTGGTGCTGATCCACGGCGTGGGCCTGAACAAGGAAATGTGGGGCGGGCAGTTCGTGGGCCTGGCCAACGACTACCGCGTCATTGCCTACGACATGCTCGGCCATGGCCAGAGCGCACTGCCTGCCGCCGATACCGGCCTGGAAGGCTACGCCGACCAGCTGGCAGAACTGCTCGACCATCTGCAGATCGCCCAGGCGACCGTGATCGGCTTCTCCATGGGTGGCCTGGTCGCACGCGCCTTTGCCCTGAACTACCCGCAGCGTTTGTCCGCGCTGGTGGTGCTCAACAGCGTGTTCAACCGCAGCCCGGAACAGAGCGCCGGGGTCATCGCGCGCGCAGCCCAGGCGGCCCAGCAAGGCCCCGACGCCAACGTCGACGCCGCGCTCGACCGCTGGTTCAGCCGGGAGTACAAGGCAGCCAACCCGGCGCAGGTCGCCGCGATTCGCCAGGTGCTGGCGAGCAACGACCCGCAGGGCTATCACACCACTTACTCGCTGTTCGCCACCCAGGACATGTACCGCGCCGCTGATCTGGGCAGCATCCAGGTACCGACACTGATCGCCACCGGCGAACTCGACACGGGCTCCACCCCGGCCATGACCCGCCAGCTCGCTGCCAGCATTCCTGGCGCGCAAAGTGTGGTCCTCGCCGAGCAACGGCATATGATGCCGGTGGAGGCCCCCCGAGAAGTCAACAAGATGCTGCTGGATTTCCTCAGCCAGGCCCGCACCCTCACCGAATCCGCCAAGGGGATTGTTGCATGACCCTCGTTCGTTTCCAGATGTGCATCGACGGCCAATGGCTCGATGCCCAGAGCGGCAAGACCTTCGATAGCCTCAACCCGGCCACCGCCCAGGCCTGGGCGCAACTGCCCGACGCCGATGAAGCCGATGTGGAGCTGGCCGTTCAGGCTGCCCAGCGTGCGTTCGACAGCAAAGCCTGGCGCAGCATCACCGCTACCGCGCGGGGCAAGCTCCTGCGCAAGCTGGGTGACCTGATCGCCGAAAACAAAGAACACCTGGCTCAGCTGGAAAGCCGTGACAACGGCAAGCTGATCCGCGAAACCCGGGGCCAGGTCGGCTACTTGCCAGAGTTCTTCCACTACACCGCGGGCCTCGCCGACAAGCTCGAGGGCGGCACCCTGCCGCTGGACAAGCCGGACCTGTTCGCCTACACCGTGCACGAGCCGATCGGCGTGGTGGCCGGGATCATCCCGTGGAACAGCCCCCTGTACCTCACCGCGATCAAACTGGCGCCCGCCCTGGCCGCCGGCAACACCATCGTGCTCAAGCCTTCCGAGCATGCCTCGGCGACCATCCTCGAGCTGGCGCGCCTGGCCCTGAAAGCGGGCTTCCCTGCCGGCGTGGTCAATGTGGTCACCGGCTACGGCCCCAGCACCGGCGCGGCACTGACGCGCCACCCGCTGGTGCGCAAGATCGCCTTCACCGGCGGCGCCGCCACCGCTCGCCACGTGGTGCGCAGCAGCGCCGAGAACTTCGCCAAGCTGTCGCTTGAGCTGGGCGGCAAGTCGCCGAACATCATTTTCGCCGACGCTGACCTGGACAGTGCCATCAACGGCGCAGTGGCCGGCATCTACGCGGCCTCCGGGCAAAGCTGCGTGGCAGGTTCGCGCCTGCTGGTGCAGGACGAGATCTTCGACGAATTCGTCGCCCGCCTGATCGAGCGGGCCAAGCGCATCCGCATCGGTAACCCCCAGGACGACGCCAGCGAAATGGGCCCGATGGCCACTGCCCAGCAGCTGGCCGTGGTCGAAAGCCTGGTTGCTGCGGCCAAGGCCGAAGGCGCCACGCTGCACATGGGCGGCAAACGTGCCGACGTGGAGGGCGAAGGCTGGTTCTACGAACCGACGCTGTTCGAGTGCGACAGCAACTCGATGACCATCATGCAGGAAGAAGTGTTCGGCCCGGTCGCCGCGGTCATCCGCTTCAAGACCGAGGAAGAGGCCCTTGCCATCGCCAACGACTCGCAGTTCGGCCTCGCTGCCGGCATCTGGACCCGCGACCTGGGCCGCGCCCACCGCCTGGCCCGTGACGTGCGTTCGGGGATCATCTGGGTCAATACGTACCGCGCCGTGTCGGCCATGGCGCCGATCGGCGGTTTCAAGAACAGCGGCTACGGCCGTGAAAGCGGCATCGATTCGGTGCTGGCCTATACCGAGCTGAAGACCGTGTGGATCAACCTGTCCACCGCGCCGATGCCCGACCCGTTTGTGATGCGCTAAGAGGTAATACACGATGATCGAACCAGGCATCTACAAAGACGTGATGGGCTCCTTCCCGTCAGGGGTCACGGTGGTCACCACGCTGGACGCCGACGGCGGCATTGTCGGCATCACCGCCAGCGCATTCAGTGCGCTGTCGATCGACCCGGCGCTGGTGCTGTTCTGCCCCAACTACGCCTCTGACACTTACCCGATCCTGCGCGACAGCAAGCAGTTCGCGATCCACCTGCTGTCCGCCGAGCAGACTGCCGAGGCTTACGCCTTCGCCGGCAAGGGCAAGGACAAGGCCAAAGGCATCGAGTGGCACCTGAGCGAGCTGGGCAACCCGTTGCTGAGCAAGGCCACGGCGATCATCGAGTGCGAGTTGTGGCGCGAGTATGACGGCGGCGATCACGCGATCATCGTCGGCGCGGTGAAGAACCTGGTGCTGCCCGCCGACCCGGTGACCCCGATGGTCTACCACAAAGGCAAACTGGGCGCCCTGCCCCCGCTGGGCTGATGCCCTCGGGGCCGCAAAGCGGCTCCGACAGTTCTTTTTTCAGGGGCCGCGCGACCCTCTCACCCTTGGTTGCGGCCCCTCTTTTGATTCGGAGCCAGACGATGAGCAACGAAAAGTACGAAAAAGGCTTGCAGATCCGTACCCAGGTGCTGGGCGAGGACTACGTTAACCGCTCGATCCAGAACGCCGACGACTTCACCAAGCCTTTGCAGGAGCTGGTTACCGAGTACTGCTGGGGCCACGTCTGGGGCCGCGATGGCTTATCGCTCAAAGAGCGCAGCATGATAAACTTGGCCATGATTTCCGCGCTCAACCGGCCCCACGAGCTCAAGCTCCATATTCGCGGCGCCTTGCGTAATGGCCTGAGCCGTGAACAGATTCGCGAGATCCTGCTCCAGGTCGGCATTTATTGCGGCGTGCCCGCGGCGGTGGACAGTTTCCGCCTGGCCCGCGAAGCGTTCGCCGAAGCCGATGCGGAGTCAACCCGTTAACAACGGGCTGTTCGAACCACTGCAGGGAGCACCTCGGTTCGGGGTGTTCCGCGATGTTGGCGAAACAGCCTCATAAAGAGCGCACCTGATGAAACGCCAGCCACTCGACGACAGCTTCAAGGTCAACCGCAACCCCGTAACACTGCGTGAAATCGTGCTCGACAAGCTGCGCGGCGCGATCATGAATTTCCACCTGCTCCCCGGCGATCGCCTGGTCGAGCGCGACCTCTGCGACCGCCTTGGTGTCAGCCGTACCTCGGTGCGTGAAGCCCTGCGACACCTGGAGTCCGAAGGCCTGGTGGAATTCGCCGATGCCAAGGGGCCACGCGTGGCCATCATCACCCTGGAAGACGCCCGCGATATCTACGAGCTGCGCTGTGTACTCGAAGGCCTGATCGTGCAGCTGTTCACCCTCAATGCCAAAGCCAAGGACATCCGGGCCCTGGAGCGGGCGCTTGAGGTCAACCGCGAGGCACTCGAGGAAGGCGAGCTGCAGCAGGTGCTGGACTCGGTCCAAGGCTTCTACGAGGTACTGCTCGAAGGCTCCGGCAACCAGGTCGCAGCGCAGCAGCTGCGCCAGTTGCAGGCGCGCATCAGCTACCTGCGCGCCACCTCGGTGTCGCAGCAGAACCGCCGCGGCGCCAGCAACCTTGAAATGGAAAAGATCGTCGACGCCATCAAGAGTGGCGACCCGCTGGTGGCCCACCAGGCCTCGGTCGACCATGTGCGCGCCGCCGCCAAGGTGGCCCTGGACTACCTGCGCCAGAAGCAGGACGACAACACCAAGGTGCGCGACATGGTCGAGCCTCTGGCCCTCAAGGAACCCCGTATAGAACCCCGCATAGGCCGCTGACCATGCCCAACGCCCCGCGCTACTGCCCGCACTGCACCACAGAACTGGCCCGGGGCGTTCCCCATGGCGACACCCATGAGCGCCTGCACTGTACCGGGTGCGGCTATGTCCACTACATCAACCCGAAGATCATCGCCGGCTGCATCATCGAACGCGATGGCAAGTACCTGCTGTGCCAGCGGGCGATCCCGCCGCGCCCCGGCACCTGGACGCTGCCGGCCGGGTTCATGGAAGCGGGCGAAACCACCGAGCAGGCAGCGCTGCGTGAGGTGTGGGAAGAAAGCGGCGTGCGTGCCGAAATCGTCTCACCCTACTCGATCTTCAGCGTGCCGACAATCAGCGAGGTGTACATCATCTTTCGCGCGATCGCCACCGAGGAGACCGGCCAGTACGGGCCAGAAACGCTGGCCTACACGTTCTTCGAACCCGACCAGATCCCTTGGGACGAGATCTACTATCCGGCGATACGGCAGATTCTCGAGCGTTACATCCTCGAGCGGCAGGCTGGGGTGTACGGGATCTACATGGGCAATGACGACACCGGCAAGGTGCACTTCATTCGTTGACCCTGCTGCGGCTGATCACCGGCATGCAGCATAAAGCCCTCGCCAATCGGTTATGCTCGGTGCACCCTTGGCATCCCCGGCAAAAGGATGGGCGGAGCACACATGGCTAAATGGCTGGACGGCGGCGGGCTGATGGCCGAGCGCATTCGCAATCACGACTGGACCACGACCTCCCTGGGCCCGATCGAGGGATGGCCTGACGTACTCAAGACCACCGTGGCCCTGTGCCTGGCCTCGCGCTTTCCTCAGGCGATTCTCTGGGGCCCCGACCTGCTTACCCTGCACAACGACGCGTTCTTGCCAATCCTTGGCAGAAAACCCGGTGCGCTGGGCAAGCCGTTTCGCGAAGTGTGGCAAGAAGCCTGGGCCGACATCTCGGCCATGGCCGAACGCGCCCTGGGCGGCGAAGCCGTCTATATCGAAGACTTCCCGCTGACCATCGACCGCAACGGCGGCCCGGAGCGTGCTTACTTCACCTTCTGCTACAGCCCCATTCGTGACCAGAACGGCGAAGTGGTGGGCATGCTCGACACGGTCACCGAGACGACCAGCAGTGTGGTCACCAACCAGCGGCTGGCATTTCTTGACGACCTGGGGCGGGCCGTGGCGAATGCCACGGATCCGGACCGGGTAATGGCCATCACCACCGGCATGCTGGTGGAGCACCTGCAGCTGTCCAGTTGCGCCTATGCCGTGATGGATGCCGACCAAGATGGCTTCACGATCTGCGGCGACGCTGTCGCCCCGGGTTCCCCACGGCTGCTGGGCCAATACCGCCTGGCTGACTTCGGCCGCCTGGCCGTCAGCCAACTGCGCAACGGCCTGCCGCTGGTGATCAACGACAACCTGAACGAGTTGGCCAGTGACGAAGCTGCCACCTTCCAGGCCATCGGCATTACCGCCACCATCTGCATGCCATTGGTCAAGGACGGCCGACTCACCGCGCTGATGGCCATCCACGATAAAATGCCACGGCAGTGGACGGGCTACGAACAGGCGCTGATCGGGGAAGTGACAGAGCGTTGCTGGGCGCATATCCAGCGGGTCCAGTCCCACGCCGAAGTGCGGGAGGCGCTGGCTGCGCTCGAATCGCTCAACGCCACCCTGGAGCACCGCGTCGAAGAACGCACTACCCAACTGCTGCATACCGAGGCCGTGCTCCGCCAGGCCCAGAAGCTCGAAGCCATCGGCCAGTTGACCGGTGGCGTCGCCCATGACTTCAACAACCTGCTCACCATCATCCGCTCGTCGCTGCACTTTCTGCAGCGCCCCAACCTCGAGCAAAGCCGCCGCGAACGCTACCTCAAGACCATGGCCGACACTGTCGACCGCGGCGCCAAGCTGACAGGCCAGTTGCTGGCCTTTGCCCGCCGTCAGGCATTGAGCCCCCAGCTATTCGAAGCCGGGGCGCGCCTGCAGGCCATGGCCGACATGCTCGACACCGCCACGGGGGCGCGGATCCAGGTAGCACTGGAGTTGCCGCCGACGCCATGCCACATCCGCGCCGACCTCAGCCAACTGGAAACCGCGGTGATCAACCTGATGCTCAATGGCCGTGATGCCATGGCCGGCGAAGGCACCTTGCATTTGCGCCTGCTGCCCAACCAACGCATGCCTGGCCTGCGCGACCAGCAGGCACACGACGGGCCGTTCGCCGCCATCTCAGTGGTGGACAGCGGTGCTGGTATCCCGGATGAACTGCTCGAGCGCATCTTCGACCCGTTCTTCACCACCAAGGCACCCGGGGAAGGCACGGGGCTCGGCCTATCGCAGGTGTTCGGTTTTGCCAAGCAATCCGGGGGGGATGTGGAGGTTGCCAGCATCCCGGGCCAGGGGACGACCTTTACCCTGTACCTGCCGCAAGAGGAACCGCCTGCCGAGCACGCCGATAGGGCCGCCGAGTTCAGCGCCCCTCAGGTGAACGGCGCGCGGCGGCGGATACTGGTGGTGGAAGACAACCCCGATCTGGGCAATTTCACCGCGCAGATCCTCGAAGACCACGGGTACCGAATCTGCTGGGTGAACTCAGCGGAGCACGCCTTGGTGGAGTTGGCAGGGCCGGCAGGCGACTTCGATGCGGTATTTTCCGATGTGGTCATGCCCGGTATGGGCGGCCTGGCCCTGGCCCGCGAGCTACGCCGCCAGCGCCCGCAATTGCCGGTGATCCTCACCTCCGGCTACAGCGACGCGATTGCCGAAGGCGGCCACGAAGGGTTCACCTTTCTGGCAAAGCCGTACTCGGTCGAGCAAGTATGCCAGTTGCTTGGCAAGGTGCTGGCGCCTTGAAGGCCGTCAAGGCCTGCCGGTAAGCAGGCGCGCCACCCTCTGCGCCAGTTCTGCGCGCCGATACGGCTTGCGCAACACCTCGAAGCCCTTGAGTTCGCGCGGTGTCAGGTTGGCATAGCCGGTTATGATCAGCACGGGCAGGTCAGCCTGGCGCTCGCGCATCCGTTGAGCGAACCGCACCCCGGTCATATCCGCCATGACATGATCGGTCACCAGAACATCAGGCCACCAGCCCTTTTCTACCAACTGCCACGCTGCAGCGGCACTGGCCGCTTCGGTCACCTGATACCCCAGGTCGCGCAATTGCAAGGCTGTGGCATGGCGCACGATCTCTTCGTCGTCCACCAGCAGCACCCGACGCGTAGGGTCTGCCAGCGGCACCTCTGCCCGTTCACTGTCACGACACACCGCAACCCCATCGCTGCTCGGCAGCCACAACGTGGCAACCGTACCCTGCCCTTGCTGCGAGCGTATCTCGAAGCCGCCACCGGACTGTACGGCCAGCCCCTGAACCATCGGCAGGCCAAGGCCGGTGCCCTTGCCGACGCCTTTGGTGGAGTAGAACGGTTCGACGCAACGGCGCAACTGATCTTCATCCATGCCACTGCCACTGTCGCGAACCTGCAGCCACACCATCTGTCCCGCCGCCAGAGTCGCCGGCCTTTCGGGGCCCTCGCCCTCAAGCCCGGCGCAGATGCTCAGGGCGCCACCTTCGAGCATGGCGTCGCGTGCGTTGACCGCCAGGTTCAGCAGCGCCAGCTCAAGTTGATGAGGGTCTACGACCACCGCAGGCAAAGCCGGGTCAATCTGCACGCTCACCGCGATGGTCGGCCCCAGTGATCGGGCCAGCATCTCGTGCATGTCCTCTACCAGAGCGGCCAGCGAAACTGCCTGGGGCTTGAGGGTTTGCCGACGGGCGAAGCTGAGCAAGCGCGCGACCAGATTGCGTGCCCGTTCGGCAGCCTGCAGCCCCCCATCGATCAGGCGCGGGGCACGGTCGGACTGTGAGTGCCGGCGCAGCAGTTCGAAAGAGCCGATGATAGGCGTGAGCATGTTGTTCAAGTCATGGGCAATACCGCCCGTCAGTTGCCCGATCATTTCCAGCTTATGCGCTTCGTGCAACTGCAGCATCGCGGCCTCACGCTGGGCGAGTGCCGCCGTGACGCGCTCCTCCAGGCTGTCGTTGAGCAGGTGCAGGGCGCGTTCTGCGCGGGCATGGGTGATGGCCGCCCAGCCTTGCTTGGCCGTCTCCTCCACCAAGCGGCATTCCTCTTCAAGCCACTGGCGCGGGCCATGACAATGCACGCCGAGCATGGCTTCCAGGCGACCGCCACGCAGCACCGGCACATGCAACGTCGAGCAAAGGCCGCCCAGGGGTGACGTTGCACTGTCATACGCTTGCTGCACCACCTGCCCTGCCGCCAGTCGCTCATGCAGCGCAGCGCCGTAGCGCGCGTAGCGGTGTTGCCCGACCAGCGATGGCACGCCATCAGCCCAGTCGTGCGCAACCTTGAACCCTACGCCGTCGCCCTGATCCTCAGCGAAACAGACCTGCGTCGCACCCAGGTGCTCAGCCAGGCGGCTCACCACGTAGGCTTCGATGCGATCGGCTTCACCCAACCCAGGCAACGTGCGGCTCAACTCCAGCAAAAACGCCTGATTCTGCTGCAAGCGTACCCTCTCGGTGGTCTCGGTGACCAGGCACAGCACCCCGCCGACACTGCCATCGGCCTCACGCACTGCGGAATACGACACGTCGAAGTACACCGTTTCGCCCGATCCGTGGCGCTCTATATAAAAGGGGCGATCCTTGGCCGAAAAGGTCTGGCCAGTCTCTCGCACGCCACGCAGCAACGGTTCGAGGTCATGCCACAGTTCGCGCCAGTATTCCTGGGCTGGGCGCCCTAAAGCGTGGGGATGCTTGCTGCCAATGGTCGGCGCGTAGGCGTCGTTGTAAAGCGCTGCAAAAGCCTCCCCCCAGAACAGCACGAACTGGGCCTGGGCCGGCAGTAATGTGGCCATCACCGCCTGCAGGTGGGGCGACCAGGATTGCGGCGGGCCGAGCGGTGAATCGCTCCAGTCCATCGTCTGCAGCCGTGTGCCGATGGCACCGCCATTGAGCAGAAAGTGCGGTAGCGGCGTTGGGGTTTCGTGTCGTTGAAGCGGTTTCATCTCTGGGGAGTCCCGGGCACATTGCCATCCATCTGAGGATAAGAGATGTGCAATAAACAGTTCGTTCCCCGCTACTCGCCGTTAGTCACTGGCCCCTCAGCCGAATTGCCCCACCATCAACCCCAGCGCCACCAGGATCATCGCCGCTCCCGATAACCGCCCCACCCTCTTCGCCGCCTCCGGCCGGGTACTCAGGACGGCTTTGGCGCCATAACCTACCAGCAGATAGATCACCAGCGAGCTGCACAGGTGGACCAGCCCCAGCAGCAGGATCTGTACAGGTACCGGCCAACTCGACTGAGGGTCCGTGAATTGCGGCAGCAAGGCCAGGAACAACAGGAATACCTTGGGGTTGAGCCCGCTCACGCAAAAGCCTCTGAACGCCCAGCGCGAGCCGCTATCGCTTGAATCACTCGGCCCCCCTTGTGGCACCGCCGGGCTCAGCAACAGGTTGCCGCCCAGCCAGAGCAGGTAGGTGCAACCCGCCAAGGTCAGCAACAACAATGCCTGTGGGTGCCCGACAACCAGGCTCCCCACGCCAGCCGCAACGATCAGTGTTGCCAGAAAATGCCCGGACAGCATGCCGGCGACCGCTGGCATCACCCAGCGCCCGCGCATGCCGGCCGAGATAGCGTAAGCCCAGTCTGCACCGGGGGTGATCACGAACAGCAATGACACGGCCCAGAACGCCGCCAGCACATTGATTGACACGTCAGACTTCCTTCACTGAATTTGGAGTGAGGAAAGCGTACGGATTCCAGCGGGGCATTATCTTTCGTATATTCCCCCTCAACGCCTTATTAGTGGAAGAATTTTCCCCGTGGACAGGACAGACCGCAAGATACTTGCCGAGCTGCAAAAAGATGGTCGTTTGTCGGTTACCGAGTTGGCCGATCGCGTGGGGCTGAGCCTGTCACCTTGCCATCGGCGGCTAAAGGCGCTGGAGGAATCAGGGGCGATCCTCGGTTACCACGCACGCCTGGCACCCAGCGCGTTGGGGCTGAACTTCGCCGCGCTGGTGTTCGTCACGTTGCGCGAAGTCACCCGTCAGCCAGTGGCGGATTTTGAGGCGGCTCTGGGCGAAATACCGCAGATCGTCGAGGCGCAGCGGCTGTTCGGAGATCCGGACTACCTGCTGCATGTCGTGGCAAAAGACCTGCCGGCGTTTCAGAAACTGTATGACGAACAACTGACCAGCATCCCCAACGTCAAGCGCTTGAGTTCGACCCTGGTGATGAAAGAGGTGATTCAGGACCGGATACTGCCGATGTAACCGGGCGCACTGCAATCGGGCAGTTCGCACCAACACCGCCCACCCGTATGCACGCATGCCTGCCC